>NZ_CP096258.1:1284073-1926110 GCF_023205015.1 Providencia rettgeri | reverse complement strand
CAATAGCGCGAGTAATACAGGGATCCCTGCAGGCAATATCGGTGTAGTTGCAACCGCGATGACCGCACCAATTATTGCAGTTAACCTCAGGCGTTTATCTGAGAATGCAGGCAAGGAAAGCGCTAAAATAATCGCAGGAAACATCGCATCCATCCCATATATGTGTGTATCACTGATAAAGCTACCCAATACCTCACCTATTACGACACCTATTGGCCAACACAGTAAAATACCTATTCCACACAACCAAAAAGCCGCACGTTTTTCTGATTCAGTTTCTTGAGCTAAACCAAATACAACGCTCTCATCATTCATGATGTGAAAGCCCAGTAATGACTTTGCTCCCTTACCCGTTAAATCACTGGTTGCAAAACTAAAAGGAATATGTCGTGAATTCACTAATAACCCTGCAAGTGCAGCAGAAAGCGGGCTACCTCCTGCAAAAATAACACCGATAAACAAAAACTCAGACGCCCCTGCGAGCACCAAAATAGATAAAGTGAGTGGTACCCACCAGTCAAATCCTTGTGAAAGCGCCAATGCGCCATAAGAAATGCCGACAATTAAGTCAGCAAAACAGACAAGAGCTATGTTTTTCACTGTGCTATGATTTAATGTTGAGCTTATTGACGTTAGCATTCCTAGACTGTTCGATATATAATACATTCGTTCATTATGTCGACATGTAGTGTAAAGTGCAATCTAAATAGGAAATGAAAATTGAATCTACCTTCTCCTCCCATTGAGTTGATTTCGAAAGCCCTTGTTCGTGAAAGACAAAAAAGCGGGCTATCCCTATCAGAACTATCTCGCAAAGCAGGTATCGCTAAATCGACACTTTCTCAATTGGAATCGGGTAGTGGTAACCCAAGTATTGAAACCTTATGGGCACTTTGTGTGGCGTTAGATATTCCTTTCGCGCGATTAATTGAAGAGAAACAAGAAGCTGTCACGGTGATCCGCCATGGGGAGGCGATACCTGTTAGTGCTGAGCACGCAAATTATTTGGCCTTTTTGCTCTCATCAGCTCCCGCAGATTCGCGACGTGATATTTATACTGTGGTGGCCCAGCCCGGCCGCGATCGTATTTCAGAACCTCATATGCATGGCGTCAGCGAGCACATCATTATTATGTCCGGCAGAGCATTAGTCGGCCCACTGGATAACCCTGTTGAGTTACAGGTTGGCGACTATATTCACTACCCTGGGGATGAGCCGCATATAATGCGAGCCTTAGAACCGAATACGATGGCGGTTATGGTGATCGACAAACAGAATTAATCGCCTATCTAACCCAATAGATTTTGCGTTATGATAACTTTAATGAATATTAATTGGAGCCTGTGTGATGTCCTACTATGATGAAATTGTTGAAAAAGTAAATCGATTGATTGATGAAAACTCAGTTCATAATATGAATGAAATGCTAATGCAGCTATCCCATGATCCACAAATCAACCAAGAACAACGATTTGAACAACAACAACGTTTAAGAGACGCTATTTTTATTCATCATAATTAATAGCGGCTACACAACTCGCCGCTATTCGCGCTCTTAACTTATCTTAATAACCAAAATAAATCGGCAGTAGGGTTAGTGGTAATCCTGGTATTGGTAAAACAACTAACCCTAATAGCATTAACAGGCTCAATTAAAACTCCTGTTGCTGTAAATAGCTCCATGCATACTGAGCATGAAGCTCAGCACCTGTCGCCATCGTGTCTTCATCAATATTAAAGCAGCCATGATGATGTGCCCATTGAGTGTCCTTTTCGGCATTTCCTGTGCCTAGTAGAGCAAAGCATCCTGGGATATTTTCAATGTAGAAGCTGAAATCTTCACCGCCCGGTGTCGGTCTTTCATTAATCAGCGCTTGCTCACCAAAAGCTTGCGAAATCACGGATTGAGCCAGTAACGCGCTCCGCTCTTCATTGATAACTGGTAATGTCCCATAGATATAATCAACGTGTGCCGTCGCCCCATAAATAGCCGCCGTGTGTTCCGCATAACGACGGATAGCCGCTTCGATGCGGTTACGAGTTTCAATATCAAAACAACGTACCGTGCCATCTAACACCGCATTTTCAGCGATGACATTAAAGCGAGTCCCGACATCCATTTTACCTATCGTGACCACCGCTGAGTCTAAAGAAGACGTTTCTCGGGAAACTATCGCTTGTAAATTCATAACAAATGCAGACGCAACAACCGCAGCGTCAATGGTGGCCTCTGGCATTGAACCATGGCCACCCCGTCCTTTAAAAGTGACTTTCAGTAAGTCCGCGGATGCGAAAGACCCACCCACATTGCAAGACACTTTTCCAGATGGTGTGGTTGTCCAAATATGCATGCCAAAAACGTTATCGACATTTTCGATTGCACCTTGCTTGATCATAGCTAATGCGCCTTGAGCAATCTCTTCAGCAGGTTGGAAAATTAAACGTACATTACCCGCTAATTCTTCACGCACCTCATATAGCGCTTTGGCTGCGGTTAATAGCATTGCGGTGTGAGCATCATGGCCACAAGCATGCATTTTTCCTTCAATTGTTGATTTATATTCTAATGAATCATTTAACTCTAAAACGGGTAAAGCATCGATATCTGCACGTAGAGCAACCGTTTTACCTGGCTTACCGCCTTTAATTTCAGCAATGACACCTGTAGGCTCAGTTAATCGATACGCTATTCCAATTTTGTCTAATTCTTCAGCAATACGTTTTGTCGTGCGTATTTCTTCAAACGGTAGTTCAGGGTGAGCGTGTAGATCACGACGAAAAGCAATCATTTCAGGTGTGTGTTTTTTGATTGCGGCTGTAATTATTTTGTTGATCATTTTTCTACCTTTTACCCTATTACACAGCCAGATACTTTATCTAGCTAATTTATTAACATTCTATTAATGATTTAACAGTAGCAAACATCACATCTGCCCCGCGTGCAATTTGTGCATAATCCGTCCATTCATCAGGATGATGGCTTAACCCATTACGGCTTGGCACAAATATCAACCCTGTTTGAGTTATACCCGCAAAAATCATTGTGTCATGCCCTGCACCACTGACCATTGAACGAAAACGTAAGTTTTGGTCGCTGGCATGCTGTCGCATCAGTTGATGAATATCGCTATTGAGCTCCGTTGGCTGAACATATAACGGCTGAACAATATCGCTTGAAATAGCTAACGAATCACTTATTTGTTCTGTTAACTCAATTACTTGCTCAATTACTTTACGTAACGCGACATCATTTTTAGAACGGATATCGACGCTAAAGGTGACTTCGCTTGGGATAACATTCGCCCCATTCGGTAATACCGCTAAACGCCCCACTGTCGCAACGGTATTATCGCCCGCCGCTTTCGCGAGTTTAGGAATTTGGCTGATAATTTGGCTCGCACACACTAATGCATCGGCTCGCATATTCATTGGCGTAGTACCTGCATGGCCAGCTTTACCTGTCAGTTTAATTTCTAACTGACTGATACCAACGATGGTTTCTACGATCCCTACATCTTCATTGACCTGTTCTAATACTGGACCTTGTTCGATATGTAGCTCTAAAAATGCTTTAACCTTTTTAGGGTCAAGCACCGCTTGGGATGCATTGTCTGCATTGAACCCTGCATCAGCCATACGTTTCGCGGCACTCACGCCCTGACTATCTTTCAATTGGTATAATTCTTTTGTGCCTATCAGCCCTGTTATTACACTCGACGCCATCAAACCGCGGCCAAAACTGGTACCTTCTTCTTCAACTAATGCGATCACTTCTAAGGGATACTTTGGTGTTAAGTTTTGCTCGCGAATGCGCGCGACAACATCCAAACCCGTAACAATCCCCGCGGGGCCATCGAATGCCCCTCCATGAGGAACTGAGTCGAAATGAGAGCCCACAATAACCGCAGGTAAATCAGCTTGCAGGCCTTCTAAACGCCCATAGATATTGCCAATCGCATCTTCACGGACTTGCAAGCCTAGCGCAGCCATTTCTTGTTTGAGATAAGCACGAGCTTGTTTATCTTGTTCGCTGTAGCTCATCCGCGTAGTACCCTGACCCGGAGTTGCGGTGTATTCTGCCAACTGTTCTAAATGGCGCTGAATTCTTGAAGTACTTGTTTCCATTATTTTTTACCCTGCAATTGGAACAATATAAGCCACCATGATACCGGCTAGCACGACAGACACCATGGTCACAGAAATAAAGCCACCAACTAGCATCGGCCCTAACATATGGCTAGTTAATACCTGGCGTTCTTTTTCGTCTTTCGTTAATGCATTTATTGCTTCATTCGTAATAATGTAATCTGCTGGGAAACCATATAATGCCGTTAGCGCAACGGCAAACGCCATTTCTTTGGTAACACCTAATATTTTACCAACGACCCATGATGCAAGGTACATCCCAATAACCGCAGCACAAATTAACACCACCATCGGATAAACTAGGCGTAATAACATATCCGGGGTCGCATGGTTTAATGTATCAAAGATAAACAACATTAAAGCCATAATTGCGAACCCAAAGCCATTGGCTTTTTGTAGCGGCTGTCTTTCTAAGAAACCTAATGAAGAGGCAATAACACCAAATAATAAACACAATACAAATGGGCTAATACTCACATAAGGAGCAGCAAAGGACGACGCCAAATAAGCCAAATACCCTACCGCCGCTAAGCGCAAGAATTTAAAATAGCTGGTGTTATAGTGATTAGGAATTTTTTTAAACATACGTGGCATTTCATCTTCAGATACCACCGTTTTCACTTCAACCTCTTTGGCGCCATCAACTGATAAAGTTTCCTGCCATTGGCCACTTCGATATTTCTCTAGAACCCGGCGTCCTTCTTTTTTTAACATTATGGCTGTTAATGGATAGCCAGCAAATCCCTGCATAACGTAAATTAAGATTGCGAAAACCGAAAGGTCAACCAAACCTGCCTCAGCTGCACCTTTTGACATAATTAACGAAGAAACAATACCGCCAACTAGCGGAGGAACTGCAACTAATACCGTGTTTAAATCAAATAAGGCAACCCCAATAATAAAGGTTAAGAAAATGATACCTAAAATCCCAGCTAAGGAGATAAGAATGGTTTTCCATTGGCGCAACAATTCTTTTAGCGATAATAAGGTTCCCATATTTGTAATTAACAAATACATCAAGGTCACCGCAACTACTTGAGGAATACCGGCAATACTTACAATATCTTTCGGGAAAATAGTCCAATAACCTAAAAGAAAGAGCACTGCGCATACAAATACGGAGGGGATCCAAGCCTTAGTTCTAACGGCTATAGCATCCCCGATATATAATATTCCCACTATCAGAAACAGAGCTAACATCTGTGACATAACTTTTTCCCCGCACTTATCTTTTTTTATTAGATTATTTTTTGGTATTGAAAACTATTAATTTTAATTAGGATTAGATTATAAATTTTATTTGGCACAACAAAACACCAATGTAGAGAGTATTTCGCTGCAAACATACAAAATTGCAACAAAATTCATCATAACACCGAAAATTCAGATGTATAGAGAGTCAAACAGGATTTAAATTGCTTGGAATAAAGGTATACAGTGAATTTAATAGTCAGATATAACATCGAAATGGGTAAGTGCCTTAACATTCTCTAAATGCAGGTTTGTAATCTAATATTTTATGTCATTTAAATTTCTTTTAATAAACGAATTGACTATAGATTGTTTTTTAGTCTATGAAATTATATTCTATTGTCTAGTGCTGTATTTTCAATAAAAATCGCAACAAGATAAAAAATCACCTTATAAATATGAATCATATTTCTATTTATAGGAAATATTCTACTTTATTTTCTTTTTAAACCGTTTCTCTTTATATTGCTGTTGTAAAGGACGATATCCCTTCATCTGCAATTTACTTTGTCACGACAATAGCGTTTCTTTAAATAAAGAAAAGCCCCATAGATATTCACTATCTACAGGACTCGATAAATATTAGATAAAGTAAATTAATGACTGGTTTGTTGTTCTGTCATCGACTTCACTGATTTTATTTTGCGATTATTTTCAAATCCAGGTTGTGGCACTTTAATAAAAAATGTCAGTATTCCTGCAAAGAGATACAAACCTGTATATGCCCAAACAACGCCCACAATATCAAAGAAAGGTAATACTAAACTGGCTATTGCCGGTGCAGCAAAATTACTCAGCCCCGCTGAAAGGTTATAAATTGAGACCGCAGCACCTTTATGGTGTGGCTCAATACTTGGGAATACCGCCGTCATTGGAACAAATGCAGCCACAAAGATCCCCAGTAAAATCGCAGGTATTAAAGCAATCGCAAAATTATGGCCAAAATAAACCGGTAAGTAATAGAACATCAGGCTAGATATTGCCATACCTAGGCAACCAAACCACCTGACCTGACGAACCCACCCAATATGTTCACCAACAATTCCCCAAAAAATATTCGTAAAAATAGTCACAAAGAAGAAAACAGCCCAAATCTGTAACCATTCAGAAATGGTAAACCCTAAACGGTCAACAAACAGTAATGGCATAATAATCGCAAAACCAAACAATGAGATTGTATTGATAATACGGATTAAACTCGCCATAAAGATGTCTTTGTTGGTAAATAAAATGGTGGCAGCCCGCGATAATTCGGCCATTTTATCTTTCATCGGTAAATTGACTTTAGAGCGGTCAACTGGAACATTGCGTAGGCTAAAATACGCAATTGCACCACCAATAGCGACCCAACCAATGGCCATCCATAATGTTCCTGTCTCCCCTATCATTGGAATTGAAAAACTGGGTAAATAGCTCCCAATCACGCCAATTCCGACAGAATACATCGCCCAGAACCACCCCGTGGCAGCAGCAAGATGCGCTCGAGGGATGACTTGCACTAACATCATCATAAATGAATAGATAAACAAGGGATAAGCTAGCCCACGGATCCCATAGAATAACAACATCATACCGTAGCTTTTCATGCCTAAGCCAAATGCCATAAATAAGGCATGCATGACAATCCAGAGAATAAACCCGATCATCATGGCTTTTAGGGGGGTGATAATTTCAGCTACGACGCCAGATGCCCATGCGGCAACGGCTGCCATTAAGCCATAGACAGTAAATACCATCGCTGATTGTGCCGGTGTAAACCCTAAATCAGTGATATGTTTCGATAAAAAAGCCATTTCAAAGCCATCACCACTCATAAAAATAGCGATGGCAATAAAACCCCAGAACAAATGCTTAGGTAGACCAAGCCAATACTGCTTCTGTTCCATTGCAGTTTCCTCATTCTAATTTTGTTATTTTAATCAATCGCGAAGAGATAACTGTGGCGGTGATGTGTAGGGAAACACCGCCACAATTGCCTACTGAGGCAATAATTCTCTTGCTTGTTTTTGCTGTTGATATAATAAGCGGAAAGCATCGAGCCGTTGATTTAACCAAGTTTGGTACTGTTTTTGTGGTAAATAGGTATTCAACACTTCTGGTTTTTGGCACACCATTTCTGTATTGCCGCCATCCGCCAGCCATGCCAGACGAGCCGCACCTAAAGCCCCTGATGAACTCGCTGGGTGGGTCACAATCGGTATATCGATAACATCCGCAATCAGCTGCGCCCAAACTGGGCTGCGCGCACCGCCTCCTGTTAAACTACAGCGGCTTACTTGCGTCCCCGTTTGTTTAAGTACTTGCATGCCATCTGCCAGAGCAAAGGTTACTCCTTCAATCACTGCATAACCAAGCTGGGCCCGAGTTGTTTCATTTCTCAACGCAAAAAATGAGCCCATAGCATAAGGGTCATTATGGGGCGTTCGTTCCCCTGAGAGGTAAGGCAGAAATACCGGAGCTTGCTTTTTCTGGTCATCGGTCAATTGCCCCACTTCATCCATTAGCTGATTTTCCGTTGTGGAAAGAAGCTGGCAAAGCCAACGCAAACAGTTGGCAGCACTTAACATCACACTCATTTGGTGCCAACGATTTGGCAATGCATGGGCAAAAGCATGGACGCCTTGGTGTGGTGCGGCTTGTAGCTGATTATTAACCACAAAAATGACGCCAGAGGTGCCCAAGGAAATTAGAGCATCACCGTCATTAACCGCACCAACACCAACAGCAGAAGCCGCATTATCACCGCCTCCACCCGCGATAATTACATCGGCGCTAAGCCCCCATTGGGAAGCTAAATCCGCCCGTAACACACCGCTTTTTTCAGCACCTTCAACTAAAGAAGGCATTTGTTCACGAGTTAGATTAGTTGCAGCCAATAGTTCATCAGACCAATCACGCTTAGCCACATCTAGCCATAATGTACCTGAGGCATCGGACATGTCACTGGTAAATAACCCCGTCATTTTCCAACGCAGATAATCTTTAGGAAGCAATACCTTAGCAACCTGCTTGAATATTTCAGGCTCATGACGTGCAACCCACAATAATTTGGGCGCTGTGAAACCTGGCATCACCAAATTAGCGCCAATGGTTAGAAACTCGGGGTAATTCTCCATCAGCCATTCGCATTCTTTCGCACTGCGGGTGTCATTCCATAAGATACAATCACGCAGCACTTGATTTTGCTCATCAAGCAGTACCGCACCATGCATTTGGCCTGATAAGCCAATTGCTTTTACCGCCGCCCATGCTTCTGGGGATTTTTGTCGCAACGTAGCCGCAACTGCGTTGGTGGCTTCCCACCAGCTATCTGGCGATTGCTCGGCCCACTGAGAATGTGGCCTTTGTACGGTTAATGCCATATGGCTTGAGGCAACAATTTCGCCCTGAGCATTAATTAATACAGCCTTAAGTTCTGAAGTGCCTAGGTCAATTCCGAGGTACATCGCCTTTCTCCTTACAGAGGTTGTTGAGGTGACTTGAGCCAATTTTCAACTTTTTCAACCGTGTTGCTCATCAATTCGTGAAATTCAGTAGAATGAGCGAGTGAGCCGAACAGCATGTCACTTGAGACAAATTGCGACAATGCGTCACTGCTATTCATCATTTTTTGATATAGCGGTACATCTAACACGCCATCCTGATATTCATACGGTAATTCACCACGAGCCCAGCGCTGTAAAAACACGAAGAATAAAGCAGGAAGCACCGCTGTCGCGGCTGGAGTTTGCTGGCGCTGATAGCATTCTTGCAATGTTGGCGTGATAAAACCGGGAATTTTTGATAAACCATCAGCGGCAACACGCTGGTTAGTATCCTGAATATAAGGGTTACTAAAGCGTGCGAGTACCACATCGCGGTATTGTTCTAAATCGAGAGGGCTCGGTGACAATGACGGTATCACGTCATATGTGACATAATTCCATGCCATTTGTTTGATAGCGGATTGGCGGGTACTTTCATCAATAAAGCTCAAACCAATTAAGGTTCCAGCCCAAGCAATGCAACTGTGGCTCGCATTCAGAATACGAATTTTTGCTTCTTCCCACGGTAAAACGGATTCAACCATTTCTACATCGACATTTTCTAATGCAGGGCGCCCATTAATAAAGTCATCTTCAATCACCCACTGAATGAATGCTTCCCCCATAACAGGAGCTTTATCATCCCAACCCGTTTGTTGTTTAACACGCTCAGCCACATCTGATGTTGGCCGAGGGGTGATCCTATCCACCATAGTGTTCGGTGAACGGGTATGTTCTTTCACCCACTGATATAACTCACTTTCACCTTTTAGCTGTAAGAAAGATAAAAAGCCATGTCTGAAACGCTCACCGTTATGGCGTAAATTATCACAGTTTAATAAGGTTACGGGTTCACCATGCGCAGCTAAACGTGCACGTAAAATATGCGTTAACGCACCATATATGGTGCTCATTTTGCCCGTTAAGTCTGCTTTAACATCTGGCTGTTCTGCATCTAATTCATGCTGTGGGGTTAAATAATAGCCCGCCTCCGTGACCGTGAAGGCTATCACGCGTGTTGCTTTATCACGGCCTTGTTCGACTAACTGGCTTAAATTCTCATCCCAATGCAATACTTTACGCACTGAAGTGATTTTTTCATAATGGCGCTCACCTTCAGGTGAAACAGTTTCAAGGGTATATTCCCCATTTTGCTTGGTTAAGTTATCAAGCAATGAATTCGTATCATTGCGAATATTCCCTAAGGCAATTGACCAACTATCATCCCCTTGTTGGATCAAGCGGTGCAAATACCACGCTTGGTGAGCACGATGAAATGACCCAGCACCGATGTGCATCCACACTGATTTCTGCTTTAACATTGTGACTCCTTAACCTAAAATTAAATAATTGCTATTTTATTGGGCATATGCCCGTTTGTTATATTTTAGTTTCAATCTGATCACAATTACTGCGATAATGCTCACACTATTGACTTTTGCCCTTTTAATAAACAATTGCCCAGAATTACAATAAGCGAAACCAGCAGGAGAACGTCCATGCAGAAAGAATTAAAAAAAATGGAACAAGCTGCGCGTGCGGCATGGCTATATTTTGTGGCAGGTAAAACACAACAAGAAATTGCGCATGAACTTGGGCTATCAAGACAAGTCGCCCAGCGCCTTATCTCACTAGCAAAAGAGCAAGGTATGGTTCAGGTGCAAATCACACACCCGATTACGGAGTGTTTAAGACTCGCTAATCAAATCCAGCAAAAGTATCACCTAACACATTGCTTTGTTGTCCCGTCAGGTCAACTTGATACAGAAGCCACGCTCGACATGATTTCAGTGGCCGGTGCTGAACTGATGGAACAATTAATCGAACCCGATAAACCCCAAGTTATAGGTATTGGTTCAGGTAGAACATTACGCAGTATTATTGATGCCCTTCCTTACCTAGAAACCGCCCAGCACCAATGTGTTTCACTAATTGGTGCGATTGCTCGTGATAGCTCAGCAACTCGCTATGATATCCCATTGCGCTTTGCAGAAAAATTACAGTGCCGGCACTATATTCTACCTGCGCCACTGTACGCCGATAGCCCAGAAGATAAAGCAATGTGGTGCCAACATCGCGTGTATAAAGAAGTTACCGAAAAAGCACTGAATGCGGACATCACTTTTATTGGCATTGGCGAAGTCGGTAAAGGATGCCCACTCAATTCTGAAGGTTTCGTCACGGATGAACAAATGGAAATGTTGTTAGAAAAAGGGGTGACCGCGGAGTTACTGGGGCATTTTATCCAAGCTAACGGTGAACGGCTTTCTACCGCGTTAGATGCCACACACACCAGTGTTCCGCTTTTCCGTTCCCCGAATAAACCGGTGATCGCATTTGCGGGTGGCACACACAAAACGAAAGCAATTCAAGCTGTTATGAATGGTGGTTGGGTAACAGGTTTAGTGACCGATGAAGCTACTGCACATCATTTGTTAGCTAATAAATCACCCCTGTGCTAACCAGTGATGGCATAACATTCCAAGCAAGGTAAAGATCAGGGCGCCAATCACATGGATGGCGATGGTACTAATGGCAAAACCCAATTTACCTTCTTGGATCAATACCAAGACTTCAAGTGAAAAGGTCGAAAAGGTGGTAAATGCACCACAGAAACCAGTTACAATGAATAATTTATAAGCGGGGCTAATATTTGCATTGGCAAAATACGAAATGGCAAACCCAATGACAAAGCCGCCAACCAAATTGACTGCGACGGTACCTAGAGGAATATTTGGGTAAAGATGATTAAGTCTTAGGCTAACAAACCATCTTAGCCATCCACCAAGAACAGAACCAATCGCGATTGCAAATAAAGAGGCGTACATAGAAACTTCCTTTAATATTGGTGGGATAAATGAAAGGAAAGTTTCCTATTGCCGCATTTATGCCCAAAATCCAGGGCACATAATACCTACGTACCCTATTCATTGAAAAGGTTAGCGTAGGCATCATCAGCCCTCTGCGGGCGGTTTCACATGAGGAGGAATGCCATCTCCCAAAGGTTTACATAAAAATAATAAGGCAACTAATTAGGTGATGCAAACCTAATTTATGATAGATACCCTAAATAGTTAGGAGTCATAACTAAGCAGAAAACGAATAAGTGAGTGTCGTCAACAACGCGACAGCTTGAAGTATGACAAAATAATAGCTCTAAATAATTCAAGTTGTCGCTAGGCGACAAGTGAATGAGTCATTAGGAGCATACACAAGTATGTGACTAATACGAATGAGCGTAGTCAACAACGCGACAGCTTGAAGTATGACAAAATAATAGCTCTAAATAATTCAAGTTGTCGCTAGGCGACAAGTGAATGAGTCATTAGGAGCATACACAAGTATGTGACTAATGCGAATGAGCGTAGTCAACAACGCGACAGCTTGAAGTATGACGAGCTATTGGGACATCTTTAAAATCGTCCGCACATTACTCGCACTCGTCGCAATAATATCAATCGCCCCCGTACGTAGCGCTCCCATAATCGCCATTGCTTTTGATGACTCTGATGCAATTGCGATTACACAGGGGATTTTTCTGAGTTCATCAATGCTTAGACCAATCACTCGGTCATTCATCACTGTATCTACATGTTGCCCTTGTGCATTGAAAAAATCATATCCCGCGATATCGCCAATCACCCCTTGGTTCAAGCTCGCATCAACGATTTCACGTGGTGTAAACCAGCCTAGTTTGACCATATAGCTATCTTCATTCATATCGCCAATACCAATTAAAGCAATATCCGCTTTACGGGCACGATCTAAGGTTTCCTTAATGGTGCCATTTTTCATAAACGCTTGCTTTAATTCGTTATTTTCAACATAAGCTGGGGCGTATAGGGTTTCGCTAGTTCCGCCAAACTTTTTAGCTAAACGACGACTGATATGATCCGCATTAATGGAATCACCTGGGCGATGGGTTCCGCCTATCCCACAAATAAAACGGCAATCTTTTTCAGGGACGGCCCCACCGCTATCAGCTACTACCGCAACATTGCGACCTTGGCCGACCGTGACTATCATATTGTCTCGTAACGTTGTTGATAAATAGTTAGCGACGAGAGTGCCGACTTGGTAACGTTGCTCTTCTTCGTCGGGATGGTCGAGGGCAATCAATGCACGGGAAATCGGGAAGCGAGAAAGTAACTGTTGTTCTAACTGAGTGCTAAAAATAGGATGATAGCGAACATTGATCTCTACAATACCTTCTTCCTTTGCCCGCTTGAGTAAGCGCCCTACCTTAATTCGCGATATACCAAACTTATTGGCGATCTCTTCCTGAGTAATTTCATCACGATAATAAGCTATCGCAATTTCAGTCAGTAGCTCGATTTCGGAAGATGTTTGTGATCTATCCATAAGATAGTGATTTCCTCTTTATTGGTGTTAATCGCAACAAGGGTGATAAGGTTTTAGTATAGCGTTTCTAGTGGCAATTAATAAGTGAGTTATAAAAGAGAGTGGATATATAGCAATGATATTTGACTATATATCCACGAAAGAATTATATAAAACAATTATGCATTAGCTAATGCATCCTGTTTTTCAATACTCTGCGCTAATTGACATAATAATAAACAACAAGAAGTGGCCCCCGCATCTAATACCCCTCTTGAACGTTCACCAAGGCGGCTTGCACGACCAATTTTAGCCACTAAATCTACAGTGGAATCACGACCTGCAATAGCAGCGGCCTGCATCGCATCAAGCGCTTGTTTAAAGTTTCCCCCTGCTTTTGTCGCCTCTTCAAAAGCATTAACTGCGGGGATCAATGTATCCATCAAGCACTTATCACCCACTGTCGCACTGCTGATGTCTTGCAGCTCAGATAAACCATTTTTCAGCATATCGAGGAAATCTTGTTGTGATAGCGTATTTTTCCCTGAAATGCTGTCTGACATTCCCATAAAGAAACTGCCATAAAGTGGTCCCATTGAGCCGCCAATACCTTCCATCAAAGCATCAGAAATCTCTTCAAAGCCTTCACTGAGAGATAATTCACGGTCTGCGATTGCTTTCGCACATAAATTAAAACCTTTTGCCATATTGATGCCGTGGTCTCCATCCCCTATTGCGCCATCAATTTCACTGAGGTATTCACGGTTAGAAACAATAATGTTCACTAAATCAAGGGTAATTTCCTTGCCGTTGCCCGTTGAAATAACTTGCATAATTGTCTCCTTATTTAACCTGTGTTAAACCCAATGAATATGCAGGGACATCCATCAATGTTTTCAATTCATCATCCACTTTCATTAATGTCAGCGTGACCCCCATCATTTCTAGTGAGGTAAAATAGTTACCAACATAGTTACGAACAATCCGTACACCTTTCTCACTGAGTTGTTTTTCAACCTCTGCATAATAGATGTATAGCTCCATAACCGGTGTCGCACCTAGCCCTGAAACCAAGACGACCACTTCATCACCTTGTTTTGCCTGCATATCATCTAAAATTGGCGCTAACATGGTTTGTGCCATTTGCGCGGCAGATTGAATTGGCATGATTTCAATGCCTGGCTCGCCATGGTGGCCAATGCCTAGTTCCATCATCCCATCTTCAATATGGAAATTTGGATGACCCACAGCTGGAATAGTGCAAGACGTTAACCCAACACCAATAGAGTGGCAGTTATTAATCGCTTTTTGCGCTACATTAATCACACCGTCTAAATCATAGCCTTTGCTTGCTGCGGCAGAGCCCACTTTCCACATAAGAATTTCACCCGCAACACCACGGCGCTTTTCTTTTTCACTCGCAGGTGCTGAAGCAACGTCGTCGGTAGCAACCACGGTTTTGACTTGCATCCCCGCTTTTTCTGCCTTTTTCATCGCCATCTTGACGTTCATGTTATCACCCGCATAGTTACCATATAGACAGGCAACACCCGCACCGCTATCGGCTGCTTTAAACGCGTCTAAAAAAGCGCCCGCAGTGGGTGAGGAAAAAATTTCCCCAATGGCCACCGCATCTAGCATATTCTCGCCCACGTAGCCTAAAAACGCAGGTTCATGACCTGAACCACCACCAGTGACAATGCCCACTTTCCCTTGTATTGGTGCTTTTGGGTATTTTAGAACGCGCGCGTTATCAGTTTGTGCAAAATATTCAGGGTGCGCTTTCAAATACCCTTGAATTGCATCTTCAACAACGAGATCAGGTTCATTAATGATTCTATTCATAATTCCCTCATTTACTTATTTTCTGGTGTTAGCTGCATCTTTGCCGACTGTTCAAGTAATTCTTCCGGCACAGTAATAAATTTCATCAATATCGCACTAAATAGATAGAGCCCCGAGAAGATCCAAATTACGCCAAGTGCACCTACGCTACTAATAAAGAGCCCAACTAATGCAGGGCCAACAAAGGTACTTAAACCGGCTCCTAAATTAAGAACTGACATCGCCGCGCCTTTATTTTCAGGCGCTAAACTCGGCATGATGGCTGAAAGCGGTACGTATCCTGCGAGGCATGCGCCAAATAAGCCAGCAGCTATCATCATCAGGGTATAGCTGTGCCCAAAATAATAAGGCACATAGTAAAACATTAAGGTACAAACCATACAGCCTACGCAACCAAACCAAATCACAATGTTGCGCCAACCGATACGGTCGCTGACTACACCAAAGATCAGATTAAAAGCGATGTTCACTGTCCAAAGTGCCGCGTAGATATGTAACCACTCTGTACGAGAAAATCCAAAGTCAGCAAGAAACATTGGCATGAAGATCACAAAACCATACGCTGCTGAAGTATTAATGGTACGAACAATGCCGCCTAAACCAATTTTTGGGTTTTCAAACGCGATGGTGATCCCTTTAAATACATAGCTGAGCGAGACTTTTTCTTTCGGTGCATCTTGTGTATCTCCCGCTTTGTTGCGGTTAAGTGCGATAGCAATAAATGCCCCGATAGTGACAAAAATCAGTCCACTCCATAACGTTGCCATTTCACCTAAAACTGGCAACGCATAACTTGAATACATCACACCTAAAACACCGAGTCCGCCACTATAAACAAACCAGAAGATCCCGACTGCAGAGCCCAGTTTTTTAATTGGCGCCTCATAGGCCACCCAAACTAAGAAGCCGTAGGCAAACATTGGATAACCAAAACCACGCAGCGCATAGGTTGGGATCATGATAGACAGGCTGTTACTCGGTAAGCCAACAGACAAGAAAATAATCGAGCCAATGACAAACATCACAAAACCAAAAATCATCACACGACGGGCGGTATAAATTTCAGCCAACACACCGGACAACCACGCGGCGACAGCGGCAAAAAAACCATACACACTAAATAGTAATGATGATTCTTCAATACTCATTCCACGGCTAATTATAAAAGGTGACAGCCAGCCTTGTTCTAGGCCTTCTCCCATCATAAAGATCAGAACGCCAAAATAGCCAAGTAGTAACTTTGGTGAAAACCCCGTTACTTTAGACAGTTTATTGATTATCATATTGTTGACCTCAGTGCTTGTTCGCTGGGTTAGGACCTGAATAACAAGCCTTGGTAGGGTGACATTTATTCAGGTCCAATTTTTATCGTTATATTTTTAAATTCGTCTTTTTTTCAACCCACGACAGCTCTACAGGTTCGGGTCGAGAACCACTTTAATGTGCGGGTCGCCTTTCGCCATCATCGAAAAACCTTCCGCAAATTTATCTAAAGGTAAAATATCCGTCACAACCCCCTTGGTTGGGAAATCGCCATTACCAATGCCTTCAATCACTAATGGGTAGCAATATGGGCCAAGGTGAGAACCTAATAAATCCAGTTCTTTACGGTCACTGATGATGCTCCAGTCCACGGTCACTGGGTCTTTAAATACAGAAAACTCAACAAAAGTACCTAATTTACGGATCATCTTAAGGCCTTGCTCTACCGATTTAGGCGCCCCTGTCGCTTCAATGTAAATGTCACAGCCATAACCTTCAGTCATCTCTTTGACAATTTTGTCTACATCATCACGTTTAGGGTTTAATACGATATCAGCACCAAATTCTTTTGCTAATTCAAGGCGTTTATCGAATAAATCCAGAACGACTAACTTACCAGCACCGGATTTTTTAATAGCCCCAATCATACCGAGGCCTAATGTTCCCGCACCCGAAAGCACGACAACATCACCCAATTTGACATTCGCACGCTGCACGGCATGTAAAGAGCAGGCGTAAGGTTCAATCAAAATGGCATCTTCGATTGGCATCTCAACAGGCACATGGTAGTTGATAGCTTCTTTGGTAAATTTCATATATTGCGCCATGCCGCCATTAACGTTGTTTTGGAAGCCATACAAGTCATGTTTTTCACACATCCAGTATTCACCGCGTTTACAGAAGCGGCATTCCCAACAAGGTACGATTTGCTCAGAAATAACACGGTCACCTAATGCGAAACCTTCAACTTTTGAGCCAAAACCTACAACATGACCAATAAACTCATGACCTGGGATCATTGGTGCTTTAATATAAGCGGGTTGTTCCGCATCTCCCCAAAAACTAGGGGCACCTTCAAAAGCCTTCACATCACCCGCGCAGATACCACAAGCTTCTACGCGAACCAAAATCTCTTCTTCACTAATTTTAGGGACATCGACTGTTTCTAAACGGTAGTCTTTTGGTGCATAAGCAACCACGGCTTTC
Source organism: Providencia rettgeri (assembly GCF_023205015.1). NCBI lineage: Bacteria > Pseudomonadati > Pseudomonadota > Gammaproteobacteria > Enterobacterales > Morganellaceae > Providencia > Providencia rettgeri. The sequence continues at coordinate 1,908,534 of NZ_CP096258.1, read as the reverse complement.
ATTTTTTCTGGAATGCCCGCGCTCATCGTTGCTTTTGAATCACAGTGTTCACACATAGTTCTATCCTCGGCGGTTTGTAAAATGAACATAAGTTCAATGAAGATACAAATTAACCATACCTTCTTTTCTTCATCCTTGCCCATAGTGAGAGTGTCAAAGTGTGATTCAGTGCAAAAATTCTCATAAAATCGCCTTAAAACGACTATTTTTTACCTTTTCTGCAAAAAAAATTAAATTTGAAGCTGTAGATCACAGAATTCATCATCATAAAAATAAAAACATATGTTCAACTATTGATTATTTGTTCATAAGATCCTATTTTCTAAATAGTACATTTGATTGGTTTATGAACTTTTGTTCAACAATAAGGATCTCTATCATGCTATCTATTGCTATTGGCGCGGATGACGCTGCATTTGAAATGAAAGATTTGATTAAAGCTCACTTAGCAGAACTAAACATTGAAGTGACTGATTACTGTTTAAACACTGGGGTTGCAGACGAAATGTACCCTGATGTTGCCCATGCGGTTGCAACTGCTATCGTACAAGGCAAGCACCAGCGCGGTATTTTAATTTGTGGTACCGGAATTGGTATGTCCATAGTTGCCAATAAAGTCACAGGCATTCGAGCAGCACTGTGCCATGACACATACTCCGCTGAGCGGGCTCAGAAAAGTAATGACGCGCAAATAATTACCTTTGGTGCTCGTGTGATTGGCCCTGAACTGGCTAAAACCATTGTCGACACATGGCTGGCTTCCCATTATGAAGGAGGACGTTCGGCACCAAAAGTAGCTCGGATCAGTGAGTATGAAAATGGGGAACGTTAGTTTTACGTTAGGCGCTTTTACTTTGGGAGCTTTGTAATGTCCACTCAACCACAAAATAAATTAGCCAATGCCATTCGATTTCTTTCAATAGATGCGGTACAACAAGCCAATTCAGGCCACCCAGGCGCCCCTATGGGAATGGCCGATATTGCTGAAGTTCTTTGGCGAGATTATTTACAGCACAACCCTGCAGATCCGCACTGGCCTAACCGTGACCGCTTTGTCTTGTCAAACGGCCATGCGTCAATGCTGCTCTATAGCTTGCTTCATTTAACAGGCTATAATTTATCTATCGATGATTTAAAACAGTTCCGACAGCTCCATTCCAAAACACCGGGGCACCCCGAATTAGGCTATACCCCCGGAGTCGAAACCACGACAGGCCCTCTAGGCCAAGGCATTGCCAATGCGGTTGGCATGGCAATAGCAGAAAAGACGCTAGCCTCTACATTTAACCGCTCGGGGTTCCCTGTCGTCGACCACTATACCTACACTTTTTTAGGTGATGGCTGTTTAATGGAAGGGATCTCCCATGAAGTGTGCTCATTAGCGGGAACGTTAAAACTCAATAAGCTCATTGCGTTTTATGATGACAACCGCATTTCTATTGATGGAGATGTGGAAGGCTGGTTTACCGATAATACCGCAAAGCGTTTTGAAGCCTATGGCTGGCATGTAATTAGATCCATTGATGGGCATTCGCGCCCTGCGATTAAAGCGGCTATTGAACAAGCTCGCCAACAAACCGCGAAGCCCACACTTATTATCTGCAGAACCACGATTGGTTACGGATCCCCCAATAAAGCTGGTACGGCAGATTCTCATGGAGCTCCTCTCGGGCAAAATGAAATCGCACTGACTCGCCAACAACTCGGTTGGGAATACCCTCCTTTTGTGATCCCTGACGAAATATATCAACCTTGGAATGCCTTAGAGCGTGGTGCTGAACAGCAATTACGTTGGGAACAAGCATTACGAGAATACGCCAAACAATATCCTGAACTCGCCGAGCAACTAACTCTGCGGCTATCTAATCAACTTCCTGAAAAATTTACGGATATCATTGATAACTTTATTCAACAATTAAATGATAACCCTGCAACGATAGCGACACGTAAAGCCTCACAAAACACGTTAAATATTATTGGCCCTGTTTTACCTGAATTAATCGGTGGTTCCGCAGACTTAGCCCCAAGCAACCTGACCTGCTGGTCTGGGTCACTACCGATTAATGAACAACCTACAGGGAACTATATTCACTATGGTGTCAGAGAGTTTGGTATGACCGCCATTGCCAATGGCATTGCATTACATGGCGGTTTTCGCCCTTACACAGCGACCTTTTTGATGTTCTCGGAATATGCACAAAATGCCGTGAGAATGGCCGCATTAATGAAATTACCGCAAGTGCTTATTTATACCCATGATTCAATTGGCTTAGGTGAAGATGGCCCAACACATCAACCTGTTGAGCAACTTGTGTCACTACGTGCAACACCTAATTTGTCAGTATGGCGCCCTTGTTGCCAAGTAGAAACCGCCGTGGCTTGGAAGCAGGCTATCATTCATCAACAGAACCCAACCGCACTTGTGTTATCCCGTCAAAACCTAGTACAGCATTCGCGAACACCGGAACAGCTCGCCAATATCGCACGTGGTGGATATATTTTGCGCAGTAGTAGTGAAACCCCTGAATTACTCTTAATTGCCACTGGCTCTGAAATCACATTAGCGGTTGAAGCATGGAAGCTACTGACTGAACAAGGTTTTCATGTGAATGTCATTTCGATGCCATCAACAGATACCTTTGACCAACAACCTTTAGAGTACCAGCAGCGCGTGTTACCAAATCACATTCGCCATCGTATTGCTATCGAAGCCAGTATTAGTGATTACTGGCGTAAATATGTAGGAATTGATGGATTAGTTATGGGAATGAATAGCTTTGGGGAGTCAGCCCCTGCAAATGAATTATTTGAGCATTTTGGTTTCACCGTAGAAAAGCTTATTACTATGTCACACTCATTATTAAAACCTAATGGTTAATTGACCTAGCAATAATTAATATCTGTTATCCTACTTTGTAATTTTCTATTACAAGCCAAATAGTGACTATGTTATTTGGCTTATTTTTATTTAAAATAAAAATAAAGCAAATAGCACTCATATTCGCTTTATTTATTATTAATTTAATATCCTTATTGAATACTATAACCACCATCAATCACTAAATTATGCCCTGTGATCATGTCAGATGCGTCACTGGCCAAAAATAACGCACAGGCGGCAATTTCAGATGGTTCCGCAAAACGCCTAGCAGGAATTTTTCCTTTCATTTCATCACCTTTTTTACCTTCCCACGCTTTTTTACCCAGATCCGTCATGACAATCGTTGGTGAAATAGCGTTGGTTTGTATACCTTTTGGGCTCCACTCAAGTGCTAATACTTGGGTTAAACCAATAATCGCTGCTTTACTGGCACAATAGGCGGCATGTTGGTCTAAGGCAATCACCCCCGCTTGAGAAGCCATATTAACAATCTTCCCTTTTCCATTATTAATCATTGCATTACCTGCGGCCTGACAGACTAAAAAAGTCCCTTTTAAATTCACATTCATCGTTAAATCCCAATCTGATTCACTTAAGTTTTCAGCGGGAGCAAGCGCGACTATCCCTGCACTATTGACGACAATATCTAACGCACCATAATGTTCAATCACATTCTCCACCATCTGAGAAACGGCTGAAGAGTTCGTAATATCACATTGAATACCAATTGAATTCTTTAGTTTTTCCGCAATTTCTATCACTTTATCTGACTTGTCGATTAAGGCGACTTTAGCCCCTTTTTCAACATACAGTTGAGCAATCGCTAAGCCAATACCAGCAGCCCCCCCTGTAATTAATGCAACCTTACCATCAAGTGAAAAGTTGGTGCTATAGCCACTAAATTTTTTCATTTTAATTCCTTAATATCATGATGTAATATTTGGTATACTGATGAAATAAATATAAGGTTGTCTTAGGGAGACAACAAAATATTAAGCGCAGATTAAATTATTTGGTATTATTAATATAATAGTATCACTGGTTAAATTCTATATTATTCAGCTAAAAAAAAGAGATATCTCTCAAATTAAATAATTTACTAAATTCTAAATGTACATATGTTCAAAATAATAATTCGAATGAATATTTGTATTTTATTTTACCTGTAAAAATTCGTCTAAAAACGCATTTACGTTCTAATATCTCGTTAAAAGTGTATTTTTCTTCCCCTATAATTTTCCTACTAATTGGCGCATAATATTAGTAGTTATATCTAAATTGATATTAAACAACATCAGCACTGAGTTATCGAGTAAGATGTTAAAATGAATCTCATTTGCACTAAATACTGCACACTTAATTTATAGGTTATTGATAATATGGAAGAAAGTAACTTGCTCTTACAACTTAATAACATTGGCTATCGCATTGAGCAAAAATTAATTCTTGATAATGTGCAGATTAACTTACAAGCAGGCGACTTTAAACTGATTACGGGGCCTTCCGGCTGTGGTAAAAGCACCTTATTAAAAATAATCGCCTCGTTAATTTCACCAACTCAAGGAACCATCAAGTTTCAAGGGAAAGATATCAATACCATCCTCCCAGAAACGTATCGTCAGCTGGTTTCATACTGTACCCAAACGCCTGCTTTGTTTGGGCAGACTGTGTATGACAACCTCGTTTTTCCGTATAAAATCAGAAAATTGTCATTTAACAAAGACAAAGTTATCAGTGATTTGCAGCAGTTTTCTCTACATGCTTCTATTTTAGAAAAAGGAATTAATGAACTTTCTGGGGGAGAAAAACAGCGTGTTTCTCTTATTAGGAACTTACAATTTCTTCCGCAAGTCTTACTATTAGATGAAATCACCAGTGCCCTAGATGAAGAAAACAAAATTATCGTGAATGAATTTATTCATCATTTAGCGATAGATAAAAAAATAGGCGTGTTATGGGTAACCCATGATCAAGATGAAATTGCTCATACTAATGAAATTATTACCCTTCCTGTTCATCATAACGAATCATAGGATATCACTGTGCACCAACCAACTATTTCCAATGAATCATTAACCTTTTCTATCCTGTTAGTCCTAGTGGCTATTTTTATTAGCCATAAAGAAAAACTGTCCCTTGAAAAAGATATTATCTGGAGTACGTGCCGCGCGATTATTCAACTATTGATCGCAGGCTATATTCTAACATACATATTTAGAGTGGATCACGAATTGCTCACGATTGCATTGGTGATGTTTATTTGCGTCAATGCCGCGTGGAACGCTAAGAAAAGAAGTAAATATATTGATAAAATTTATGTTACTGCATTAATTGCCATTACCTCTGGTACATTTCTTACATTGTTAATTCTGATATTAACCAATGCCATCGCGTTTACGCCTATGCAGGTCATTCCTATTACAGGTATGATCGCAGGTAATGCCATGATTGCAGTAGGATTATGCTTTAATAACCTCGGTCAACGGTTTTCAAGCCAGCAACAACAGATTCAAGAAATGTTAAGTTTGGGGGCAACCCCAAAAGTTGCTTCCGCCGCTATTATCCGTGACAGTATTCGTGCATCGTTGATCCCAACGGTGGATTCTGCAAAAACAGTGGGAATTGTTAGCCTTCCGGGGATGATGTCTGGCTTAATTTTTGCTGGAGTCGACCCATTACAAGCCGTTAAATACCAGATTATGGTGACTTTTATGCTGTTAGGCACGGCAAGCCTTTCAACCATATTAGCAGGTTATATGACCTATACAAAATTCTATAACCAACGCCACCAATTATTGGTTACAACACTGAATAAATAATGACCTTTCGCCGCTTATCAGTCAACAACGATAAGCGGCTCTCACTCAATATCACTCTTTAGCCACGCCGACAGGTAATACTTCGATTAACTGTGCTTGGTTATTTTCATTCTCTATCAACTTAAAAATATGGTTTAGCATCGTTGGCACATCTTGTTTGACCATTTCGATATCATTACCTAAAAGTGCAACAAAGGGATCCCAGTCAAAACAGCCTAAATGTGGTTGATGAGCGCCAATGTAGCCTTTTTTACCTAACCAATTAATAACCCCTTCTAATGAAATGGTTGAATTAATAAATAAACCGCATTTCACTATTCTCTGTGGGTCATCATTATTCTGTTCGAAAAACCGTGAAAGCGCTCTTTCCGCCTTTTCTGGTGCATAACCACAGGCCAAAATATTTTCTTGTGGAACTGTAATACCTTTTTCATTATGCGCATCAATAAACCCACGAATACGTTCACGCGTGTTATGGTCATGTTCACGACCACCAATAAAAATTAAGGCTTCATTTGTTGATAATTGAGACGTATTTTTGTCTAAAATGCGTTGAGTTAAATTTTTTGCACCAATATAGTTGTCTGAAATAACCGAAGGCGCCAACGAGCCTGGTAAGTCTAAATTCAAGGTTGAAACCCCCGAAGCTTGGCAAAGTTCGGTGATTTTATCTGGATTGGTTGCACCCGTTGAAATCAACCAATCCACTTGATAAGAGATCATTGCGCGCGCCGCTTCTATTTCTAACTCAGGGTCACGTCGCGTGCAGGTAATGATTGGGAACAAGCCTCTTTCACGCGCCATTTCTTCAAAATGTTCGACAATAGAGCCAAAGTAGCGGTTGTCATATTTCGGGACTAACATGCCGATTATTTTCGATTTATTACTGCGCAACAAGCTGGCTTGCTTATTGACCGCATAATTTTGTTCTTCGGCGATGCGGATCACTTTTTCAGCAAGCTGTGCGCTAATTCGCCTTTTTTGCCAATTACCATTAAGTATTGCACTCACTGCACTCGCTGAAACCCCGGCTAATTCAGCAAGGTCATAGATCGTTGTTTTCTTATTTTGTCTGATCTTTGTCACAGATTCTCATCTCCATTTTTTACTAGCTTGACACCAAAGTCGAAAAGTCGCAATACTGCTACATCGATTGAGCAACATTGAAATTGATGACACATGAGTTGATATACTGCAAAATAAAGACTATCAACCATCCCATGTAGCCACCTATCCATCCCTGTGACTCATTGCTGTTTCATTAATTTCAGGCGCTTTTTATTCTTACATTTCGCTAAAATATCCGATTGGAGTAAATTATGGCCATTTCTATTGAGAACAAAGTCGCAGCAATTACCGGAGCTGCTTCCGGTATCGGTCTTGAATGTGCCCGCACACTCATCAAAGCAGGTGCAAAAGTCGTTTTAATTGACCGTGCAGAAGAGCGATTAAACCAGCTTGTTGAAGAATTAGGTGAAAACGCGATCCCGTTAGTTGTCGACTTAATGAAACCAGAACAAGTTGATGGCATGTTAGATGCCATCTTACAAAAAGCTGGCCGTTTAGATATTTTCCATGCTAATGCCGGTGCCTATATTGGTGGCCCTGTTGCTGAGGGTGACCCTGATGTGTGGGATAATGTCTTAAATTTAAACATTAATGCCGCTTTCCGCTGTGTTCGCACGGTGTTACCTCATTTTATTGCCCAAAAATCCGGTGATGTATTATTCACCAGCTCAATTGCGGGTGTTGTCCCTGTGATCTGGGAACCGATTTACACCGCATCAAAATTTGCTGTCCAAGCCTTCGTCCATTCCACACGCCGTCAGGTTTCGGAACATGGTGTCCGTGTTGGTGCAGTATTACCCGGCCCAGTGGTTACTGCATTACTTGATGATTGGCCGAAAGAAAAAATGGAAGAAGCCTTAGCAAATGGTAGCTTAATGCAACCGATTGAAGTCGCTGAAGCGGTATTATTTATGTTAACCCGCCCACGCAATGTCACTATTCGTGACCTTGTTATTGTACCGAACAGTGTTGATCTCTAACTTGTCATCTCGCAATTCATTGCAGTTAGCACCTTGGAGGAAAAATGAATAATTCACATGCACAAATAAAAAATAACGATAAAGTCGTTATTGGTATCGATGTCGGCACAGGCAGTGCTCGCGCAGGTGTCTTTGATATGTCTGGCAAGATGTTAGCGTCTGCCAAGCGTGATATTACACTGTTTCGTGATAACGCCAATTTTGCAGAGCAATCAAGTAACGAAATTTGGGAAGCGGTTTGTTATAGTGTCAAACAAGCGATGGCATTATCAAAAGCACAACCACAACAAGTGGCGGGTATTGGCTTTGATGCAACCTGCTCACTGGTTGTCATTGGAGCAGATAAACAGCCGATTACGATTAGCCCATCAAATGATCCTGAACGCAATATTATTGTGTGGATGGATCACCGTGCAACTGAACAAGCAGAACGGATTAATCAATTAAAACACCCTGTTTTAAACTATGTTGGCGGTAAAATTTCGCCTGAAATGGAAACGCCTAAAATTCTATGGCTAAAAGAAAATTTACGTCAATCCTATGATAATGCATGGCAATTTTTTGATTTAGCCGATTTTTTGACATGGAAATCAACTGATTCTTTAGCTCGTTCAACTTGCACTGTCACCTGCAAGTGGACATATCTTGCCCATGAAAAACGTTGGGATGCGAGCTACTTTCAACAGATTGGCTTATCTGAATTAGCAGATGAAAATTTCGCACGTATTGGTCAACTTATTGTGGAACCTGGAACGCCGTGTGGTGAAGGCTTAACTGAAGCCGCGGCCCAACAAATGGGCTTACTAGCAGGAACTCCTGTCGCCGCTGGTATGATAGATGCTCACGCTGGTGGTATTGGTACTGTTGGCGTTAATGGCGATGCAACCGCCAATATGGCATATGTATTTGGTACGTCTTCATGCACAATGACAACCACCAAAGAGCCCATCTTTATACCGGGGGTATGGGGGCCTTACTTTAGTGCAATGGTACCCGGCATGTGGCTAAATGAAGGTGGACAAAGTGCGGCTGGCGCTGCAATTGACCAGCTACTTTCTTTGCACCCCGCTTCAGCACAAGCAGAACTCACGGCAAAAGAACAAGGTAAACCTTTGCCTGTTATGTTAGCGGATTTAGTATTAGAAAAAGCATCTTCACCATCACAGTCTGTTGAACTAGCTGAAAAAATACACGTGGTTCCTGAGTTTTTAGGGAATCGAGCACCTTTTGCTGACCCTCATGCCAGAGCCGTCATCGCTGGTTTAACCATGGATAACAGCCTAGAAAATTTACTTTCTTTCTATGTTGCTGGTGTGTGTGGGATCGGCTATGGATTACGACAAATCATTGAAGCACAGGCAAAATCTGGCGCTGAGATTGACAATATTGCTATCAGTGGCGGTGCAGGCCAACACCCATTAATCCGCCAGCTACTTGCTGATGCGTGTGGCGTCCCAGTGATTTCAACACAAGCCAGTGAGCCCGTATTGCTTGGCTCTGCTATCCTTGGTGCAGTTGCAGGGAAAGCCTGTGCGGATGTCGCGCAAGCCATGGACCAATTTAGTGCGATTGACTTAACCTACCAAGCCAATAAAGCTTATAAAAGTCGCCATGATACAAGATTCGCCTCTTTCTTGCATTTGCAGCAATGTGCTAGAGAATTAAAAGGTTAATCACGTTGATACAAGACTCAGGTAATATTTAAACTAAAGAAAGCCGTAAATCGGCTTTCTTTATTAGAATTCGTTTTGCTTATCGAGTTTTATTTAATAGAAAAACCTGTGTTATAACTCACTTTTAGAAACAATATCTTGTCCATAGCGAATCGACCATTTCCTTTGGTACCAAATCGTAATCACCTTCAACCATTGGAATAGACAAGGAAACCTTTCCTTGTTTATCACTGTATGCTTTCACTATAAATTTTTTATAGCCTTCTAACCTTGCATTCTTAATTCGAAACACTTCGCCACATACATAACCTAAATCCCCTTTATCCGTAGTTTGGCGAATAAAATTATATTTCACATTTTTAAATGCAGCAGATTCTGGGTAAGATAAATAGTCTTCAACACTACTCTTTGCCAATTTCACAAGATCAGGTGTAGGGGCGTAGTTCAATGTTACGCCTAAAATAAAAGAACCCCCGGTTAACAACAAAATTGTGAGCAACTTTATGATATTCATATTCTTAAGCTCTCATTTACTCAATAACATACCAATTGACCAAAATGACCTAATAGTCCAGCCCAAAAATAGACCTAAGTAATTACCCTTGGTTGGTTGTAAGTAAATAATAATTATTTTAATAATTGCTAGCCCTATCTATATAAGAATACCTTATAAGACAGCTTATTTATCTCTAATTACCATAACCAATAACCACCACTAACAGAGAAAAAATACAATTAAATTTATATAGTCATCCTTATTTACCCTTCATTTCACTCACTGAGTGAGTAAACATGTCAATATTAAACCAAGAATATAAATAGTACTTAAAACATTAACTGTTTCAATTTTAATTTTTAAACTAAAAAAATTTTTCCCACTAAAAACCGAAAACAATAATAAGATTTAATTGTTCATCATAACTTAACAAAAAAAAGCAAAAACATGTAATAAAACAATTCAATTTAATAATAACCATGTCTAAATATTATTTAACTCATTAGATGCACGTTTTAACTCAATTTAGGCGTAAATTTAAATTAATTAATAATATATTCCTTATTTTAAAATAATTCCTCATTCGACTACTTTAACTCACCCAAACAAGAAAACACTTAAAATTCAATTCAATATAAAAAACATTGATTTATATTATATCTCCCCTCTCCCTTTTAACGTACGATTATCTTGTGTCTCTTTTTTTAGAGAAAATTAACCAAATCACAGTTTTAACTTAAGCACAATAAACCGCAATCACTTGATTAATAAGATTAAAATTAAATTCGATTTAATTAACAGAATGTTTGTTTTTTGATAAAAAAAAGTTAACAGCAGTCACCTAACACAAAAAACATTAGAATATTTAACAATATCTATATAGTAATTTGCCATTAGATTTCTCTTTATACCTACTTTTATCCAATTTTCGATATATCCAACCAATGCAAATTACGGATTATTCCTAGGGAAAATTACTTCTTTTAGCCAATATATAAAATTATCCGACTAAATTTGACAAAATAATTTTTCCATCTCATGTAGCATTGCTTCCCAAAGAAAAGGGTAAACCATGACAAATATTCAATTACTATTACTTGCAACTAATAACATCAAAAATAACACCGAGTTAAGCCACTCTCAGGAATCTTATGTATACCAATTTTACTATACTAATATCGTCGGTCATTTCGATAGCATACAAAGTTTTCTTACCGTTTTTAAACAGCAAATGAGTGCGACATTAGATACATCACAACAATTGACTGAACAGCACCAAAAAATATATTCAACAGTTGAGTATTATTTAGGCATAGCTGAAAAACGCTATATTGAAAGGAAAAAAATACTAGCCAATTAACTTATCATTACAGTTGGAAAGGCCTTCAAACTAAATGAGGCCTTTTATCAAAAATTTTTCTGTTAAGTGTTTATTGCTCTTGTAGCTCTAATTCCGCAATTATAGGTAGGTGGTCACTAACATTAGACCATTGAAACTCTTTACTATCCGTTGGAATTTCCATTTTTTTCACATCCCAAACTTGGCCTTTAAATGTAAAAATATGGTCAATATCAATGGCTGGGTTCACAGCTGGCCAACTACGATAATCAACACCTTTTAACTCAACTGGGTTCCACATATAACGAATTTCTTGGATAGGCTGTTCATTAGCTGTTGAATTAAAATCTCCCGCTAATATTTTTATTGAGGCTGCAATATTATCAAATCCCGTATCCGTATCCCCAATACTCGCATCTAAAATATGACGAACCTGCCCAATGCGAATGGTTGGATCTTTCTGCCAATCAAGGTGTGTACCCATTACAATAATTGGCGTATCGAAGCCTGGTTTTGATATCTGAGATATTAATACAACACGTTGCTCTGCATCACCAGAGGGTAAATTAATCACTTTAGATTTATCGATTTTATATTTCGATAAAATTCCGACACCATATTGCCCCCCATCAAAATCCAAAGCCTTACCAAAAACAAAATCCATCTTATTGGCTTTAGCTATTTCTTCTAGCTGGTGAACTTTTTTACTGCGGGTTGTTTTGTTATCAACTTCAGTTAAAACAATCACATCTGCATCTATTTTTGCAATCGCTGTATTCAGTCCATCAAAATTACTGACATCTGATGCCAACTCATTTTTACCAATGTTATAAGTGGCTACTTTAATGGTAGGTTTGTCTGAAATATAAACTTTATTCGGTGTTCCCCCGTCCTGCACCTTCAGAATTTCAGAACCCGTCATCGTTGCCATTGCACCACAAGAAACTAAAATTGCGCCAGAAATAGCTATTTTCAGTAATTTCATTATTTTCCCCTGTTAATGTCCAATATGACAAAATAATGCAAGTATCAAATGAAATTCTAGCTAACCTGAATTCATCAACTTGCAGTTTTCATACATTAACAGAGAATAAAAAAGATATAGTGACCAAACCGACAATCTTATTTTGAGAGAAAAAAAAACCATTTTTAACCATCAAAGTAGTGAGTTACCACACCATTAGGCGCTAAAGATAAGCAAAATATTCAAAAAAAATGTGACCAATATAAAAATTAAATTTTATGCACTTTGTCTTGCTTCAAATTTATAAGGGAAAACAACACCTTCTTTACGTTCGATAAAATCACAATCGGCATCAGCAAGCCATTTTTGTAATCTTTTCGCTGTCTCTCGAGCCATTTTACTGTAATCAATCCGTACTGAAGTCAGTGATGGATGGATATGATCACAATTAGAAGAACCTTCGACGCAAGCAATCGCTAACATTTTAGGTATCTGAATTAAACGCCTCTGGCACTCAAAAATGACACCAAGTGCAATCATTTCATGGCTACAAATCACAGCTTCGAGTTCTGGTTGACGGGTCAACATCTCACTAATTGCCTGACGACCAAAATCCATCGTTGCCACATACGGAGTTGTAATACTTTGGTCTGCACTTTGGTTATACGTCAGCATCGCTCGGTTCCAGCCACTGAGTTGCTGACTTTGCATTTTGCTGTCCATTTGAGCACCAATATAGCCTATCTTCTTATATCCTTTTTGTAACATATAGTTGGTTAAAAAGCTGACAGCATCTCCAACATTGCTTTTGATGTTCAACGTGACTGGATGATTGGACTCCCCTGCAACACTGACAACTGGAATATCTAAATTTTTTAGATAATTAAGCACATTTTCTGAATTTATCGCCCCAAAAATGATCAAGGCAGCCGGGGTGCTCTGCAACAGTGTCAATAAGACTTCAGACTCTTTTTTCTGCTGGTAATCATGACTACCAATAACAACTTGATAACTATTTTTGTTCAGAGCTTCCTGTAAAGATTGCAGAAAAACTGAACTAGCATGATCACGCAAAGACGGAATTAAAACAGCAACTGTACGGCTTTGACCTGAAGCTAAAATACCTGCCGCAGAATTAGGTATATAACCAAGCTCTTCAACTGCAGCATTAATTTTTTCTCGTAGCTTATCAGATACTAATTCAGGTGTACGCAAAGCCCTAGATACCGTCATGGATCCAACACCTGCGTATTTTGCGACATCCTGCAATGTGACTCGCCCTGTATTTTTTCTTTTTCGTAATTTTTGCATGTAATACTTTTACTTAGCCTAAGCTGATTATTAACCCTAAGATACGCAGATCTTTGGTAACCATTGTCTCTGTATTTTTACTTTTTATCGTTTTTTCAATTAAATACACTAAAAGATAGCCAATATCATTATATTAGATCTAAAAAACAGTAAAAAACGCCAACTCAATTAACTTACCACAGGTTGAATTTGTTAATCAGCCGACAAGTGTACTCATTTCATATTTGTTCGCTATATTTTCTCAAAATGATAGCGCTATCACGAAAATGAAAGATTCAACTAGATAGCGCTACCATAGAGCACTACTATTCATTCAACCATTACAAAGATAATAATTTCACTCTACCAGGAGCAACCCAATGCTAACGACATTACTGACCCCTAGCGTCATTCAAGTTGTTGACAGTGCCAGTGATTGGCAAGAAGCGATAAAAATCGCCTGTAATCCATTAATTAATAATAAATTCATCGAACCGAGATATATTGATGCAATAATTCAATCACACGAAAAAATCGGCCCTTATTATGTATTAGGCCCTGGTATTGCCATGCCTCACGCGCGCCCAGAAGACGGAGTAAACCAATTATCTCTTGGACTAACCGTTATCAAGCAAGGTGTTGAATTTGGTTCCGAAGGCAATGACCCAATCCGGTTGTTAATTGTATTGGCAGCAACTGATAGCAATAGCCATATTGGTGCTATCGCAAAATTAGCTGAACTATTTGATAACCAAGAAGATGTAGATAACATCATGCAATCAGAAAACGTCGATGACATTCTAAAAATCATCGCTAAATACGAATAAACTCAATATTAAGGTAAACATTATGAAAATTACTGTTGTTTGTGGGAATGGTTTAGGTACCAGTCTGATGATGGAAATGAGCATCAAAAATATCTTGAAAGATTTACAAGTTAGCGCTGATGTTGACCATGTCGATTTAGGATCAGCAAAAGGCACTGTGAGTGACATCTTTGTTGGGACAAGCGATATTGCAGAACAATTAGTTGCACAACAAGTTGGTGGCGAAATCGTTGCTCTCGAAAATATGATTGATAAAGTAGCAATGAAAGAACGCCTGACTGTTGCTTTACAAAAACTTGGTGCAATGTAAGCGGAGGCACTATGTCATTTTTTCGTTTTCTGATGCAGGATGTTTTATCTGAGCCAGCCATTCTTGTGGGTTTAATCGCACTTATTGGTTTGATCGCGCAGAAAAAACCAGTAACTGAATGTATTAAAGGCACCATCAAAACCATCATGGGTTTTGTGATCTTAGGTGCTGGTGCGGGATTAGTTGTCAGCTCGTTAGGTGATTTTTCAGCTATTTTCCAACATGCTTTTGGTATTAATGGTGTGGTACCAAATAACGAAGCTATTGTTTCTATTGCACAAAAAAGCTTCGGCCGTGAAATGGCAATGATTATGTTTTTTGCGATGCTAATCAATATTTTGATTGCTCGTTTAACCCCATGGAAATTTATTTTCCTCACAGGGCATCATACTTTATTCATGTCCATGATGATTGCGGTTATCTTAGCTACTGCAGGAATGGAAGGTACACTGTTAGTGACTGTTGGCTCACTGATTGTTGGTTTTTGTATGGTGTTTTTCCCTGCCATTGCCCACCCTTACATGAAAAAAGTGACGGGTTCAGATGATGTTGCGATTGGCCATTTTTCAACAATTTCGTATGTCCTAGCGGGCTTCATCGGCAGCAAATTCGGTAATAAAGAACATTCAACAGAAGACATGAATGTCCCGAAAAGCTTACTATTTTTAAGAGATACACCTGTTGCTATCTCTTTCACCATGTTCATTATTTTTATCATCACATGCTTGTTTGCAGGCGGTGACTTCGTTCGTGAAGTCAGTGGCGGTAAGAATTGGTTCATGTTCTCATTAATGCAATCCATTACCTTTGCTGCGGGCGTATACATTATCCTGCAAGGTGTGCGTATGGTTATTGCAGAAATCGTCCCTGCATTTAAAGGTATTTCTGACAAATTAGTCCCTAACGCAAAACCTGCTTTAGACTGCCCAGTGGTCTTCCCATATGCACCAAACGCAGTATTAGTCGGCTTTTTAAGTAGTTTTGCTGCGGGTGTTTTGGGAATGTTCGTTCTATATGCATTAAATATGACGGTTATTATTCCAGGCGTTGTCCCCCATTTCTTCGTAGGTGCAGCTGCTGGTGTGTTTGGTAACGCGACAGGCGGTCGTCGTGGCGCTATCTTGGGTGCATTTGCTCAAGGATTGCTGATTACCTTCCTACCCGTATTCCTATTACCTGTTCTTGGGGATATTGGTATTGCTAATACTACATTCAGTGACGCTGACTTTGGCGCAATCGGAATTTTATTAGGCATTATCGTCCGCTAAAACAGAACTCCCCATGGCAAATTTGCTAGCGGGGAGTTTTTTTACAGCTACACTACTTTCCCAATCAAACACCATCCCTAAATAAGAATTCCTGTAATAAAATCAAATCATCCGGTGTCACGTGGATCATACCTTCACCAGGAACATCAATTTCAGCAATCATAAATAGCGCCAACGTGGTTAATGACGGCAATATGAGTATCAAGCCATTTTCCCTTTTGTTCCGCGTATATTGTAGCCATTAAGAGTATTTGAACAGATAGCAAAAAAGATCAGTAAAAACCAAGTGGCATTTGGAATTTGGTGTCGCCAACTTGCCATCGTCTTTTGCTGAGAAAGATAAAGGCCACTAAATGCATTTAATACAGAAGCCACAATTGGGTTTGGTGTTTGACTTGCTTCTTTTACCGCTATTTCCCCACAACTGGCTTTGCTTCTCCAAAGAAGTCATCCACCATTGGTTATTTTCGTCACTGATACCCGACTTAAAAAACTCAATCCGAGCTTCCAAATATTGTTGAATAAGCTGTGAGGCTTTACTTCTATCATCTGTACTCAATAGCTGTGCTCGCTGGTATGCTGTACCAATAGCTTCATTTTCTTCTGTTTGCTGGCGGTTGTTATAACCATTAATTAAATTGATAACATAACCTCTATCAATAAGCATAATACAAATCAGAATAACCATATAAAATAGAATAAACATGATTTTTATTGCTTTATACCATTTATTTTTCAATACTAATACATCAATAAATATTAATAAGGTTTCAACATGATTATTAAAAAAGTTATATTTGCTTTTTCATTAATTACTTTTGGGGCGGTATCTCAAGCCCAAGTCGTTAATAATAATAACCCTCCAGAATATAGGCATTTTAAAACAGATTACACGACTATGCTCGAACTCGCGAATAAAGAACGCTTACCTTGGAGAGTTTTCTATGAAAGCCCTAGTGAAGGTGCCAATGCCGAATGGTTTGATGCCGTAAAACAGGGAGATTTAGATAAAGTAAAACAGATGGTCGCTAAAGGGCAAGATATCGAAGCCAAAGACACCGGTAGCTTAGACCAAACGGCTCTGGGATGGGCTGCCTTTATTGGCGATGAAGCAATGGTTGATTATCTTATCTCGCAAAATGCAAATCTTTGGGCTACCGATACGGGGGACGTATATAACGTACTAAAATCAGCGGTGCTTGGTAATAATGTCAATGTTGTAAAAAAAGTCCATCAACTGATGAAAGATGAAGTAGATTTGAATAATCAACAAATTGAAAGTGATGGTGAAACATTAGTCATGATAGCCGCAAGTAATAATAGAATGGAAACAGTTAAATATTTATTATCGCAAGGAGCAGATATTAACCGAAGCACAACGACTGATGATGTAACCATGTTTTCTTATGACCAAAGTGCATTAACTTATGCATGTAAGAACAATCTTCCAGAAATGCAAAAATTACTTATTGATAATGGCGCTCTAAATCATCGTACTGGTAAACCATCTTGTAATTAATTTATGTGAACATTGGCTGTACCCTCTATAAATTAAATAGCCTGATCCCAGTTCGATATCGAAATCAGGCTATTTAAACAGCGAATAAAAGTGTTAAACTTTATATTTTCACTTAAAGATTAATAAAACTGATTTTAAATGCAGTTATTCTTATTCATTAAAATTACTGGCTATTACGCATATCCATAATCATTTTACCATCGTAGTCTGCACCAACAACAATATTAGGTACCTCACCTTTATATTTATGGGCTTTGATTTGTTCAATTTCTAACTGTTTCCAATTGATCATTTCACGGGTAATAGTACGTTGCAATATCGCATTCGCTTCAGCTTCCTTCTGTGCAGCATACAATTTTGCATCAGCTTCTTGGCGCATAGCAAATGAACTTGCTTGTGCGTTACGCTCTCTAGCGATGGCTTGTTGTTCAGCAGACTCTCTTTCCGCTTCAGCAATAACAACCTTTTTCTGAGCTAATTCACGTTCTTTTTCAGCCTCAGCTTTTGCTTGGTTAATTTGCTCTTGACGCATTTTAGTATTAACTACTTGCTCTTGTACAACTTCAGGCAAAGTAATATCTTGGATCATAATTTCTTTTATTGTATAGCCATAAGGGGAAGCATACCCTTGAATAGCATCACGAATAGATTCTTGTAATTTTCTCTGTGTATCCGCAGTATAAAGATCTTGAGCATTAGCAACATCTTTACCAAATTCTAAAATCGTTGAGATCAGTTTTTGACGTACATATTTATCCAAAGCTTCGCTTTCTGTTCCCCCATTAATACGTAATACAGGCGCTTTCGCACCATCAAACTGAAGCATTACCGTAATATCAACAATAGATTTTAATTTATCTTGCGAAGGTACTCTTAACTCTTTTAGAGATACTCGAATATCTTTTGTTGAATACGTATCAAATGTTGTAAACGGATTAATTGGAAAATGTAAACCTGCATCATAAGCAACTGGGTCGACTTTTCCTAAAAATGTCCCCACCTTAACCGAGCCATCCTGTACAATGGTGTATGAGTTAATACCAACGAGGCCAATAACGAGAAGTAATGCAGCACCGACAACCAATTTAATCATTGATTTAAATTGCATGAGTTAATCCCTATCAAACAGTAGTTAGTCATTATAATAAGCCGTCTATTGTCACTACTTATTTTCTAACTACAAGTCTAATATTCCTAAATTTTAACTGCTCAATAACTGAAAACGTTCAAATTAGCATCGCTTTTCACTTACCTAATGCATACGTAAAAAATACACATGTAATTTTTACATATGCTTATACTTTCATTATGTAATGAGTATTAGTTTTAATAATTATTAAATTCCCTAGTGCAGGCCCGATTAAACCATCTAATTAACTTAACTGATTAGCCCCAGCCTCTTTAATCTCATCACTATAACTATACCAATCAATGGCTTCATTTATTAATGCTTCTGTTGCATCTATAAATTGCTCGGGGTAATCTCTAGATAACTCTTCTAATATTAACGGGATTTCCGTACAGCCCATAACAAATTTATTAACACCTATTGACCTTAATTTATTTATATATGGATAAATAAGCTCTTTTGATTTATTAAAATCACCTGATTTATATGCAATAATACTTTGCATTATTTTATATTGATTTATTTCATCAGGCTCAATACATTCAACTCCATGTAAACTCAGTTTATTTTGATATAATCTTGTCTGAATAGTCGCTGTCGTCGCTAATAAAGCGACTTCTTTCACATTATCTTTAAAAATTTTATTACATGCAGCATTTATAATACTAATAAAATGAACCTGTGTTTCTTTGATTAAATCTTCATACCAAAAATGTGCTGTATTACAGGGCATAATAATACAAGACACTCCCGCACTCTCCAGTATTTTAAGGGATGCTATCATTGCAGGCAGTGGCGATGGGCCGTTATAAATAATATTTTCCGTTCTATCTGGAATATCAGGTATTGACGCAATAATAACAGGTATATGTTCTTGGTCATTTTTTGCATCTGTATGACTAATGAGTTTTGAAAAAGCATCTGCAGTTGCGCTGGGCCCCATTCCCCCTAACATACCTAATATTTTTTTCATAATACCTCCTTCAAATTGATGATATCATGACATAATGTTTTCCTTTCGTAATTGCAGAGTTTCTATAAGTTATGCTAAATTTGCATAGCAAAATTAATAATTATAATCATTAGAGGACGCAATGATCAGTAATCTTGAAATTAAATGGTTGCACGATATTGTTGTACTAGAAGAGTGCCGTAGTTTTACATTGGCGGCAGAAAAAAGAAATATATCTCAATCATCTTTTAGTCGAAGAATTCAGTCCATTGAGTCTTCAGTTGGTTTTGAAATATTCGATAGAAATACTAACCCACTACAACTCACACCGCAGGGAAAAAGCTTTATTGTTTATGCAAGAAATTTACTTGATGATATTTACTTCCAAATAAATAGAATTAAAGGAGTTGATAATGACAAACAGAGGGTAAATATTTCGGCAGCTCATTCACTTTCTGTATTTTTACTTCCTGATTTTATATCTCAGTTCTCTAAAAATATCGACAAAATTTTCTTTGTTGAATCAATAAATGTCGATGAGGCTGTTCATAAGCTAAAAGAAGGCCAAAGCGATTTTATTTTATCATTTTATAATGAAGAGCTGATGTCATCACCATTCTTACATGCAAAAATATTAGATAGTCAATTACACTTAGTCTCTCTATGTGATAAAGAGAAGAAACCAATTTATACTCTTGATGGCTCAATACTGCCCTTAATGAAATACACTGATGAAAGTTATATGGGAAGGCAAGTTAATCAGTTAATGAATAAATCAGCTAACCTCCCCTTTGAGCTCTCATTTGTTTCATCAATGAGTGATGTATTAAAACGTATGGTATTAAATGGCAGTGGTGTTGGCTGGTTGCCTGATTACTCAATTAGAAATGAAATTAAAAAAAATGAACTGGCCATACTCGACCCTAAATTATCAATAAATATGGGAGTTTATATTTACCGTACTGAAGCTCGACTAAATATATCGTCAGAACGCTTTTGGCAATTTATGCGTAATCAAACAACTTAGTGCGTTTCATATTGAATAAAAACCCCTTCTATAACTATTTTTATAAGAAGGGGTATGTTTAACATTAATAACTATAGTATATGCGACTATAGTGTAGATGATACATTATCATTTAGTTCAACTTCTGACTCTAAATTAACCCGCCCTTTTCTTTCTTCTAAACGTGAGATTACGGCCGTAGAAATACTATTTCCAACGACATTTGTTGCCGTTCTTCCCATATCTAGGAATTGGTCAATTGCAAGTAATAATAATATACCTGCTTCAGGCAAACTAAACATCGGTAACGTTGCCGCAACAACAACAATCGAAGCACGAGCCACGCCCGCCATCCCTTTACTCGTTACCATTAAGGTTAAAAGAATAAGAATTTGTTCTGTAATACTCAGGTCAATTCCGTAAGCATTCGCAATAAATAACACGGCAAAAGACTGATACATCATTGAGCCATCAAGGTTAAATGAGTATCCCAGAGGTAATACAAAACTGGTCACCTTTTTAGGTACACCATACTGATTCAAAGCTTCCATTGTTTTTGGATATGCAGACTCACTACTTGCAGTCGCAAATGCGAGTGCAACAGGTTCTCGAATAAGTTTCCCTAAATTGAATACAGATTTTCCTAAGAAAACATAACCAGCAAAGAATAACACCGCCCATAATACCGCTAATGCTACATAAAAAAGCCCTATAAGTTTGCCATAATCATAAAGCAACCCTAAACCTTCAACGGTGACTGCTGAGGCTATTGCGGCGAATACTGCAATTGGCGCGAAACTCATCACATAGTCAGTAATACGGAACATAATACGTGATAAATCTTCGATTAATGTGACGATCGGACTTTTTTTATCTTTGCAAATATATGCGAGAGCTGAGCCAAAGAAAATCGAGAAAACTAATATTTGTAGAATCTCATTATTTGCCATCGCTTCTGTAAAACTTTTCGGGAAAATATGTGTAATAAATGCTTTTAATGTAAATCCAGATGTATTTAAACCACTATCCACAGCAACTGCTGGAACAGTTAAATTTAACCCAACGCCTAGTTGGAATACATTAACAAAAACCATCCCTATTAATAATGAAATTACTGCTGCTGAAATAAACCAAACCATGGCTTTTATAGTAATACTACCCACAGATGAGGAACCACCCATGGAGACAATTCCTGAAACTATTGTCGCAAATACTAATGGTGCTATGATCATCT
Organism: Providencia rettgeri; assembly: GCF_023205015.1. NCBI lineage: Bacteria > Pseudomonadati > Pseudomonadota > Gammaproteobacteria > Enterobacterales > Morganellaceae > Providencia > Providencia rettgeri. The sequence goes on along the minus strand of NZ_CP096258.1, from coordinate 1,886,779 downwards.
TAATTAGACGTAAAAAAACATCAGTAATTATATTCATATAAGATGCAATATCTTTTGCTTCCTCTACTGATGCAGCATAATTATGACAACCCCAACCTAATATGATACCTAAAACTATAGCTATCATTATTTGTTTCATAAGTTTATGTCTGTTCATTCGTACCCCTATTTTATTTATCGTTATAGAAATAAACTATAACCCTTTATTGGATGCGACTCTTGAGCCTGAAGCCGATAGTTACATTTTTTTAACTTAAAGAGAAATGCAAATGGGCGAAAAGCCATGCAAAAAATGCATAGCTATTGATTTCATTTAAATACAATAAGATATCATTATTTATCTTAAATATAACTGATTTTAGTCCATGTGTATTTTTTATAAATTACAATGTTTTTTAAACTTCTAATTTATTTAATTATAAATCATCAATACTTATAAAATTCAACTGACAAAAAATAATTAGCACTATAATTAAATTAGAAAAGTTTACTATCAATTATCCTTAACTGATCACAAAGGCTTACGGCCTCTAATTTACTTTTGATATTGGTGAATCCCAATAATAAAAATGGTGATACCTTATTCTTTATCGACCATTCATTCAAAGACTCTATTTTTAGCCCATATTCGTTTGCCAACTTCACATAGTCTCCAGCAGATTTACCATTGACCAACTTAACTAAAATATGCATTCCTCCACTTTGAGGTTGAATTTCAAATATATTAGGCAGTACCTCCGAAATGGCTTCTATAAGAAAATATTTCCGTTGACGATATAAATTACGCATCTTTCGTAAATGTCGTAAAAAATGCCCATCATTAATAAACTGGCTAGTGGCTTGCTGTTGCCATACTGAGCATTGATTACCTAAAATATTCGCAGTAGACTTAAAACGCTCAATCGCAGATGGTGGAACCACAATATAAGAGAGACGTAAGGCAGGAAATAATGTTTTACTAAATGTGCCACAATAAACAACACGTTCTTGGCTATCTAAGCTCTTTAATGCGGGCAAAGGTCTTCCTTGATAATGAAATTCACCATCATAGTCATCTTCAATAATCCAGCTACCTTGTTTATGCGCCCACTCAAGTAATGACAACCTTCTTTCTAATGACAAAACAGCATTTGTTGGGCTTTGATGTCTCGGTGTAACCAGCGCAAAATTTGCGCTGGGGGCTTATTGATTGCAAAAAAGCATTGGATAAAAGCGGGTTAGGCAAAGAACTAATAGAGCTTGTTTATTTAAGAGTTTCACAAATCAATGGCTGTGCATTTTGTCTAGATATGCATGCAAGCTCATTACGTTCAAATGGTGTCAGTAACAAAAAAATTGATACTCTCGCTGGCTGGCAGGTTAGTCATCATTTTAATTCATTAGAGCGCGCTACATTAGCTTGGACCGAAGCTGTCGTTAATATAGCTACCAGTGGTACATCAGATGCTCTCTTTAATGAATTAAAACACCATTTTTCTGATGAACAAATTTCTGATTTAACTATCGCTATTGGTTTAATGAGTGCCTTTAACCGTATAGCAATAGCATTGAGACAATAGTAAAAATTAATCTAAAAAAAGCCTGTTACCTTTATGGTAACAAGCTTATAAAGTCTATTTTTAACGCTATTTTTCTTCATCACGTAATGTTAAAACTTCGTATCCATCTTTAGTGACTAATACCGTATGTTCGGATTGAGCTGATAATTTTTTATCTCTCGTTACGACCGTCCAGCCATCTTTCTTTGTTTTTATTTTCATCCCACCTTGGTTAATCATTGGCTCTATCGTAAATGTCATCCCTTCTTTTAATTCAACCCCTTTCCCTCGAACTCCATAATGAAGAACTTGCGGATCTTCATGCATTTCACGGCCAATACCATGCCCACAATATTCGCGCACGACGCTATAACCTTTAGATTCCGCATAATGTTGAATAGCTGAACCTATATCTCCTAATGTCGCACCCGGTTTAACTTGTTTTATTCCTTCCCACATAGCAGCATAAGTATCTTTGACCAATTTACGTGCCAGTGGTGAAGCTTCAGGCATCACATACATTTTACTTGAATCAGCAATAAAACCATTTTTCTCTAGCGTAATGTCAACATTAATGATGTCTTTTACTTTTAAAATTTCATCTATTTTTGGAACACCATGGCAAACGACTTCATTCAACGATGTATTCAAAACATATTGGTAGCCATATTGGCCTTTACTCGCAGGCCTTGCTTGTAATTCATTAACGATATAGTTTTCAACTTTATCATTAATCTCCATTGTAGAAATACCCGGTACAATAAATGAATCCAACATCTTAAAAACACTAGCTAAAAGTCGTCCAGACTCACGCATTAGTTCAATTTCTTCTGCTGTTTTAATTGTAATATTATTCATGAACCTTTCCTTTTAATTCAATTGACTCTTTCTCTAACATTTCATTGATTAACATAGTAAATGTCTTATTCGGGTTTAGTTCAGCTTGCATACCAATTTTAATCCAAAATTCTGCCTGTGAATTAATCGAACGGGACATAACCTGGCTCGCATGGCGTAGATAATCATGCAGTTCATCTGAAATTTTTACGATCCCCAAAGCAACCTCAACAATATGATATGTATACAAACCATGTATAGATCATATAACAGGAAGAAGATGATTCAAAGCACTCAAGTTTTGCATAGCACAAAGCGCATGAAAAGCAGCCTATAGATATCACCATTAAGTTTCTTAAGTTAAATCCGCTGTCAAAGTATTTATGTTGTTGATCCGCTATGATGAAACCCGAGGCGTGTAATTCCTATGTGTCAGTTAACATTATTTTGATTGACTCAGCCATCTACTGATTTAACAACCCTACTCTTTATAAACTAACGACCCGATTACTACATGAACTCAATAAATAAAAGCTGGAGAAAAACATGTATAATAAAATTTTAGTTCCTATTGATATAACAGAAAAAAGCTTAGCACATTTAGTTATGACTCATATTCAATACCTTGCAGAATATGAAAAAGCACATATTCATTTTTTAGCAATTATCCCTACTATCCCTTTCTATACCACAATGGGATTTGGTTTTGCTGAAAAAGCGGATAGTGAACAAGATAACGTTACAAGGCAACTCGCGGAGATTATTAAAGAATTTAATCTTTCAAGTGATAAGTACAGCGCACAAGTTTTAATGGGAACACCAAGAGATGAAATTTTACGTGTTGCTGAAGAAATTTCTGCAGATTTAATCGTTATTGGCTCAAAGCGCCCTGGCATGTCCACATACTTTTTAGGTTCGACAGCATCAATGGTTATTCAAAATTCAAAAATTTCTGTTTTGACTGTGCGATAGGCGTTATCAATTATGATAATCTAGGTAGCCTATTGTTCGGTTACCTTTTTTTTCGTGTTAATCTTATATATAAGTGTTAATCACGTAATTAGACTATATATTGATATTACAGATTTATTTTTCACTCAAGGAATGTAATGAAAAAATACTTACTTTGGATCAGTATTAGCATCAATATTATTCTAGCTGTCGCTTTAATTATCGCTATTACCTCATTTTTTAACATGAAAAACCAGGTAATGACTATAGTTGAGCAAGTAAAGTCAGGGAAGTATGTCGAGCAAATACAGCAGCAAACGAAACAGCTTATTCCAAATTATCTTAATGAGCTAAAAACTTTAAAAATGGATGGCGACTCATGTGACCAGTTTTATCAAAAAGTCGATGGAGTTATTGAATACTTACATAATAATCCAGAGATTATTGGAGCGCAAACCTACACCGAACAGTTATCTTCAGTAAAAATGGCCATTGATAAAACGCCGACTGTTTTAAAAGACAAAGCTTGCAAGAGCGGAATTTCAAGTATTAATTATATCATTGATACACTACAACCCGATGAGCCATAATTGGCTCATTTATTAATAATATTAGAATGTTCAACATCCAACCAGCAGATAAACTGGACTAAATGTTCCAAGAATTGCACATCAACAAAAGGCTGTAAACTTTGACATAAAAAATAATTTATTTCATTTTGTCGTTCTGGATAACGTTGAACGAATTTTTGTGCATATTCAGATAATGTTTCTGGCCAGTCATTATCATTTTTCCAACGTAAAATATCTGTCGAACGAATGAGCTTTCTCGATGCCGCCCGATATAATAACGTTAACTCAGCATCATCATTACAATTATTGATTTGGTCGATATAAGCATTAAGCACATCAACAAAATCACCATTAACGGCTTCGGCTATTGCTCGTGAAGGGGTAAATTGGTTAAAACATGTTGCTAAATCATCCCCATAAATGCAACGGCAGTGATGCTTAATCCAATACCCCCAACTATATAAATTAGCCTCACTCATCACATCCGTAATAATACCAATATCAAAATCAATTTTGCTGACTTCGGTGTGCTTAATCATTAATTGAATTTGTAATTCATTAAGTTTGGTAGCCTCTAATTGAGTAAGACCATCACACAGTACAATACACAGGTCTAAATCTGATTGTTGTGGCTTTGCACAGCCTTTTGCCACACTGCCATACACATAAACGCTATGGAGTTTTTCTTTTAATATGCACCTAAGCCAATTAATAGATTCTGTTATTATTAACTTAAATTCCGATTGAAACGGTTTCTCTTCAAGAACAGGAATATACTCATAATCGTTTAACTTCATAACCTGCTAACTCTCAAGGATAAGTGTTTCAGTTTGTACTAACCATTCGTAATAGCCAATAACCTCTCGACCATTTAACCAACGAGACAGCATATCTAATATTAACATTACACTGACTTCTTGCTTTTCTTTCTGTGAATGGTTATTTGGTAAATAGTGAATTCTTTGCGCATAACACTTATCTGGTGTTGATAATACAACGTTTAAATATTGCTCATGATATTCACCAACGACTAAAGCAATAGATAACGGATGATTAGCCGCTATTTTTTGAGCTCTTTGCACAAGGGTTTCTAATGTTTGTCCCGCATCAAGTGATAGGATTTGGCTGGAAGACATGACTATTCCAGCAGAATTTAATGTCCAACTTAACAACCCTGCACTAAATTGTTCACTAACGACTACGTGTAATTTCTTTTCTTTTAGGGATTTTCCAATTTTTTGAGCTAAACCTTCAGTACCTTCAAATATCAAATTATCCCCTACTCCTTGCTTCATGAGTTGCCACCCCCTCTCCATCAACTCTTTTTGTGACGCAGGGCCTGTTAATTTTAATTCAATAATAGGCATTGAAGAACGGTAACCTAAAACACAATTTTCAGGTAAAGGTAAGCTATCAAATTGCTTCGCAAGACTACTTTCGCTGCGGCCAAAACTCGTTAGGCGTAAACAAATTGGCGGCTCTGGCAAAGTAAAACGTGCACGTAACCTAGGCAAAATTTGGTCATTTACCATGACTTTGAACTCAGAAGGAACCCCTGGAGTAAAAAAAATCAGACAATCATTCAAAACTAAGGAAAAGCCACAAGCCGTCCCTACAGGGTTATCAATTAATTCAGCATTGGCGGGAAGTAGTGCTTGTTTGCGATTTGTTTCAGGCATAACTCGCCCTCTAGCAATAAAATAACGCTCCATAACTTCAATCCACTGCAAATGCTCAACTAATGGAACTCCCGCAGCTTTAGCCGCAGCCAAAGCACTTAAATCATCACTCGTTGGCCCAAGTCCGCCATTTACTATCAGAACATCTGCAGACAAACTACGTTCAAGAAAAGTAGCGACTAAGCTTTCTAAATTATCGCCAACAGTGGTTCGCTTACTCAAAGAGAGACCTTGTTGAAAAAAACAGTCTGCCAACCAAGCTGCATTTGTATCAATTATTTGTCCGTGCAAAACTTCATCACCGGTACTCAACATTTCAACAACTAACATTCATGACTCCCTGATTATACAAATCGCATTAACTTACTAAACTACCTTATTATCAAGATGACTAACATCAATATTTATTCACTTACCACGCCCTAAAAATCGTTTATAGCTTATTAAAATAAGTAGTTTAGGATGATTCTCACAATATACAGTCATAAAAAGGCTATAGTTTTATATGCAATTGAATCCATTATTTTTTTTACAGCAATAATAGGTGCTACATGTTCAAGCTAAAACCAATTAAATCTATTGCATTACTTTCTTTAGTTTTATTTGTTTCTGGATGTCAACTTGGAAGCTTAACAAATTCCAATTCAAACTCAGATTCGAAATTTGGGGAGTTAAGTGAATTAAAAAAGATAGAGTTTCCGACCATAGAGGCTCCGAAAGGCCTTTCTGAAGGAGCATTTGAGACTGAGTTCGATAATGGTCAGCCAAAATTTAAAACATGGGTATCTAAAGGATGCTTTGATAAATATATCAAGACCTACTATGAAAATGGCAAGCCTGAATCCCAAATTCAACTTAAAAATTGTAATGTAAATGGAACTATCCGTAACTACCATGAAAGTGGCCGTATCGATACCGAATTCACTGCGCTACAAGGTAAACTATCGGGACCATTTAAAATTTATCACGACACTCCGAGTAATAAACCAAACATTACTGGTACATTTAAAAATGGCGATCTGGTTGGCACAGTCACTGAATTTGATGAAAATGGAACTGTTATTTCTAAAGCCGTGATCCGTGATGGTGAAATTATCGTATTACAATAATTCAGCTAACAAGACAAAAACATGTGATTTACAAAGATAGTTAAAAATAGAAACCCGCAAATAGCGGGTCTCTAAGAAATTTAAAATCGTGCTTAATATGACTAAATCAGCTCTTTCACTTCAAAATTTACTTCACCGCTGAGATCTGCATCATAATCGACACCATTTAAGCCGAAGCCAAACAAACGGAGAAACTCAGCTTTATAACCTTGGTAATCCGTTAGCTCATTGATGTTGTTATCATTCAGCTGCTGCCAAATTTCACGACATGTATTTTGTACGTCATCACGCAATTCCCAATCATCTAAGCGTAGACGATGTTTTTCATCAGTATCTGGTACTGAGCCATTGAATAATTTAGTGGCAAATAAGCGCTGAATTTGTTCAATACAACCTTCATGGATCCCTTTCTCTTTCATAATTTTAAAAACAATAGAGATATATAAAGGCATCACCGGAATTGCAGAAGAGGCTTGAGTTACGACGGATTTTAATACCGCAACATAAGCGGCTCCACCCTTAGCTTGCAATTTTTGGTTGATTGCATAAGCCGCACGGTCCAAATCTTCTTTCGCTTTACCTAATGTACCATGCCAATAAATTGGCCATGTTAAGTCCGTACCAATATAAGAATAAGCTACAGATTGTGCATTATCGGCTAAAACACCGGCTTCATCTAATGCGTTCATCCACAGCTCCCAGTCTTGGCCGCCCATGACTTTTACTGTATCTGCAATTTCTTGTTCGTTTGCGGGTTCAACAACAGCTTCAATCAGCACATCTTTGTTGGTATCCAACGCAACAGATTTATACGGCTCGCCAATAGGTTTCAAGGCCGAGCGTACGATTTCGCCCGTTTCAGGCATTTTACGCACTGGAGAGGCCAGTGAATAAACAACTAAATCAATTTGGCCTAAATCTTGTTTAATTAAATCAATAACGGTTTGACGACATTCATCAGAAAAAGCATCACCATTAATGCTTTTTGCATACAGGCCTTCTTCTTTTGCTGCCTTGTCAAAACCTGCAGAATTGTACCAACCCGCAGAGCCTGTTTTACCTTCACTGCCTGGCTTTTCAAAAAATACACCGATGGTAGCCGCACCACTGCCAAATGCAGCATTGATACGAGAGGCAAGACCGTAACCGGTGGATGCACCAATAACTAAAACTTTCTTAGGGCCATTTTTCAGTTCGCCACGTGATTTCACGTAGGCAATTTGCTCACGCACATTGGCTTCACAGCCTGCTGGGTGAGCTGTAGTGCAGATAAAACCACGAATTTTAGGTTTGATAATCATAGTATTTTTTCTTGGTAGCTAACAATCAGGCTCTAATATACCTGATATTATCCATTTACTTAAGACAGTGTGACAATAAATAAGGAGAACAGACCAGTTTATTGATGATTTTCCCATTAATTGCTCATTTAAAATCATTAATAGCTTCAATAACACGTCGTCATGAATCTAATTATCGATTCAAGTTAATTATTTTTCCTCTGGGCTGATTGCCTAACAAAGCCAAGAGCGCATCTAGAGACAAAACAATAGATGAAAACGCATTGCCAAATGAAAGAACAAATAGCATTAACGAGTGTAAAGCAGCTTAATAGCTGCTTATTGTGGCTTAGTTGGTATTAAATTATGGATAACCATCACTGAGTAAACAATGTCTTTTCTATCGTGAATTTTGCGAAAATGGGCATTACTAACAATACCGACCATAATCTGCATGCCATCTTTTTCATAGACTCGCTTAAATGGCGTTGTTTCGTCATCCGATATCTTATCTAAGAAATAAACATCCCGTTTATAGCGTTCGATTGTTTGCTTTGGTAAACCATAAACTTCAAACATTTTCTGGTTAATTGCATCATACTCAGCCAAAATGACTGATTGGTCTCGACTCACTTTTCCTTGGGAAGAAACTAGCATTAACGTATTTTTTTCCCGGGAAAACATCAATAAAAACAGCTTATTTGCTATTTGAGGGGAGTCCGTTGATGAACATAATGCACCTCCCTCTTGGAATTCAGTACATTGTAATTCTTTTAAATGCAATTTACGTATCTGTTCGGGGGTTTGCCCCCACCTAAAACCATAAGGGGCATCCAGTTTTTTCGTTGTACAACCAGACACAAGTACGAGTATTAACGTAAACAAAAGTCCTTTTATCATCACTTCTCAAATTCCAATTAAGTCATCTAATTTGATACTATCAAAAACGAATAATTAATCAAAAAATTAACTTTTCTATCATCACATTAAATGACTCGATTGATTTCTGCATAATTAACTACTCTTTTTATTTTCCTGTTGCTTAACCTCTGCCATAGCAATTTCCTTCAACCAGTCAGCCAATAAAGGTTTTGTTTTTACTGTATCTAATAATGCTCGTTCATGTTTAGTTAATCGTACAACTACAACTTCAGTTTTCATGTTAGACATAGCCCGTTCCTCTTCAAGAACCAGAATAGTGACATAAAACACTAACGGAACGGTCTGACTTACGGTTTTTTACACGAATTACGCGTTAATTGACACAATAAAAAAACGTTTTGCTTTTTAATAAGCCATTGAATAAAAATAAGAAATACTACTAGGAATTGACATTAATTGAGCGGATACAAAACACTTTAAGGAAATTAGACACAAAAAAACCACCTTTAGGTGGCTAATTGCTAATTTCAAATCATAGCTGATTGGAAATTTAGATGGTGCCCAGGGCGGGACTTGAACCCGCACAGCCTAAAGGCCGAGGGATTTTAAATCCCTTGTGTCTACCGATTTCACCACCTGGGCTAAATTGTCTTTCTCTAAAATTTGGGTAAATTATTAACTTACCCAGCTAACCCATGCATTCTATAAAATACACTGTGATTAGCAAACTTAAACACTTAATAGCATTTAATTACTTTAAATTGGTGCCCAGGGCGGGACTTGAACCCGCACAGCCTAAAGGCCGAGGGATTTTAAATCCCTTGTGTCTACCGATTTCACCACCTGGGCTAAATTTGGAGGCGCGTCCCGGAGTCGAACCGAGCTACACGGATTTGCAATCCGGTGCATAACCGCTTTGCTAACGCGCCTTGTCCGAATTTCTTTCGAAATTTGGAGCGGGAAACGAGACTCGAACTCGCGACCCCGACCTTGGCAAGGTCGTGCTCTACCAACTGAGCTATTCCCGCATTAAGCTTCACTTTTCAGCTTATGCTTTCAAACTGGCTGATTTACTTATTTATTTTCGTAAACCATGTTGCCGTTCGATGCGTTGCATTCTACTGATTTCACCTATCGAGTCAATACAAATATTGAAATAATTGGATCGTTCGCTGTTTTTTCAATCATTTCGATCACGCTTCGCTCAAATCGCCCCATGCTGCCTTTAAATATTGGAACATTGACCAAAATGTTAAGATAGCCGCAACATACATTAGTGCAATTGAAAGGTTTTCAATTAATGGTGTTGGACGCCACAATAAACCGACTAATGACATCATTTGAGCCGTTGTTTTAAATTTACCAATCCAAGAAACTGCCACACTGCTGCGTTTACCTATCTCTGCCATCCATTCACGTAAAGACGAAATAATGATTTCACGTGCAATCATAGTTGCTGCAGGTAACGTTACATACCAAACATCATAACTTTCTGTGACTAACACTAGCGCTGTTGCGACCATAACTTTATCAGCAACAGGATCTAAAAAAGCACCAAACTTTGTAGTTTGCTTCCACAACCTTGCTAAAAACCCATCAAACCAATCAGTTACCGCTGCAATAACAAAAATAAGCGCACATGCAAACGGCCCCCAAGTGGTAGGGAGATAAAAGGCTAATACAAAAAACGGTATTAGGATGACGCGAAATAATGTCAACCACGTTGGTATGTTTAATTTCATCACGCTCACTAACTTTTTGACCAAGTTGGATATTATGAATATGTTGCCCTAAGACACTCACTGTTTCAATGCATTATAAATCTTTTCTGCAAGGGCGTATGAGATCGAGGGCACCTTTGCGATTTCTTCTATACTTGCATTACGTAAAGGTTGTAACCCGCCCATATATTTTAGCAACATCTGCCGACGTTTCGGGCCAACCCCCTCAATTGACTCTAATGCACTCGTACTTTTGACTTTTGCTCGTCGTTGTCGATGTCCCGTAATCGCATGATTATGCGACTCATCTCGGATGTGCTGTATTACATGCAAAGCTGGCGAATCAGGGGGCAATGAAAAACCTTCTCCTTCAGGCTTTAAAAATAACGTTTCAAGCCCCGCTTTCCGGTCACTACCTTTAGCAACACCAATTAACAATGGGTGTTTTTTATCCCAATGAACGTCAAGTGAATTAAATACATCCGTTGCCTGCCCTAATTGGCCTTTTCCTCCATCGATAAAGATAATGTCAGGAACTTTGCTTTCATCAATATGTTTACCATATCGACGCGTTAAAACTTGGTGCATAGCTGCGTAATCATCACCAGGAGTGATACCAGTAATGTTATAACGACGATATTCAGATTTAACTGGACCCGATTTATCAAATACAACACAAGAAGCGACGGTTTGCTCCCCCATCGTATGTGAAATATCAAAACACTCCATACGGTTGATATTTTCTAAATGAACCACTTTAGCAAGTGCTTCCATGCGCTGTTGTACTGTCGAGTGTTGTGCTAATTTAGTTGAAAGTGCAATTGATGCATTCGTTCTCGCTAATTTTAAGTAACGAGCTCTCACACCACGAGGCTGACTTTGAATATTAATTTTACGCCCAGCGACCTCAGAAAGAGACTCAGCTAATAATTCTTTTTCTGTTAATGCAAAATCTAATAATATTTCGCCAGGTAACGTTCTATTTTCACTTCCTTGCAAATAAAACTGACCTAAAAAGGTTTGAACCACTTCCTCAAGCTGTGTATCTGTTGGAATTTTGGGGAAATAACTGCGACTTCCAAGTACTTTTCCTTGGCGAATGAAAAGTACATGCACACAAGCAAGGCCCGATTCAAAAGAAACACCAATAACGTCCAGATCATCGCTGTCACCCGATACATATTGCTCCTCGGTAACTGCCCTGACTGCTTGAATTTGATCTCTAAAGCGGGCTGCATCTTCAAAACGTAGCTCTAAACTCGCCTTTTCCATACGTTCAACTAAACCAGCTAAAACTTGTTTGTCTTTTCCAGTTAAAAATAAACGAACATATTCAACTTGTTGATTATAGTCTTCATCAGAAACTAAACCGTTAACACAGGGGCCTAAGCAACGGCCAATTTGATATTGTAAACAAGGCCTTGAGCGATTTCGATACATGCTATCTTCACATTGACGTATCGGAAATAACTTCTGCATTAATGCTAATGTTTCCCTCACCGCATAAGAGCTTGGGAAGGGGCCAAAGTACTCACCTTTCGCATGTTTAGCCCCTCGATGCATCGAAATTCTAGGGTGTGCTTCACTGCTTAAAAATAGATAAGGATACGATTTATCGTCGCGTAACAATACGTTATAACGTGGTTGGTACAACTTAATATAGTTGTGTTCAAGTAATAGCGCTTCTGTTTCAGTATGAGTCACCGTCACATCAATAGAGGCGATTTGCTTAACCAACTGCTCTGTTTTGCGGCTCCCCACATTTTCACGAAAATAACTTGATAAGCGCTTTTTGAGATCCTTTGCTTTTCCTACATAAATAACCGTTTCCCCAGCGTCATACATGCGGTATACACCAGGTTGATTAGTCACTGTTTTTAAGAAAGCTTTTGGTTCGAACTGTTCTGACACGCGAATAAACCCTGTTTTGCTGTAATTAAACCATAACTGATGGCTATATGAGTTAATTCTACATCACTACAGATATTAAGTTTACTAAACATTCGATATCGATAGGTATTGACTGTTTTAGGGCTTAAGGAAAGTGACTCTGCCACCTGTTTGATAGGCATTCCCTGAGTGATCATCAACATAATTTCTAACTCACGTCCCGATAATAAATCATATAAATCTTGTTGATTACTACAAGTTAACCGCTGAAGAGCAAGATCTTGGGCAATATCTGGAGATATTATCCGCCGCTTAGCACTCACTATTTGGATAGCTTCAATGATGTCCTCTTCTGTCACATTGATGCTAAGTAAACCGAAAATACCGATATCTAACGCTTTTAAAAAAAACGAAGGATTATTTCTGACATTGTAAATAATGATCCCGACATCCGGTTGAGTTCGGCGAAGTGTTTGTATGGTTTTTAGTGAGTCATAACGAAAACTATCACTACTGATTAAAATCATATTTGCTTTTTGGCATCGATTCCATGTAACCACATGCTCTACTAATGGAAAAGAAGCAACAACTTTATAGCGTATGTGACGTGAAAAAAATGCCTCAAAACCACGAATTGCAATTTTATTATCATCAATTATTATTATATTAATCAATTAATTCACCTATTGGACTTTAAAATTAATTGCAAAAATAATAAATGAATAAATAAAAAATTTATATACACTTTTTTATTTATCTTTGTTTCATTAAAAATAACATTAAATTATAATTTAAAAGAATGATTCATTGTTATTAATAATTAAAGACCACCTTATCGGGTGGTCTTTATATTAAAAATAAAATGATAGATTATTTTTTTCCAACTAAACGACAAATAGTTTCTGAGACTAAATAACTTTTCTCAAAAGAGCGTATTGGTAGAAACTCAAAACATGAGTGGAAGTTCAGTGCACCCGTAAAATAATTGGGGGTTAAAACGCCTCTTGCCGACAGAGCAGAACCATCCGTACCGCCACGCATCGGAATTACTTTAGGTTCAACCTCTTGGATTTTCAATGCATCAAAAATTAAATCGATCGCTGTACGGTCATCCCCTAATGAATCGCTAATATTGCTATACACATCAACAATATTACATTCAATTTTTGCTCGCGGATGACGAGCTTTTATTAAATCAATCGATTGTTCTATAAAACGTTTTCGTGCTGCAAAACTATGGCGGTCAAAATCACGGATCGCCATTTTAATTTTAGCATTATCAGGGTTTGCTATTAAATCTGTCACATAAAAGTAGCCTTCGCGATGCTCTGTATGTTCTGGGGTATCAAAACGATCAAAGCAACCAATAAAATCATGAGCTACACGAATAGGATTCAACAATACATTCTTAGCTGACATAGGATGTGCGGTAATACCTTTAATTGAAACTTCAATAGAAGCAGCATTAAACGTTTCATACACAACTTCACCAAGTGCACAGCAATCAATCGTATAAGCAAAATCAACGTTAAAACGGGATAAATCCATAATTTTAGAGCCACGCAGGCCAATTTCTTCATCCGGTACAAACGCAACGTAGATATCGCCACAATCAAAATCGGCATGTTGCAGCTTATTCATTAATTCCATCACAACCGTTACAGCGGCTTTATTATCAGCGCCCAGTACGCTAGTACCATCACTAAAAATAATATCATCACCCACATAAGGTGCGGCTTCTGGATGCTCTGCTGCCTTAAACCAAATATTTTCTTTTTCATTTAAACATAAATCATTACCTTCGTACTTCAAGGTTTGAGGCTTAATGATGGGAGATAAACCAACATCGACCGTATCTAGATGAGTGACAAAACCTATTTTGGGTGCGGAAGGTTTATTTCCTGGTCGCATTGCATATAAGATGGCATGGTCATCAATATAAACATCCTTAAGACCATAGCTTTCAAGCTCTTGCGCTAGTAATTTTGCTAGCTCACGTTGTCCCTCTGTACTTGGAACAATCGTGTTTGCTGCGTCACTTTGGCTTTCAATAGCGAGATAGCGGTAAAAACGCTGCTCTAATTGTTTACCTAATTCGTTCATTTTATATTCCTTGCATTGACTATATTTACCCTATCTATTAATTTAATAAATAGATAGGGTATAGGCTCTACTTATTGTGCAGGATGCCACGTGTAACCGCTATCGAAACCAATTGGGATATCAAAAGCCCAGAATAAATATAATGTTGAAGTCAAAATAATTAATAACCCAACAGTGAATGGGATCATCATTGAGCACAATGTTCCTATTCCTGCATTTTTATAATATTTTTGACAATACATTAGAATTAACGGATAAAACGGAAACATCGGTGTGCTCACGTTCATTGCTGAGTCACTAACACGAAATGCCGCTTGGGTTAATTCAGGTGAAATTCCTACAGCCATTAGCATCGGTACCAATACAGGTGCCATAATTGCCCATTTTGATGTCGCTGAAGTAATCATAATATTTAAAATAGCCGTTAATATAATTACGCCAAAAACAGTCATTCCAGATGGCATATCGAGTGTACGTAATAGTTCAGCCCCTGAAAGCGCTAATAATGTGCCTAAATTAGAATGTTGAAATGAATATAAAAATTGGGCAGCAAAAAAAGCAAAAACAATAAATGGGATAAGTGATTTAGTAATATTTTCCATTGCTTTAACAACATCTTTTGTTGATGTAAAAGATTTCGTCATGTAGCCATAAACAATGCCTGGTAAAGCAAAGAAAATAAATAGTAAAGGCACAACGATTTGCATAATAGGTGCTTTCGGGCTAGTTAAGCTACCGTCAGGCCCACGTAATGGCGAATTTTCTGGCCATAACAATGCAAATAATCCGATACCTAAAGCAATTAGCACTAAACCTGCAATTCGAAATGCACGATTTTCAGCAACCGTGATTTTACCTAAATCTTTTTCAGAATCAGTATCAACGTCGTTTACACTGATCGGACAGTTTTTATTTAACCATGGCTCAACAATTTTTTCAGTGATAAACCAACAAGTGAAAATAACGCCAAATGTACCGCCCAAACTAAAGAAATAGTTACATAAAACATTTACGCTATAACCTGGTGCTAGCATTTGCGCAGCATCTTGCGTAAAACTTTGCATTATTGGGTCAATAATTGAAGGTGTATAACTTGCAGTAAATCCCCCCGCTAAACCTGCAAATGCAGCAGCAATTCCAGCTAACGGGTGACGACCACTTGCATAAAACATCATCGCTGCAACTGGCATTAAAATGACATAGGCAGAATCCGAAGCAATATGAGAAACGATCCCCACAAATACCACTGTAGGCGTTAGCATTCTAGGTGAAATAAACGACAGCATTTTTTTCAATGCGGTATTAATAAAACCACTGCTTTCAGCAATACCAATACCTAATGTTGCCACTATCGTTATACCAAGAGGAGGGAAATTAATGAAGTTTTTAACTGCCGCAGTAATAAATAATATTATTTCCTCATACTGAAACATATTAACTATAGCGATTTTATCTTTTGAAATAGGATGGTAATAACTAAAATCTACAAAAGAAAGTAGATAAGATAAAAACCAACATATAATCAGGGCATAAACAAACAGCATAGTCACATCAGGCATAACATTACCAATGCGCTCAACACGGTTTAAGAACCCTTTCTTCTTGGGGAGTGTTTTAGTTGTCATATTTACAAGCTACTTATGTTATTAGAATAGAAACGTTATAACAGTAAATAACCTATATATAAAAGTAAAATACTTTTGTGATTAGTTTTAACAGGATAAACCAGTTTCAAAATAAAATATTAGAAATTTTTATGTTAATTTTAATTGCCACATATACCATATCTTAAATTTTATTAATTTATAGATTTAGATACAGAATATATTACTTAAGTGTTTTACTAGGAGGTTACGCATACAAAAAAAGGAATAATAATTACACATTTTTTGTATGCTAGTAAATTATACTAATGTATGTTATTCACGCTTTAATTTTTCAGTGTTTGCAATATAAAGTGCAACAACTAATACTAAAATTGCCCCTGCATGCAAAAGCGTTGTCATTGGATCACTATGGTCAACAATAATTAAACGAATTATTGCTGTAATACCTATATAGATGAAATATCTTAATGGGAAGTGATACCCTGACATAAAATACTTTATAATCAAGGCGATAAACTCAAAATACAGAAAATAAATGACAATGCCTTCTAATAATTCATAGGCCGTTGCCCCTTTTGAGCTACCAAACATTAATGAAGCCATTGTTACCGTTTCTTTAGCTAAAAAGAATACAAGTACAGCAGCGAGTGAGATCAAGCCAATATTTAGTATCCATTGTAGTACCCACGCAATATTACTCGCATGACGCATTCCTTTCATACTATTCATTTGTTATCCTTCTGAACAACGTTTAAACCTAGTCATTTTCTTAATTGTAAAACAAATTTAAATTACTCGCATGACAAACAAGAAATTAATTTAACCAATAGCACCAAAAAAATACAGTTTAGGTGGCTACTACTCCCCCCCTTACCGCTTACTATTAAAGTAATAATTAGAAATTTTAATCCGATGACGGGGACATCATTTCCATAATGTCTTTCTCTGTCAGCATGGACGTTTTTTCTACAAAATTATAATATTGGGGCTTACTATCTATGTAAATTTGCATACTCAATTGCGCATCTTTATTCTCTTCAAATAAAGCTGCTGATGCATAGTATGTTGAAGGTGAAAGTAAATGGTAAAAAAGGTGTGAACCGCAATTATTACAAAATGCACGCTCGCCCCATTGGGATGATGCAAAGATTGTCACCGAGTCTTGTCCCTCTACCATTAAATCGTTACCACAATCAACACTAAAGCCTGGGCCGCCATTCCATTTTTGACACATTCCACAATGGCATACACTGACATGACTAATATCTTTTGCTGTTGTGATTTTTACTGAACCACATAAACATTCGCCTTGATGCATAGAATTTCCTTTATTTAGAACGTTCACTTAATAATCAACATTAGTGTATATAGTAAAAATTTAGTTATTATTTATTTGTCTATATTCTAAACTGCCGACCAGTAAAACGTTTATCATTAATAATACTACGCAATTGGGAACTATCACGTTCTTTTGTTTCTCGTTCAAACTCTATGTCTGCTTCACTTTGGTTTGTATTTTGTAATACATACTCATATCTCACTTGATTATGTGCTACAATTTCTGTTAATACTGTATTACTTGCAGCTTGGGCTGTTATTGAAAAGCCGGTCAAAATAACAATCATAATAAATATACGAGCCAGTAATGTTCTTTCCATCATTATCTCCTATTTCGTTATGACTGTTTTAGCGCAAATCCTTGTCAGAAAAAACAGACTAAAGGTAAGTGTGCTCATGCTTGAGTAAAGAGATGTCAGAATTGTCAAAGACGTAATTTGGAACCAAATAGAGTACAATTCCCTATTTGGTTAATAAAAATGTCTAGTTATAACTCTTCATGATTAGCTTTATCTGAAGAATTGACTTCTTTTAGTAAATACCAGCAAAAATAGATTAATGCTAAGATACCAATAAATAACAGTATCCATAACGTCATTGTCAACCAGTTAAAATTATCATCAGCCTCTTCTACTGAAGTTAATCTATCTACCCCTCCCAACTCAATGATCGTGTTATCAAGAAATAACTGGGGGTAATTCGTCATTAATTCATCAATGTTATCTGGTTTACCTACAAGCTGACTTGTAGTTAATTTATCAAAACTTGCTTGTTTATTTCCCCAAACAAGTAAATACGGCGCGGGACCTTGTAAATTAAAAATAAGGTTATAAGCATCTCGTTTTCCCGTTAACCTTGGCGGTTGATCCTCCCAACTGCCTTTGAGAGCAGAAATTTTTACTTTCCCTACCATTTCGCCATAAAGTGCAGTGCTTGGATTACTGACTAAATCACCATTTATTGTTTGATTATAGGCTACAATATTAGTGAGTAATTTCCAACTTTCACCGCGATCAGATGAATACTCGATTTTTAAGGGGATCACGCGGTTTGGTTGTTGCAACTGTATTTGTAATTCACTTAACGGCAGTGCTCTAGGTAACTGATAGATTATATGATCTTTTGAAACGCCATCGTTTGTCATCTCAAAATGAAATAGTTCTTGGCGGTCAGTTGAATTAAATATGCTAGAATTGGCATCTACTTTTAATAAATCGGGTATAACAATATCTGGAGCACTTACAATTACAGCCATAAGATACGGCGCATTTAATGCTTTTGAATTACCATTCAATAATTCAATATTGTTACTTGCAATAGTTTCAGAATTTAATTTTAAATTCATAATTGGCTGGTTCGATGCTACATTTAACCAATTTTCTTTATCATCGCTAGCAAAAATAGATACCTTTGCCTGCCACTCTTTCTCACTTTTAGCCCAGTTTAATGTCAGGCTCTTAACGGGTGCATCTTTAGTTTGGTTTTGATTTCTCGTTAATAAATAAGCCTGATAAGCAACGTTATCTTTCGCTTGCATACTAGGCAACTCAATTCTATTCACTTTACCAGGGATAGATTCGACGAGTAGATGTTGCCTTTCTCTACGCACATCATCATCGGAATTAACGCTGTCAACTTGGGTCACTAAACGTTGTGGTGTAAAAACTACTTTTTCATTAGAGACGGATTTTTCAGTATCAGAAAATAATACGGAAGGCATTTCATTACCAGTACCATTAAAAACTCGAACATCTTGCAACGTTTTAGGGTACGCTGAATTAATATACGCATTGACGGGAAGCTCTAACCAATAAAAAGGGGTCGATGTATCAAGCACATTTATTTCTGAGCCTTGATAAAAACTATAAGGTGTCGTCTCTTCCACTGTCTCTGCATTCATATAACTAGAAAACAATGATAAAGAGAGGACAGTAATAAACTTACCTAGTCTTGTATTTTTTATTAAACTCATGGTTGTATCTCCTGTTCGACTTTCCCTTTTGCTTCTTTTGGTGGTAATGGCGAAAAATACCCAACAATTAAAATTAACAATGCAACACCAATAAAGGAAATTGCACGAGAAATACCACCTTGCCCATAAATATCAATTAAGAATAACTTGGCAATAACACACGCAAAAATACCTGCCCCCATAAACCACCAAATACGATTTTTCTTGATAGTGGCAATAATAATGCAGGCTAATGCAGCCAGTGCCCAACTGATAGAAAGTACAGTTTGTACTAAGCGCGAATCATAGAGGGTTTCATAATTCCAGCTCAGCGCGGCAAAATCTGCTGTTGCACGAATTAAAATGCCATTAAACCAATAAGCAGAAAGTGCAATTATGACTACGAATAAACTACGCAGAACCCAGAAATTAACGACTGTCACTTTACGTATTTTTTGTATGAACCCTCTACGTATTAAAACTAGAGCAGCAATGCTAAATAACCCAGCTTCATCTAATGGATTGATTAAAGGTATGTAATTCCAAAACGTCAGTTTGCCATCTTCTAAATTAGCATAGCCAGACAATATAATTAGTCCGACAGCAACAGGAAGCATCGAATACCAATAAATCAGTCCATTGCGTTTCATCGGTGGCATTCTATTTTTTTGTAGCCAATACAGAACAATAATGGTTAGCGTTATGGCCATGATATACATAAAATACCCGACTTCATGCATTCCCCAAGGTAAAATAGAAACGAACCAATTTACTTGAGTACCAATAAACGCAAGAATTAACCATAAATTAGCGCTATGGAGACATCTTTGCATCCAGGGATCGCGAAGCTTATATGCATGAATAACAAATAAAACAGAACTGCCCAAAACAACTGGCCATATAAGAGAACCTTCACCACGCCCCATCGGGTTTTGGTCGTTAAAGAAATCTAGGCTAAGATAATAATACCCCGCAATCCACAAGATAGACTGGCATAGTAATAACGGTACCCAATTAATATGGATAGCGTATAAACGCCAAAGCCAAACAGAAATAACAACCAAGACTAAAATAATAAAGCCTTCAGATTCACGACTCCATGACAAAATGTCGGTGAATAAAGGTAGCCAGCAGAACCAAGTCACCAAACCAATAATTAAGAAACCGTAACTAAATAAAGTAAAGTTACCATCTTCTTTACGACGTGTATGGAAAAGCCCTCCCGCCATAAAGCATGCGACTAATAGTACTGGAACCATATAAGTACTACTGCGACTCCAATATAGATAAGGATAATCACTTAATAAAGTCATTGCGCTAATAACTATCAATAAAGAGCCTATCGTCGCCATTTTTTTCTGGTTTTGCTGTAAACCAAACCAAAGAATTAACAGGCCTTCTAATGACCAAATAATCGAGGTCCACTCAAATGTTAATGCCAGTGGAATAGCTAACGTGATAAATCCAACACCAATAATAATATTTGCTAATGCCATATTCTTGCCAGCAGATTTATAGCGTTTATGCACTTGTAAACCCGTAACCAGATATAGCAAGCCTATAATCAGAGAAATAAAGGCTGGCAGCAAACCTTCCCCTTGTGAAATAAAGAATTGAAGAGCAATACTGATAAAAGGCGGAACAAACAAAAGCGTATTATCAACGATAAGTTGCTTGCTATGTTCAAAACGTAGTGAAAATAGTTGAGTTAAAGCATTAAATACGACTAAATTAGCAATAATAAAGAGTTGGCAGGATAAATAATAGTCTGGCTGATAATTATCTACCCCCCATAAAACGGCAACGCCATAAGTCATCACCATACCGACTAAATTTAAAGGGCGCCAAGCCTGCCACACACTAATAACTAAAATACCGATTGATAGCATCAAGTAATAAGAAAATAAAACAACATGGCTTCCACCACCAGTAGATAGTAATACAGGTGCTAAATACCCGCCTATTGATGCCAAAACCGCTAAGCTAATTGTTCGCTGCAATAATGCCAAAGCAATACTTGCAGCACAAATAAGCAACATAAAGGCAAATGCCATTCCATATGGCACCATCGTATATAATTTAAAGGCAGCAAAAATAGTGATATACAAGCAGCCTATTGCCCCCCCTTGTAAAATCAACCCAAATAATGCCTTTTTATTCCGTAACCACCAACCTACTCCAAGTAAGCCTAAGCACCCTACTGCGCTAAAAATCAAACGCATTTGCGGGGAAACAATGTCATTTTGCACGCTGTAATTCAGTAAATAGGCTACACCTAGGAATAACAGCAGAATACCTATTTTCGCAACAGGGTTTCCTTTCATTAGCCAGCTAAAGAAATGGCTAAATATTGATTTATCATGACTCGCCGTGTTTTGATTATTTTGATTTTCTTCACGTTTATTATGATTAAACCGATTTGGATCTACTTGCGATGCTGCCGAGTTATCAAACCTATTTGGATTGATGTTTTCATTAGTTAGGGAGCAATCGAGAGGGTCTTTATGAAGAGTTTGTTCCGTAATAGGAACCGAGCTCACATTACTAGATAAAACATGGTCAGATAAAACAGGCTCTTTTTCAGCCTTCTGATAAACAATATGACTCATCGAGGAGGCACTTTGCTTATCATCGAAGCTTGGTTGGGGAGCCGTTACACCATCAACAGATACACTTTGTGAGGGTTCAGAGTTAGAAAGTCGAGTTTCTAATGAGGAAACCTTCTGATTTAACAGCGAAATTTGGTACTGCAACCGACCAGTTCGATTGATGGCAATGATAGCAAGTATCGGAGCTAGCACTAGCAGAAAAACGAATACGAGTCCTACTAGTATCCAAGTATCCACAAATAGGTTTCCTCATAATAAAATTCACAATTTAGAATCTGGAAAATAAAGAGCACGCTTTCTGCTAGTGTAGATAGCATTGATCTCCTTGCCAACTAAATGTAATAAACTGTTACAAAATAATTCATTACACTCTACTATTAGCTATACTACGAACAAAAAGTAAGCGGCACCTTTCCCTCTTTTTTATGACTTAGTAATACTCCCATTCGGTATTTTAGTAACTAAGAAAACCCTTAATCATCATTTAATGATAGTTTAATTCAAAAAAATAGATAATGGATTGATTGTCTATTTTCCGATATTCATTTTCAGACACACAACGAATTAATAATGAAAATTTTATTAGTACAATTATTTTTATTATGCTATCTATATAATACTTTTATCTTCAATACATTACACTAATATTTATTAGTCCTTTAATGACTGTATCCATTTAAAATAATATTAATTGTTTTCTTTATTACACGTTGATAAAAATATAAATGTTTTAATTAGAATGAGATTAACCACAAGGGAAAATGTTAACTGTCATTTCATTGACTTTTTTATGAAACAAGGCTTACCGCATATTATCGGGAGAATTTTGAATGCTCACTCACATTATACTTGCTGCTTTAGGGCCCATTGTTCTTGGGTTAGCCGTTGGTTGGCTATCAGGGAAATATGGGTTCATCAAACTAGAGTATTCCCAAGCCTTTGCTGACTTTGTGGTTAAAATAGCATTACCGTTTGCATTATTTCTTGCTGCAGCACAAGCCCCACCCTCGGTATTGCTCAATATTGACTATTTATTAGCATTGGCCGTAGGATTAATCGCAACATACGTGATTGGCTTTATTTTTGGTAAATTTATTTTTCGCCATAATAAAAAAGATGCAGCCATGCAAGCCTTATCGGTCTCTTTTCCTGATATGGCTTACTGTGGGCCACCTGTATTGCTCGCAACTGTAGGCTCATCAGGCTTAATAGCGATGGTGTTAGGTAACCTCATTTATACCGTTATTATTATTCCATTTACTCTCTTAATGATCAGCGGGTCACAACAAGGAAACAGTATCTTAAAATCTGTTGGTAAAGCCATTGCCCAACCCTTAGTTTTTCTTCCTATTCTAGGGGCAATACTGGCTATTTTGGGCGTTAAATTACCGGAGATATTACAAAATTCAGTCAATGAATTAGGAAAAACAGCAGGTGGAGTCGCCCTATTCTTCCTTGGATTGCTCCTTTCTGGGATCAAACTGACAATTAGTAAGGAAATTGTATTTAACGTTTTTATTAAAAACTTTGTTCAAGCAGCCCTAATTTTAGGAACTGGACTCGCTTTAGGTTTACAAGATGATTTACTGAAAGCGGCATTTATTATTGGCGTATTACCCACCGCAACCGCAGTTCCCGCATTGGCCATTAGCAACCAAGCCTATACTGAAACCTCAGCAGGAACCGTGTTATTAAGTACATTAGCTGCCTTAATTTCGATTATCGCCGGTATTACTATCGTCGAAATGCTTTAATTTTCAAATCAATGGTAGCCGATGTTTAGGCTACCATTCGATTCTAACATCAAATTTCCTGTCGATTTAATCACCCATTATTTGCCAGATAGATCACAAAAAACGTATCATAGTATAAATACTTTTCTTTTATACATCTGGGACACAAACAAAAAATGAAAATTAGTGATGAGTTAGCCTCTGCTATCGCTTCCGTTACCGAGGTCGCTGCAGTCGCTGCCTTCGATTGGGTGGGTAAACAAGATAAAAATGCGGCAGATAAAGCCGCGGTAGAAGCGATGAGAAATCGCCTAAATGAAATTGATTTCCATGGTAAAATTGTCATTGGTGAAGGTGAAATTGACGATGCTCCCATGCTATATATTGGTGAACAAGTTGGCAAACAATCTGGTTCTGTTGGACTAGATATTGCTGTAGATCCTATCGATGGAACTCGTATGGTCGCTTGCAATGAAAAAAATGCTATTGCCGTACTTGCGGCAGCACCAACAGGAACTCTACTTCAAGCACCTGATATGTATATGGAAAAACTTGTTGTTGGCGCCGCAGCTAAAGGGGCTGTCCACCTTGCTAATCCCCTAGAGAAAAATTTAGAATTTCTTTCCTCTGCATTGAATAAACCAATCTCAAGTCTGTCAATCGCGGTACTTGATAAACCTCGCCATCAACATATTATTAAGACTATCCGCAATTTCGGTGCAAATGTGATTACCATCCCTGATGGCGATGTACTCGCCTCATTACTCACTATCCTCCCTGAGCACCCAATTGATATGATGTATGGAACTGGTGGTGCCCCTGAAGGCATTATTAGTGCAGCCATCGCGCGCGCTTTAGGTGGTGACATGCAAGCAAGACTCGTTTCTCGAGATAAAGCAAAAGGAGATAGCGAAGAAAACAAACAACTCGCGGTACAAGAAGTTTTGCGTTGTCAGCAAATGGGGTTAGAAATTGGTGAGGTTTTATCTTTAGACCAGATGGTCAGTACTTCTGATGTCATCTTTGCCGCCACCGCTATCACACCAACCATCTTGATGGATGGTGTATCAATAGATGCGTACAGCCGTATTTCGAATACCATTTTAGTTAACGGCCGTGACCGCTCGCTAAAACTGATTAATAATCGCTATTTTAATTAATACACCAATACTGTATGTCACCGATATCAAAAGGGCTTATTAGCCCTTTTGATTATTGCAACTTAAGATAAAAATTAACGCTCAAGTGTCATACGATTTAACATCGGCGCGGTTAAAACCATCAAAATTGCAATCACACCGGTCACTACACCAATCTTCAAGAATACATCACTGTACACGGCCAAAGATTCGACTTTACTGGTCAGTTCACCTTCAGGTGCCGCTGCCATTGAGGCGACATACCCCGCAATAAATGCAGCTGCTGAGTTGGTTAGGAACCATGCCCCCATAATAAAGCCCATTAAACGTTGCGGGACTAACTGAGCCACCATCGCAAGTCCAAGGCCTGAGATCATCAGTTCACCAATACTTTGGAAACCGTAACAAATAATCAGCCATTCAACGGAAACAATCCCTGCTTCATTTGCAAATTTAGCGCCTAGAGGTAAAACTAAGAATGCAGCGGAACATAGCAACATACCAATCGCAAACTTATGTGGCATTGGTAAGTTATCACCCATTTTATTATAAATCGCGGCTAAAATTGGGCTTCCAATCATAATCCATAATGGGTTCAGAGCTTGATATTGCGCAGGTTCAATAGCAAAACCAAGAACTTCATGTTCTACGTTATGTAGTGCAAAGAAGTTTAGTGAGGTTGGCATTTGGCTATAAAGAACGAAGAATACTATCGCTTCAAGCATTAGAATCAATGCAACAATCATGCGACGACGAGCCGTACCTTTTAGCGCTAATGTTTCTTTGATAAAGATAACTAAAATACCCAAAGAAATAATCGCTAATGCTGCACGTGCAATACCAAGGTTATGCAATAACCATGTAGAAATCGCGATTAATGCAATAACACCCGCAACGGTAGCAACTAACCTTGAAATAACAACAGGAGCAAAGTCAGGCTTTGAACCATGCTGAGAAACCCATTTCTTACACATATAGAAGTTAATCAATGTGATAATCAGGCCCACAACACTAAGAGAGAACGCAACATCCCAACCATAATGTTTTGCTAACCATGGCGTTGCAATCATTGAGAAGAATGAACCAATATTAACGGCCATGTAGTACATGGTAAATGCGCCGTCTAACCGTGGGTCATCTTTTTCATAACAGGTTGATAAAAGTGATGATGGATTCGCTTTAAATAAACCATTACCTACCGCAATGGTTGCCAAGCCAACATAGACCATCGACACATCGTGCCCTGAGAAAGCAACAAATGCGTACCCTGCAATCAGAGTGATTGTTCCAAGAACAATGACTCGTTTTGTTCCGAGGACTTTATCCCCTAACCAGCCGCCTACGGCAACAAAGCCATAAACTAATGCTGCGAACGCTGAGAAAAGTGTAATTGATTCTTTTTCTGACATACCCAGCACTTGGCTTAGGTATATTGGAAGGATCCCTTGAAGACCGTAGTAACCAAAACGCTCCCAGAGTTCGATAGAAAAAATAAGATAGAATGAGCGAGGTTGCTTAAACGCGTTAAGACTAACTTCCTCTTTGTTATTTGTTGTGGACACAAGTTACCTCTAGTACAACCTGTACATATGCAAAAAAACCACGGAACGCTCTATGCGCTCTCGCATTGTTATGGTCTCAAGAATTCAAAGTTGAAAAGATTCACTTTTGGTAGGAGGAGTATCATTCCCTGACCTCAAAACAAACAAAACTGTGTGTAGACTTGTTTATGGATCTCAAACATAAATTCAATGAGTTAAAGCATATTTGATTATTTATTCAACATTAACTGGCAGATAACCCGCAAAGAACCCAATAATCAATTAAGCCATATACGTTATTTATGCACCAAAATTAAAGAATTAGCTAGTATTAATTACTACATCAATTAAATTTAATCGTGATTTACTTCAATTTTTTACAAAACCACCAAATTATCATCGATTACTAATTAATCATTTGTTCGTTAAATGTTAAGAATATTGTACTGTATTGAAATTATAATGCCGCTATTTATCACACTATGATTTATTGCTGTATAGGTTATGGAAAGCTAAAAATATCCATTTCAAGGTAATTCTATTTTTTACTTTTATTGGTAGGAAAGACGTTAGAAGATGTCGCTGAAGAAGCATTCAAACGGGAATTTTGGATAAAAAAAAGCCCAGTAATAAACTGGGCATAATGCATTCTACTCAAGGATCTTTTGCTAAATTCAAACTATCACTACGTAGGTGCATTATTACATTACTTCGTGTAAAGAAATGAATGATGAGGGTAAATATATGAATGTTTACGCAAGCAAACAGTATATAGATATTAATAAGAGTGGTTATAACGGGAAAAGTTCCTCTTTTTTAAAAATTTTTTATGTCTTTTTGCCCAATGTGCTAATAGCAATAATTAACCATTTGATTTAGTAGAATTAATATAAAATATCTATCTATCGTTGCAGGAACTTACCTAACAAGATAACTTAGCCATTGAGCGCTCAGTCGAAAGGATGTCATGTGAAAAAAATATTTTTATTATTTTTTATCTTTATTAACGTATTTCTCCCCCAGGCTTTCGCAGAAGAGGCCACGCCACTCATCAATGAAAAAGCGTTAATCACACTTGCAGAACAAGGGCAAGCTGAAGCTCAATTTAACTTAGGCATGTTTTATCAGTCGCATCATCAATTTGACCAAGCGTTACACTGGTACCTTCTCTCTGCTGATCAAGGGTTTACAAAAGCTCAAATTAACCTTGGTTTGATGTACCAGCAAGGAACTGGCGTTACGCTCGATGAAAAACAAATGTTGTATTGGATGAAAACCGCTGCCGAAAATGGCGACCCTATTGGCCAGATGAATATGGCCGAATACACCCTACACGGCCTTGATAATTTATTAGAGAAAAACCCAGAAGAAGCTGAGCAATGGCTAAAAAAAGCGGCTGAACAACATTTTCAACCTGCGATGCTCACTCTAGCCTATTGGTATGAAGAGGGAAAAGCCGTCACAAAAGACCCGCAAAAGGCACAAACAATATACCTTACTCTCGCTGAGAAAAACCACCCTCAAGCACTCTATCTATTAGGCTATCAAGCTGCAGTAGGCATGTATGATAAAATAAACTACCCTCTCGCCTTTCAATATTTTACCCGCGCCGCAGAATTAGGGTTTTCTCCCGCCCAGAATAGCTTAGGTATGTTGTACTTAACTGGACAGGGCACTAAAAAAGATACCCAATCCGCCATAAAGTGGCTAACCCAAGCGGCTGAACAAGGTGAAGTGTCGGCTCAATTTAATGTCGCGCTTATCTATGCGCGCGGCGATGGTATCAAGGCTGACCAAGCGAAAGCCTGTCATTGGTTTATAAAAGCCGCACAGCAAAACAGTGTCGATGCACAATATGCCGCCGGGGCTTGCTATCAATATGGCATGGGTGTTGAACCTGACAATAAAAAAGCCCTACGTTGGTACCAGCTCGCAGCGGCCAAAGGCCATGAGAGAGCTGAAAAGAAAGTGTTAATTTTAGAAAATCAGCAACAATAAACGCTATTTTTCCAACTTACTGTTGTAGCACTGATATAAGTAAGATAAAGAAAATCTGCATTGTTTATAACCAATGCAGGGTGTCTGTCGACATATACTATTAATTCAATCGCTCACAACTTGGCACGGTAAATCCGTTGCGGTCGGCCAACTTTACCATACTCAATTTCGGCTTCAATTTTATCTTTCGCTAAACAATATTCCAAATAACGTCTTGCTGTAGTGCGACTAAGTTTGATTGTTTCAGCAATACTTTCCGCCGTATATTGCACATCAGGTTCAGTAAACAACGCGAGTATTTTTTCAAGGGTAATAATATCAATACCTGTTGGAAGTTCTTCCTTAGATTCCCCACGTGCATAAGTATTAAACATATCATCAATTTTACTTTGATTCGTTTTGCTATTTTCCTGTACAACAGATTTACGTTGAATATATCTATCTAATGTTTGTCCTAAGCGCTCGTAGGCAATCGGCTTCACCAAATAATCAAAAACGCCTAAACGGATCGCTTCAGAGACGGTATCCATATCACTTGCAGCTGTAGTAAATACAATGTCTGCATTATTTCTTTCTTGTATTAATTCGTGAACCAAATCAATGCCTTTTCCATCAGGTAGATAATTATCTAGCAAGATCAGGTGTGGTTTCATGTATTCAACCATTTTTCTTGCTTCGGCAAGATTACCTGCAAGCCAAACTTTGTCACATGCAGGATAGGCTTTTATATATTCACTGTGCATTTCGGCAAGCAGCAACTCATCTTCCACAATGAGGATTTTTATCTTAATCATTTTATATCTTCACTTTCGGAATAAATATTGAAAATACTGTACCATGCGGTTGATTTTCTTCAATAAGAACCGCACCATTACAGCGTTTAACATAAGACGCAACAAGATAGAGCCCGATACCATGGTCATCAGTTACATCTGTTTTGGTTGTCACACCGCGCTCGAACCATTTACTTTGAATTTCTGGCGGGAAACCACACCCTTGATCCGCAACTTCAATAACAATCTCCTTTCCTTCGTCAGAAAGGTATAATTCCACTTGTTTATTACCCTGATTATTTTTCAAGCTTGCTTCAAACGCATTATCGAGTAGATTACCCAATATGGCACAAAATTCAGTACCATTTAAGGAATCAGGCAGTTCATGTAACTGACTACCCTCAGTAAATTTTAATTTTAACCCTAATTCTTTGGCTCGGTGGTACTTACCAAATAATAAACCCGCAACTTGCTTATCAAAAAACTGCCCACGAAGTGTATCAATTAATTGCTGCTGAGATTCTGATTCGCCTTTAATCAGTGCCAATGCTTGGTCATATTCTTTCATTTGCAATAATCCACTAAGTGTTGACATCCAATTAAGGTGTTCGTGTCGTAAAGTCCGTAAACTCTCTATATATTGACGAACTTGAGTCAACTGTGAGTTTAGCGATTCAATATCATTTTGGCTACGGAAGCTAATAACCGCTCCCACAAGATGTTCTTCATCACGAATCGCCACACGGCTTGCAATCACATTTAGGCCATTAAACTCACAGATTACGTCATGCTTGGTCGTTTCAATATCGGTCATAAAAAAATCAGTTGGCGAAATATGCTCCGACACAAAGCTTCCCGTTAACTGGCCCAATGGCTTACTTAGAGATAACATTTTCCGAGCGTTAGAATTAATATTAATTATTTGCCCTTGAGTATTTACTGCAATAATACCTTCAAAAACAGCGTCAAATATCCCTTTTTGCACTAAAACTAATTGGGTTATTTCTTCAGGCTCCATACCCAACATTTGCTTTTGAATTAAACGTGAAAATGCCCACGATAAGAAGAGCAATATAACCAGTATTCCCAAAAAAGTAGCGCCTGTCTGTACAAACAACTCACTGAGTGATGTATCTATTTTGTTGGATAGGTAGCCAATGGACACAACACCAATCACTTTGCCTTGTTCATCAAAAATAGGTGTCTTTGCTCTAACCGCATTTCCCATTGATCCTTCACCATTAATGAAATAGCTTTCCCCTTTCTCTAAAGCTCCAGGCTTGTTCCATTGCATTTGAAAACCAATTTTTTGGCTATTTGGGTGATATAGACGAATTGATTTTTCATCACCAATAACCACATAATCGTAGTTAGAATCTTGGTTTAGTTTATCGGCAATAACTTTCAGCCTAGGAATATCTCTATTCTTTACTGATTGCACAACACCATCAATAGAAGCAATTAACTTTGCTTGGCTCATCGCCAATGATTGAATGTTCGCAATTAATCGATTTTCAGCTGTATCTGTAAAGTACTTACCCAACCCGAGAGTTAAAAAAACAGAAACTATCAATAACAGAAAAAATACTCGTACTGAAAATGAAACTGAATTTACTTTTTTCAATGAAGAGAGTGCATATTCTTTTTTCATGTTATATCTCGTTACTGGCTGAAAAGTAAAAATTTTGTTAACTCAGAAATGGTAGGATAACCGATAAATCGGATTCAAGCCAAAGTTATAATACACATATTAATAATTAAACACATTAAAACCAAGCAATAAAAAACTTATCAAATAATTAAAAACTTTAAAACCATTAAACAAATACAATCTCATTTGAGAAACATGAAATAGGTCAAATATATTAAATACAGTACCTTTAATATAAATATCAAAGAGGGTAATTAAATAAGAAAATCTATTTATTATTATAAGAATAACGAAAGAGAATTTATTTAATTAACTTTAACATTAGCAACATTTTAAAAACATCTCTAAATGAGATGCAGGATACTATTATGTTCGAAAACATAACGTTTAACCAAGTAAAACGTCATGAGAACAGGAAACTTGCTGAAATAACTCAGTTTTTAAAGGAAAACGACTTAGAGCTTGATTCAAGTATTGACGTTTTTATTACGATTTCTCGCAATGAAAAATTAATTGCGTGTGGTGGTTTAGCAAAAAATGTTATTAAATGCGTTGCTATCAGTGATGATGCTCGAGGTGAAGGGCTTGCATTAAAATTAGCAACAGAACTGGTTAATCTTGCTTACGAAAATAATACAACGCATTTATTTATTTATACCAAATTCCAAAATGAAAGCTTATTTCAACAATGTGGTTTTCATACCATTGCCGCCGTTCCTGATATTATGGTGTTGATGGAGAACAGTTGTTGTTATCTAAAGCGTTATATCGAAAGTTTAAAAGCACAACGTAAAGAAGGCAAAAAGATTGGTGCAATCGTCATGAATGCCAATCCCTTCACCCTTGGCCATCGCTATTTAATCGAGCAAGCCGCGAAGGCCTGTGACTGGCTACACCTATTTGTTGTCAAAGAAGATACATCGCGTTTTCCTTATAAAGTGAGATTAAATTTAATCGAAGCAGGGACAAAAGGAATAGAAAACCTCACTATTCATAAAGGCTCCGAATACATTATTTCTCGAGCGACGTTTCCTTGCTACTTTATTAAAGACAAAACGGTTGCCAATAACTGTTACACCGAAATAGACATTAAGATATTTCGCCAATATATCGCCCCTGCTCTGGGGATAACCCATCGATTCGTAGGTTCGGAACCTTTTTGCCAAGTCACCAACCAATATAACCAAGACATGCGCTTTTGGTTAAAAACCGATGCTATGAATTTTCCACCTATAGAACTCGTTGAATTTCCGCGAACAATCATCAATGGAACGGCAGTTTCTGCCTCACAAGTTAGACGATTGCTCGCTAAAAAAGATCTTGTGGCAATTAAGCCGATTGTGCCTGAGGCAACCTATCAATATTTGCAAGAAATGGTTGCTAACCAAATCGCATCAGCTCAAAGCCACACCGAAAGTTCTGAATTAGTCATAGGTGAAATATGAAGATAAAACACGCAGCAGTAGCTGGCACACTTGAATCAAGTGATGTCATGGTTCGCATAGAGCCGCTAGAAGACACTCAAGAGGTCTCAATACAAATTACCAGTAGCGTTGAAAAACAGTTTGGAGATGCTATCGCAAAAATCGTACAAGAAATGATTCAGCTGCATGATATTCAAGGGGCACAAATCATTGTAGATGATAAAGGTGCACTGGAATGCGTACTTAAAGCGCGTTTAGAAGCCTTATTGGCTCGCGCCTGTGATATCGACTATCTGCCTTGGGAGGATAAATAATGACTCCAGAACAAAAATCACGTACACGCAGAAGTATGCTGTTTGTTCCCGGTTCCAATGCAGCGATGTTGAGTAATTCCTTTATTTATAAAGCCGATGCTTTAATGTTTGACCTTGAGGACTCGGTCACTTTACGCGAAAAAGACACGGCTCGTCGCTTGGTTTACCATGCATTGCAACATCCACTTTATCAAGATATTGAAACCATTGTACGGGTCAATGCATTAGATTCCGCCTTTGGTGTTGCTGACCTTGAAGCCGTTGTTCGTGGTGGTGCGAAAGTCGTCCGTCTTCCTAAAACAGATACTGCGCAAGATGTGATTGATATTGAAAGTGAAATCTTACGTATAGAAAAAAGTTGTGGCCGTGAAGAAGGTAGTACAGGGTTGTTAGCGGCTATCGAATCACCAATGGGCATCACTCAAGCAGTGAATATTGCTCATTCATCACCAAGACTTATAGGCATCGCATTAGGTGCCGAGGACTATGTCCGCAATTTGCGCACCGAGCGGTCTCCAGACGGCGTAGAACTCCTCTATGCTCGGTGCGCCATTTTACAAGCCGCTCGTTCAGCTGGTATTCAAGCATTTGATACCGTTTATTCTGATGCGAATAATGAAGAAGGTTTCCTACGCGAAGCCGCTCACATTAAACAACTCGGCTTTGATGGCAAATCATTAATTAACCCAAGACAGATTGAGTTACTTCATAATTTATATGCACCAACTCAAAAAGAAGTCGACCATGCGCAGCGTGTTGTAGAAGCTGCTGATGCCGCAGCCCTTGAAGGTAAAGGCGTAGTTTCATTGAACGGAAAAATGGTCGATGGCCCAGTTATTGACAGAGCTCGTCTCGTGTTATCACGAGCAGCATTATCAGGAATTAGGGAAGAGTGAGGCAATAAAAATGACAAATAATACTCAGCGCCAGGCTCGCGTATCAGCCTACTTACAACCAAGTACTGATGATGTACTACGTGAATTCAAAGATATCGGTAAAGTGCAGCAGCAAGTGCAAAAACCGAGAAACCGCAAATTGTGTGATGATTTACAAGTCGCTATTCGTCGTTCTGGCCTTAAAGACGGCATGACAATTTCTTTCCATCACGCCTTCCGTGGCGGCGATCTTACCGTCAACATGGTGATACAAGTTATTGCAGAAATGGGCTTTCGCAACTTAACACTTGCATCCAGTTCATTAAGTGCTTGCCACTCACCTCTTGTTGATCATATTCGTCATGGCGTTATTCGTAAAATTTATACTTCAGGTATCCGGGGTCCACTCGCTGAAGCTGTTTCACGGGGTGAATTAGAAGAACCTGTACAAATCCATTCACATGGAGGAAGAGCCAATCTAATTCATAATGGTGAACTCGTTATTGATGTGGCCTTTATTGGCGTCCCATCATGTGATGAATACGGTAATGCAAACGGATATACAGGAACAGCCTGCTGTGGTTCGTTAGGTTACGCCAAAATTGATGCTGAAACCGCAAAAAAAGTGGTGATGCTGACTGAGGAAGTATTAGATTACCCTCATAACCCTTCCAGTATTAAACAAGATGAAGTCGATTATATCGTCAAAGTTAAACGCGTGGGTGATGCAGATAAAATCGGGGCTGATGCGACTCGCATGACATCAAACCCTCGTGAACTTCTGATCGCACGTACTGCCGCTGATGTGATCGAAAAGTCGGGCTACTTCAAAGAGGGTTTTTCACTACAAACCGGCACGGGTGGTGCTTCTCTTGCCGTGACTCGTTTCCTTGAAGATAAAATGAGACGCCATAATATTACTGCGGGATTTGCTTTAGGTGGCATTACATCAACCATTGTTGACTTGCATGAAAAAGGCTTAATTCGCAAATTATTAGACGTTCAAAGCTTCGATAAAGCAGCGGCTGAGTCGCTCGCTCGCAACCCAAATCACATTGAAATCAGTGCAAATCAATACGCTTGTTTTGACTCAAAAGGTGCCTCTGTTGATATGCTTGATGTGGTTGTGCTGAGTGCGCTAGAAATCGATACACGCTTTAATGTCAATGTGTTAACGGGTTCTGATGGGGTTATTCGTGGTGCTTCTGGTGGCCATAGCGATACTGCCGTTGCCTCTAAACTGTCTATCATTGTTGCTCCTCTGGTGCGTGGACGCATTCCAACTTTAGTGGACGAGGTGCTCACTTGTGTAACGCCGGGGTCAAGTGTAGATATTTTGGTCACTGACCATGGGATCACCGTTAACCCTGCTCGTCCTGAATTAAAACAGCAACTTGAAAACCAAGGTATCAAAACCGTTTCAATGAGCTGGTTAAGAGAACGAGCACAATTACTCACTGGAACGCCTAACCCAATTGAATTTACAGATAAAGTCGTTGCTGTTGTGCGTTATCGTGATGGCTCAGTCATTGATGTTGTTCATCAAGTGAAGGAGTAAACTATGTTTTGCCCACTGCCTGATACTCAAGAGCAATTTGAAATTTCTTTACCTGAACTGTTGGATAGCCGAGATGCCCGTCTGGCTCGTCAACAAGCATGGATTGGTCTCCATCAGGTAACCTTGATTTCATTTACTGTCGTTTTTCCTGGAGCTGTCAAAGACAACTCTCTTGTTAGACATGTGTTTAATCAGGGCCTAAATGCGCTTAAACAAATTGCTTCATGCGGGCAGTGGGTGTTTTTATCACAACAATCGTGGGCGTTAAAAACTGGACCAGAGTGTTTGGTCGCTGTTGACGGCGATGCTATCGAGATTAAAAAAGCGTTAATTTACCTAGAAGAGTCGTCTCCTGCTGGTCGATTATGGGATTTTGATGTATTTGATGCGAATGGGCAGCAATATTCGCGCTCCCAGTTAAATTTACCACCAAGGCAATGCTTAATTTGTGAAAATGAAGCGAAAATTTGTGCTCGTCAGCGAACACATTCATTGGTTGAGATACTTAATCGTATTGAGGCGCTAGCGAATGCAACCTACTAAACAGCTCAGCCATATAAATGAGAAATTAGCTAGCTATTACAGCCAATTAGCATGGCATGCGATGTTAGCCGAAGTGAATTTAACTCCTAAGCCTGGGTTAGTCGACAGACACAATACTGGTGCCCATAAAGATATGGCCCTTACTGACTTTCATTTAAGTGCCAATGCCATCGCAATACATTTTCCTCGGTTTTTACAGGCAGGTGCCCAATATAAAGATTGTCCTATCGAACAACTATTACCCCTCATTCGCCCTATCGGCATAGATTGCGAAAAGTCGATGTTCCGTGCGACTAAAGGGGTTAATACCCATAAAGGCAGTATCTTTTCCTTGGGTTTAGTTTTAACCGTAATAGGCCGTTTGATTGCACAACAACAATTTGTTTCACCTGAAAGTGTGAGCTTCTTGGTTGCCAGTATGTGTAAGGGAATTACCAATGAACTTAAACAAAAAACCGAAAACCCTACCGCTGGCCGCCGCTTATATCAGGAACATGGGTTAACAGGCGCAAGAGGTGAAGCGGAAGGCGGTTATTCGTTAGTAATCAAACATTCACTTCCCTATTATTTGCAGCAACTCACCAAGGGCAAACTCGCGGATATCGCCCTGCTTGATACTTTAATTCTCCTCATGAGCCTGAATGACGATACAAACATTGTCAATCGCGGTGGCGTCAAAGGATTAACATGGGTAAAGCAACGCGCAAAACAGCTATTAATCTCAGGTATTAATACCGATGATGATTTAGTTAAGGTTAAACAATTCGACAGTGAATGTATTCAACTAAACATGAGTCCAGGAGGAAGTGCGGATTTATTAATTTTGACTTGGTTTTTTGCCCGATTACCCAACCAGTCTTTAATTAACATAAAGTAACTATTTTAATATTAATTAACACAGGGATAATTTAAAAAATTAAAACGAATTAACCAAATAAAAACCAATTAATTATTTAAATAAATTATATACCTTAGAGTGAATGAGTAATGAAAATAAGATTCATTATATTCATTCAAGATACAGCCATATTAAAAACATTGTCACTTTAACAAATTCCTAATATTAAAGTTCATTCAATTTAATATTAAATAAATTTAATATTGATTTAATCAAGGAAATTGGCTTATGCAAAAAGAAAAAATATGGAAGCTATTAGTTTTAATAGCCATTCCAATTATTATTGCTTTAATACCAACACCTGCGGGGCTACCACATATTGCATGGTTGCTATTTGGTCTTTACCTTGCCGCTATTGTTGGATTGGTACTTAAACCCTATTCAGAGCCTGTTATTCTATTAGCCACTATTGCTGCGAGTGCGGTAATTATTGGGGTAACAGGGACTAAAGATGTCAAAGCAAGTGAAGTTTTAAGCGGATATGCATCCGGTACGACATGGCTTGTATTTGCTGCATTTACTCTGAGTGCTGCCTTTGTTATTACTGGTTTAGGTAAACGTCTTTCTTATATTTTGATTGGCAAGTTAGGCGGTACAACATTAGGGCTCGGTTATGTGACCGCAATCCTTGATTTAATTATCGCGCCTGCAACCCCATCGAATACCGCGCGTGCTGGGGGAATTGTTTTCCCAATCATCAATAGTGTGGCCGTTGCTTTAGGATCTGATCCAGAAAAAAGCCCACGTAAAGCAGGCCACTACCTCCTCGTCAACGTCTATATGGTGACCAAAACCACCAGCTATATGTTCTTAACTGCAATGGCGCCGAATGCACTCGCCCTTGCCATGATGAGTGACATTATGGGCATCCATTTAAGTTGGGGCGGATGGGCACTTGCAGCCTCCGTGCCAGGTTTAATTATGCTGATTTTGACGCCATTAATGATCTACAAACTGTATCCACCTGAGTTGAAAAAGGTGAACAATAAAGAGATCGCAGCCAAAGGCCTTGAAGATTTAGGCCCAATGACTATGCGTGAAAAGTTGCTGGGGATTGTCTTTGTTATCGCGCTGTGCGGCTGGATTTTCTCTGACCTTATCGGCGTCAGCGCCTCTAGCGTCGCGATTGCAGTTATGGCATTGACCCTGATCCTTGGTGTTGTAACTTGGGATGACGTGCTGAAGAATAAAGGCGGTTGGAATACCCTGATTTGGTACGGTGGTATTATCAGCATGTCAGGCGTACTCACAAAAGCAGGTTTCTTCAAGTGGCTCGCCGATACCATGAGCCAATACCTTTCCTTCGGTGATCAAGCAATGTTAGCGTTCTTTGTCATCATGTTTATCAGTGTTGCCATTCGCTACTTATTCGCCTCCGGTGGTGCCTACGTTGCAGCCATGGTTCCAGTATTTGCCACTGTGGGTATGGTTGCTGGGGCTCCTCCGATGTTACTCGCACTGGGATTGTTGTTCTCGAATGCCTACGGCGGCAGCGTGACTCACTATGGCGGCGCGGCAGCACCTATCGTATTCGGTGCAGGTTATAACGATATCCGTTCTTGGTGGATCATCGGTGGGTTAGTTGCCTTCATTAGCTTATTCGTTCACATGACTATCGGTTTAGGTTGGTGGGAAATTTTAATCAGTACTGGATTAATTTAATTCTTCGTCAATAAACCGACACGATGGGCACAATCATGATTGTGCCCTATTTAACAACAAAACAAGGCGGCAAAACAAAGACATCCCAAGGATGCATACTTCAGTATGTGACTTGAGGGGCTGAGTGTAGCAAACACAGCTACAGCGCGAAATATGATGGGTAAACAGATGAAAAAAATCCCTTGCACACTAATGCGTGGCGGAACTTCAAAAGGCGTTTTTCTATTAGCTGATGACCTTCCAACTGATATTCAACAACGTGATGAACTGATCCTCGCTATTATGGGTTCTGGCCATGCTTTGCAAATTGATGGCATTGGTGGAGGCAGCCCACAGACCAGTAAAGTCGCTATTATTAGCCCTTCCCCCCACCCTGATGCCGATATTGATTACCTATTTGCTCAGGTTTCTATTACTGAACGTCTTGTTGATACCGCACCGAATTGCGGAAATATTCTTTGTGCAGTGGGTTCTTTTGCTATTGAAAAAGGATTGGTGCCGGTCTCTGGTGAGACAACCACCGTCAGGATCCGCAATGTCAATACGAATACTTTCATCAACTCTAGGGTACAAACCCCTGATGGCCATGTAACTTATGAGGGAAATACCGAAATTGCTAGCGTACCTGGTCGTGCAGCGCCTGTAGCACTGACATTCTTAAATGCTTGTGGAACAAAAACAGGGAAATTGCTCCCTACAGGCCATGGAATTGATACTATTGAAGATATTGATGTCAGCTGCATTGATATGGCGACGCCTGTGGTGTTAATTGATGCCCCTCAACTCAACAAAACAGGTTATGAAACTGCGGAACAACTGGAGTCCGATGCCGAGTTTATGCAAAAGCTAGAGGCTATTCGTATAAAAGCAGGGGCAATGATGGGGCTTGGTGATGTAAGTAAAAAAGTCATTCCTAAACCCATATTGATTTCACCTGCCATTCACGGTGGAACAATTAATGTCCGCTATTTTATGCCGCATAAATGCCATGGCGCACTTGCCGTCACTGGTGCTATCGCCATTGCCACAAGCACTATGATCCCGGACAGTATTACTCAGCAATACATTCAGTCTGTTGATATGAGCAACATTTCTATTGAGCATTTAAGTGGTAAATTTGAGGTATCATTAAGTCAACAAGGCAACTCACCGGAAGGGCTTCAAGCTTCAATTATTCGAACAGCAAGAAAACTGTTTGAAGGCAACGTATACGTTCCTTCAAACTAATATTAGCCTGCCTCTTATCTAGAGGCAGGTGATGAATTTTATTTTTCGGCAAGTAACGGCTCAAAATTACGATCAATATAATAGGAAACTTGATGAGCTTCATCTGGCGTCGGCAATTCTAACTTCCCTGCCATTTTTTCCATAACTTGCTCCGGTACCGCATATTGACGTTGTTGATTTTGTTGCCGCCACTGTTTAAATGGCACTTCCAAGTAAACTAAATGGATTTTGGCTTGATAGCGTTCAAATAAGCTGATCATGGTTCCTCGTAAGGAGGTACTCAATGACGTCGCATTCCAAATAAAATGGGTTTTCGTGCGTAACAATCGTTTTGCTTGCTCTTTCGCTTGCTGAGCGACCCACCCTTGTGCATTTTTATCTGCTGGGTTGATTTTATGTTCTCGGCGAATATCATCTAAACACACGACTGCCGTTTGTGGGTAAAACCGTTTGATAAAATGGTCTTTTCCCATCCCCGGCAAACCACATAACATTATCACTTCACTTCCATTTTCTTCAAAAGGCTGGTAATCCGTAGTGCCCTTTTGATGATGAAAATACTGGAAGCGCCCAGCTGGTGACGCAAATGATTTAGGTTGGTCCCAACAACCCTGCTCACGACAGAATAGTTCAAATAGCTCGATTCTGACCAAAAGTTCCGCTTTATCTTCACACGCACGGCCCATCGCATCCGCTTTCGCTAACATACATAATAAAGACATTTCAACCCGCAAAGATGCAGCAAATAACGTGCGCTCAGGATCTGGCTTTTCCATTAACCAAAGCGGTAAGCCATGGAATCGAACTAAAGCCGCAATTTGTTCACGAATAGCAAAGGGCGTTTCTATTTGTCGAAATAATATATTTCGTACAGATAACTCACCTTTTTTGGCATGTCCAGGTGAATGGATCCGCCCCTCTTCATCTTCTTTTGTCGTACTGCGTTTTTCGACGTCATGCAGCAAGGCTGCCGCCCAAACGATTTGTTGTTTAAGCTCAGGAAGCTGTTGATATTCAGACAAACCTTCTAAAGCCGCTAACACCATTTGGGTGTGAATAGCCACGTTACCTTCCGCATGGTGCAAACGGTCTTGCGGCACATACTGCATATCACGCACAAAATCGAACTGTTTTTCAAGCTGTGTCCAGTCACGACATTGGGTTAATTGCCAACTCATGGCTGTTCTCCTTGTAATTCAAAGGCCAGCTTGGCTCTCTGCCAATGCCGCTTCCAGTGGATATCCGTTTTAACATGGTTTTTACGCACATATTTGAAAACATGCGCCATAAAATCATCCACATGAAAACCTTGGCTATCGCGGCTCACAATACCTTCCATGCTACAGGCTTCCCCTGTATGAGTATCACACGCAATAAATTGGCTATCTAATGATGCAGCAGTAATTAATGAACTTGCATATTCTTGCTTGTTCATGTGTTTACTGAGTGATAAATCTAATTGAGGGACGGTTGGAAAATCAAATAGAGCTGCATAAAATTGCACCTCTTCCCAACTGAGCCAATACTCCCCCTGCCTCACCGCAAATACATAGAAGTAATCTTCAATATGTTGATATTCAATGGAATGTATTGCGTAAAGATTCTCACCGAATAGTTCAATATCCCCTAAATCATCTTTAATCAGCTGCCAACGTTGGCGAATTTGCTGGCTCCATGCTGATTGGGTTGGTGCTCCATGAGAGCGAGCAAAAACCCCGTGACGGTTTAAACAATTATTTTCACCATCCAGTTTTTCTGTATGAACCAGTTTGTCTATATTTTGGATGTGCGACCACCAATCGCTATTGATGCGATCATCACTCGTCGTACCTGGGGAGAACGGATAGTGATACGTTCTACCATACTTTCTTGATTGCATATTCATCATGCTTTCTCTAAAGAAATAGAAATAACCACAAATCTTTTTGCTAGATTTGCGTCTTTAATTGTTGAGAAATCAAGTGTAGGTATTACATATCTATTCCGAGTAACGGCCTCATTTTTACTTAGCTAAGGGTCAAAATTAGCGAAATTGAAGGAAAACAGTTGAATTTTAGTCTAATTGTCAAGAAGAAGACTATCAATTTATTCCTAATTTAGCTCTACACACAAAAATCACCTACTCCCTATTAATCTAGAAGCCCAAATAAGCCTAATTTTACTCGAGACAATATTAAACGTGATAGTGATAGGTGGGAATTTATCGGACGTAAAGCTGAAGACTCAGTGCGTAAACTTTATGTAGGAAAGGTAATCAATAGAGATAGGAGCTACGGAACACCTTTCGTTAAGGTTGGATATTAATCTATCATAAATAGTTATAAAGATGAAAAAATAATAATCATCTTTGGATAATACTTGAGAACATCTTTCAATGTTCTCAAGTAGTTAAGAACAAAAAAACCTAGTAAAGACCGATCACTGAACCAACTGCTAACAAAAAGAAACTAAACAACCAAATCCAACCAAACGAATAACGTAAGTGGCGCCCCATATCAATTCCAGCTAATCCCATTGCTAACCATGCTGCTGGAGAGAATGGGCTCACGAAAGTCCCTGCGTTGTTACCTATCGCCATCGCATAAACAACGGAAGATGGGTCAACACCAACTGTGGCGGCAATTTGTTGAATTATTGGTAGTAAGGCAAAATAGTAAGCATCGGTACTGGTAAAAATATCCATCGGCACGCCTAAAATACCGACAAAAATATGGACTTTAGAAACCCATTCTGTTGGTAAAATAGCGGTTAAGTCTGTTGCAATTGACTCAAGCATGCCACCTTCAGATAAAATACCTAAAAATGCTCCTGCCGCTAAGATAATGGCAACCATTCCCAATGCTTGTGGCGCATGGGCTGCCAAAATTTTCATTTGGTCCCTAGGGTTAGGGAAGTTAACCATCAAGGCAATGGAAAGTGCGATCATAAAAACATAAGGTGCAGATAATAAACCAAATGCTAAACAGACAACAGAGGCGACAATTAACCCACCATTGATAAGTGGTTTCTTAGGTTTTTGTACCGTTTCGGTTATATCGGCAGTGTCATCACTAACAGGTAACAAAGAATCCATTTCATATGGCGTTGTTCCTTTCAAACTCGCTGCGGCAATACGTCTTTTCTCACGAAATCCCATTAACGTAGCAAATACCACTGCTCCCCCCATACCAATAAGTTGTACTGGGATCAAATGTTGCCATAAGGTCGAAGCATCAATGCCAGTGACAGCCGAAGCACGGCCTAACGGCCCGCCCCAAGGCACCATATTCATGACCCCCATGCTGGCACACATCAGCAGCAACATGAGATATGGGCTCATCCCCAGTTGACGGTATAAAGGTAATAATGCAGGAATGATAATTAAAAATGTCGCAGCGCCTGAACCATCTAAATGGACAACTCCTGCAATTAACGTTGTCATAATACAAACAACAATAATATTCCCACGCGTCATTTTAACCATTAAACGGATCAATGGATCAAAGATATGCAGGTCTTTCATTAAGCTAAAAAATAAAATCGCAAATAAAAACATCGCTGCGACTTTTGAAACTTTATTAATTCCACTTTCAAAGAATACTGAAATTTCAGCAACCGAATAACCAGCAAATAAAGCACCAATAAAGGGAATACAAGACATTGCGATAATTGGGCTAACTTTCCCCATCATCAATAATGTTACTATCGATATAATGATTAAAATACCAATAATTGTCAGCACATCAACTTCCTTCTTAGAATTATATTTTTCAGGTGAACACAAATTTCAGCTTGGCTCGCATTAGCTTAATAAGCATATTTCTTATATAAACCATTTAATATAACCGCAAGGAATATTTTATATTTTTGCTTCACAAACAATGTATTAATCATTATTTAAATTATCATTTAAAATAAAAAAATAGTTTTATTCTCTATTAGAACCATTAAAACCATAAACAAGCATTAACACCATTCTGGCGTGGGAGTTATTATTTTATTTATAAGTTACAGAATTATAACAATCAAAAATCAATGATTATTATAATATTTTATTTTTTCTCTTATTTTTTTATATTTTCTCCCTCCTTTTTCATCATGTTACTAGGGAAATATACTTTTTATGATTTTGGTCAAATATTCAAAAATTCGCTTGATTTTCTATTACCAATCCGCTGTAAAAATAAAATTTGCCCCGTAATACCACACCATCTCACAAAAAA
The DNA here is from genome assembly GCF_023205015.1 of Providencia rettgeri. Lineage (NCBI taxonomy): Bacteria > Pseudomonadati > Pseudomonadota > Gammaproteobacteria > Enterobacterales > Morganellaceae > Providencia > Providencia rettgeri. Next base: position 1,843,174 of record NZ_CP096258.1, on the reverse strand, counting down.
ACTTTGGCAAACTCAGTATAATATTAAAATAATTTAAGTTTGCTAATAAGGAATGTTCCAATGAGCCGCCTTTTTTCACCTGCATCAATAAGCCAAGTTTCGTTGAAAAATAGAATCATTGTTCCCCCGATGTGCCAATATTCCGCAGAAAATGGCATGCCAACCGCTTGGCATAACGCCCACTATATGAACCTTGCTTTATCAGGGGCCTCCTTAGTGATTGTAGAAGCCAGTGCTGTTGTTCCTGAAGGGCGTATTACCTACAAAGACTTAGGCTTATGGAATGACGAACAAATGGTCGCCATGCAGAAAATGCTCAACGATATCAGACATTTTTCAGATGCGCGTTTCGGGGTACAAATTGCTCACGCAGGTAGAAAGGCATCAACCGAGTTACCTTGGTTAGGGGGTAACAGTATCCAGCCTACACAACCCAATGGTTGGCAAACTGTTGCACCATCAGCAATCGCTTTTGGTGAGAACGCAATCCCACATGCATTAACGATTGATGAAATTTTACAGGTCAAACAGCAATTTATTGACGCCGCCATTCGTGCTGAAAAAGCCGGTTTTGACGTTATTGAGATCCATGCTGCTCACGGATATTTACTGCATGAATTCTTATCACCAATATCAAACTTACGACAAGATGAATATGGTGGATGCTTTAAGAATCGTACTCGCTTACTGATTAATATTTTCCATGAGATGAGAGAAGCCATTAGCCCTAATGTTGCAATTGGTGTACGGATCTCCGCAACAGATTGGCTTGAATCGGGTTGGAGCGTACCTGAATCAATTGAGCTAACAGAATTATTAGAAGATTTAGGTTGTGACTATATCCACGTCTCATCTGGCGGGTTATCAACTGAACAACAGATACCATTAAGCCCGAATTACCAAGTACCATTAGCACAAGCGATCCATGAACAAAGTATGATGCCCGTGATTGCTGTAGGTCTGATTACAGAGCCGTTGCAAGCCGAAGCGATACTTGCAACCCATCAAGCTGATTTTGTCGCTATTGGTAGGGGGATCTTATTTGAGCCGCGATGGCCTTGGCGAGCTGCGAGTGAATTGAATGAACAAATAGACGTTGCGCCACAATACCGGCGCTGTGCCCCACATCAATTTAAGCACTTATTTAAGTAAAGTAATAAACTCGCAGCTATTGTTAATTGATAATAGCTGCGAGTCATAAATTATTAACGCGCGCTAGTCGAACACTGTTGCACAAATTCAATCATGGTTTTTTGGAATTCAGGCTCTGCAGTACCTGATTTTTCTATTTCCGCATCCATACGTTTAAACTCAGCTAAACCATATTTTTCAATTGTTTTATCGTAGGCGCAACCACAAATTGCACTGACTGCATTTGCCGTTTCACCTTGCGGGTTTCCTGATGCAACCACACAGGTATTCACAAAATTCTCTTTATATTCAGCAATTTCTGACTTTTCATCAGAACATGCAGACAACACAACCATTGCTCCTGCCATACCTAATATTAATGCTAATTTTTTCATTTTATGCCCATTTCCTATTTAGCTTTAACTAAGATGATAATAATAAACCTCTATTATTCCTAGTTCACGCTATTTTGGATATCTTGTTTATGTTTTCAATACCATTAATCTTAATTCACCAAATAAGACGCTCTTATTAAGATTAACATCCCTATCACTGACTATTCATATTAATCATAGCTGTTTTCTTATAAAAAATCTGTCTTGTCCCATATTTTATTATGTGTATTTCACCTGGGCAATGAATTAGAACAACGCCATCGATAATAGAATAATGATGATAAAATTAGCACACAGCCAACAATTTGGATAAAAGGCATTCTTTCACTGTACCAAATAGCCGCTACAAATACAGTCATAACAGGTTCAAGGATCATAATAATTGCCGCATTTCCTGCTGTGGTATTTTTTTGACCAATCAGCTGTAATACAAACCGCAAACTCGTTGCTATCACCACACTAGCAATAAACCACATTATAGTGGGTACTGTGATGCTACTTGGCCATTCTTCCAAAAAGAGTGACAAAACTAGCCCTGTCACTCCAGTACAAGCAAGTTGAATGGTCGTTAACGGCAACAGAGGAATTGTTCGAGTATATAAACTGGTATAACAAAAATAGATAGCCTGAACAATTGCAGCGCCAAGAAACCATAGTTGGCTTGCCTTAAACTCAAGTTGAGCCTTGAATAGTGTTAAACATGCCAGCCCCAGAACAGCGACAGGAAGTGCCTCCCAGAAATAACGTACAGGTTTATTTTTTAAAATCACCCATGCAACTAGGGGAACAAACAACATCGCCAGACTCATGATAAAGGCCCCTTCTCCAATTGAGTCTGTTATCGCAACTGCGTGGATCCAAAGCACCATATTTAATGACATCCAACCGCCAGTCATTAATATTTTGGGTAATTGCTTTACCGCTATTCTATTTTTCTCGCCCCCACAAAAAGGGGCTAAAATGATAGCAGCGAATAAAAAACGGCTACCAAGAAAGGCAAATATTGGCATTCCCTGCACTGCTTCTCGGGAAAACACCCATCCCCAAGCCGCAATTATCGTGGTAAGCACCAAGAAAAACTCTGCCTTTCTTTGTGAATACATGTGTTCCTCGAACGAATTAAATGACCCTCTACTACATCATACCTACTTTTTCATGTAAACCAATCCCATTTATAGCCTTTAACTCCGAACGTTCCAAATAATAATATCTCGTTAAAAAATGATAAATATGACCTTAAATTAAGCGTTATTTCCTCTTAATAACGGTAATTTTTCTTCCAAGCTGGCTTTTTTCTTACTAAATAGATTAAGTCTCATTTCAAATACGATAAATGAGGAAGTTTGCATGCAAGCCCATCAATTTTTCTTTTTATATGACCTGAGATAATTAAGGTAAACAAACAACTACCAGTCTTACTGATTGAATTTACATCTTCAGCTTAAGGGAAGGTCATAGTATGGTTATTCAAAAAACATTACCGATAGATAACGATACAATCAAAAAAATTAAGATTGCGATCAATAAGAGAAAATATGCGCATGCGGATGAAATAAGTTTGTTATGGCAACACGCATTAAAATCGTCGTCAGTCTTCAGTTGGGGAAAAGTGATGCTGATTTCGATAATTAGTGGTTTGGTTGTTACAATAGCCACTTATTTATAGCATGGGGTTTTAAACGAAGAAATCGAGCTAATAGCCCGATTTCTATTAAATATCTTTAATCACTAATTTAGCTAATTACCAGTAACCTAAGAACTTCCACCAAACGCTACCAATAAAGAACCAGATGGCTAAGTTAACGACACTCATAACAAAACCGGTTTTCCACCACTCGCCTAATGTGGCATAGCCAGAACCAAAGATAATTGGTGCGGTACCTGTTCCATAATGAGTGAGTGACATCATTAATGATGATGAGAAAGCAAGCGTTAATGCTAACAACATTGGTGGTGCACCGAGAGATAATCCCGCGGCTAAAAATGCAGCGTACATTGCGGTAATATGCGCTGTTGTACTGGCAAAGAAATAGTGGGAATAAACATAGATAAGAACAAGGATCAACATCCCCCATACCCAGCTAATTCCCATACTCGCAATGGCTCCCTCGACTGAAACTGACATCCATTTAATTAAGCCTAATTTTCCTAAGAAAGATGCCATCATCACTAAAGCAGAGAACCAAACTACCGTATCCCAAGCCCCTTTATTTTTTAAGACATCATCCCAATTGATGACACCTGTTGCTAATAAAATACTTAAACCAATAAATGCTGCTGTTGTTGCATTCACACTGTATGCAGGCCCAAAGATCATTGCTGGTACACCTGCCCACATCAGTAATAGCAACCCAAAAACAGCTAATGTTAATTTTTCAGGTAATGAAACTGGCCCTAATTGCTGTAAACGTTCTTTGGCAAAATTAGGCGCATCCGGCGTAGAGGTGATTTCAGGCTTGTACATCAAATAAATGACCAATGGCATTAAAATCAAAGAGATAATGGCTGGTACAAATGCGGCAATAGCCCACATTCCCCAAGTTAGCTCCCCTTTTTGCCCTAACTCACTGACAATCAGGCTGACTATCAGTGGGTTTGGGGCTGTTGCCGTAATAAACATTGCAGACGTAATCGGGTTAATATTGTAATTGACCAAAGCCAAATAACGACCGATTTTCCCAGCAGTACCATCATCCGCCTTAGACCCAAAACTATCAGCGATAGAACGCATAATTGGGTGAATAATTCCCCCACCTCGAGCGGTATTACTTGGTGTCACAGGAGCCAATATTGTTTCTGCTATTGCCAATGAATAAGCAATACCCAATGTTTTTTTACCAAATAAAGAAATGACATAATACCCTATCCTTGCCCCTAAACCTGTTTTGTTCAAGCTCATGGAAACCATGATAGAAATACCAATTAACCAAATTAAGTCATTAGAAAAACCACTTAATGCATCCGCAATTGCCCCTTTAGTTGATTCAGGATTAGTGACTCCAGTAACTGCAACTAATGAAATTGCGACAATAGAAACTCCGCCTATTGGTAAAGCCTTACCAATAATAGCAGCGATTGTGCCTACAAATAATGCTAAAAGATGCCACGCATTTGGATTAACACCTTCAGGAACAGGAATTAAAAACCAAATAATTAATGTTATTGCAACTGCGATTAATGTTGGAACAGGTTTTAAAGGTGTTAGTTTATTCATAAGGTTTATCCATACACGTTTAAAGATGGAAATACAGAGTAATTTCAGTTATATATTCTAATTTTGTCTTTAGATTAACAATATATAGCAAAAAAACCTTGATATTTATCAGTACGTAGATTCTTTTATAATACAAATTCACGTTATTTTGTAACGGGACGTAATATATTATTTCAGTAATTAATCTTTCATATTTTTTGCATAAAAAGATAAGCCTACCCTTAAATGAATAAGGGTAAAAATAAAGTTGGGCTTATTATTTGTTCTATTACTCGGCTAGCAGCACATGCACTCACATTTATCTCATAATCTAATTTGTTTCTTAATATACTAAAATTTCAATTATTTTTATAGTTTGCCCTCAATTTATGCTTGCTGAATCGAATTAATAAAATAAAATCAAGAAATACTCTAAATTATATTGAATATATAAAAAATTATAACAATGGCAGTTTCTGAGCAAAAAACACACAGGCCACCATTGGAACGATGCTTCATCCTTAATTATCATTACTTATTATCTAATCTAATCATGCTAAAAAACACTTATAGTGATTATGCTTTTTTCAATAAAATTTTTATTCCTAATCTAAATATGAGCAACAAAACACATCCAAATATGACTAAGAAGGAAATGAAATGTCCACTAATGAAATTTATACCACAAATGCAAAAAGCCCATGTATTGTGTTATGCACGACGAATAGCCATGAAAACGCAATTAAAATTACCCAACATTTACTAGCCAATCGTTTAGCTGCATGCGTTTCTCTACTTCCTGAAATAACATCAGTTTATCTATGGCATGATAATATCACGCAAGATAAGGAGATTTTGCTTTTGATCAAAACGACCCAAGGAAATCAACTCAATTTGTTTAAGGCAATAAAAGAAATACACCCATATGAAACTCCTGAACTCATTCGCTTAGACCCAAGCCAAGTGGAAGATAATTACTTACGATGGCTGATTAGCTCCGTTAAATAATAGGTATTAATCTGAATTTAATAACAATAACGTTATAAATTGTGAGCTAGAATCGTTTTGTATAAATAAATTTAACTGGTCGGCTATGGTTTACCGAAAATTAATGCTATATAAATAAGCTCGCTTTATATTTATTTTCCCTCCTTTATATTTGGAGGTTTTTTTTGCCTAAAATTCACCAATACATATTCTGTCTAGCTAACAAAAAAAAGCGACTGATATAAATATCAATCACTTTGTACGTAAAGCCTTAGTGCATAAAGTTAGCCTCTTAATGGCTGATTTCTTACCGGCCTATCACCAGCGACATAATATTCAGCATCGCTTGTGGGCAACGGAGGTCGGTTTCGAATTTTATCGGCGATTTTCTCCGCGATCATGATAGTCGTTGCATTTAAATTACCCGTAATAATCAGCGGCATAATTGATGCGTCGATAACTCGTAAATTTTCAATTCCATGAACACGTCCTGCACCATCAACCACTGCCATCTCATCGTGCCCCATCTTGCATGTACCACATGGATGAAAAGCAGTTTCAGCTCTCTCGCGGACAAATGCATCTAGCTCGTCATCCGTACTAATCTGTTTACCAGGGCTAATTTCTTCCCCACGATATGGGTCAAGTGCTGGCTGAGCCATAATTTCACGGGTAATACGAATAGCAGCACGAAACTCTTCCCAATCCTGTTCCGATGACATGTAGTTAAATAAAATACTCGGATGCTGCCTTGGGTCTAAAGATTTCAAACGAACGCGCCCTCGGCTAGGCGAACGCATTGAGCCTACATGGGCTTGAAAACCATGCTGATTAACGGCATTACTACCGTTATAGTTAATCGCCACAGGCAAAAAGTGGAATTGAATATTTGGCCAAGCAAATTTTTCACTGGTACGAATAAACCCACCCGCTTCAAATTGGTTGCTTGCGCCAATTCCAGTCCCTTTAAATAGCCATTCAGCGCCTATTTTGGGTTGGTTTATCCATTTTAAGGCTGGATATAATGAAACTGGTTGTTTGCATTCATATTGCAAATACATTTCAAGGTGGTCTTGCAAGTTTTGCCCTACACCGGGTAAAACGTGCACGGCTGGAATATTAAACTCCGTCAGCACATCTTCAGGCCCAACCCCAGAGCGCTGCAAAATTTGTGGAGATGCAATCGCACCTGCGCATAACAGAACCTCTTTACGCGCCTTTACCACCGTTGGCGTAGTGCTATTACCTTGATAATACTTCACACCCGCCGCTTTTTTCCCTTCAAACTCAATGGTATCCGTAGTGGCATGGGTACGAATGGTCAGGTTATGGCGCTTTTTCGCTTGGTCCAAATATCCTCTTGCTGTACTTGCTCGTCGCCCTTGAGGAGTGACCGTGCGATCCATCGGGCCAAAACCCTCTTGTTGGATCCCATTTAAATCATCAGTTTGTGGATACCCAGCTTGTACACCCGCTTCCACCATCGCATGAAATAGCACATTATTGCCATTCTTCGGTGTTGTCACACTGACTGGGCCATCTCCACCATGGTAATCATTCGGGCCAATATCACGCGTTTCTGCTTTTCTAAAATAAGGTAAGCAATCGAGGTAACGCCAGTCTTCTAAGCCAGGCGCCTCAGCCCAGCCGTCAAAGTCTAGAGCATTCCCTCGGATATAACACATCCCATTAATTAATGATGAGCCTCCGAGCCCCTTCCCTCTACCACATTCCATTCGTCGGTTATTCATATGTGGTTCAGGATCAGTTTCATAAGCCCAATTATAACGTCGCCCCTGTAATGGGTAGGCTAATGCCGCTGGCATTTGTGTGCGAAAGTCGAACCGGTAGTCCGGTCCTCCTGCTTCAAGGAGCAGCACAGTAACATCTGGATCTTCTGTCAGGCGGGTAGCAAGAACGTTACCGGCTGAACCAGCACCGATAATAATATAGTCGTAGACCATTGTTATCTCCTCTGTTTCAGTCAAATTAAAATGATGTGATTAAAAAACGGATGCAAATTCCCCCAGTTCCACTTGAATGGATTTCACTTGTGTATAATTTTGCAGTGTTATTACGCCATTTTCACGACCAACGCCGGAATGCTTATACCCCCCTACTGGCATTTGAGCGGGTGATTCACCCCATGTATTAATCCAGCAAATCCCTGCTTCTAATTGATGGATAACACGATGCGCACGCGTGAGATCCTGTGTCACAACCCCAGCAGCAAGCCCATATACACTATTGTTTGCACGGGTAATCACTTCATCTTCTGATTGGTAACTTAAAATACTCATGACAGGACCAAAAATTTCTTCCTGTGTGATTTGCATCTCATCGTGGCAATCAGTGAATACCGTTGGTGCAACATACGCTCCCTGAGCGAAATCGCCATCCATCAAACGTTCACCTCCGCACAATAATTTCGCACCTTGTTGTTTGCCTAACTCAATATAACGCAACACATTTTCCATATGTGCGAAACTGACTAATGGCCCAAAGTTAATATTATCGTCAATCGGAGAACCTATTTTAATGCGCGCCACACGTTCCGTGATCTTGTCTTCAAACTGTGATTTAAGCGATTCTGGCACAAAAACCCGTGTTCCATTGGTACACACTTGGCCGGAACTATAAAAATTCGCCATCATGGCGATATCTGCAGCTTTATCTAAATCTGCATCATCGAAAATAATTAGAGGTGATTTGCCGCCTAGTTCCATCGTCACCTCTTTTAAAGAAGAGGCCGACGCATTCGCCATCACTTTTTTACCCGTTGCGATCCCCCCAGTGAATGAAACTTTGGCAATATCAGGGTGCTCCGTTAACCATTGCCCCACTTCACCGCCTTGGCCTGTCACCACGTTAAACACCCCGGCAGGCACCCCCGCTTCAGTATAAATTTCAGCTAACTTTAATGCAGTTAACGACGTGACTTCACTGGGTTTGAACACCATCGCATTACCTGCAGCCAGAGCAGGTGCTGACTTCCATAATGCGATTTGGATAGGGTAATTCCATGCGCCAATTCCAGCGACAACCCCCAGCGGTTCACGACGGGTATAAGCAAACGAGCTGTCACGCAGAGGGATCTGTTGCCCTTCCAGCATAGGGATTAAACCTGCATAGTATTCAAGGACATCAGCCCCTGTGACGATATCCACATAACGCGTTTCAGAAAGTGGTTTGCCCGTATCAAGGGTTTCGAGGTAGGCCAGCTCGTCGTTACGTTCCCGTAAAATATCTACCGCACGGCGTAAAATACGTGAGCGTTCTATCGCGGTCATTGCCGCCCAGACTTCTTGGCCTTGTTTGGCACTTTCTACCGCCCATTGGATATCTTCAAGGGTCGCAGATTGCAGATTTGCGATAGTTTCGCCATTTGCAGGGTTGATTGCAGGAAATTGCCCGCATTCAGGTTGTGAACTGTCGACATAACCACCATGAATATAAAGCTTATGTATCGGTGGATGTTGCATATTATCTCCTCTGAATTGGTTATTAAGTTTCTAAAACCTCAGCACGTTGTAGCTGCATATCGATATATTCGTTAGTGATTTTGAGTGCATCCTTAACAGGAAATTGCTCATTACTCAAAGCACTACGTAACCATAAGCCATCAATTAACGCCGCCAGCCCCTTCGCGGCCATCCGCGCATCCGCTTTGTTTAATACCCGCCCAAACTCATAGCTTAAGTTTGAATACAAGCGCCGGTCATTAACCTGCTGTAAACGATTTAAATTCGGTTGATGCATACTACTAGCCCAAAAGGCTAGCCACGTTTTCATCGCGGCCTCACTGGTTTGCGTTGGGTCGAAGTTGCCTTCAACAATTGCCTGAATTCGTCGTTTTGGCTCCGCTCCGGTTAACATCCGCAAACGTATTGCCACCGCAAACCCTAGTTGGTATTGAATATGGCGCATAGCGGCTTCAAGCAAGCCATTTTTATCACGAAAATAATGACTAATAATTCCTGTAGAAACCCCGGCTTTACGGGCAATTAACACAAAACTGGCATCCTGCATTCCAACTTCATTAATCACAGCCAATGTGGCTTGAATTAACTGTTGTTTACGTATCGACTGCATTCCTATCTTCGGCATAGTATTTGAACCTAAAAAATACATTGATCCCTTGTATTAAACGTTTTTTTGATTGAATATTCAATCAATATTAACTATTGTTTACAACAATCCATTCACAATTAACATAAGAGAGAAGATAACAAAAACCAAATCTTTGCTGATAAATCAATAAATTAGCTTAGAAAGTAATTTTAACCTGTTAAATAAATAAAAATGTGGAATGTCCAATGACAACTCAAAACAGTCCAAAAAATAAGCAGAAGGATAAACTGAACTCTGTGGTTTTTTTTACTTCCGCCGGTCTTATTCTGGCGTTTTCTTTTTTCACCATCTTGATGACCGAAACAGCAAATCAGTGGATCGTTGCCGCCCTTGGCTGGGTATCTAAAACCTTTGGTTGGTATTATCTGTTAGCAGCAACGCTTTATATTGTTTTTGTCATTTTCGTTGCAACCTCACGCTTTGGTAATATCAAACTCGGCCCAGAGCAATCTAAACCTGAATTTAGCGTGCTCAGTTGGTCTGCGATGCTATTTGCCGCAGGAATTGGTATCGATTTAATGTTTTTCTCCGTCGCTGAACCGGTCACCCAATATATGCTGCCGCCAACGGGCGAAGGCGAAACCTTAGAAGCAGCTCGTCAGGCGATGGTGTGGACTCTGTTCCACTATGGCCTAACGGGCTGGTCTATGTATGCCTTAATGGGAATTGCACTGGGTTATTTCAGTTATCGTTATAACTTGCCGCTGACCATTCGCTCCGCACTTTATCCAATATTTGGCAAGCGGATTGACGGCCCAATTGGCCATACTGTGGATATTGCTGCGGTATTAGGGACGATTTTCGGTATCGCAACAACATTGGGGATTGGGGTTGTTCAGCTGAATTATGGTCTCAAAGTCTTATTCGACTTACCTCAAGGGCTCCCCGTGCAAAGTGGGTTGATCCTGCTATCGGTGATTATGGCTGTAATTTCCGCCACATCTGGGGTAAATAAAGGTATTAGGGTGTTATCCGAGCTCAATGTGCTTTTAGCATTTGGTTTGATTTTATTTATCTTATTTGTCGGCGATACTGAGTTCCTACTCAATGCCTTAGTGCTGAATGTGGGGGACTATATTAACCGCTTTATGGGTATGACCCTCAACAGCTTTGCCTTTGACCGCCCAACGGATTGGATGAATAGCTGGACGCTGTTTTTCTGGGCATGGTGGGTAGCATGGTCACCATTTGTTGGGTTATTCCTTGCTCGTATTTCGCGCGGACGAACGATCCGACAGTTTGTGATTGGCACATTAATTATTCCATTTGTTTTCACACTATTATGGCTATCTATTTTTGGTAATAGTGCATTATATGAAATCATTCACGGCAATAGTGAACTTGCAAAAACCGTCCTCGACGCCCCCGAAAAAGGCTTCTATTCACTGCTTGAACTTTACCCCGGCTTTGGCCTAACCGCTTCTGTTGCAACCATTACTGGGCTGTTGTTCTATGTCACCTCTGCTGACTCCGGTTCATTAGTATTAGGCAATTTCACCTCAAAACTCAGTGATATTAACAATGACGCCCCTAATTGGTTGCGAATTTTCTGGTCTGTCGCAATTGGCTTACTTACCTTAGGGATGTTAATGACGGATGGCGTCGCTGCGTTACAAAATACGACGGTGATCATGGGCTTGCCCTTTAGTTTTGTTATCTTCTTTATTATGGCTGGGCTATATAAGTCATTAAAAGTTGAGGACTTTAGACGCGTTAGTTCGCTAAATACCAATGCCCCTGCACCACTATATGGCAACGGAACACTCAATTGGAAACAGCGTTTGGGACGAGTGATGAATTTCCCGGGAACGACTTATACCCAGCGGATGCTTGATTTGGTCTGCATTCCTGCCATGCAAGAAGTGGCAAAAGAGCTCAGTTTAAGGGGAGCAAAAGTGGAATTTAACACCTTGCCACCCATTGCTGATGAGCGATTAGACCATTTAGAATTAACGGTCGACCTAGGCGAAGAACAAAGCTTTATTTACCAAGTGTGGCCACAGCGCTATTCAGTTCCCGGTTTTACCTATCGCGCACGTTCAGGGAAATCCCATTATTACCGCTTAGAAACCTTCTTATGGGAAGGCTCACAAGGGAATGATTTAATGGATTACACCAAAGAACAAGTGATTAGCGATATTCTAGACCAATATGAAAAACATATGAATTTCATTCATTTAAGCCGTGAAGCCCCCGGGGCAACCTTAACATTCCCTGAATCTGTCTAGCTTGAACTCTAAGGGAGCGATGCTCCCTTAGAGTCAACAAATGAACAACTTATCAATAAGGGCGGCCCGCTTGCTCTAGCATTTTCTTCATTTTCTGGCGGTCATTCATCCAAGCCATTGAATGAGGGCACCCCGCTCCCGTCGGGTTAACATCACACACATTAAAATGTTTTGAAAACGCATTTTCATCTGCATTTCGCTGTTCTAACAAAGCTTGATAACTTTGTTCTTCTTGTGGAAGTTTCTTTTTGGGATCAAAGACAAACTTTTGTTGTGTCTGTAATTTTTTAATTCCTTGGTAGTCTTGATTAAACTCGCGATCAGCGGGTGACTTTTCTTTAAATGTAAAATCGTTGGCAAAGCCATAAGAAGTGAAACAAAGAAAAATAACAACAATAACCTTTTTAAACATATCTATTTCCTGCTGTGTCCATAAGCAAATATTATATGTCAGCAGCAACACATGGTGTTGAATAATAATAGGTGAAATTTATAAAACCTTAATATTCAAATAAATAATTTACCTGGGTTATTAAATCAATTGATTGATACATTATTGAAAATGGCTTAATTCTGTTATATCCCCCTATAATGGATATTGGTGATAACCCATTTTCTCTGAAATATTGCGCCCCGCTGTTTTCAGTAATTGGACGTATTCATCAATACGCTGCTCATCAAAACGAATGGTTGGGAACGAAATAGATAACCCTGCAACCACATGACCTAACCGGTCATATACTGGCACAGCAATACAGCGCAGGCCTAGTTCTTGCTCTTCTCGGTCTTGCGCATAATGGCATTCACGAACGGTGGCTAATTCCACCAGCAGGTCTTCTAACGTTAAAATCGTTGTTGCCGTTTTTTGGCTAAAAGTTTCGTTTTTCAATGCTAAACGAATGGATCCTTCATCTTGCCAAGCGAGTAAAATCTTACCGATTGCGGTGCAATACAATGGGTTACGACGCCCAACCCGTGAATACATGCGTAAATTATAACTCGAGTCGATTTTATGGATATAAATAATAGCATCTTCATCTAAAGCCCCTAAATGTACGGCTTCATGGGTCAATTGGCCAATACGGCGCATTTCTGTATCTGCAATTTCAATTAAATCCACATACTCAAGGGACTTCGCTCCCAACTCGAATAATTTCAATGTTAGGGAATATTTATCCGCTTCACCTTCTTGATCCACATAACCTAACTGTTTCATCGTTTGCAGAAAACGAAATGTGGTGGCTTTTGACATTAATAAGCGCTGCGAAAGCTCAGACACGCCGATCTCTTTTTGCTCACCAAGGGCACTAAGAATGCTGAATACCTTAACTACCGCTGAAACGGCATCCGTTTGAGTCGTTTTATCCATTACTTTTCCATCATCCTATAAATTGATATCGACATTACACCCTAGCGGATAGCATAAGTGGCTATCATGATAAAAACAAGAACGGCGATTTAATATTTTTAAAACAGCGTTTCATTTTTATTGAAGTTCTATTTGAAATGGGTTTTAATAGCATCATTAAGTCCGCAATAGTTTATTAAGTCGTAATCACGCAGGTGGTGAAAATGAATACACATCCGCAAGTTGCCGTTATTGGCGAATGCATGGTTGAATTGCAAAAGTCAGGGGAGCTATATAAGCAAACCTTTGGTGGAGATACACTCAATACCGCACTATACCTGTCTCGTTTGACCAAAGACCATGGCGTGACAACCCGTTACATCACCGGTTTAGGAAAGGACCCATTCAGCCAGCAAATGCTAAGCAGTTGGCAACAAGAAGGCATCAATACTGACGAAGTCTTTATTTCGGATAAACATTTGCCTGGGATGTATTTAATCGAAACCTCCGCTGATGGCGAACGTCGCTTTTTCTATTGGCGAGATAATGCCGCGGCAAAATTTTGGCTTGATGCCGTCTGTCTTGATAGCAATAGCAAAGCCCACACACAGCAAGTACTTAATTCACAACAATTTATCTATTTAAGTGGCATCAGCTTAGCCATTTTGCCTGACGCTTCACGCCAGTTGTTATTTGAAATGTTGCAGCAAGCTAAACAGCATGGTGCCAAAATTGTCTTCGATAATAACTATCGCCCCGCACTTTGGTCTTCCAAACAAGCCGCTCAACAGGCTTATCAGCAAATTCTCACTTTAACCGACATCGCTTTTTTGACCTTTGATGACGAACAGTTACTTTATGGCGACATTCATGAAAATGATGCAATTGCACGTACCCAACAATATGGCGTGAATGAAATCGTGATCAAGCGCGGTGCTAAGGCTTGCTTCGTCGTTATTGATAACGAACGTATTGAAGTCCCTGCGAATAAAATAAGCCATGTTGTTGATACCACTGCCGCAGGGGATTCCTTTAGTGCCGGCTACCTTGCTTGCCGTATTTTAGGTGGCAACCCATGCGAAGCGGCAAAATCAGGTCATTTACTGGCTGGAACCGTCATCCAACACCGGGGAGCGATTATTCCATCCGAGGCCATGCCAACCACTGCTTTAGTAAAATGTTAAGAGGCTTTAACCATGAATCAATTAGTTGAAAGAATTAAGAAACTCAATGTTGTTCCTGTGATCACCATTAATAATGCAGAACATGGTGCCCCATTGGCAAAAGCCTTAGTGGAAAATGGCCTGCCATGTGCAGAGGTCACCTTCCGCACCCCTGCAGCGCTACAAGCGATTAAAAATATGCGCGCGGCCTACCCTGAATTACTGATTGCCGCAGGTACGGTATTAACCACTGCGCAAGTTGACCAAGCCATTGAAGCGGGTGTGGATTTTATCGTCAGCCCAGGCTTTAACCCGAAAATTGTGGCTTATTGCCAACAAAAGAACGTAATTATCATTCCTGGGGTGAATAACCCAAGCTTAGTGGAGCAAGCCCTTGAATTTAACCTCACCACATTGAAATTCTTCCCAGCCGAAGCCTCTGGCGGAGTTGCCATGCTCAAAGCACTCAGCGCCGTTTACCCGGTTAAATTTATGCCAACTGGCGGGATCGGTGTGAAAAACATTAAAGAATACACCGCATTACCTTCTGTATTAGTGTGCGGCGGTTCATGGATGGTGCCGAATGACCTTATTGACAGTGAAAACTGGCAAGAGCTCGGCAAACTCATTGCCGAAGCAGCGGCTATTTAATTAATAATAAAAATCTCGTTGTTGTTATTGCGCCCTTACTGGATGGTAAGGGTTTTTTTGTTGTTCGTGTTCATTAAAATATTGTTTAATTATTAGCTTTATCAAATTAGTCAAAGAATATAATACAATTTACTAATAATTTAAATTATAAATTTACTTAAATAATTTACAAATAAATAAAAATTAAATTAAACCGAATACATTTTATTTTAACAGAATAAAACCAGTAAAGTTAATTTTATTAATACTACTTATATACCACATTAAAAATATTATTAACTATCTAATAATATAAAATTCAAATAACACTTCGGCAACGAGATATAGCTTCCTTTATCGCTTCACCGAGTTCTTCATCAGAAACACTATCCGGCAAAACAATATAGTCATCCTCAGTAAACCCATTCCCCGTCCATGTTTCTAGTTTTTTATGGAGTGTTGGCGTAATTATTATATGATCACCCTCTCGACAAATGTGGCATAACATCATTTTTAATAAAAAACTTTTACGGTTTTTCGACTTGCATATTTTTTTCCCATCATCAATCCATTTTTGATAGGCCAAAGATACACCATCACGACTAAAAATATCCTCGGGCGTATTTATATCAATTATTCTACTATTATCCAGCGCTAAAAATATTGTTTTACCTAACTCCCGCGTATCAACCTCTTTCGAAAGATGATAAATAGGCATTTTATAGTCCAAAACACGGAGATTATAACGCGAAATGGTATGTATAAAATAATACTCCTCATTAAAGTAAATGCTTACCCAAGACTCTTTAGTAGAAGAATTACTCATCTATCCTCCTTGCTTTACAATTATTACTCTAAGACTTATATCCTTTTCTGCTGCATATATTATTGACTGATTGATTTCCAGCCATTGTGATGCTGTTGTTTTATCTTGAACTCCTAGCTCTATTGTTTTAGTTTTTATATCTGAGCTTTTCAATTCAACGCCGGACTTACTAGCACCTTTAAAATCATTTACTTTATTAATGTAACTGTTAAGTACTCGATTTATTTCATTCTGCTTTTGGTATGTCTTTGCACTGGTATTTAAGGTTTTCACACTTACAGCTTCTCCCTTTGAAAAATAATCGAAAGTTTCAAACCCATATGGCATTCTTTCTGCTTTCTTAAAATTTCTATGTACACCAATATAATCTTCAAATGGATAGCCTTGCTTGTAAACGCCTTCACTACAGCCTAGACATTTTACTTGACCATACTTCGGCAACGAGAAAGCACTTCCTTTATGGCTTTACCTAATTCTGCGTTTGTTACTGTATCCGGTAAAATAATATCATCATCATCACTATATCCATCTCTCGTCCAATCTTTTAGTTTTTTATGCAAACTAGGTTGCAATATAATGTTACCATTAATTCGTTTAATACTGCATGACATCATATTTAAAAAAAGTGATTTTATACTTTTAAACTTACATTTAATTAACACATCACCAACCCACTCTTTATAGTCTTCATCAATCCTCTTTCTATCAAAAAAATAAGAATTTTCATACGGATCTATAATTCGACACTGACTTAATGCTAACTTTAACATTTCACCTAACTTTTCTTCAGTAGTATCTTTTTCCAAACAATAAACGGGCGTCTCATTATCTCTAACAAAAAAATGATATCCCGAAAGAACAAATATAAAATAAAATCGTTCGTTAACTCGGATTGATACATTATCCCCAGAATCATAATCAAGCATATATTGTTCCTTACTTAACAACCGTTATATTAAGTTTTATGTTTTTATCATTAGCGTAAATTATTGATTTATTAATTCCAATCCATTGCGCTGGAGTAGTTTTACACGGTATAGCTAACTCTATCGTTTTATTTTTTACACTTGACTTTTCAAGCTTAAATTTAATGCTGTTTATTCCTTTGAAATTAACCACATCATTTATATATCCGTTGATTTTTGAACTGATCTTAACTGGGTTTTGATATGTTTTAGCTCCCGTATCTAATGTTTTTACACTTATCGCTTCTTTATTTTTTGTAAAATAGTCAAATGTTTCCGTCCCCGCAGGTAACCTTTCACTATCCGCTAGTTTTCTAGATTTACCAATATAATCTTCAAATGGATAGCCTTGCTTGCCAACACCTTCACTACAGCCTAGACATTTTACTTGACCACACTTCGGCAACGAGAAAGTACTTCCTTTATGGCTTCACCGAGTTCTTCATCAGAAACACTATCCGGCAAAACAATATAGTCATCCTCAGTAAACCCATCCCCCGTCCATGTTTCTAGTTTTTTATGGAGTGTTGGCCTTAATGTTAAAAAACCATTTTTCTCTCTAATATTGCATAACATCATTGATTGATAAAAATTTTTTTTATTTTTGAAACCAAGAGAAGATAAGTTTTCACTGAGCCATTTTTTTTCACACTCTGCAAGGCGATCTCTATTAAAAAAAAAGCTATCTACATGAGGATCTATAACTCTACATTTTTTTAGAGCAACTTTAGATAATTTACCTAGCTCACTATTTGTGACTTTTTTATTAAGTGATACTATAGGAACCGTATCATCTACTACAAATAAATGATACCCTGACAAAACCATAATAAAATAAAAAAAATCATTTACTCGAATGGATATATTATTTCCAGAGTCATAGTTTTCCATCTCTCTCCCCTATTTTACTACTGTAATTTTCATATTAATATTATTCTCTATAGAATAAGCTATGGATTTATTAATTTCCACCCATTGAGCTGAAGTTGTTTTACTTGGGATTGCTATTTCTATAGTCCTTAGTTTGATATCTGAATTTAATAGTGTGAGTCTTGATTGGTCTATCCCTTTAAAATTAACCACATCATTTATATATCCGTTGATTTTTGAACTGATCTTAACTGGGTTTTGATATGTTTTAGCTCCCGTATCTAATGTTTTTACACTTATCGCTTCTTTATTTTTTGTAAGATAGTCAAATATTAGAAAATAATAGCATTCTCATAAATAACCACCACAAACCTAATTTACTTATTAAGGCTTGTGGTGATGAATAATTAAATTATTGGCTAACTAACCAATAAAACGTTTTAACTGTAAACGCAACATCTCATTTTCGCGTCGGAGCATTTCATTTTGATCCAATAGGCTCATTGCCATTGCGATGCCCGGCCAGTCAATTTCTAATTCATGGTAAAGACGCACGGCTCTTCTCATAATGACCACCGCTTGGTCATCAAACAACCACTCATTAGTCGTTTCAATGGGTTGAATTATCCCAAGGCCGACGATTTCCTGTAATTCATCTTCAGCAATGCCGGTATGAACGCAAAAATCAATAACGGTTAATGATGTGAACTGTTCCATTATTTGTCTCCCCAATTTTTACGTGGGTCAAAACTCTGTTGAGTCTCCGCTAATTTCCGCCACAGTGCATCCGCTTCTGCATTACTGCTATTCGGCATCACGATTTTTATAATCGCGTACAGATCCCCTGCTGTACCTTTATGTTTCAGCCCTTTACCTTTAAGGCGTAATTTTTGGCCAGCTTGGCTATTAGCAGGAACGGTGATCACAATCGGGTCTTTTAATGTTGGAATGGTGACTTTTGTCCCTAGAGCGGCTTCCCAAGGAGCTAATGGTACAACCACTTCAAGATCATGGCCCTTAATATCGAATAATGGATGCGGTGCAATTCGGATGGTTATCCATAGATCGCCATTTTCACCGCCATTCTCCCCCGCAGTGCCTTGCCCTTTTAAGCGAATACGTTGCCCATCAATCACCCCTGCGGGGATAGTCACATTAAGTGTTTTGGGAATTTCATTTTCGATAAAACCAAATGCGTTATAGACCGGTAAGTTATAACTAATGGTACGTTTATGGGGTTCTTGGGTTTCTTCAAGGAAAACAGCTAGTTCAACCTCTAAATCCTGCCCGCGACGGCTGCGTGCCTGCCTTGTGCCACCCCGTGCACGTTGGGAAAACATCGATGAAAAAATGTCATCAAAACCACCTGCATCAAACCCTTGCTGAGAATATGTGTGGCTTTGTTGGCTTTGATTGGCTTGGTTAAAATAGGGGTCATTTCTGTGCTCCCACATTTCATCGTATTCTGCGCGTTTTTCTTTGTCGCTGAGTACCGCCCACGCCTCTGCAATTTCTTTAAATCGCGCTTCAGCATTCGGCTCTTTACTGACATCGGGGTGATATTTTCGCGCTAAACGGCGATACGCGGTCTTAATGGTTTTTAAATCATCGGTGCGCTTAACACCCATAATGCTGTAATAATCCTTTAGTTCCATAGTCATATCTCGTTCACTTATCTGTTGAATAGAATTCTTATGGTATTTACCCAGTTGGGCTAAACATCACGATTACCTTGAATTTAACTTAGGACATTTACGCATTAATTGGAATAGCTAGGCCATGATAAAGTTACACAAAAACAGGAAAATTACGCTATTTCAAGCTAAACCTATAAGAGTGTCGTTTGATTAATAGGGGAACTCTATGGATACTCTCGCCAATCGCCTGAACTATAAAGTCAATTTTGCCATCTCTATCGAGGATTTTATTCGGTTAATTCGCCAGTCTCCATTTAAGGAAATGGTGCCAACCGATAATCTTACTCAATTGGATGCAATGCTAAATAACGCAGATTTATTGGTTAGTGCATGGGATGAGGAACAGGTGGTCGGTTTTGTCCGCACGGTAACGGATTTTAGTTCTTGTTGTTATATCTGCGAACTGGCCGTTGATACTCAGTATCAAAAACACGGCATCGACCGCCAATTAATGCGCCTCGTCGCTGAAGAACTCCCCGCCGACTGCCAGATTTTATTTTTCGCCACCGACAGCAACCTCACCGAATATTTAAAACTGGGCTTCACCCAATCCCCAAGAGCTTGGCACACCACGGCAGGGAATTATTTGGCTAGATCGGCAGAGCTGGATGAATAATAGAAAGTAACATCGTTAAAAACGTAGAAATATAGTAGAAAAAACAAATTTAAATGAGCTTTAAAATACCCCTATGCGTATGCTCTAAATAATTCGTGCTACAGCTAGGCGGCAAGCTAGTTTAGCCCTAATAGCATACATCAGTATGAAAAACACTGGAAATATCTAAAAAATAGTTTCAATTTAGGTTTTATTAAAAATCCCTCGATGCTGATGCTCTAAATAATTCGTATTGTGGGTAGAAGACCAGAGAGGATATCTCGGGGAGCATACATAAGTATGTGACCCGAGTAGCCGAGCGCAGTCGACACCCCCACAATGCGAAGTATGACGAGCATCTATCTGAGGCGGCCGCGGAGACGCTTAATAGCCTGACTATGAAGCTGACTCACCCTCGACTCCCCAACCTCCAGCACCGCCCCAATCTCCTTCAGATTTAGCTCTTCTTGGTAATACAGCGTCAGCACCATTTTTTCGCGTTCTGGCAACTGATTGATTGCCGCAGCAATTTGGTCACGCAAGCTGGAATCTAGCAACAGACTCAACGGGTTACCGCCATCGTCCTCATCCATTTGCGGCTCACAGCTTTCCCCATGAATTTCATGCCACTCATCATAAGAAAACAGTTGGCTATTGTTGGTGTCCAGTAATGCTTGGCGATACTCCGCAAGGTCGATATCCAGCGCTTTAGCAATTTCCGGTTCAGTGGCACTGCGGCCTAACGATTGCTCCAGCACGCCAATGGCTTTAGTCATTTCTCGTGCTTGGCGACGCACACTGCGCGGCACCCAGTCACGGCTACGCAGTTCATCTAGCATCGAACCCCGAATTCTTTGCACTGCATAAGTGGCAAATGACGCCCCTTGGGTGACATCGAAACGTTCCAATGCATGCAGTAAACCGATGCCCCCCGCTTGAATTAAGTCGTCGATATCAACACTGGCGGGTAGTCTGACTTGCAGTTTCAGGGCTTCATGGCGTATTAGAGGGTAATAACGCTCCCATAGGCTATTTTTATTAATCACACCTTCGGCAGTATACAAATCACTCACAACCTGAATCACCCTTCAAGCTCTATAAAAGGTATTCATTATCTGTGTTGGTTTTGAATTCAATCCGTAGAGTAAGGCACTAAATATAGCTTTATTTGCCTTATCCTAAATAGGTAAAATTTGAATGATTGCAATGTTAACGATTGTTTTAACACAATTTTTAGGGAATTTTACTGGTGATACAAGTGGGAGTAGTTGTTTTGTTGAGATGTGATTTTGTCATTAAATTGCAGATTTGGGCTTTAGACTTTGTTATTGACTAAATTAGCCTTCTTAAAGCAAGTAAAGTTATCGGTAAGCAGCAAGCTAGCTTAACACTAAGCATGATAACCAAAGTAAACATAGCACTAGATATGGGAAATAATGGCAATGAAAATAATCAGATTAATGGATTATATATAAATAATATCATTATTAAATACAATTAATATTAATTAAACATTAAGTTAATTCGAACTAACAAGGTAAACAACTTATTATTTGACAGATTTAAATTATATAATGTATTTTTACATTCACTAATGTAATAGCATATTAGTTTAATTAAGAAGTAAAATAGCACATAGATATTTTGAGGTTATTATCTTTTAATTTAAACTTAAATAATTAAGAAGAAAAATGATATACAAAATATATTTCTTTTATTTTTTCTATCTTTTCCCAATGTGGATATCCAAAACATTGCAGCCCATCTATTGGGAACAGCAGGCGCAATTAACGTTATTTTCAATTTCGTACGTAATGATGGCAATTGCGGGGGCCTGCTCACTACTTTATGCCAAAGGACTGTCCCAAATTGGCACTAAGCATGGGTTAATGGTGGGCTTTTTTCTATATGGAGGCGGCCTTGTTCTTAGAGCCTATCCCACAGGCATGGCTATCGCTGTCACGTCAGGTTTGATAGCGGGAATGGGGGCAAGTATTATCGCTATTGCACTTAAATCACTGATTTTTAATATTGATAAACAGGAACAAAATAAAGTCCTGCTACACACCGATAATTTAAGCACAATTGCACAAAGCCTTGGGGCTTTTATTGCAGGAGGGCTAGTGACGATTTTATCAATTATCGATCAAACCCCATATCGTTCCGCCTTATTGATTAGCGGGGTCATGGTATTAATCGCCATTGTAGCCATTCCTTCATTAAAAATACCAAAAACTGAGAAACCATTAGTAAAAAAAGGCTCCCAAAAAAACACTTCATTTTTCCCTTTTCTCAGTAAAGCAGATTTAATTTTATTTATTGCATTTATTATCAGTGGCGCCAGTTGGGCACTGATCTTACCCATTATTCCGGTGTATTTAAAAAACATGCACTTTTCAGATACAAATGTTGGCCTAGTGCTATCATTAGGTGTGATCACCGGGCTAGTACTCAAGAACCTTTTTATGTTTATTTTTTCTGACAAAGATAAACCTATCTCATTACTCGTTTTTTCTGGTTTATGCATGCTGATGCTCTATGGTATGTTTTGGTCAATAAAATTTAGCTCCCCGATTGTTTTCGCCATCTCGGTTATTGCCATGTATATGTTTAGAACCGTTTGCTCACTATTAATTAATTTGGTTGAGATGGAGATTGCACGCAAAGGAAATGCCGAGCATATTTTTGGTTTAATACAAACCGCATTTTTGACAGGGGATATCTTTGGTGGAATTGCCCTACCCTATGCTTATGAGTCTGGTTTTCTGGTTAACACCCCTCTGGTTATTATTATTTTTATTCTGATATCAAATATATTAATTTACGCCTGTGCCAAAGCTCATATGGAATGTAGCTGAGATTATATGACAGCCCTTTAATTGCTTTTGGGCTGTGACGTCTTCAGATGCAATATTAGTTTTAGCACTCTTAATATCTAACGTGTTCTTTTTTGCTTGTATAGTTGGCGTCCCATCCATGCAGCGCCTCTAATTCCACTTGAGTCCCCGTGCTTAGCAGTAACGAAATGGGTATTACAAACACCACCGAATACATATTGACCAACACATTGGTTAATGTTCAACATTATTTCAGGCACGTTTGACAGACCGCCTCCCAGTACAATGGTTTCGGGGTCTAACATGTTAACAATGGATGCAAGGCATCGGTGTAATTGATTTTTATATAAATCCCAAGTCATTAGCGAGTCAGGATCATTCCCTCTCATTAACTCTATTATCTCATGTGATGTTAAGTGTTCCCCTGTTCTTGATAAATACTGTCTTTCAAGACCGGTTCCTGAAATAAACGATTCAATACAGTTTATTCTACCGCAGTAGCAAGTCGTACTTTCGCCATCAACGTCTAGTGAGTAACTCGGTAAAGGGTTATGCCCCCACTCACCTGCACATGCATTTATACCATTGAGTAGTTTGCCATGTACGACATAGCCACCGCCACATCCAGTTCCTAAAATAACACCGAAAACAGACTGACAGTTTGATGCACTACCATCAACTTGCTCTGAAAGTACAAAGCAATTCGCATCATTACTTATTGAAATAGGAATAGATACATGACTTTCTAAATCACTAAGCAGTACCCTACCATTGATAACTAATATATTTGAGTTTCTTATTTTACCCGTCTCAATATCACAATTCCCAGGGAGGCAAATACCTAAACTCATTTCTTCATTATACAGTGAAGCTGTATCTTTTATTATTTTAATCAATAAATTTAAAAAGTTATCATAACTCGATTTAATCGTTTTAAACCGTTCTTTATGAATAACATTTCCACACTCATCAATTATAATAACTTCTATTTTAGTACCACCAATATCGATACCAATACTTAACATACATTCCTCACTGAATTTTGTTATCGGCTAAGGGTAATAGTGCTCAAACACATTTTCAATGTGTATCTTAATTGCACGTTCGGCTTCCATAACATTTTTATTTTTAATCGCTTCATAAATGGCAACATGTTCATGATAGCTTCGTGTATTATTTTTTATCATTTTTTCTGTATTATTAAACCTAATTCTAGCCTCTATTAGCCATTTTAATAATGCGGAGTGAATAGATAAAAATAATGGATTGCTAGGAATTGATGCCAGAACACGATGAAACGCGATATCCGTATAAACAAATTTATCATGATTTTCTAACGAGTTCTTATTTAAAACTAAAGCATCATATAACTCATTAATTTGCGCCTCTGTTGCATGTTCCGCAGCATACCTAACAATACCAATTTCAAATAACTCTCTTAGCTGTTCGAAATATCGAATCCCATCAGGTTGAGTCAATAAATCCTTAACAGCGCCAGACATCAAAGAAACTAAGGTGTCCGCTGATGGCGTTGTGACTATCGGCCTTTCACCGTTTGATAATTGGACTAGCCCTTTACGCTTTAAACCTGCAATTGCCTCGCGTATCGATGGGCGCCCAACATCAAACATTTCCATCAAAGCTCGCTCAGAAGGCAAGCGCTCCCCCTCTTTAAATTCACCTTGTCGGATCATGCCTTCTAATTGTTCTTCAATAACATCTGATAACTTTCTCCGTTTAACGGGCCTTTTTATGTTGTGTTTTTTCTCGTCATTTGGCGATGTCATTGCTATCTCCCTAATAATCAAATTATTAAGAAGAACTATAACACATCCCTTTTTCTTCATAAACACAATCGAAATAGCGATTTCTACAAATCAATAAAACTTGTCATACCTTATTTTGATAATAATTTTTGAGAGTTCTTGTGATTTATCCACTTCTAATTGGGTGGCATGAAGTTCTCCAGGGAAAATAACTAAAGCATCACCGGTTGATAATATAATTTCTTTTTCACAACACATCTGTTTGAATAGTTTGTAATCTTCTTTTTCAGAAGATTCAAAACATATATTATCAATACCATCATCAATGGAGAGTAATATTTTCTCATCTCCAGATAATGGAATATGAATATCAATATATTTAGAATGCATTTCAATGACACGTTTTTCTTTAGGCTCGGTTGTCAATGTTTTTCGCGTTAAATTTATATCTTCGGAACTTATGCCATCAAAACTGTAAAAACCATCATTAAGCCGCTTTAAGTCGTTTATCGTATATTGAGAAAGTAATTCTCTTACTGATACAGGTAATATATTAGAGTTAATTAAATTTTCATATTTTTGTAATATCATATTATTTATTCTTTTCTAATTTTGCAGCGTAGTTAATTGCTACAGTAAAAGGTTTACCATCAACCGCATCATTCATTCTGAGATATTCAGGGTAAATTGCTTTTTGTAGTCTCGATGGGAGATCAAAACCAATCACCAGAATAGTAATGAATGTCAGGCCAAAAGACAGCGATCCTAATGCAACCCCCATACTGAGATTTTGTGCGATTAATGCGCCGATTATCGGAGCTAATGCACCACCGAGCGCCCCAACATTATAGATAAAGCCAAGGTTTGCTGCGCGTTGGTCTGTATCATAATAACCACCAACCAACTTAGGTAATAAACCTGAAATACCCTGACCAAATAATTGTTGGAAGAATATTAAAATACCTAGCGACCATAAGCTCTCACCGCCAATAGCAAACACCGGTATAATAAAGAGCTGTGACAGTAATAAACTATAGACATATGCCTTTCTCGTCCCGAATTTATCACCGGTAAAGCCAGCAACACAACAACCAATAGCGGCGCCAAACCCACTAAAAAAAAGTAAATCAGCGACACTGGCGGGGGTATACCCAAGGTCTGTTTTTAAATAAGTCGGTAATAACGATTGTATAGGCCAAGAATATAAAAACGCTGAAAGCACAACGAGTATTAAGCCCAACCCAGTAGGCCATCGCTTTCCGTTACTTTGAACTATAAAACTAATAAAGACAATCGAAACCAAAATACCCAATAAAATAATAATAAGTGATGAATCAACCTTCCCACTAAAACAATAGTAGAGTGCAGCACCCGCTAAAATTGTTAATACAACATTGATGTATTTATTTTTCCCTTTATAGAGGATCCCTACCATTGTTGGCATATTCGCGCTATTCGCTTGGTGTTTTATCCAGTCTTCAGTTTCAGGAATGTTTTTTCTAAGCCAAAGTGCAAATATAATAGGAAAGATACCAATATAAAAAAGCATTCTCCAACCATATATAGGAACAACGAGGCTATATACCTGAGCCGCCACAACAGCACCAACCGCAAAACCAGAAATAAGAAAGCCACTGGCTTTATTTCGCATTTTTTGAGGCCAGCTTTCAATGACATAGGTTGCACTGGAACTATATTCCCCAGCCATTCCCAAACCAATGACAAGCCGTGCAATAAACAGTACGGTATAGCTTGGCGCTAACCCACAAGCCAATGTCCCTACCGAAAATAGGCAGATACTTGTGACCATAGCTATCTTTCTACCATACTTATCGCCAAGCGCCCCTAAAGCTAAGCCCCCAAACCATCGAGAAATAAATGCTGCGCTAATCAGGCTTGCTGCCTGTACTGTAGATAAATCAAACTCTTGTATTACTTCTGTTAATACTAGCGTGATAATGACAAAATCAAAACCATCTAACACATAGCCTATCCAAGCCGCTGAGAACGCTTTCCACTGTGTTTTTGTTAATTGCTTATACCAGGGTAGTTCTATTTTGTTTAGCATAAAAGGTAACCTCAGAAAGGTGTTTTTCAACACCTTTCATTGTTAATATATTTATTATTTAAGGTTTAGCTCTTTAGAAAGAGTATCACTAATTAACGTTAATTTTTCATGGTGCTTTGGATTAATTGGACTAAATGGTTTTCTGCATATCGCGTTTTCGATAATACCCAAATTTTTAAGGACTTGTTTTAGTCCTTTAAAAACACCCACTTCAATTAATGTATCAATGACTTCATTACAATCTGATTGAAGTTGTTTTGCTCTGGTAATGTCACCTTCTTTAAAGGCTTTTAATATTGCACAATATCTCGCCCCCATGATGTTATATGTACTCCCTATCCCACCATCAGCACCCGCAACTAAGCCGGAAAGCAAGATTTCATCATAGCCGTTATAAATAATTTTATTTGGCGCATCCCTTCTTATTTGTTCAAGTTGATATAAATCACCTGATGTTTGCTTTATCGCTGCCACTTTTTCCATATTAAGTAAATCTAGGATCTGCTGACGTGTTAATTTAACACCGCTTAAAGCAGGAATATTATAAATAATCATTGGTAAGCCATTTGCTGAGCTAATAATGCTTTTATAGTGTTCTGCAATTTCATCAAATCCAAAAGGATAATAAAACGGCGTTACCGCAGAGACTGCATCATATTTAAGCTTTGATGAAATGTTCGCTAAGTATTCGCTTCCTTTGGTACTAATACACCCGACATGTGCAATAAGTTTTAATTTCCCTGCGGATTCGTCTTTTACTATTTCTAGAATTTCAGCACGTTCATCAACAGATTGAATAAACGCTTCCCCTGTTGATCCCCCAACATATAGGCCATCAACCCCAAGTCGCATATTAAATTGAACTAAATTTCGCAAAGACGCTTCATCGATGCTTTCATCACTGCGATATGGTGTTAACAGTGCTGAATAAATACCTTTTAGATTTGTATTCATAGTAATCCCCAAATAATTTTGTATACCTAGTACACCATAATTAGATTGAGATGATCACAAGAATAGTTAATTAATGTGATCGATCCGACATTAATTATCTATTTAAGTAAAAAGAGAATTGTAAAAACAAGCTATCATCTAACTGATATATAAGGTGATTTAAGATGAGTTTACTATGGTGTAGTTAGTCTTGAGTCGCCAAAAGATATAAGAGTGCCATTTGTCGTGAAATGAGGATGTTTGATAAACTACAAATGGGTTTTGAATAGGTCGTTTTTTACTTACTACGACGTTTACCTAACTTAAGTCATCAAATAAAAAATATATTTCAACCACCCTCCATCTCTAATAACGATTAAAAACATAAGGTTAAAACATAGTATGTACCAAATTGAAAAGTTTCCCCCCTCTGCACAAGAATATTGTGATTTACGTATTAAAGCCGGGTTATCGATGAAATCACTCTCTGCGGCGAAAATCGGACTACCAAATAGTTTATTTGCTGTTTCAATTCGAGATGGTGAGACTTTAATTGCGATGGGGCGAGTCGTTGGGGATGGAGCCTGTAATTTTGAAATTGTGGATATTGCGGTTGACCCTAATTGGCAAGGGAAAGGGCTAGGACGAGTGGTGATGGAGCATATTGAAGGCTATTTAAATTCGGCCGTCTTAGAAGGTTCTTACGTCTCTATGATTGCGGATAAACCTGAGTTTTATCAAAAAATGGGATACCAAACTGTAGGGCCTAAATCGGAAGGCATGACGAAGAAATTTAACACTGATTAGCAGATATTAGCTTTAGTATTTGACTTAGTTAACGATAAACTTAGCATGTTCCCTAAACGACAAAACCACCGTAAATAAAAGGTTCTTTTAACCTATTGGTTAGCTTGTTATTGGTACTCGCCTTATTAAAACAAAGCCCTAACGAATAAGTTAGGGCTTTGTCAGTACTCTAAGACCAGCAATACTGGCCTTCAATACTCACCAATTACGAATTAACGTAACAGGCTCAGAACACCTTGTGGAACTTGGTTAGCTTGTGCTAACACAGCAGTACCTGCTTGTTGCAGGATCTGACCACGGCTCATGTTAGAAACTTCTGTAGCGAAGTCAGCATCTTGAATACGGCTACGTGCTGCGCTCAGGTTGTTAACAGAGTTGTTCAGGTTGTTGATGGTAGATTGCATACGGTTTTGGAACGCACCCAGTTTAGAACGATAAGTATCAACTTTATTCAATGCATCATCTAAAGTTTTTAATGCTGTTTCAGTACTTTTAGCTGCATCTTCCTTTGATACAAATTGATCAGCTTTAATTCCATTTTTTTCTTCAAAAGTAACAGTTACTTTACCTGCGCTGTCGTCATCTTTATCTTCTACCTTAACGTCAGCTTTAAAATATGAATCACCTTTTTTAGCGTAATAGGTTCCATCAGCTGCCTGCATTAGGCTTTCAGCATCCCCTTTATCTACTGTAACCTTAGTTTTCTCTGTGAGAGATGATAAATCTTTAATAGCATCCTCATCTGCAAATTCTTTTTCTATTACATTATTGTTCTTTGGAACGGCTGCTTCCAATTTGAAACCTTTAACATTCAATGTTTCTAAATCGATTTTATCCATTGCAAGAGCAATGTTTTCGCCATCTTTAGAGCCAACTTGGAATGCTAATGTTTTACCTTCCGATAAAACATTAATTCCATTAAATTGAGTTTGTTCAGAAATACGCGTAATTTCTGCTAAACGTTCATCTACCTCTTCTTGGATAGATTTGGTATCAGACACAGAGTTTGAGCCATTTTTCGCCTGAACAGTCAGCTCACGAATACGTTGTAAGTTATCGTTAATTTCGTTAACTGCACCTTCCGCAGTTTGTGCGATAGAAATACCGTCGTTGGCATTACGTGAAGCTTGAGTTAAACCTTTGACGTTTGCAGTAAAACGGTTAGCAATCGCTTGGCCTGCCGCATCGTCTTTTGCGCTGTTGATACGTGAACCGGATGATAAACGCTCAATCGCAGTACCCAGTAAACCTTGTGAGCGGTTTAAGTTGTTCTGAGTCGTCAGAGACAGAATGTTAGTGTTGATAACTTGTGCCATGATGTGATCCTTATTATTCAAATTAATGCGTTAAGCCAAAATGCTTAACTTGATGAATTTCGTTAGCAACTAGGTTATCGGCTACAAAAAAGTCCCCTTTAGGCTTTTTGATGAAAATTTTTATCTGTCAGGTTGGAAATGGCTTTACAACCCGCTTTTAATGCCATTATTTTTAACACTTTCATTTTTAACATATCCATTTATTTTTATTAATTTTCTTATTATTTAATTTCAATAGGGATAATTACCTACTTTTCTCTTATCAGCTCTCGCCATCACTCTTTTTCAGAATAGTCTAAAATTTTGCTCCGTTTTGCCGATAAGACTGTAAATAAATTTTATTTCAGAGTTAATAACACAGGCATAGGCTCTAAATCATTCGGGTTGCAGGTAGGCGACAAGTGAAGATAGACCGATGAGCATACACAAGTATGTGATTCGGCTAGCTGAACGAAGTCAACACCCCTGCAGCTTGAAGGATGACGAGAATAGCGTAGGAGAAAACATGGCAGGCATATCCACACTCGGTATCGGGTCAAACTTAGATTTAAACGTACAAATGG
This sequence comes from Providencia rettgeri, assembly GCF_023205015.1. Lineage (NCBI taxonomy): Bacteria > Pseudomonadati > Pseudomonadota > Gammaproteobacteria > Enterobacterales > Morganellaceae > Providencia > Providencia rettgeri. The sequence continues at coordinate 1,812,725 of NZ_CP096258.1, read as the reverse complement.
ACCAATTAGAAGCAATGGAGCGCCGTCGTTTAGAGCCATTAACCACCCAAAAAGCCAGTTATGACGCACAAATTAGCGCCTTTGGCAAAATGCAGTCGTCCTTAGAAAAACTCAAAAAAGCGGCTGAAGACTTAAAAAAATACGGCGATATCAGTACCACCAAAGTGAATGGCGAATACAAAGCCTTTGACGTGAAAACCGATGGTAAAGCGGTAGCGGGTGTACATGATGTGTTAGTCACTCAGTTAGCAAAAGCACAAACTATCGCCACCAAAGGCACACCTAACAATAGCAATAAAGAATTGCTGGGCAATGGTGCACCTGAGCGAACGATTACCATCACGCAACCATCACAAAAAGAAGATAAAGATAAAATCGTTATCAAATTGGATAACGAGCACACTTCATTGATAGAAATTGCGGATGCCATCAATAAAACCGATAAAGGCGTTTCTGCATCGGTCATTAAAGACAAAGACAATATTTACCACCTTGTCGTCACTTCTAAAAAAGAAGGTAGTGAAAACCGTATTAGCATCAATGTGGAAGGCGATGACAAACTGGCTGCTATTCTTAATGTTGAGTCTGAAATTGATGCGGATGGTAAGGTTACCTTAAAAAATGCCGATACCAGTGGTATGGTGCAAAAAGTAGCCCCACAAACCGCCTTACTGGAAATCGATGGTTTCAAATTAGAGTCACAAACCAATGAAGCCAAAGACCTGTTTCCCGGTTTAACCTTAACGCTGAAAAAAGAAAGCGAAGACGGTAAAGCCGACCACCTAATCGTTTCTGAAGATATCGAACCCGCCAAAGGTAAAATTAAAGCGTGGGTGGATGCCTATAACGAATTCCAAACATTAGCCAAAGAACTCACCAAATACACGCCAACGGAAAAAGGCACCGCGCCAGATAAAACCAATGGTCCACTGATTGGTGATTCCACTTTACGCATGATCCAGAGCACCCTACGCACGCAAGTTCGGGCTCCTCAAGCAAGTGGGGACATTGACACTCTGAGTAAAATGGGGATTAAGCAAAAACTGGATGGCACCTTAGAAATTGATAATAAAGTGCTGGATAAAGTTCTCAAAGAAAACCCATCGAGCGTCAAAGTGTTTTTTGCTGGTGACGGTAAAGAAACCGGTTTTGGTACTGAAAACTTTAACTACTTAAAGGACACCTTGGACAGCAAAGAAGGCACGCTGCATAACGCTACCGATGGCATCCAAAAGAAAAAGAAAAACTTAGACAAACGCATTGAGCAGACCAATAAACAAATTGAAAACACCATGGACATGTACCGTCGTCAATTCCAAAACCTCGATAAAATGATGACGTCACTGAATAGCACCAGTAATTCATTAGGCCGATTATTAGGCTAATACTTTTAGGTTAAAAATATGTATCAACGACACGCACAGCAAGCCTATCAGCAGGTCGATTTGGAGAGTGAAATCACCAACGCGACCCCATACCAACTTATCCAAATCCTGTTTAAAGGGGCGCTAAGTGCCCTAAAACGCGGGGAAATTTTTATGCAGCAGGGTAAGGTGGCGGAAAAAGGTAAAGAAATCTCAAAAGCTATCGACATCATTGACACAGGGTTAAAGCAGTCGTTAAATTATGAAGCTGGCGGCGAACTTGCAGAAAACTTGGCAAGTTTGTATGAGTACATGACAATGCAGTTACTTCGCGCCAACCTCGAAAACAACGTGGCTTATGTCCAAGAAGTTTACCAGTTACTCTCCGATATCGCCTCTGCGTGGCAACAAATCGGTGCAAATGTGGATGAAAGATAATCAGGTGGACAATAAAAATCCTATCGATTTACAAGAAATATACCGTAATGTCTTAGTATTAAGTGAAAATTTAGTTGCCTTAGCGCAATCCGGGGAATGGGAGACGTTGGTCTCCCGAGAGACAGAATATGTCCTTGCGGTGGAAAACCTCACCGAGTTAACGCAAGCGTTCGAACAACAGCAGCCCATCACTGAAGAGTTTATTCAGTTACTGCATAAAATTATCGAAAATGAACGTGTTACTAAAGAATATTTACAACAGCATTTAAACTTTTTAAGCAAAGAAATTAAGCAATTAGACCAAAAACGGGTACTCAATAATAGCTATGGCCAATTTGATGAGCCAGACACCCCGTTAGTCGTTCGCCCCATGGAATGAATTTAAGTGTCAGGCCAACAAACCTGACACCCTCTTCCCTTTCGGATCACAGCCTACTGTTGCTGTTTTAAGCGTTGCTGCTTTTTCAGTTTTTTCAACAGCATATTACGTTTTAGCGGTGATAAGTGATCGAGGAACACTTTACCGTGTAGGTGGTCGATTTCATGTTGCATGACAATCGCTAAGAACTCGTCGCTATCCACTTCAAACGCTTTACCGTGTCTATCGAACGCTTTCACTTTAACGCGCAGGAAACGCTCTACATCCGCGTAGATCTCCGGTACTGACAAGCAGCCTTCTTGGTAGCTAGTTTCCCCTTCACTTTCGACAATCTCAGGGTTAACAAATACCATCGGCTCATCACGGTTTTCTGAAATATCAATCACCATAATGGATTTAGTTTCAGCAATTTGCGTAGCAGCGAGGCCAATGCCGTTATCGGTGCTGTACATGGTATCTAACAAATCGTCGATTAAGGTTTGTACTGCAGCGAAATCTGTCACTGGGCTGCATTTAATGCGCAGTCGTTCATCTGGAATTTCAATAATTTCTCTTACTGCCATAATTTAAACCCTATAAATTCGATTGCTTTTATTCAAATATCAATAATTCAAAATACTTTAAACTACAGTGACGACATGCAATAACCACGGTTTTAACGCCGTTAACTGCCGTCACAGCCCTGCCTGTGAAGTATGGCGAACAGACAAAATATTATCGTCTTTCTATTTCATCAACAACATGCAAAAAGTGGCATTATTAACCAGATAGATAATTTTATTTTAAATATCAATAGATTAGCGCCAGCCAACTTAACCTATCTGCTGATGCAACACCAGACACATAAAATTTTACAGAAAAATAACACGTTATTTGGAAAAAAACATCTAAAATAGAAAAAAGAGCGCTCTTTTGTCGACTTCCTGCCATTTTGGGCTCCCCCCTCTGATGGCATTTCTTTACTTGTTCGCTTTACTATTTTACTTTTTTGTATTTTACAGTTTTATCATCGAATTATATTTAGGCCACATTGAGATTGTTTTCAATTAAATTAATATATAAAAAATAATAAGCATTGCATTTTATAATCTATTCAAATAAACAGCTCTACATTCCATATAGAAAATAGATAGCACTGTATTTATTCCAATCAAACACGAATATCCCGAATAAATATAATTTAAAAAATCGATTTTACCCGCCAAAGAAATGCCCCTATTATAAATAAGTTGAGAAAACAAATCCCCTCTTCACTCTTCTTTAGATAATAATTTAAATAATACGGAAATTAACACATGGAAAAGAAAGCATTAGTCCGTTATTTAGCGGCCATATTACTCAGCAGTTTGACTTATAATGCAGCAGCCGACACTACACAGACAAAGCCCGCGCCAACATTAAGTGATATCAATGCACAAGGGATTAGCAATAATACTAAAGGTGTTCATAATAATACTAGAAGGATCGTTTACATCAATAGACAAATTAATGAAATTAAAGACAACGTTAGCCAAATGAATTCAGATTTCGATAATAACATTAAGAAGTTAAAGAAAAATAATAACAATAGGCTTAAATCAGAAACTGCGAATATACGAAATGAGTTAGCAAAATTACGAGACACCATAGATGATTCTATATTTGCTTATTACAATGTTAACGCTGATAAAATACAAAACAACACTGATTTAATTAATGACCAAGTTACATCAATAAACAAAGACAGAGAAAAAAAACACCATGCATTTGACTCAAAATTAAAAGAGGTCGAATTATATGTGCAAGGTGCATTAATTGGTGTAAATGCAGCCGACCAAGTCACTGAACAATTAAATACTAATATTCAGGATCTCGATAAAAAAGTCATTGGAAACACGTCATCAATCAAGACTCTAAAAAGTGATGCAGCAAAAACACAAAAAGTAAACGAAGTTAAATTCACAAAGTTAGAAAATAAATTTAACCATGGGGTCAGCCAGCTTGAGAGCAAAATAGATAAGCATGCCCAAGAAGCCAATGCGGGTATTGCATCCGTTGCTGCAATGAGCAATATCCCTTACGCAACAAATACCCGCTTTAGTGCTGGGGTTGGCGTGGGGAATTACAAAAATGGCTCAGCAATTGCTGCTGGTGCTCAATATCAATTAAAAGAAAATATCAACTTACGCAGTTCTGTTTCTTGGAACAATTCAGATGCTGCCGTTATCGGAGCGGGTGTGGCCTTCGGTTGGTAACTCTCTAACGCCTATTTTTCATATAACCTTATAAATTATTTATATAACATTAACCTATAGTACCAATGATATATTGGTACTATTTTTAATCGCCCTAATTGGCCTATATCTAAATTAACTCGCGCTGAGTTAAAATTAATTTTGCTGATAAGTCACAATCGCGATTGGTGTTGAGTTAATAGTAACCCAAAGGTTAGACATACCAATACGCGTGTTCGATGACTCACTCACTTTATTACAGCTGGTTTCAGACTGGCATTGGGTGAGAACTTCACTGGCAATTTGCGAGTTAAAGCCCAGTTTTGTCAAATAGCCCATTTCGTTTTCTAGCTTTTGTTGAAAGTTAGCAAAATCGGGTTTGGGTGAAGCATAATCTTCGACTCCAACCAGTGTGGTTGCGACTTGAATGAGTGCACCGCCATCAAAAGTGAGTTGGTTTTCATAGCTCCAATCATTAAACGGCTTTTGTTGCCCAAAAGTGCAAACCGTTTTACTACCGCTGACTTGGCAATCCCCCGCCTTAATAAAGCTGATGCTATCCATACTTTGACCCCAGTTTAAGCCAAATGGCGCAGTCGATGCATCATCACACCCGACTAACAACAGCGCAGCAGCCCCAGCTATCATCCATTTCATACTCTCACCTCACTCGCCAATTTACTTTATGCTACAGGGGGACGTGGTTAAATTAAAGTAAAAAAACCATCAACCAGTAACTCACTCACAAATTGATTTTCAAATTTCAAGTAATTTGCTTAACACGAAATTCACATATAATTAATCATTATCAATAAGATAAAGTTAAAACATATAAATCAGCGTATACTCATTGCCAGATTTCCGCTGGCTCTATACAATGCTCTGCTTTATACAGCCCCAGTGTCACGACAATGACAGATAACCACCATATTATTAATCAGTTACCCCTCTAGTAATACCTAAAACCCCTAGATGGCCCTTGAATAATAACATAGCTGAATCGTGACAACTCCACTCTATGATGAATTGATTTTGTAGCTGTTCGATTTTGTCACTGATGGTTTTTGTCACTGATAAGTGAACTGCAGATAATCATTCATTAGCGGCATTATTAATAAATAACCATAACGTAAAGTATATATTGTGAAATTACTATTTTGTCTTTCTTTAACAACCGCCATTCTTTCTGGAGTATGGGCTTGGGTTGCAGATAGCTTAGGTTTAATCGGCTGGGCCGGCTTTTTAGGCTGTACTGCGTATTTTGCTTACCCCAAAGATGGGCTTAAAGGCTTAGGTATTACCGCATTAACTGTCAGTAGCGGCGTATTTTGGGGGTTAGTGATCCTTCATAGCGGTGGCTACCTGCAACAATTACCTCACTTTGTAGGGTACTTTGTTACCGGTATAGTTGCCTTTTTGATGTGCATACAAGCGAAAAAACAGTGGCTTTCTTATATACCCGGTACGTTTGTCGGTACCTGTACTATTTTTGCTGCTGAAGGTGCTTGGTTGGTAACCATTCAATCATTGCTTATCGGGGTGTTATTTGGTTTTGCAATGAAGAGGAGTGGACTTTGGTTATTTGAAAAATTCTCATCAAATAACGGCTAAAAAAAACCGCCAATATGGCGGTTTAAATAAATCAATGAAACCAAGGGAATTTCAAACGAATTCGATATTACATTAAATTTCCTCAACAGCAAGATATAACATTTTGATTTAACTAATAATTAATCAGATAGGGACCTTAAGTACCTTTACTTATATTTACAAATATAATAATGATAATATTGTTAATAAAATGATAATCCTCTGAGATTAAGCTTCATTTTATATTAACCAAGCTTATATAACTGGTCAAATATCGACCTTATCAACATTCATTAATACAATTACAAAGTGTAATTCGGATTTTTCTGCATCCTTCTGTTATCAAAAATAGACAAACCCTATTTTTTAAAAAAATTAATGTGATTCACTTTTAATAACTGAATCACTGGATTATAAAACTGGAAATTGAGATAAAATAGGATGATAGCCTGGTGAAATTTGCATTATCAAATCATAAAATTACGTGAAGTTAAAATTGCATTCTGATCCATCTGCTATACTTGAACAATAAATATCTTATGGCCTGTAATTGAACATAACGAAAGGAAGAAGATATGATTAAAAAAATTTGTTTTTTAGCCTGTTCATTAGCGGTTGTATTCTCTTTAAGTGCGTGTAATACCACTAAAGGGGTTGGTGAAGACATAGAAGCGGGTGGCGAAGCCATACAAAAAGCAGCTGAATGACCCTTAATAGTCAACATCCTTAAACATGAACACCTCTCTAGTAAAAATTACATGTATATCAAACGGTGACAGTTTCACTGTTTGATATATAGATATCCATTATAAGTGATATTAATTTAATACTTATTGAAAAGTGCACACAACAAAACGAAAAAACCCCGCACTTGGCGAGGTTTTGAATGCTTAGCTTTTAATTTATCGTTATTTAACGATAACGTTAGCTGCTGCAGGGCCTTTCGCACCATTTTCAATGGTGAATGTAACTTGTTGGCCTTCTGCTAAAGTTTTGAAGCTTTCGCTTTGGATTGCAGAGAAATGAACAAATACATCTTTGCTACCATCTGCAGGTGTAATGAAGCCAAAACCTTTATCATCGTTAAACCATTTTACTGAACCAGTCATTGTATTAGACATAGAATTTCCTTTAATATTTTAAAATTGCCATAAGGCATGTTGCGGTTTGTTCTTGTGGTACTTATGGGAATTAATTAGAAGGAATTCGCAATGAAGAGGTATCTGAGATAACGCTTAATGGTGAACATCTTAAAACTGACTAACATAAATAGGCCTGTACATCCAAACCAGTGAACACATTAGGCCACACTTATAATTAAATGGCAAATTTTATTTTAACGTCAGTTCACTAAACAAATAACTTGCTGTTTATCTGAACCTTTTAAAGTCTGAAAATTGCACACTTTCACGTTTAGTACCTATCAAAAACACCATAGTCCGGTCTTTCACCTCTCATTACGGCTCGCTGTTGTTCACGAACCGCTTCTCTATCGGCTTTTATTTGTTCCGATGAGCGGATATCTTTATGCGGTTTAGGCCATGTTGATTTATTAGGTTCAAAAGAAGGTGTGAATGTACAGCCTGTAATTAAGAAAAGAGAAAATAGTGCGGTAATTAGTTTCATAATGATTGCTTGTGTTTTTGTTCGCATAAAATAATAGGTATAAATACCTACCAATCATACCAGCACTTTCCAGCTTTCTAAATTATTATTTCGATATTTCGTTGGTAAAATGAGTGCTAATGACCCATAACAATATATAAAGTAGGATTTAAGATAACAAAAAAGCCGCATCACGCAGCTTGCAAATTTTGTAATCCATTATAGTTATGATTGACTATTTTTCTCAGTTGGATCAAACGGAATTCCGCCAGCAAATACAAATGATAAACCAACAATCACGAATGAAACTATAACAAAACACTTATCAATAATTTGTTTCATACTGTTCTTCCTATACTTTAGTACCTAATTACAATATGCGAACCGATTATTATTGGCAATAAAAATGCCCCACCACTTTCCCAAAAGAGTAATAGCAAGGCAATCAATTTATCATATTCAAACTGATAGCTAAATCACACTGGCATAGACATAATCTCTTGATACGCTGCCACCAGCTTATTACGCACCTGAATTCCCATTTGCAGACTTAAACTCGCTTTTTGCATATCAACCATCACGTCATTCAAGGAAATATCTTGCTTTCCTAACGTAAAGTTTTCAACTTGCTTCGCTGAATCATTACGCGTTTTATTAATTTGATTTACAGAAGCAACCAGGTGATCCGCAAATCCAACTGGCTCAATTGCTGGTTTAATTGGGTTAGTGGCTTGGGTTGCCACGACATTTAATTGTGAAATAACCCCTTCAATCGCTTGAACTGTCATTCGATTCTCTTCTCATTAATTACTGTGAATTTTTCACTAACCTATATTGGCCAGTTTACCCTATCACACCCTTTTTAACTTGAAGCCGATAAATAACACCAATTTTATAGGCTGATTCCGTCATTAGAACCCTCAAAAACAAGAAATAATAGCAAAGTGAAAAAGTGACGTTACGAAGAGGGAAATAACATTGTTTCACCAAAAGTATTTTCATCCGTCTAGTAGTCTGCCAAGCAGGGAATATTTATGAGTGCCGCATCTAAAGACACGGGGGAGGCCAAAAAGGGTTTTGCCTCTATAGTTGAAAGGATTAAAGCTGATCCTAAAATACCGTTAATGATTGCGGCGGCTGCGGCTGTTTCAATTATTGTCGCCCTTCTCCTCTGGTTACGCAGCCCTGACTACCGTGTGCTTCTTAGCAATTTAAGTGCTAAAGATGGTGGCGATATTGTTGGCCAGCTAACTCAGATGAATGTGCCTTATCAAATTGCTGATAATGGTAGCGCTATTTTAGTTCCTGCAGATAAAGTGCATGAATTACGTTTAAAACTCGCTCAATCAGGTTTACCCAAAGGCGGCAATACCGGTTTTGAATTATTAGATAAAGAACAATTTGGTATCAGCCAATTTAGTGAGCAAATCAACTACCAACGCGCATTAGAGGGTGAACTCTCTCGAACTATTGAATCACTAAGCCCAGTACAAAGTGCTCGGGTGCATTTAGCCATTCCTAAACCGACCTTATTTGTGCGAGAGCAAAAGCTACCAACCGCTTCGGTGACGGTCGGTTTATTACCGGGAAGAATGCTTGATGAGGGACAAATCAGCGCCATTGTCCATATGGTATCGAGTAGCGTAACAGGCCTAACCGCCAGTAATGTCATTATTGTTGACCAAGCGGGTCGCTTACTCACCAATAACGATAATAGCCAGCAATCGGCAAACAGCGCACAAATTAAAATGACCAAAGAGATGGAATCCCATCTCAAACAGCGCATCGAAGATATTCTGTCTCCGTTAGTCGGTCGTGCCAATATTCATGCCCAAGTCACCGCACAAATGGATTTCTCGAAAGTTGAGCAAACTTCAGAGGAATATAAGCCCAACCAAACACCAGACAGCGCCGCTATTCGTTCCCGCCAAAACAGCCAAAGTATGCAAAATAACAATGGCGGAACAGGTGGAGTGCCCGGTTCGCTTTCCAATCAACCCGTTAGTGCGCCAAATGCACCAATTGAAACCAATAAAGACAATAAAGATGGCGCTCAAACGGCAAATAATCGTAATAGCGTTTCGAACTCACAAAGCGATGAAACCACAAATTACGAAGTCGATCGCAAAATTAGTCATACCCAACGGCAAATTGGTGTCGTCGATAGGCTCTCGGTCGCAGTTATTGTCAATTACCATTCCCAAGATGGTGAAAATGGTCCAGAAATGAAGCCATTGCCGCCAGAGATGCTGCAACAAATTGAAGCATTAACACGCGAAGCAATGGGCTTTTCCACTGCACGTGGGGATTCTCTCAACATTACGAATTCATTGTTTACCAATGAAACCCCAGTTGAAGAAATGCCTTCGTTACTTGAAAGCCCACAATTTATTGCTCAGCTTCTGGATTACGGAAAAATACTGCTTATTGCCATTATTGCGTGGTTTATGTGGCGTTTTGGTATCAAACCACAATGGGTTAAATACCGTAAAACACAGCAAGCCCAAGCCGAAGCTGAGGTTTTTGTTGCCACACAACTGAAAACTCCGCTCGTGGTTGATGAAGCGATTGATGAAGAAATGGATGAGCAAACACGCCGTCGCCTGACTCGTCAACGCGTTAGTGCTGAGATCCAAAGCCAACGCATACGTGAAATGGCAGAAAAAGACCCACAAATCGTGGCAATGGTTATCCGTCAGTGGTTAGGAAAATCCCAATGAGTTTAAGTGGAACAGAAAAAAGCGCCGTGATGTTAATGACGCTCGGTGAAGACCAGGCTGCAGAAGTCTTTAAGCACCTGAATCCTAAAGAAGTTCAACAATTGAGTATGGCGGTGTCAAACATGCGCCAAATCTCAAATAACGAACTGGCAGAAGTATTAACGGAATTTGAAGAGTCAGCGATCCAATTCGCGGCTCTCAATATCAACACGAATGACTATCTGCGCTCTGTATTGGTGAAAGCACTTGGCGAAGAACGCGCTGCAAGCCTACTTGAGGATATCTTTGAAAAACAAGAAACGACTTCAGGGATCGAAAGCCTCAACTATATGGAACCCCAAACCGTTGCCGATATTATCCGTGATGAACATCCACAAATTATCGCCACCATTTTGGTTCACTTAAAACGCAACCTTGCAGCGGATGTCCTCGAATTATTCGAAGAGCGCCAACGCAACGATATTATGTTACGTATCGCCACCTTTGGGGGGGTTCAACCTGCTGCATTAGCGGAATTAACCGAGGTATTGAACAACTTACTGGATGGCCAAAACCTCAAACGCAGCAAAATGGGTGGCGTGAGAACTGCGGCAGAAATCATCAACTTGATGAAAAGCCAGCAAGAAGAAAGCGTTATCGATGCAATGCGTGATTACGATGGTGAACTGGCTCAACGCATTATTGACGAAATGTTCCTATTCGAAAACCTTATCGAGGTGGACAACCGCAGCATTCAACGTATTTTGCAGGATGTTTCGACAGACTCACTGGTTATTGCCCTGAAAGGCAGCAACCAAGCTCTGCGCGACCACTTCCTCAACAATATGGCCGCTCGTGCTGCAGAAATCGTGCGCGACGATTTGGAATCGCGCTCTCCTGTGCGTATGTCCCAAGTGGAAAACGAACAAAAAGCTATTTTGCTTATCGTTCGCCGTTTAGTCGAAAAAGGCGAAATCGCTATAGGTGGTGGAGACGATGTCTATGTCTAAGTCAACAATTCCAAATGACCAATGGCAGCCTTGGCAACTGCGTGAGCTTAATCAATGGGACCTCAACTCAGGTATCCCTGCACTAAGCGATGTCCCTGAGCCTGATGCGCCAAAAGTCCCGTGCCTTGAGCCGAAAGAAGTGTTAGAGCAAATTAACTTGCTCGATAACATTAAAGAAGATGCTCAGCGCACTGGTTTCCAACAAGGGCATGAAAAAGGCCAGCAAGAAGGTTACCAAGCAGGCTTTGAGCAAGGCTTGCGAGCTGGAGAAGAACAAGGGCGTGAGCAAGCGCTCGCTATGCAACAACCCGTGATTGAAACATGGCAAAAATTGCTGTCTGAATTTAATTATTCACTTGATACCTTTGATACGGTGGTGACCACAAAGCTGCTGCAGATAGCTTTAACCGCAGCGAAGCAAGTCTTAGGGCAATCTACCGTTTGTGATGGCACCGCTTTGCTGGAAGAAATCAGCCATTTACTGCAGCAAAAACCAATTTTTGCAGGGCAGCCTGAACTGCACGTCAACCCAAATCATTTTGAATTGATTGAACAGCATCTCGGTTCCCTGCTCAACTTAAATGGTTGGCGCTTAGTGGCAGATCCTAAATTGCATCTCGGTGGTTGCCGAGTCGTCGCAGAAGACGGTGAAATCGATATGACTGTGGCGACACGCTGGCAAGAGTTGTGCCGTTTATATGCACCGGAGAGCTTTTCATGACTGCACGATTGGGACGCTGGATTGCCTCGTTGGACGATTTAGAGTCACGGATGAAAGGGATCCCGATGGTGCGCCGTTATGGCCGCCTCACAAAAATCACCGGCTTAGTGATGGAAGCCGAAGGCATTAAAATGCCTTTAGGGGCAACTTGCTTTATTGAGCGCTCAATTAATGGCGGCTCAGACGAGGTGGTTTGTGAAGTCGTCGGTTTTAACGGCCCAAGAATGCTATTGATGCCATTAGCTGACCTCGAGGGGATCGCTCCTGGTGCGCGTGTTTATGCGCAATCAACCGGAGATGACGGGCAAACCAGCCGCTTATTACCCATTGGTAATGAATTATTAGGCAGAGTACTTGATGCCCAAGGCAACCCATTAGACGGAAAAGGCCCCTTGGAGGTAAAAACACGCGCCCCCTTAATTACCCCCCCCATTAACCCATTGGAACGAACGCCCATTAGCAGTGTATTGGATGTCGGTGTTCGGGCAATCAATGCGTTATTGACGGTTGGCCGAGGCCAACGTATGGGTCTATTCGCTGGCTCTGGTGTAGGTAAAAGTGTATTACTCGGCATGATGGCGCGCTTTACTCAAGCCGATATTATCGTCGTTGGGTTGATCGGTGAACGTGGTCGTGAAGTTAAAGATTTCATTGAAAATATTTTAGGGGCTGATGGCTTAAAACGTGCTGTTGTCGTTGCGGCACCCGCCGATGTGTCCCCTCTATTACGCATGCAAGGCGCCTCTTATGCCACGCGTATCGCAGAGTATTTTCGCGATAAAGGCTTAAGTGTGTTGCTGATTATGGACTCACTCACCCGCTACAGTATGGCGCAACGTGAAATTGCGTTAGCCGTAGGCGAGCCCCCTGCAACCAAAGGCTATCCACCATCTGTATTCGCCAAATTGCCTGCTTTAGTTGAGCGGGCAGGAAATGGGAAAAATGGTGGGTCAATTACAGCCTTCTATACCGTTTTAACTGAGGGAGATGACCAACAAGACCCGATCGCCGACTCAGCTCGGGCGATTTTGGATGGTCATATTGTCCTTTCACGTTCCTTGGCAGAGTCAGGGCACTACCCTGCGATTGATATCGAGGCATCCATCAGCCGAGCAATGACTGAACTCATTCCTAAAGAGCATTACCGAAAAATACAACGTTTCAAACAGTTAACCTCCAGTTACCAACGTAACCGAGACTTAATTAACGTAGGCGCATATGCCATGGGCAGTGACCCTATGTTAGATACGGCAATTCAGTATTATCCGCGGATGTCGACGTTTTTGCAGCAGGATATTGATGAACGATGTGACTATCAAACCGCATGTGATCAGCTCACTCAAGTGGTTCCCAACGAATAACGAGGGGATAAATGGCCAAAAATAATGCCTTAACAACATTACTCACCTTAGCCGTCGAAGCCTCAGAAGAAGCGGCTAAGGTGTTAGCTCAAGTGCGCCAAACCCATACACAAATGGCGCAGCAACTGAATATGTTGGAAAACTACCAATCCGAGTATCGTCAAAAGCTCAACCAAACTTTACATACGGGTATGGAATCGGATAAGTGGCAGAATTATCAGCAATTTTTGGTCACATTGGAGCTGACCATCGAACAACAGCAACAGCAGCTAAACTTATGGGAACAACGCGTTAGTGAAGCTAATCGTCATTGGCAAGAAAAACAACAGCGTGTCAATGCGTTCGACACATTAATTCAACGTGCTGAACATACTGAATACCAACGTCAAAACCGCTTAGAACAAAAACAAATGGACGAGTTTGCTCAGCGAGCAACTTTACGGAGACCTCAATAAATGGATATCAATGCCCTGAATGTGCCAACTGCGTCATCAACTAAAAACAATAATACCCAACAAAATGAATCGCGCACTGATGAAAATCAAGCCCCTGCGCTTCCCTTCCAAGCCATGCTTGATAACCAGCAACCGATTGAAAAACAACATGTCGCCAATCAACCAGTCAATGAAGAAGCGCTTAACAAAGACATTGTTGACAACAAACTGGCAATAGCGAGTAAAGAAACGGTTGAACAAACCCAAGTTGGGCAAAAAAATGCTGAAAACACGATTGAACAACTGAATTTTAGCCGTAGCCTGCGTGCCGATAGCGTGCAAACTGCACTTAATACTGAGTTATTGACAGGCAAAGATGCCAACGAGCAAGCGTGGCTAAATAACTTAAAACAGTCATTAACTGGCCAAGTGCAAACGGTGGCGAATACGGCAATCAAAACTGAATCCCATCCAGTTTTAGGCGCGTTTACTCAAAAAATGCAGCATTTAACGGATAATACCAATGGCATCATTAATGACGATGATGGCAAACACCTTGAAGGTTCACAGCTACAGTTAGCAGGCGAAGAAGACAGCCCGGAACTTGGGGTATTTATTAAGAATGAAAAAGAAGAGCGTCGTGACCAATCTCATTTTCCCCTTGATAACCAACGCGAAATACGTGGCAAAAATTTAACTGCGGATTTTATGCCATTGAATAAAAAAGTGAGTGATAAAGAGCCCATATTGAACCTACAAAACGTATCAAGCGATGCCCTAAACCAGACCGCAAAAGGTGCATTTACGCTACAAACTGAAACGGGCGCGTTTACCACCGCATCTTCACAGCACACAACAACGATGCCAGTTAGTATGATGCCAACGGCAACGACCACACAGGCCGCTGCAATGAATGCGCCCACGGCAACACCAACTATGCATTTAGCCAGTCAATTAGGCAGCGAAGCGTGGCAGCAGCAATTAAGCCAACATATGCTGTTTTTCTCTCGCCAAGGGGTATCTCAGGCACAAATTCGTTTGCATCCAGAAGAGTTAGGCTCACTCAATGTGCATTTACGTATCGAAGATAACCAAGCCGTGATGCATTTTGTCTCCCCGCACAGTCATGTGCGAGCCGTTATGGAATCCATGATGCCAGTTTTGCGTAGCGCACTACAAGAAAGCGGCATCCACCTTGCTCAGGGCTCTGTCGGTCAAGATAATTTGAACCATCAGTCAGATAATCCGCAACAAGGTACCCACCAACCAGATGGACAAATTCAAGCAACACATCCATCCATGGGAGCTGTTGGTATTAGCGAAGCAAATGCAACTGTTTCACCAATAACTACAGCATTACGACAAGGTGGCATTAATACTTTTGCATAAAAAACAAACAAATTGCGGTAATTTCCTAGCTAAAGCGCCGAGTTACCGCCTTTTTGTTTCGTTTTTCACTCCTTTAACTCTTGGCAACCAAGCCATAATGCTAGAGATCATAACGTAAAAACCCATCTGGGTTTAGCACCCAAGAAACAGGAATTCAGCTAAATGTCGTCGAGCAAAAAATCAAACAGTTCCAACAAAGGGTTGATTATTCTATTTGCCCTTCTAGCCCTTGCTGGCGCAGGGTTTGGGGGTTATACCTGGTGGACGACACAACAAGGTGCACAAACGGATAGTGAGGAAGAAAAGCGTCCGAATATGCCACAACCTATTTTTATGGAATTAGAGCCATTTACCGTCAATTTAACTGGTGCTGCTGATGCGCCTGATCGCGTGCTCTATATCCATGTGACTTTACGACTCGCGAATGAAAAATCGCGTAAACAGCTTCATGAATATCTCCCTGAAGTCCGTAGCCGGTTGTTACTGCTGCTTTCGGAGCAAAAAGCAAAAAATATCGAGACACATGAAGGTAAGTTGCAGTTAATGAAAGATATTAAGCAAACCCTCACCCCTACCCTGATCCCGGGGGATACCGATCAGGATATTTCTGATGTGTTATTCACTACTTTTATTCTGCGGTAATATTCATGAGCGATAATATTTTATCTCAGGCCGAAATTGATGCGCTGCTTAATGACGATGCGCCATCAAGCAGTACGCCTGTACCAGAGACGCAAGGGAAAGATAATGTTCGCCCTTACGACCCGAATACTCAACGCCGAGTTATTCGGGAACGAATGCAGTCTCTCGAAATCATTAATGAACGTTTTGCTCGCCAATTCCGTATGGGTTTGTTCAATATGTTACGTCGCAGCCCAGATATTACGGTGGGTGGGATTAAAATCGAACCTTATCACGAATTTGCACGTAATTTACCTGTCCCGACTAACTTGAACTTAATTCATATGCCGCCATTACGGGGCACAGCATTGTTTACCTTTGAGCCTGCGTTAGTTTATATCGCTGTCGACAACCTGTTTGGTGGAGATGGCCGTTTTCCGGTGCGCCAAGAAGGTAAAGAGTTTACCAATACTGAGCAACGCATTATCAATCGCATGTTGAAACTGGCCTTAGGGGCTTATCGCGATGCATGGAAACCGATTGCCGATATTGAAGTGGAATATGTGCGTTCTGAAATCCAAGTCAAATTCACCAATATCACGACGTCCCCAAATGACATCGTGGTCACCACACCGTTTTTAGTGGAGATAGGCAATACCGTTGGTGAATTCAGTATTTGTATTCCGATCGCCATGATTGAGCCATTGCGTGAGCGCTTAATTAACCCACCAATGGAACAAGGTCACCAAGAAAACGAAACTTGGGTAACCAACCTTGTTACCCAAGTGAAACGCTCTGAACTTGAATTGGTCGCCAACTTTGTTGACATTCCAATGCGAATTTCTCGTTTACTGCAACTGCAAAAAGGGGATGTGATCCCCATTGAGAAGCCTGACCGTCTCATCGTTAATGTTGATGGTGTTCCCGTATTAACCAGTCAATACGGTACTCAAAATGGCCAGTATGCATTGCGTGTAGAACATTTGATTAACCCTGTATTAAACACTCTAGATGAGGAAAGTACCAATGAGTGAGGCGAAGAATTCTCCTGATGCATCAACCAATCACGACAGTGAAGACCTATGGGCTGAAGCGCTGGAACAGCAAAAAAAAGCGGAATCCGCCTCAGCTGGTGCACAGGCTTTTGATAACTTTGATGGACAAAACCCAATAAACCAATTGTCCGATATCGATATGATCATGGACATCCCAGTGCGCCTTTCAGTGGAGCTGGGTCGCACTAAAATGACCATAAAAAAATTACTGAGCTTATCCCAAGGTTCTGTGGTGTCCCTGGATGGCTTAGCGGGTGAACCATTGGATATTTTAATCAATGGCTATTTAATCGCACAAGGTGAAGTGGTCGTGGTTTCAGATAATTACGGTATTCGTATTACTGACATCATTACGCCTTCCGAACGTATGCGCCGTTTAAGTCGTTAAATAACAACATGAGTCGCTAATAATGGCAATATCCAATCAAGCTGAGCAGGCACCAACATCTGTGCCTTTTTTATCAACAACCATTTCCCCCAGTGAACCTAATGCGCCGGCTATTGACCACAATGATAGCTTAACGCAGATATCGGGCGCTTTGGGGGGGATCATTTTATTGATATTAGCCGGTGCTTGGTTGGTGAAAAAATTAGGATTTGCGCCAAAGAAAATGGGTAAAGCGCAAATCATAAACGTCAAAAGTAGCTGCTCATTAGGTAATAAAGAGCGAGTTGTGGTTGTCGAGGTGAACAATGCGTGTTTGGTATTAGGTGTCACCGCACACAATATCAGTCTCTTACACCAGTACTCACCAGAACCTGAGAACACAACGGTATTGCCAGTTGAACCGCTCACATTTCAGTCTTTATTAAAGAAAAAACAAGAGGCTGCAAGATTTTCAGCTTCAGTGACACCTATGCATAAGTAATCGGAAACGCTCATGTTATCTTTTAAATCTCTATTTACGATTACTGCCCTCTTGTTTTTATTGCCAAATTCCGCCTCTGCGGCGCTGCCAGCGATCGTCAGCCACTCCCTTGCTGATGGTGGGCAAACTTGGTCTTTACCTGTTCAAACACTGTTATTTTTAACTTTATTAGGCTTTATTCCCGCCTTATTGTTAATGATGACCAGTTTTACCCGCATCATTATTGTTTTAGGTTTATTGCGTAACGCACTCGGAACGCCCTCCGCACCGCCCAATCAAGTCTTACTAGGCTTGGCGCTATTTTTAACCTTTTTTGTGATGTCCCCCGTTGCTGACCAAGTTTACCGCGAAGCCTACCAACCGTTTAGTGAAGATAAAATTAGCCTCGAAACGGCTTTAGAGAAAGGAACCGCACCATTAAGAACCTTCATGTTAGGACAAACACGGGAATCTGACTTAGCCCTGTTTGCAAGGATAGCGAAAGTGGGTGAAATTCAAGAAGCGAAAGATGTTCCGTTACGTATTTTAGTGCCCGCTTTTATTACCAGCGAACTCAAAACCGCATTCCAAATTGGCTTTACCATTTTTATTCCATTTTTAATCATCGACTTAGTGGTGGCTAGTGTCTTAATGGCATTAGGGATGATGATGGTTCCCCCTGCAACAGTTTCATTGCCATTCAAATTAATGCTGTTTGTATTAGTCGATGGCTGGCAATTATTGCTTGGCTCATTATCGCAAAGCTTTTTTAATTAGGTTTATTTTACTTGGAGTAGTCATGACACCTGAATCAGTGATGGCGATGGGAACAGAGGCGATGAAAATCGCACTGATGCTAGCGGCTCCTTTGTTATTAGCCGCTTTAGCCGCGGGTTTAATTATCAGCTTACTGCAAGCCGCCACGCAAGTGAATGAAATGACATTGTCTTTTATTCCTAAAATTTTGTCGGTCATTTCTGTGATCATTATTGCAGGGCCCTGGATGCTGAATTTGCTCATCGACTACATGCGCTCGTTGTTGAGCAATTTACCGTTTATTATTGGCTAACAATGCTAACCATTACCAGTGAAACGCTCACATTGTGGCTAAGCCAAGGTTTCTACCCTTTCATACGCCTTTTGGCGCTGCTTGGTACAGCGCCCTTTTTTAATGAAAAACAGGCAATTACCAAAGTTCGCGTCGCATTGGCCTTTTTTGTCGTCTTGATTGTTTCCCCCCAACTTCCTGTTGTGAATATTCCCTTATTTTCTGCCATGGGGTTATGGGTTATTGTGCAGCAAATGGTGATTGGTATTGCGATGGGCTTAACAATGCAAATGGCGTTTGCTGCTGTGCGCCATGCGGGGGAGGTGATTGGTTTACAAATGGGGTTATCCTTCGCCACCTTTTTTGACCCGACAGGTGGGCCCAACATGCCGATTTTAGGCCGCATATTTAACGTCATCACTATTTTATTATTTCTCGCTTTCGATGGGCACTTGTGGCTTATTTATATTGTGGTCAATTCATTTGAGCTTATCCCAATTCAAACTGCCCCATTAAATCGTGATGGTTTTTGGGTATTTGTTCAATTCGCTAATACTATATTTATTAATGGGTTAATGTTAGCACTGCCGTTCATTACACTATTTCTCATTCTTAACCTTGCCCTAGGTATTCTAAACCGCATGACACCGCAATTGTCGGTGTTTGTAGTGGGTTTCCCCCTCACCTTAACCATTGGTATCAGTATGTTAGGGGTGATTATTTCGATCCTTCCCCGCTATACCGAACGACTTATCCACCAAGCTTTCGAACAGTTATCGTTGATGTTTAATTTGTTTGTTTGAGTATCGATACATATGTTATGAATTAATTAGTTAATAAAACCATTTGGTAATTCTAATTATTAAGGTAAAGCTATAAAAACTTATTTTGAATTCAATATTCATTGATTTCTCCTATTATTAAACCGACATATTATACCCATTACTTTTTTCGGGCGATTCTCATAAAAATCCGCCTGCATGGCGGTGAACATACCCATTACTTGTTTCGTTTCTAAGCTGTCAATTGACAGTTATCTATTTACTTAATTAATGCGGTACGCAGAGAAATCTAAGATGAATTGTTTTTAACGTAAAGATTAAAAGTTAATATGGGATGACTAATTAAAAGTAAATAAAATTTATCTTAAAATAGCGTAGACAATAATAAATAATGGGTATTTTCTTATAATTTCTAAGCCGCCTATGTGGCGGTGAACTATTTTTCTACACTTACCATGTCAGTACTGAATTCTTAGCTGCCAGTGCAGTCATTATAATAAAAACAGATAATCTTAAAGGGCGATTATTGGGTGTTTAATACCACATGCAGCAGCATACTTTACAATGCTTTTAATGCTCGCATTATTCACATTACTCTCCAACCTTGTAATCGTTGATGGATTAACCCCTATAATTTCAGCGATTTGAACTTTCGTTAACCCAGCTGACTCTCTCCACTCCTTAAGCATTGCCTGCAATTTTTCAGTTCTAATTTCTTCTTCATAAGCAGCTTGGTATTCTGGATCTGTCATCCATTCATCATGTAGCTCTTTATGTGTTTTCATCGTTTAGTAGCTCCAATAAACGTTTCTTAGCTAAATAAAACTCTGATTTTGGGGTTCTTTGTGACTTTTTGATAAAGATCCTGAGCATAAAAATTGTTTTACCTTTGTGATAAACCCATAACCCCCTAGCTATTTCACTTCCCATGGTTCTTATTTCAAATAACCCCTCTCCCAGCAATTTAGTCGCTGGCTCTCTTAAGTTATTAGCTGATAACTCTAATTTTTTAATTAGACGGTCATATTTTACCTTGATTTTTAAAGGTAGTGCATTTGCTTCTTTTTCAGCCTCAGAATGATATTTTACTGTATACATATTCCCTCATCGCAATTTGCACTGTAATGCAAATTGTCTTTTAGTGCAAATCACATTCCATTGTATCGTCTGTATTACATACCAACCACCCACAGTAAATACATTGTCATAATGCATTTCTAAGCCGCCTGTATGGCGGTGAACAAAGATAATGTCAGGCCTGCATTCACTGATAATTTCTAAGCCGCCTGTATGGCGGTGAACCCACCATCACAATCAGGGCAAGCCTTTTTACTTTTCTAAGCCGCCTGTATGGCGGTGAACATGCAATCGTGATGTACGGTGAAGGCGCAAATTTTCTAAGCCGCCTGTATGGCGGTGAACGCTATCGTGCTCTAGGTAATTCTATGGCAGTATTTCTAAGCCGCCTGTATGGCGGTGAACTATGCACTTTAAAATAAAAATAAAGTAATAACAATCAGTTAAGGGTATTTATTGAAAAATACCCTTTTATTTGCTGATAATTATAACTTACTGATTTATTAGCTTATTTTAAAAGAGCAAAAAACAAAGGTCAAAAATGTGGAACCGTTGCTAAACAAACAGTATCACCCGTTATTTGGCTCAGACCATAACAACTAAATCCCCCAACTTGCATTTGCCCTGCGTCTAACCGTTCAATAAACAAAGGAAAAGGTCGGCTTTCTGCTTGCTTATCTCTGGCATGTAAACTTTCAACCCAAAGAAATGGCAAGCGATTGTTCGCTTTCGGTTTGCTCGCAGACAACGCCTGTAAACACTGTGCTAATGGTTGCCCTGACTTTTCGGACCATAACCGTGCTTTTTGCTGCATATCAGCTTCAATTCGGCGCTGGCCTTTTACATGCTTTCGAATATAACTGACTTGAATATGCTGTTCAGGTACGGTTTGAATCGATTTAATATGCACGTAATCCATTAACCGTACTAACCACTTTTGCACATTTAACTGTTCAAGTTCACCTTGTGTTGTCGCATGCAAACGAATTTTTCTACCTAAGCGAAACCCCACGCTACCGTATTCAGGAAAGGCAACTGCAATCGCACTTTGCCCCTGAGACGTTTTATTATCCACTAGCGCAATATGTATTTGCTGATAAACTTTTTGCCAGAGAAAATCCAATGGAATAGTGGTGTCCGGCAATAAAGTGACCTCCTGATAATAATTCATAGCCCACCTTATTTGTCACTTTCACCAAATACACCGCCACGCACTAAAACCGCCATTACATAGTGTTCATCTTCAATACGTGGCAGTTTTTCACCCCGAGCCCATTTATCAAAATGAGTATAAAAGTCCTGATTATCTTTTGGTGTGCGATAAGCCGTACCGAGGTTAGTCACCGCACCATAGGGTTCAATTGCAATAGCCCCGGCGCCACTTTCGCTACCATACGCAGGGTACCATGTATCAATCGATCGCAAAGCATTACCAATTTTTTGTGAGTGCATCGCAGCATGCCCATTCACATGATAGAGAATTTTACTTTTATCCCCTTTGCCTTTATCCATCACCAACTCTTCGCTTGGATAGACTTCTTGCGCTTTACCGAGTTGAGAATAAGTGGTGATTTCCAGTAATAAGGCTCCTTGAGGATGGGCTAAGGCCGCCGAAATTTTTTCCGCCAACTGTGTGATTTTTTCATCTTTAGCATCAAATTGATGAATACTATATTGTGTGGCATCAAACACCCATTCCATGGGCTGCCCTTTATTGAGGACGTTGACAACCACCTCGATTTGTTCAGCTCCCACGCGATTGCGCCATAAAAAGCGCCCATTGGCGATGTTTTGTGCATAACGGCGACCTAGTTCTTGGAAGCCTTGCTTTTCAATGTAATCTTTAGCCGCTTTTGCATAGCTTTGTTTGAATAATGCGTTATTACAAGCCGATGG
Source organism: Providencia rettgeri (assembly GCF_023205015.1). Lineage (NCBI taxonomy): Bacteria > Pseudomonadati > Pseudomonadota > Gammaproteobacteria > Enterobacterales > Morganellaceae > Providencia > Providencia rettgeri. The sequence continues at coordinate 1,790,195 of NZ_CP096258.1, read as the reverse complement.
GGTTTCAACGCCACCAAGTACTTTTAAAGTGAATTGATGAACTAAAGTATCTTGTTCAGTCCCTAACGCGCAGGCATCCACCGTCTGTAAGTTGGCTTTTTCTACTTCAGAGTTGAGCTTCAACGGATCATTTTTTACCGCGCCTTTAAGGCGGTTTGAAATCGTTCCTCTTACTGATTTCTCTTGTAATGATAACGGCGCAAATTGCGATTTATTATCCCAGCAAGTACCATAGAAATAACCGTCCGATGGAACCAGTTTTTTTTCAAATGCTAAAACCGATGCAACATCATTATTCTTCGCCATTCGTTACTCTCCACTCGAAATAAAGTTAGCTGCCACTTGTTGGCATAAATAAAGGTTATTAAGTTCGTCATAGCCGTATTCCCATAATATTGCATTGATGTTGTTAATACGGTTTACCAAAACAAATTCGCCAAGTGTGACGATACTTTCTGCAAATCGGTGAGGGACTTCTGGATCTCGCTGGTTTTTTGCTTGCCCTAACGGGGAAATACCTTGATATCCTGTTGAGATAGGCACAATCCAGCCTGCTGTTTTACGTTGAGTCCGCCATTCAAATGACGCCTTGTGCCCATTTTTCTCTTCAACTTCAACACAATTATTTTCCACAACCACATGTTCCAGTAAGGCATCCATTGCATCTTGTCCTTTATCCATAGACTCAATCATTAAGTCACGACGTTCAATCAGGGCATAGCCGGGCATGACACTATTCAGTAAAGCTTGCATATCTTTTCCATCTGCATCTTCAAACGGCAGGATATGTGTCGTTGGCTTCGCCAGTGACAGAATATCGCCCCGGCTAATTTCATTGTCATTACCAAGTCATGGATCATATCCAGTATGGCTGAATGCTCAGGCAGTGCTTCAATCTCACCATTTTGGTTAATGGCATACTTAATCAATAAAGAAACCTCTAAGTGGCAACGGGCTTCTTCGATAAATGCTGAACGAGTCCCATCGCTATTTAATGGATTCCCCGTCCCCACAATGGAACTCACATAATCATTAGCGCCACGGTAGGTTTGTAAGTCACAGCGGTGGCTGATCACGGCCAGAGAATCAAGAATAATATCCAATTCACTTGCAGCGCGGAGTTTTCGTTCTAGGGCATGCATAAACCCTAACCAAGCCGTCATGGCAGGAAAGCCAATGGTATAAGGGCTAGATAACGCATTGGCATTGTGTATTTTGATGCGAGGAAGTTTGAGTATATAAGTTGGCGTCATCGTAATAGCTCCTTATTGAGGGCAATAACTTCCGCGATAGCCGCAAGTTCATCATTCCCTAAACGAATCGCTTTTTTCCCCAACACTTTTTTGTAATGCCACATAAATTGCTGGGCAATAAGGCTAACCAACCTTTCTAACCATTCATCTGAGTGATTGCGCCGCTGTTGATCAGGAAACAACCAAATCTGTTGCTCTTTTACAAGCTGGGCTGGTAATTGAATACCATTTTGTTCAAATTCACGCCGGACTTCCCACATAGTTAACATAATGTAGTCTAAGTATTCTTGAATACGTCTATTACGATATTCAATAAAACGGCTACCACGCTGCTCTTTTGGTAGTGAAATTAAGCGATGAAAAGCCTCTAAGCTTTCTTTTACCCGCCAAGGGTCCAATGTATTTGAAAAGAAATCGAAGGTAGGCAAACGCAGCTTTCGTTGCGCTATTTTAGGAGGGAGTGAGGGTAACAAATGAGCCTTACCCGCATTTTGGTTATTGAGCACGGAAATATTTTGTGGCTTAGTTCCCCCATAGCCAATGGTTGTAAGACCATAAATCTCTTGATAGCCAATGTCGCTAAATTCCCCTTTACGTTTTAAGTCTCGCAGTGCTTTAGTTTGTTCAGAAAATCGAATAGCATCAATGCGTTTACGCAGTTCGAAAACTAAGCCTGATGGTGTTAATGGTGATAATAAGTGATATTCGCTATCCTCTAGCCAAACAGGAAAATAAACTTGTTTGATTTTCGAACTAGTCACTACCGTATTATCTACCCCAATCATCTCAAGAAACCCATCCCTAAGAACTTGGTAGTGTTCATTTCCATGGCTAAGCAACTCTTTTGCTAATGCGGTTTCATCCTCAATATGAGCCAATAATGTTTTGCTATCTTGCAATTCAAGCGTAAGAAATTTATACACATCAAGGGCTGCTGCATTACCTAATGCATCCGTTTGCACAATCACGTTTCCAGTGCGTAAAAACCCTTCGTTTTTCCAAGCTGAATTCGCTAATATCGCAGTAACATAACCATTTTTATTCTTTCTAGAGCTTGGGTGGCTAAAAGTACAGGGGTGGGTTGATAACGATATTTGCCCTGCTCGCTTTGCCGCATTCGGCAACCATTGTGGCAATGAAAAAATGGCATCACATTCCTGTTGCAATTGCCGCATTTCATTGTCACTCATTGATGCTTTTGTATTTTTTTAAGCCATCCCTCTTTGCGCTCTGCAAAAAAGGCCTCTATTGCTGGATCTAACATAGTAAATGGTCCTTGTGACTGGAGTTTTTACTTGGAATTATTAAACGTGCTGAGTCCCATTTGGTCGTTATAATAAAAATGAATGCCACTTTTTTTACGTGGTATAAAACTGATCTCCCCATAGCGCTGAGAAAGCTGTTCCGCTGACTGGTATTCATTTTCACGGTTTTCTAAAGATTGCTGATAATCGCGCACTAGCCATAGCCTGCGTTTTAATGACTCTGCAAGTGGTTGCAAATTTATCCCGTATGCCCCATCAATTTTTACCCAACCACTGTCCTTCTCATATTCACAAAAATGCAGTTTATTTTTTGCTGATAAAATTAGAGATAAACAAATTGTCGGCTCACTTTTTCTAAATGAAAAAAATTGCTGAGAAAGCGCTGTTAGCCCCAAAGCCCCAGAGGTATACCCCCAAAGCACAGGCGGCCTATTTTTAGATAATTCTATTTTTGATAAATGAGAAGATCGCGTTTTCACGGTTGTTTTAGGCATAGGCGTTTCTGCCACATCCCCCATCAATTGTTCGATAGATGCATGCTCTAAACAAGCCAAGTTGTTATTTTGCTGATTTTTCCAATTCGCGATTTGTTGAATTCTAGGTACTGCATCGACAGATTTTAATAGTTGCTGTTCATCCACTAGCTCACACAGGTCATGGGTGGACAAACGAAGACTTAGATTGCCATTTTCATAACCCGGTTTACAAAAAACATCCAGTGGCTTTTCTTCAATGAATCCTTTCCAGTTGTATTGCAGCAAAGCGACGTTGGGGTGGGTTATTTCCCCCTCTCGGTGCCGACGAACCCGCCCTGCCATCTGAATGATAGAGCGATAAGATGAAGGTTCGATCACCGCCCAATCGAAATCGTGATCACGTCCAACTTCCTCAACAGGCGTCGCCACTAGAATAAAAATAAGGTGTTTCGCTTGGCCTTGCTGGTGAACGTGGTCAATATGCTGCCGAATAACTGGATTTTGGAAAGCATTAGGTTGCTCTCCTACTTTTTCTTTACGCTTCAATACAGCATCAAGGTGTTTTTCTTGCTCATGACGTAATAGCAACACTTGCTGGCTATGATAGGCCATGGTGCGAATCTCTACCCCGTCCGGCCATTCACTCGCTAATAAATGATGGGTTAATGCAACACAAACCGAAATATTGGCGACACGCACGACGCCAAAGGAAACTTGAAGCTGAGTTTGCATTTCAGTACATGAATGCGCTTGGTGCAGCCTTAAGATCCCTTGCTGAATGTGAGAAAAATAGTGTGTTTGTTGGTCAGAACCTTGTTCCTTTTGCATAGGTACAATAAATGCTTTACGTCGTGCAACTTGTGATTTAAGCGTCTTAATACGTTTTTCAATAAAAGTACGATGGTATTGGCGATAATAATTGAGTGTTTCTTCTTCATCTGCCGCAGTGATCGTTGCAATATGGCATGAGTGGGTACATTTATCTTTTTTACTGTCATATTGTCCCTCATCCACCCAAATACAGCCCACTTGCGGTGATTTTTGCTGGCTAAGCGCATAAACCCGCCAACCCAGTTGATAAGCCTTAAAATAGAAAAGAGCCAATGTAGGGGGGATAGTTGCGGATGAGATCATGACCTTTCTACCCAATGCGCCCGCTAAATAGACTAAACGCCCGATGGCTTTAGAATCATCTCCTGTAAAATCATCAATCTCATCAATAACTAAGTCAGATGACATTAAGCGCAGATAGGGAAGAATATAGCGCCCACCTCGAGTGGTTTCTGTTGCTCCCATCATATGGTCTATGGTGCAAGCTAAGATAGGGGCATAGAGCAATGCCCTGTCTTTTGGTCGTGTTAATACAGTCGAAAGTTCTTCTTCTGGTAAACTGCCTTGCCAGTTCAATTCGAGCCCTTCATCATCAAAAAGACTTTCTTGAGATTCAGAACCAAACTCGGCTAATTGATGAGCATCCTTAATAAACATCTGCTCACTGAGATGTTCTTGATGGAGTTCTAATACCGCTTTTGAACCAACCAGCACGGCAAGGTTATCATCTTCGACGCCTAATCGGTGACGATATTCATCCCCAGTTTGTAGTGTCAATGTGCGCAGCCCTAAAGCAAGAATAAACCGTAAACTTTGTTTATCTTCCGCGAGTGCCTGCATAATCTTGGCATTGGCAACTGTTTTGCCACAGCCAGTACTCGCCATGTTAACGATAAAATACCCTTGCATTTTATCGTGTTGATCATCCCGATACTGATTGATGGTATTAACCACATCTTCCTGCCAACTGAATTTTCCAGTCGCATTTTTATTATGTTTAAGTTCATTAATATCACTTGCTACTGGGGGTTCTGTTGCAAAAAAGGGCAGGTATTCCGTAACGTTAGCGGCAATATTAGCGACGTTGACCAAGTGCTCATCAAGCTGTTGCTTGTACGCAGATTGCCCATGTAAACGCCGTGTATTGGCATACAATGGAATATTTGATTGCCATGTTGGATCCGCCTCTTTTGAGGAATAATTATGATCCCCTAGCATCAAACACAAGCGTTCTTGTTCTGCAACTAGCCGCCAGCAGCCATTTTCGAGTGCTTCATTCAACAGTGGCAGTTGATGTTTAAGGTGTTCTGCCGCCTGACTGAGCGCTTGTTGCCAAACTTTTGACTCACTCAATAACCCATGAGGAAATTCGAAACATTGATGGATACGCTGTGAATATTCAGCCTCATCATAATAATTTTGATAGCCCCACTGTTTATCCACCAGTTTTAATAATTCGGCTAATGAATCACAGCTTTTACCCTCATATCGCAAACGAGCTTGTTTACTAGCCAAAAAGGGCAATCGGTGATGTGAAACAATCAACCAAACCAGAAGTGAAGCGGCATCAGGTAATTGGCTCAGTGGTGTTTCGCACTGATTGTTTTCCCTTACCCAAGCTTGCAGTTGCTGCTCATGCCATGAGGAGGTAACTAACGCGTCAAGCCAGCTTTCATCCCGTTGTGGTTCGGCTTGGCTTTTTACCAGCGCGCTAAATAGCAATGAAGATACCCATTCGTGGCGCAGGGGATCCCCCTTAAAATGGATTTTAACATGTGGATTTAACTTGTCTTGAAAAAGTTGCGAAGCTTTTCCCCAGTCATGGAGCAACGCGGCCAACCGAGCAAACCCATTGATGAGTGGCAAATACCTCCAATTATTTTCACGTTCACTACCCAGTAGGGATTTTTCTGTTCGATTAACGGGAACATGCCCTTGTGCATTAAATTTACTTTTATTCCCAACCACCCAAAGTAACTGGCTGCGCGATCGAGAGCGTATCCAGTGGCAACTCACCGCAGTATTGCGGCTGGCACTGCGCCGCAATAATTTTTGTAGCGTTTGCAAGCCTTCTTGAGTGATCAGCGTTTGCCAAGTGTTATCACCAATTCGGTTCGCAAATGCACCTAACACTCGTCGAGTTCGCTTTAAGGCATGTTTTTCACACTGGGAAACAAAGGTAACCATCATAGTGGCATGACCTGTTGTGGATTTTTCTTTGCTGGCAAAGCCAGTGATTTAACGGTATCGAACATAAAATCAAGGGACTGATGCTCAACAAAAGATTGCAAAACTTGCTGGCGAAATTCTTGCTCACTCGCTCCTTCTTTGCCACAAATAAACGCCCATGGCAAAATAATGGCATCTTTGATTAAATCAGCAATATCAAAGACCAAAGCCCCACGACGAGTTTTACCGTGCATCACAGCAAAGCCATGAGGAATACCTAATACCCATAAGCAACTTGCAGCTAACCCATAAGCCAGATAATTACCATGGTTTAAAAAGTCATTAGCTTTGTCCGTCGCTTGGTGCTGACGAGTAAAATTCGTTTGCCCTGTATTATTCGATGCGTACTTATATAAGGTTTTAGTCAGTTGGGCTTCGGTGAGTAATAATTCTTGTGTATCTTGGGCTGCGTCAGTGCGTTGGTGAAAGGTGTTTAATGCGGATTGGATAGTGCTGTCGTTATAGGTAAAACCTTCATTTTGTAGCTCACGGGAGCTTTGCCAAACTTGTTGTAAGTATTTGATGCGTGATTGCTGTAGTACTTTGGCTGCTGCTAAACGTTTTTCATCATCAAACCAAAAGGATAACCAGCCTTGCAGATATTCCGTTGGCCGATACTCTCCTTGTGGTGTTAACCATTCAACTTCGGTGGACATATACAGTGGCGTTCCCCCACCACCACAAAAACCAACAAGCACCCCTGCTTGGGATAGCATTCGCATCGCAGCTTGAGTGATGGAGGTTCCTGTTCCCAGTAACAAAACGGTGGTGTTTGCTATTGGGATATTGAAATAGAGATTTTCGTTTTTGGCTTCGGTGAAATAGAGCACTCGACCGTCTTTTTGCATTACTCGGCAATGTTCCAAGTAATACATATTGGCCCGTTTCGAATGTAAAATAGTTTTTAAGTCATTCGGTGAAAAATCATCCATATGAGCTAATTTTCGTCCTTAAATAATAAGATTTTTAAATCAATTAATCCTATTAAAATAACCTTTCTCCCACTAAACAAGCCTTAATCCATGACTAAAGTCCAATCTGCGAAGGGTTTCACAAAATGGTGCGTAAAAAAAACGCTTTGATAGCTTTTTTATGCTGCCTATGAGGCAGTGAACGTGGGCTTATCAGTGATTGTAAAAAACGTTTTTTTCTAAGCTGCCTGTATGGCAGTGAACAATTCAATATGGAAGATATGTTGTGGACGACATTTCTAAGCTGCCTGTATGGCAGTGAACCAATCTACTGGCGGTATCGGAAAAGGCGCTTGTTTCTAAGCTGCTTGTATGGCAGTGAACCAATCTACTGGCGGTATCGGAAAAGGCGCTTGTTTCTAAGCTGCTTGTATGGCAGTGAACACCAAGCGAGGCCATTACATCGGTGATTGTTATTTCTAAGCTGCCTGTATGGCAGTGAACTTTAAATTGCCCTCAATACTCTTGCCATATTTTTTCTAAGCTGCCTGTATGGCAGTGAACAGCCAGCTACATTGCCGAATGTCGGTGACTTATTTCTAAGCTGCCTGTATGGCAGTGAACGAAATGCGAAGCCGCAACCTATCGGATTCAGATTTCTAAGCTGCCTGTATGGCAGTGAACACTGACGGCAAAATTGCGTTACCGGCGCGTGGTTTCTAAGCTGCCTGTATGGCAGTGAACGAAAAAGACGTTAGCTTTGAGCCAAATATCACTTTCTAAGCTGCCTGTATGGCAGTGAACTAAACATTTGCCCCATGTATTCGGTGGCTTCGTTTCTAAGCTGCCTGTATGGCAGTGAACTTACATACATCCAGTGGCTGGGGCATTTGAATTTTCTAAGCTGCCTGTATGGCAGTGAACTGGTTACGAGTCCTGATTTTGTGCGTATTAAATTTCTAAGCTGCCTGTATGGCAGTGAACCATCCCCATTTCTGCTAGTGAGCTTTCAGCATTTTCTAAGCTGCCTGTATGGCAGTGAACTCATCACCCGTACAGACAACACCAATGGTTGATTTCTAAGCTGCCTGTATGGCAGTGAACTTGGCTTGCGTTTGCTCTTCTTCCGCTCTTGTTTTCTAAGCTGCCTGTATGGCAGTGAACACAACATGATTAACGCAATCATGGGTTGTGCTTTTCTAAGCTGCCTGTATGGCAGTGAACTCGACAAAGTGAATGATTATATTAATGCGCAATTTCTAAGCTGCCTGTATGGCAGTGAACTATAACTTTCGTAGATTAAAACAAATAAAAACAACGTGCTAGCTTTAAAAAATGAAAAATACCTTTATTTTCAGTACTGGTTGTAACTTATTGTTTAGTCAATGGATTTTTAAAGAGCAAAAATCAAAGGTCAAATTAGGGTAAAACAAACGCAAATTTATGCAATATGAAAAACACAAATAGTGAACTCAAACTTTGAAGTGGTGACTAAAAAAACCAAACAAAAAACCGCGCTTGAATGGCTCCAAAGCGCGGTGAGTAAAAAGAATATTAAATAATTAACGGCTGCCGAAAAGCGACATGCTATTTAAGTCTTTGAAAATACTTTGTGAAGCTTCAAACATCGCTTTTTCTTTATAATAATCTGTGGTGGTGCCAGTCCAATTTGTTTCTAACAACTCACTTTTACGGGCTGCGTTTTGAATCGAGCGCGTGTCAGCTAAAAAATTCAATTTATCAATTTCTTGTAATTGTAAACCTTGCTTAGCTTCAATATTGGAAATTTGATCTAATGCGGATTTAATGGCACGGTTCGCTTCACCCAACTCAGATTGCGCTTGGTCTAAATCTGCTTGTGGTGCGCCTTGCAGTGGTTTTTTCAGTGACTCAATACCCGTATTCAGTGATTTGAAAATATTCACAACACCTTTACTGTCCGTATCAAACACTTGCGCGCCAGTGAAATAAGTCGTCATCTCACGGTCACTCGCCACATTCTGCATAATCGCTTTGTCGCCACCGTGATAAAGCACTTCGCCGTTAGCATCGATTTCAAATGGTGGTTTATCTGATTTAAAACCCGCGAAAATATAGCGGCCATTGCCATCTGTCGAGTTACCCAACGCCACTAACTGCTCTTTCAAACCCGTGAGTTGTTCTGCCAAGGTATTACGGTCTTTATCGCTTAAACTACCTTGGTTTGATGCCTGAATAATGGTGGTATCGATTTGCGTGGTCACATCTGTCATTTGAGTCAAAATACTCATCTGCAGGGTCATTCCTGTTTTAGCAAATCCACGGCTCGCCACATACTGTTGATTACGGTTTTCTGACTGGTTAATCCGCACCGCTTGCGAAGACGCTTGCGGGTCATCAGAAGGCTTGCTTACACGTTTACCTGACGCTAATTGGCTTCCGGCGTCCATCCAACGCGCTTGCGCGCTATTCATGTCTTGCAAGCGTTGGTGGTAAATCATATTGGTACTTAAACGCATCGCTAAATCCTTATTCTATCGCTAATATTTAGAATGCACGCATCAATGCGTTAAATAAATCATCCACCGTTTTTAACACTTGCGCATTGGCATTGAAAAACTGTTGGATTTTCTGCATCTGAATACTTTCTTCATTCATATTTACGCCAGAGATAGCTTGCTCTTGTTCATAGAAGCTTTCTGTCATTTTGTTCTGTGTTTCAGAATCAATTTGCGCTTGTTTGGTTTTGCTGCCCACATCATTAACTAATGTTGCATAGAAATCAGAAAATGTGGAGCTACCATCAATGAGTTTTTCATCTTGCAATTTCACCAGTTGTTTAATGTTTTCATTATCACCAGGGCCGCTGTCTTTACTTCCCGCGGCTGCAAAATCGGATGCATTGCTCACCAAAGCCTGCATACCGTTGATCACACCACTCACTGGCTTCACCAGAAATGAGTCGCCTTTTGACATACCAGTGCTATTGCTGATTTTGATTTCTAAACCATCAAATTTCAGTGTGCCTGCCGTATTTGAATCAACCGGAACGTTAATGCCTTCGGGTAAACGTGTGACATTCCATTCAGTGCCATCAAAACGCATTTCGTAGTTATTGCCTGTCACTTTAGACACATCGCTATAACTGAGATCAAAATCCGCTTTGCCACTATTATGGGTGTTACTAACAACAGAACCTTTACCAATTTCAAAAAAGTCTTTACCGGTGTTGCCGTTGGCATCGTACCCCTTGCTGTGTACTTCATTGAATTTGGTCGCAAAAACCAATGCTAATTTATTGAGCTTTTGATAAGCCGGGTCCATGACTTCTTGACGAGAACGCAAAATACCACTGAGTTCCCCACCACGGAATGATTCATCAGGGATTTCACGCGCTTGCCCATTCGCGCCCACAAAACCTATACTAAAACGGCTATCATCTTTAGAAGACGGAACGGCTTCTAGGCGATTCGCTTTTTCACCCGTGACTAACGGTAAACCATTAGCAAACGTCACGTTATAGTTTCCGTTTTGTTCAATAACCTTGACACCAATCAATGAGTTAACTTCATTGACTAAACGGTCACGAACATCCAGTAAGTCATTTGGCTCGGAACCACTCACAGAACGGATCCGCGAAATTTGCTGGTTTAAACCGGCAATTTTCTCAGCATAGATATTGATATCTTTAACTTTGTTTTCTATCTGATGATTTGTATCCCGTTCCATTTCTTGCAGACGACGATCTGCTTCTTTAAACTGGCTCAATAATGCATTTGAGTTGCCTAAAAAAACATCAACCAACGTCTTATCACTGGCATCACTGCTGGCCGCATCTAACGCGGTGAAAAAGCTGCCAATGTTACTCGAGATATCTTCAATATCATTAGTAAGCAAATCATCAACTTTATTACAGTTCTTAACGTACGCCTCATAGTCGCCGCTACGCGCGCGGGATTGGCTGTACTGCGCATTGACAAATTCATCAAACTCACGGCGAACATGGCTGAAATAAGTGCCGTTACCAAAATAGCCATTAGGTGTCATCGTACCGGGATTCTCCCCGAAAACAGCACTTTGGCGATGATAGTAACCTACACCTGCGTTGGCTAAGTTGTTAGAAATCACACTTAACCCGCCTTGTGCAGCGTTCACACCACTGAGCGCATTATTCATTACATTGTTCAGCATAAGCTTTTCCTGTTCTGGATGCTCATCGCCCCCATTGGCTGACACAATAAAAGCGATAGCAACGCAAAGTATTTAGAGCATATTTGGTTATCGGAAATTCAGCGTATTTATTTAGCCCAAACTCGCAATAATTCCGTATTTTTAGAAAATATCGTTCAAATCGATGGTGTAAGCCTGAACCGCCCTTGACGTCGAGAGGCTACTTGTCGGTTGATGGCCGCGTATTTGATTAATCAAGGTGATAAGCTTGTCCGAGTAACCGGGGTCTGTGGCATATCCAGCTTGATGTAAACGACGCGCGGCAATCTCTGGTGTCGGTGCTTTTTTGACATCTTTATAACGCGGGTTTTCGGTCAATAGGTTGATGTAATCAGCAATCGCCTCTTCATAAGAGCCATAAACGCGAAAATCATCACGCATTTTGATGGTTTTGCCGTTAATCACTTCTGTTGTCATAATATTCGTGACAGGCCCTTGCCAGTTTTTTCCCGCTTTTATCCCAAATAGGTTATGGCTGGTTTTTCCATCTGATTTCAGAATTTCGCGCTGCCCCCATCCACTTTCTAATGCCGCTTGTGCCAATACCAGAAAATGTGAAATACCACTTTTTTGGCTTGCCGCTTTTGCGGGTTCAATTAAGCGGCTAATAAAATTACTGCTATTTAGCGATAACGCTTTGATTTTTTGGAATGGTGCCGATAACGCATCGCCCATTGGGGCAAAGTGGCGCATCATTTGTTCCATATTAAATGGCGGTAATGATTGCGCTGTTTTTTCATCTAACGGTAGCAGGCTATTGGGTATTGGCTCACTTGAAGTGTGCTGGTCTCGCGTAAGCTGCTGGTACATCATATCCCCAAAACCTAAGCCTTTTTGCGACAGATCTTGGGCGATTTGCTGGTCATACATACTGGTGAGCATGCGTGTTTGGTCGCTGGAAAATAAGCCATCTTGTGGGAGTGCGTCACGCATACTTTTTAGCATCAATTGAACGAATGTTGCCTCAAGTTGCTGCGTGACATGGCGCAGCCCTTGCTCCGAATTCTTATTCAGTTCACCTTTTAACTGCCCCAGCGACTGTAAATCAAATGCGGCACCTTGCAATAGCTGCATGTTACTCATTAGATGATCTCCAGTTTCGCGCGTAAACAGCCTGCACTTTCCATCGCTTGCAGTATCGACATCAGGTCGTTCGGTGTTGCACCGAGTGTATTCAGCGCTTGAATGACTTGGTTTAATTGCACACTGGCGTTGACTTTTTGCAATGCTCCGCCCCTATCTTGTACTCCGACACTGGTGTTTCTTGTCACCACGGTTTGCCCACCCGCAAATGGGGTGTCCGGCTGGCTCACTTGAGTTTGTCTCTCTACCGTGACGGCTAGACTACCGTGTGCAACAGCACAGCTATCTAGTGTGACACTGCGGTTAATCACCACAGAGCCGGTGCGTGAATTGAGGATCACTTTCGCTTCAGCCACTGGCGCACGTACATTCAGTTCCTGTACCCGGGCTAAAAAACGCACCTGATCACGGTTATTAGCTGGCACCAGTAGTTGTACCGTCCTTGAATCTAACGCAGACGCGGTTCCCATACCGCCCATACGGTTAATTGCATCCGCAATATCTTGTGCCAATGTGAAGCTATCTTCGTTTAATTGCAGGTTAATTGCCCCACTTTGCCCGAAACTGCTCGGTAATTCGCGTTCGATAGTGGCTCCACCAGTAATACGGCCACCATTGAGTTGATTGACTTTAATGCTGCTACCGCCGCCACTGGCACCTGCACCACCCACTAAAATGTTCCCCTGAGCCATCGCATAAATTTGCCCATCAACCCCTTTGAGCGGTGTCATCAACAACGTGCCACCACGTAAGCTTTTCGCGTTACCCATGGAGGAAACAACAATATCCACGGATTGACCTGTACGTGCGAACGGAGGCAATTTCGCAGTGACCATAACGGCAGCCACATTTTTCAATTGCATATTGGTACCCGGTGGCACGGTGATCCCCATTTGCGACAGCATGTTATTCAAACTTTGTGTCGTAAACGGCGTTTGCATGGTTTGGTCACCAGTCCCATCTAAACCCACAACTAAACCATAGCCAATCAAGGCGTTATCCCGCACGCCTTGAACGGTAGTTAAATCTTTAATACGCTCACTGTGCGCTGAAAAAGCGAAGCAAAAAAATAGTGATAGCAAAATTAATACGTTGTTTTTCATTGAATTATCTCGGCTGTTTTCTCGCTAATGTTTAATTAATAAGGGGAAACATTTAAGAAAAAGCGTTGTAGCCATCCCATGTTTTGCGATTCGTTAATATAGCCGTCACCCACATATTCAATACGTGCATCTGCGACTTGTGTCGAACTCACATGATTGTCTGAACCGATAGTGCGGGGGTTAACCACTCCTGAAAAACGAATCGACTCCGTGCCTTGGTTTATCGCAATACGTTTCTCACCAACCACATGTAAGTTACCGTTCGCCAATAATTGGTCTACAGTGACAGTGATCGTCCCTTTAAAGGTGTTATTGGCATTGGCACCGCCTTTGCCACTAAAATCACTGTTACCTTTAATATCTAATTCTGTGTTTTTACCGCCAATCCACCCTTGCATAAAACCTGGTAATATCGCGGCTAAGAAACCTGTTTTTCCACTACGATTCGCATTCGCAGAGGAGTTTTTGCTCGCACTCACGTTTTCTTGTAAGTTGATGGTTAAAATATCGCCAACATTACGAGGGCGCCTGTCTTCAAACAATGGTTGATAACCATAGTAAGCGGGTTGAGCGCTTTGAAATATCGAGCCATTCGGTGCAGGGGCTGTTGGTGCTGTTGGGATTGCCGTGGTTTGGGTGTCCACTAATGGACGCGATTTGATTTGTGCACAACCGCTGGTAACTAAGACCAAAATGGCAAGTAACCCTGCCTGTTTAGGCGTTATGAAACGCGTTAACAACGCTGCTTTTTGCTGTTGAGAAATCGTGCCGCTTTCAATCATCATGTTACTCTTTTGCTGCTGTGTACGTTTTATCATCACGAAGAGATCCCTCTCACAGATAACTCATCACTATCGCAATGAGTTATTTTTACCAATTACAATTGCGTTAAGCGCTGCAACATTTGGTCAGAAGCGGATACCGCCTTACTGTTGATTTCATAAGCACGTTGAGTTTGGATCATGTTGACCAACTCTTCGGCCACATTGACGTTAGAGGTTTCTAACATATGTTGATAAAGTAAACCGGCGCCATTGGTACCCGGTGCACTTTCATTTGGTGCACCCGAACTGGCGGTTTCCATATACAGGTTTTCACCCATACTTTCTAAACCAGCATCATTAATGAAGGTGGTTAATGTAATTTGGCCAACTTGCTGCGGTTGAGTATCTCCATACACAGTGACAGATACCGTGCCGTCACGCGCAATCGTCAAACTGTTAGCGTTATCGGGGATCATAATCGCTGGGACAATTTGGTAACCACTGGATGTCACTAATTGGCCATCTTGATTACGTTGTAATGCCCCATCTCGCGTATAGGCATCCGTACCATCCGGCATTTGCACATGGATAAAACCTTGGCCTTTAATCGCGATATCTGTCGTTGTTCCGGTTTTATTTAATGCGCCTTGTGCATGAATACGCATTGTGGCAACCGGGCGTGACCCCGTTCCCATTTGCAAACCCGATGGTAACGAAGTTTGTTCTGAACTCATGGCTCCCGGTTGGCGAATGTTTTGGTACATTAAATCTTCAAAAACAGCGCGTTGGCGCTTGAAACCATTGGTACTAACGTTGGCTAAGTTATTCGAAATAACATCAAGGTTAGTTTGTTGAGCATCAAGCCCTGTTTTAGCAATCCATAATGAGCGGATCATAATAATTCCTTACTGTATTTAGCTAACAGCGAGCAGTTGGTTCGCCCGTTGTGCATTTTCATCAGCACTTCGGACAACTTTCATTTGCATTTCAAAGTGCCTTGCATTGGCAATCATGGAAACCATCGCTTCTGCGGCGTTGACATTACTGCCTTCAATCACCCCCGCAGTGACAATTCCTCGTTCACTTTGCGGCAAAACATTGCCATTTGCCGCTTGCCCTTGTGGTGATAAATGAAACAAACCGTCCTCACCTCGGATCAAGTCTTGAGGCTGTGCCTCAACCACTTTCAAACGCCCGATTTGCCCTAACATCGTTGGTGGGTCAGTGGCTAACAGCGCAGTAACTGTCCCGTCTGCACCAATGGTTAATTCTGCATTTGGCGGAACGTTAATTGGCCCGCCATCACCTTGTAAGCGACGCTCGCCAATGACAAGTTCACCTTCACTAGACACTTGAATATTACCGTTACGGGTATAAGCTTCTGTGCCATCGGCTAACTCAACAGCCAAAAAATGCTTATCATTTAACGAAACATCGGTTTGCTTACCCGTATAATTGAGTGGCCCTTGGCTCATATCCGCACCGGGAGTAGAGGCGACCACCAGCGTTCTGGTTTGCTCGCTGTCACCATTCACGGGGACTGCACGCATTGCGGACAATTGTGCTTTAAAGCCCGCAGTTGACACATTGGCAATGTTATTTGAAACAATCGCTTGGTTTTCCAGCGCATGACGCGCTCCTCCCATCGCGGTATAAATGACGTGATCCATGGCCACCCTCTTGTTTTATCGTAAGTTAACCAGCGTCTGTAACATCTGATCTTGTGTCTTGATGGTTTGCGCGTTTGATTGGTAATTACGCTGCATCACAATCATGCTAATTAACTCTTGGCTCATATCCACGTTAGAAGACTCCAACGCACCGCTGGTTAATTTACCGAACTGGCCGACACCCGGAACGCCGTCCATCGGGTTACCTGACGCATTGGAAGAAGCCCAAACGTTGCCACCTTGGGATACCAGACCATTTGGGTTTGCGAAAGCGGATAATGCCACTTGGCCAACCACGCGTTTTTGTTGGTTAGAATAGTTAGCGGTAATTAAACCGTTATCTTCAATTTTAAAGGTGGTGTATTCACCGGCTGGATAGCCATTCACATCAATGGCACTAACGGAAGATTCACTGACTTTTTGTTGGCGAGTTTTGTTTAGGTCAACGCGAAGAACACCATCATTTGCGCCATTTAGCCCTTTATAATTAAAATCAAAAGTGGCATCTGTCGGTGCTGACAAACGCCCGTTACCATCAAAAATTAATTTATTATGAACAACAACGGTATCGTCTACATCCTCAGTATTGATTAATTGCGTTGCAACTTTGTCATTCGCATCTTTGGCATACACTTTCCATTCATTATCCGCACTTTTTACAAAGTACACGGAGATTTCATGCGTGTTACCTTGGCTATCATACGCCGTCATAGTCGTGCTGAAATTGTAAGTTGCTGAATCATCGGGATTGTTTACATCGAAAGGTTTATCTTTGATTTTATCTTCTGAGTTCAGGTTAATGGTTAATTTCGCTAATTCCGACGCTTTTGCATCCATCATATCCGTTGGAATATTCAAACCAGCAGGAACACCACCACTTTGAATGGTAACATTGCCTTTTTCATCAACACTCGCGGGGTAACCTGTGACTACCATCCCTTGGTTATTGACTAAATTACCGCTTTTATCGCGTAAGAATTGGCCATCACGACTGTAGTAAGTATCACCGTTTTGGTCTTGTACGCGGAAAAAACCATTACCTGAGATGGCAACGTCTGTCGCTCTATCCGTGCGCGTGATTGGGCCATCTTTAAAATTTTGGGTCACTGCGGCCACGTTGACACCTAAGCCAACACCTGAACCTGCAAACATATCGGCAAATGAGGTCGTCGCGCCTTTAAAACCATTTGTTGCGGAGTTGGCAATATTATTACCAATTGAATCAAGCCCCGCTGAGGCTGCATTTAAGCCACTGACTGCTTGTGAAAAAGACATATTTTCTCCATGAGTATTGGGGGTAAATTAAGAAGATGGATAAACCTTGAAAATGCTGCTCAGCGGGACACTTTGCCCAATGCCAACATCAAGTAATGGTGCGTCAGAGCCTGGGGTCACACCGTTAACACGGGTATACCCCAGTTTGGTCACTTCGATTTCAGCCCCCGAACTGACGGCTTTCACATCAAAGTAATATTTTCCTGTTGTATCCGTGACCAAGTTGCCGTTGTTATCACGACCATCCCATGCCATATCATAGATATCGGGTTTAACTTCCGTATCATAGGTAATGGTTCGCACAACCATTCGGTTTTTATCGCGAATAGTAATTTCAACGTTGTCCGCCAATTTCGGTAAAAAGAAACCAAACGGCGAGGAAATATATTCAGATTGCGGCGCTTCAGCGCCCTCTTCACCTTCAATCGCATCTTTGTTGCTAAGCCCAAACGTTGAAGGACTATTTGGGCTGATGCCTTCGTCTGGAAGCGGGTTTGATGGCTTAGTGACCGAGCTGTCTTCGCCGGTACTCTCTTTCTTGAGAGGCGCTAAAATGATTTCATTGCGCGGAATAAGCACTCCTTTTCCGACAAGCTGAGTGGCTTGTAATGACTGACCTGAACCAATTTGTTGAGAAATTCCACTCACGCTATCGCTGAGTTTATTCATGCTTTCAAGCGTGGCAATTTGTGCCAATTGACTGGTTAAATCCGTGTTTTCCATTGGTTTTGTTGGGTCTTGGTTTTGCATCTGCGTGACAATCATTTTTAAAAAAGTGTCGCGCATATCGTCACTTTGACTTTTCTTTGGCACATTGCTCGCAGCCGGCTCAGGACCGGCTGTCGTATTATCCAAAGAGTCGTACATTGTGGCTGCAATTCCCATGAAAACGCTCCCTTACTGGCCTATTGTGAGTGTCTTTTGCAGCAAGGTTTTTGCTGTATTCATCACTTCTAAGTTAGCTTGATAGCTACGGGAGGCTGAAATGGTATTGATCATTTCACCAACCATGTCGACATTTGGCATTTGCACATAGCCTTTTTCATTCGCTGACGGGTGACCCGGCTTATATTCCATTCGGGGTGGCGTTGGGTCTTCGATCAGTTCACTCACACGCACGCCCCCCACTTCGTGGCGCCCTTGCGGTGCCATTTGAAAAACAACTTGTTTTGCACGATATGGCTGGCCATCTGGCCCTGCAATACTTTCTGCGTTTGCCATATTGCTCGCACTGACATTCAAGCGTTGAGATTGCGCGGTCAATGCCGATGCAGAGATATCAAAAATACTCAGTAAAGCCATGAAGGTTACCCTTGCTGTAAGACAGCCAGCATACTTTTGACGCGGCTATTGATGAATGTAAGGTCGGCCTGATATTTCAGGGTGTTATCTGCGAATTGGCTGCGTTCAATATCCATATCTACCGTATTACCATCCATTGAGGTTTGGTAAGGCACGCGATATTTCAGGTCAATATTGGGCGTTTTGATCCCCCGCCCTTCAATATGCCCTTTTGAAGTCACCGCGAGCGTCACACCTTTTCCCCCTACCACACCTTTATCCATGGCCTGTTGAAGTTGACGATTAAAGTCAATATCACGTGCTTGGTAGCCGGGAGTGTCGGCATTAGCAATGTTTGAAGCTAATACGGTCTGCCTTGCTTCGCGTATTGACAAAGCCTGTTGCTGGAAAGCAAACGTGGCATTTAATTTATCAATCATAGTGGGCCTCACTGGAAATAACGCGATCCTTGGATTTGGGCGTTCGCGAGTAAAAATTAAAATTCGACCCGCATATCTTAGCGGCCTACTAAAAAATCTAATGGCGAGATAAAGGCAAAATAATTGACCTATTTGGCTCATTCATTATTACGGAGCTGCGTAAACTGCAATCGTGAAAAAGTTTGTTTGTTGGGGGGAATACAACGGGATGTATTATGCTAAAAAAATGCCATTATATATGGCAATCAGTTTGTTAGGGCTTACTCCAGCGCTTTCTCAAGCGTCGTTACCCCAAGATATTAACCATTATTTTCACCAAATTCATGGCAAGAAAACGCACATTTCAATAGAAATTAAAACCCCAATTGAGCGTTGGCCGACTTGTGAGCACCCTCAAATCAACCCACCGATTGGTGGACGCAATATGGGAAATGTTTCCCTCCCCGTACAATGTGGCAAGAAAAAACAGTTTATTCAGCTAACGGTGAATGTGACAGGCCAGTATTACGTGGCCACACGTAATATAACTAGAGGGGAATCCATACAGTTTGTTGATATCGGAACCAAAAAGGGCTTATTACATAAGCTACCTGCAGGTGCGAGCACCGATAAAATCGCACTTCGCGGAGCGATTGCCTTGCGTAATATTCCTGCCGGACAAACATTCACAAAATCAATGACGCGGCAGCCATGGGCAATAAAAGCGGGACAAACGGTATTTGTGTTCGCCAATGGTGATAATTTTTCAGTGAAATATGAGGGTCGTGCGATCAATAATGCCACGGCTGGCCAAAATACCCGAGTGCGCTTATTAAATGGGCAAGTGGTGAATGGGGAAGCGCTCGAAAATGGCAGTGTTCAAGTGGCATTAAAATAAAGATTGGCCGATGAACATACATAAGTCTATGATTCGGCGAGCTGAACACAGTCAACAACGCTGCAGATTGAAGTATAACGAGTATATACTCTAAATAATTCGAGTTGCAGCTAGGCGACAAGTGAAGAGAGACCGATGAGCATACATGAGTATGTGATTCGGCGAGCTGAATACAGTCAACAACGCCGCAAATTGAAGTATAACGAGTATATACTCTAAATAATTCGAGTTGCAGCTAGGCGACAAGTGAAGAGAGACCGATGAGCATACATGAGTATGTGATTCGGCGAGCTGAACGCAGTCAACAACGCTGCAAATTGAAGTATGACGAGTATAGCTGGTGAATGATGCAATATTTTGTAACACTATAGACACTAAAGATTCATCAATATAAGCCGATAACTCACATATGAAAAAAATCGGGAATAGGAAAACACATTATGGCTATTGAGCAAACATCTGCAATTTCTGCGCTGACTCAGGTGACAAACCGCGACCCACAAGACACAGTAGCTCCGGTACGGGACAAAAAAGTGTCCACCAATGAAGTCGTTAAAGAAAGTTCTTTTGCTCCTAGTGAGCTACAGAAAAAATTATTGCAACCACAGGCAAGTGATATTAATAGTGCTAAAGTTGAACAAATTAAACAAGCAATCAAAGATGGCACCCTAACAATGGATGCTGAAAAAATTGCTGATGGCATTTTGCGCGATGCTCATGAATGCATGTTATCAATGAAATAAATAACCACTATGACTGACGAATTACTGATATTACTTGAGCAACAACTCGCCCATTTGCAATCATTACAAATAGTGATGAAAAATGAAGAGCTATTACTAGGTTATCACCGTGTGCCGCCTTCGCCTTTTCAAGAAACCACTGAACAAAAGCGGTTTTTAGTTGCTGCGATCGGCCATGGTGAAACAAACCGCCTAGCGTTAGAAGCACAATCTGAGATCAGTGCACCTTATGAAGGCAATGATGCACTAACGGGTGTATGGGAAGCCATTAAAAGCTTAACAACTGAGCTAAAAGAGCTGAATTATCGTAATCACCAAATGCTACAGTTGCATATTGAGCTCAACGCTCAGCGCCTCAATTTTGTGAAAAAACATAATAACCAATCCACTTATGGTGCGGATGGTTTAGAGTCAAAAAGCCCTGCATTAGGTAAGAAAATTTCGATTTAAGGTGGATATTGCCTTTGTAAACTTAAAAACCGCCCTTTTATTTACTAGATAATAAACACCTTTTCATCAATCAATGTGAGTAGCCTTAATGCTGCACCATTTGGTTTAATCTCCCCTCTTTCCCATTTGGAAACACTTTCCTTAGTCATATTTAATATCAAAGCGAGAGAAGACTGAGAAATATTATTTTGCTCACGAATACGTTTAATATCCGCTCCTATCATAGGCTTAGGATTAGTGAATTTTTTCTTGAGCTCTTGTGCTTTTATCCGCGCTTCGATACGGCGAGCCGCAGTATCATCAGCAGCACCAATTGCTTCCATTTCTTGAGCAAATTTCAGTAACTCATTTATTTTATTACTCATAATGAATCCCCACCAACAGGTTAGCATCAGTCCACCATAATTTTTACTATGGTAAAAATTACCATAGTAAAGGGAAAAGAATATCCTAATTAAGCAAAGTCTTGGAATAAAAAAAGAGAAAAGTTGTCACTTAATAGCGAGAACTTTCCTCTTCTAAAAATTATATTTAGTCACTCACGATAAGTATAAAAATTAGCTTCCGCTTATCATCGAAGTCATTCTTATCTTACGATGGTCCGTCATTTCTAAATTCGACATGACCACCAGCTGCGGCAGGCTGCGACGCAAGAAACGCGATAAAATCAAACGCAAACCATGGTTGACTAATAATACCGTTGGTGCCCCCATCGCCTCCTGGTGTGCCACGGCTTGCTCCGCTTGAGTTTGAATAAACTGTGCCAAATTCGGCTCTAACCCACCGCCGTTCTTCGCGGCTTGCAATAAGATCTGCTCAAGGCTAGCCTCTAAACCAATTACTTGAATTTCTTCTGCATGACCAAACCACTGCTGTGTGATTGCTCGGCCCAATGCAATGCGCACTTGGGATGTTAAATAATCGGTATCTTTGTTTTCGCCGTTTTCCCCGGCCATTTCTGCCAAGGTTTCAATGATGGTGCGCATATCGCGGATCACCACATCTTCCATTAATAGATTTTGCAGTACACGGTGCAAAATCGTTAACGAAATCGTATCTGGGATCAGGTCATCTGCCAGTTTTGGCATCTCTTTTTTCACACGGTCATACAGCATTTGTGCTTCTTGGCGGCCAAATAAGGTGCTGGAGTTTTGCAGTAAAATTTGATTAAAGTGAGTGGCCACCGCAGTACTCGCTGATACCACCGTATACCCTTGGATTTGTGCTTGTTCACGTAAATCATCATCAATCCAAATAGCGGGTAAACCAAACGCGGGCTCTTTAGTGATATCCCCCTGTAGCGTCCCCGCGGCATTGCCAGGGTCAATAGCCAGACTGCGCCCTGGTTGTGCTTCACCACGTCCAACTTCCGCACCCTTAATCAGAATTCGGTATTCACATGGGGAAAGTGCTAAGTTATCGCAGATATGCACCACCGGTGGCAAGTACCCCACTTCTTGAGCAAATTTCTTACGTAAACCACGTAGTCGCCCTAATAATTCACCTTGCTGGTCATTATCCACTAATGGGATCAATCGATACCCCACTTCCATCGCCAGTAAGTCTTCTAATTGCACGTCATCCCACGTGGCTTCAACCACTTTATTGGCTTCTTGGAAATGCTGCGATTGGCTATTATCCCCAGCGCTGCTTTCCGGTTGCTGCGATTTACGCACTAAATACCAACCAAGGGCAGCCAATGCCGCGGTAAACAGTAAAAAGACAAAGTTAGGCATCCCCGGGATCAAACCGATTAAACCAAGAACGCCCGCACTCAACCACATCACGCGAGGGTTATTGAATAGCTGGGTGACCATCTGCTCACCCACATCTTCATCCGTTGCCACTCGCGTAACAATAACACCCGCCGCCGTTGAGATAATCAAAGCAGGTATTTGCGCCACAAGCCCATCACCAATAGTCAGCAAGGTGTACGTGCTTGTCGCATCCCCCAAAGACATATTGTGTTGAGCAACACCAACAATCAGCCCACCCACTACGTTGATCACCATAATCATGATCCCCGCAATAGCATCCCCGCGGACAAACTTACTCGCACCGTCCATTGAGCCATAAAAATCCGCTTCTTGAGTCACTTCCGCACGGCGTTTTTTCGCCTCATCATCCGTAATAATACCTGCGTTCAAGTCGGCATCGATGGCCATCTGTTTACCCGGCATACCATCTAACACAAAGCGAGCGCCCACTTCAGCAATACGTCCCGCCCCTTTTGTGATAACCATAAAGTTAATCAATATTAAGATGATAAATACCACGATACCAATGGCAAAATTTCCCCCGACCAAAAAATGGCCGAACGCTTCAACCACGCGCCCTGCAGCATCTGGGCCTGTATGGCCTTCCATTAGGATGATCCGGGTAGAGGCGATATTCAAAGAGAGTCGCAATAAAGTTGCAAACAGTAATATGGTTGGAAAAGCGGCAAAATCCAATGTACGCTTGGTAAACATCGCCACTAATAACACCATAATGGAAAGTGCAATATTAAAGGTAAACAGTAAATCCAATAAAAATGCCGGTAATGGCAATACCATCATCGACAAAATCAATAAAATAAGAACCGGCCCGGCCAGTATTTGCCACTGCGTTCCCTGTAAGTTTTTCGGCAATTTTAATAAGGTAGCCAAATTAGCCATCGCGATTGTTATCTCCAGCAAAGTCCAGCGTCGGTGGCACTGGTAAATTTTTCGGTTTTTTTGGTCTGAGCCCACCTTCACGACGCCAACGACGCAGTTGGTAAACCCATGCTAAAACTTCTGCAACCGCTGCATACAATGCAACAGGAATGCTTTGCCCTATCTCCGCGTGGCGATATAACGCACGAGCAAGCGGTGGGGCTTCTAGCTGTAATATTCGGTGCTCTTCACCAATTTCTTTGATGCGCTGTGCTAATACACCTGCACCTTTCGCTAAGACTTTTGGCGCCCCCATTTTTTTGTCATCATATTTAAGGGCTACTGCATAGTGCGTTGGGTTAGTGACGATGACATCCGCACTTGGGACATCCGCCATCATTCGGTTACGCGCAATCGCACGCTGTTGTTGGCGAATTTTGGCCTTAATCTGCGGATCCCCCTCTTGCTGCTTGAATTCATCTTTGATTTCTTGGCGACTCATGCGCAATTTTTTCAAATGGGAGCGAAACTGATAGAAAACATCAAAAGCCACCATAGGGATAAGCAAAAACACAATTAAATATCCAGCAAAAATCACTTTCTGCAACGCATTACTCAGCGCGGTAATAGGTGATTCCATCACTAAATGCAGTAATGAGGGCCAACTTTGCCAAAGAAAAATAAATGCCCCTAACCCCACAAACAACGATTTTAAAATCGCTTTAAACAACTCAGATAACGCATTCATCGAAAAAATACGTTTTAGCCCTTTGATTGGATTTAATTTTTTCAAATCAAATTTAATCAACTTGCTATTAAAAACGAGTCCTCCCACTAACGATGACGCAGAAATACCCACTAACGCTAATCCGCCAATAACGGGTAATAAAGCAAATAACGCCTCACTCACAACGCGCCCTAAGTAACTGAGCATCAAACCTGTATTTTGTAAGTAATGGCCATCAAATATAAAACCTTGTCGTGCGATTTGACGTAACTGAGCCGCCAGATGCCCACCACTGAGCCATAGCAAGCTCACGCCTGCTAACATCATCATTAGCGAGCTCAATTCTTTTGAACGAACGATTTGCCCATCATCTTTGGCTTTTTGCTTTTTATGGGGGGTGGGCTCTTCGGTTTTTTCTACATCACTCTCGTCGGACACCGCGGTTCCAAAATTTAATGAAAATACGAGTTATCGCTATAGCATGACAGAGTGTAAAAAAATCAATGGTGAAAAATAGACGCAGTTCAAGGGGGTTATTTGCCTATTGAGCAATAAGGCGGCAATTTTGCGAAGGGTTTCGCAGATATGAACTCCCACTGAAGATAATCCTATATTTAGCATTAATAAAGAATAAAATCCCTATATGAGCAATAAGCATGCTTAATTACACATACCCGAACACGTGTAATTAAGGAAATACCATGAGTACAACGGCTCAAAGAATGAAAAAAACCGTCAGTGTCACTATAACACCTGAACTCTATGAACAAGCTAGGAAAGCCAAACTCAATTTTTCTGCGGTACTAGCTTGTGCTTTACAAGCTGAATTAAAACGCCTCGAAGCACAAAAATGGAAAAGTGAAAATATTGACGGCTTTAATGAGTTAAATAGGATCAATGAAGAATATGGATTACTCTCAGATAAATACAAGGATTTTTAATGCAATATTGCCTCTATCAAAATCGAGATGATGCTATCAAATACTCATATTTACTGGATATTCAAAGTAATATTATTGATATACTAAATACTCGCTTAGTCATCCCGTTATTCGATAGCAGGCTAGTTAAAAAACCATTACCCGCCCGCTTAAACCCACAACTCGTTATCAACGGGCAGTTTTTTATTTTAATGACGCATCAAATGGCTTGTGTTCCTCTTTCATTATTAGGAAAAGAAATCGTTGATTTGACTCACCAACGAGACACCATTAAACACGCAATCGACTTACTTATTAATGGCTTTTAACGATAAAGGGTTATTATGGATATTTGCCACCTTGTTGCCCCAGATATTTCCTTAGAAGATGCCCCCAAACATGCCCAGCGCATGCTTGGCTGGCTAAAAGAACAAGGCATCATTGACCCACATTTCCAAGGCGTTGAATATGGCGAAGTCATTTATCGTCCTACCCCCGCTCACAAAGAACCCATTTTATATG
This sequence comes from Providencia rettgeri, assembly GCF_023205015.1. Taxonomy (NCBI): domain Bacteria; kingdom Pseudomonadati; phylum Pseudomonadota; class Gammaproteobacteria; order Enterobacterales; family Morganellaceae; genus Providencia; species Providencia rettgeri. The sequence goes on along the minus strand of NZ_CP096258.1, from coordinate 1,764,530 downwards.
TCATTAATGATGAGATCGTGCCGACTCAGTTACCTGAAGATACCTTGAAAAACTATTTATCTATCGTTACCGAACGCACTGTGTTCCATGCAGGGGGAAATGGTCTCGGTATTTACTGCCCACAATGTGCTAGTGAACAAAGCGAACAGAGTCATGCATGGAGCGATGCGGTGTCTGATTGGTATGAAGGAAAACCAGAAAACCTCGCTTGTTTTGGTTGCGATTTTCATGGTCCACTTAATGCGTGGCAATTTGATCCACAATGGGCATTCGGCAATTTAGGTTTTAGTTTTCATCACTGGGATATCCGCGATGATTTTATTGAGCTATTTGCACAAATACTTGGCAGTAAGATCATCGCAGTCTATCAACATGATTAGTGCGAATGAGCACAGGTCAACAACACTGCAAGTTGAAGTATGACGAGTCGATTATTTGGGTGGAAAATCTAAGGTAATCCGCATCCCCACCGCCTCTGCATATTTTAATAACGTGCCTAATTTCGGGTCGAACTGCGCTTTTTCCAAACGTGACACATTTTGCTTTTGCGTTTGCATTCTTTCTGCGATTTGCATTTGAGTTAAATTATTGGCTAAACGCGCTTTTTTGAGCTGGTTGATTAACGCTTGCCTCACTTGTAACTCAGAATAACATTCATCGCTATCCCCATCATTTTCTTGAACTATTTCAGCTTGTTCTTTCATCACCAAAGTTGAAATTAAATCGTTATTGATCATTGCAATTTTCTCCTTGTCGCTCAAATACAAGAAAACTACCCTAACCCTATGTAATTAGAGTAGTTTAATTAGAAAACTTGTTGGCAATTAGAAGCCCAGTTCATCAAGTAAATCATCAACCTGAGACTGTGATGCCATCACATTAACGCCTTCTTTATTGATTTGCGGACCATTGAGCAAACCTTCGTTTTGCGTTTTCGCACGCATTTCAGGTGGCGTGTTTTCCATTAACAGTGCGAGCAGTTGTTTCTCTGCTTCTTCAACCACTTCCATCATTTTTTTGATGACTTGCCCTGTTAAATCTTGGAAATCTTGCGCCATCATGATCTCCAACAGCTCTGCTTTAGTCGCTTCGCTGTCTTGGATCACTTGTCCTAAAAAGGCTTCTGTTGACTCACGCAATTGCGCTGGAACCGTATCACCAGCGGTTTCTTGCCATTGTTGCTGCAATACCTGCGCATTTTTATTCATGTCCACTTGCAGTGGTTTGATGACATCAATGCCATTTAAGGTTTTTTCTGCTGCTTGCGCTGTCATTTGTGCGATATAACGCAGTCTGTCTTTTCCATCTGGAATACTGGCCACGGCTTGTTGAACGCTTTTTTCTAAGCCCAATTCGCGCATACTCTCACGCAGGGTTCTCATTAGCGTACCAATGCGCGTAATGACTTGTTTTAAATCATCATTACCATTGCGAATACCTTCCATACCCACTTGTTCAGTCATGAAACTCTCCTTTGGCACGCCCTGTTATTGCAAACCCATTTTTTCGAATACTTTATTCAATTTTTCTTCTAGAATAGCGGCAGTGAAGGGCTTAACGACATAACCACTTGCCCCCGCTTGCGCTGCAGCAATAATATTTTCTTTTTTCGCTTCCGCTGTCACCATGAGTACGGGGATATGCTTCAAAGCATCATCACCACGAATAGTTTTAAGCAATTCAAGGCCATCCATGTTTGGCATATTCCAGTCAGCAACAACAAAATCAATGTTGCCTGTACGGATTTTCTCTAATGCATCAACACCATCTTCCGCTTCTTCTATTTTGTTAAATCCGAGCTCTTTTAATAAGTTACGGACGATACGTCGCATCGTAGAAAAATCATCGACAACCAAAAAACTGAGATCTTTAGCGGCCATAACCACTCCTTCAAAATACAATTGTGAGTTCCTGCCTCGGTTTAAACCGTGACAGAAGAAAGTCTTGCTAAAACACTTGGGGCAATTTTGAGGATATCTTGCACTTCATCCGCAGCCCCCATTTCAATCGCCGCACGAGGCATACCAAACACCACGCAGCTACTTTCGTTTTGTGCGTAAGTGATTGCCCCTTGCTGACGTAAATTTAGTAGTCCTTTCGCACCATCCATCCCCATCCCTGTCAATAAGATGCCAATACATTTTCGCCCAACACATTGAGCTACTGAATCGAACAACACATCAACAGAAGGACGATGGCGGTTAACAGGTTCGCTTTGCTGTAAAATGACTTGAAATCCCTTGCCTTTATCCGTAATCAACATATGCGAATCGCCTGGTGCAATATAGGCATAGCCTTTTTGTAATAACTCGTTGTGTTCGGCTTCTTTTACAGTCAGTACACAGAGTTTATTTAAGCGATCCGCAAAAGAACGGGTAAAACCCGCAGGCATATGCTGAGTAATCACCACTGGAGGGCATTCATGAGGTAACATTTCCAAAAATTGACGTATCGCCTCCGTTCCGCCCGTCGATGCCCCCACCGCAATCACGCGACTATTGCAAACATAGGGAGAGAGCGCTTTGGCTTGGGAAACAGGCTCATTGATCTTTTTTTCTGGACGAGCAAAACGGCTCCGTTGCGTAATTTTAGACATAGCTGCCGCACGGATTTTTTCACCAATAATATCGCGATAACTCATCATGGTTTCACGAATACCAATTTGGGGTTTTGTAACAAAATCTACAGCACCTAATTCCAATGCTTTTAACGTCACCTCTGAACCCTTCGACGTTAATGTTGAAACCATTACCACTGGCATTGGATGTAAACGCATTAATTTTTCTAAGAAATCAATACCATCCATTCGTGGCATTTCCACATCTAACGTGATCACATCCGGTTCATACTGTTTAATTAAGTCACGTGCGACATAAGGGTCTGGTGCAGTATCGACCACCACCATGTCTTCATGACTATTAATAATTTCACGCATTAATTGGCGCATCAGTGCTGAGTCATCCACACATAGCACTTTAATTTTTTTCATTACCCCCTCCTCGCAGCTTGTAAGCTGTAGACGGTTTGCCCTTTAATAACGAAACTTTGCGATAGCTGTGATAAATTTTCGGAGTGCCCAATAAATAGCAAGCCATCTGGCTTAAGCAATGTAGCAAAGCGCTCTAACATTTTGATTTGCATTTCTTTATCAAAATAAATCATGACATTACGACAAAAAATCACGTCAAATCGGTGCTGCATTTGCCAATCATGATCACTCAAATTTAAATAACGAAATTCAATCATTTGGCGCAATGCCGGCTTGACTCGCGCATAGCCATCAAACTCGCCAACGCCTTTCATAAAATAACGTTGTCTCTGTAATGCCGTTAAAGACTTCAGCTCTTCTATGCGATACACACCTTGTTTCGCTTTTTCTAGCACTTCCGTGTCAATGTCACTGGCAATCACTTTGGCATTAATTGCATTTGGCCCAAGAACATCGCTCAGTGTCATTGCTATCGAATATGGCTCTTCTCCTGTTGAAGATGCGGCACACCAAATATTAATGGCGCTATTTTTACGTGTACGAACAAACTCGGCTAACGTCACAAAATGATGTGGCTCACGAAAAAATGCCGTTAAATTTGTCGTCAAAGCATTCACGAAAGCTTGCCATTCTGCATGGTGAGGCTCTCGCTCTAACATCCGTAAATAATCTGAAAAATTGTCGATATTACAATCACGTAACCGCTTCAATAGCCGGTTATAGACCATATTTTTTTTATTCATGGTGAGGACAATGCCTGATTTTTTATGAATAAATCGACAAACCCGACCAAACTCATCATCAGTCAGTGGTTCTACCTGTGGTACAAAAAGCATCGTACTTGTCGTCCTATTCAATAAAAACCCAGAGGCAGCCAGTTATTTGGCTGCCTTTTAGGGTAGATAACCTAAAAAAAACAATTAATTACGTTTATCCACCGAAAATTCAAAAACGAATTTTCACTACACTTAACGCCAATTGCGATTTAAATGGCTTTCGGGTAATTCAAAGAATGCAACGGTGTCGACTAAGTTGTTCGCTTGGTCTTCTAGTGCCGCTGTCGCGCTGGTCGATTGTTCCACTAATGCCGCATTTTGTTGTGTCACTAAATCCATTTGGCTTACTGCTGTGGCGACTTGCTCAATACCACGGCTTTGCTCATTGGAAGCAGAGGCAATATTCCCCATTAATTCCGTAACTTGGTTAACGGCTGCAACCAATTCACTCATGGTCGCGCCTGCTTCATTAACCAGTTGGGAACCTTGACTCACTCTGCCAACAGATTCATCAATCAATGTTTTAATTTCTTTTGCTGCTTCCGCGCTGCGCTGCGCCAATGCCCTGACCTCACCGGCAACCACAGAAAAACCACGCCCTTGTTCACCCGCTCGAGCGGCTTCAACGGCGGCATTCAATGCTAAGATATTGGTTTGGAAGGCGATGCCATCAATCACACTAATAATGGCGCTAATTTTTTGTGAGCTATTGGAAATCGAGGTCATGGTGTCAATCACGTCTTCCGTGATCTCCCCACCTTTCGTTGCGGTTTTTGATGCACTCACCGCCAGTTCACTCGCTTGGCGTGCGTTATCCGCATTCTGCTTAACAGTTGCTGTCAGCTCTTCCATACTGGCTGCAGTTTCTTCGAGCGATGCAGCTTGTTGTTCAGTACGCGATGATAAGTTATTATTTCCTAAAGCAATCTCACGGATCCCTGTATACATTTGATCAGTATTCGAGCGCAATGCTGTTACTGAAGTCACTAAAGACTCCTGCATATCCTTTAGCTTGCCAAATACCTCACCGATTTCATCACCAGTCGTTACTTCAATTTTCTGATTGAGTTTACCGTCAGCCACTAATGCAAAGTGCTCTCCCATACTTTTCAGTGGGTTAATGACTTTACGTTTCATCCAATAGTGCGCAAATGTAATAACAGCGATGATGATGACGATCACTGAAGCGAATGAGCTCCACGCAAACGTGTTATACATTCTGGCTGCTGCAAGAGATTCATCGTTTTCCGCATTCAGTAATTCAAGGTATTCCTCAACAACTTGCTCTAACTGGTCCTGGTTTTCTTGGGCAGGAAGTTCAATATAGGCAGCAATGTCATTGTTATCTAAATGCGCTTTTAAGGCTTTGAGTGTCAATACAAATGCTTGATACCGAGTCTCAAGTGCCGCAAGATTTTCTTTCTCACTCAAAAGAGGCTGATTTTTAAACGTAGTGTAATCTTTCTCAGCTTCTTCGAGTAACTTATCAAAAGTTACTCTCGTTTCTTCAATTAATGGTTCGTTACCACCCACTTTATGCAGCAAAGCAATTTGCGTTAGGCTATTGCGTGCTTGCATTAAGTGTTTACTGGTTTCCTCAAGCATTGCTCGCTTATCAGACCCCAAATCAATACGCTCTAAAGATTTTAATTCACTTACTACAATCCCAACAGAAACCCCGCTAGACACAATCTGCATCCCACAAAATAAAATGAGAAGTAGATACAAACTCACCGAAATTCGGATATTTTTACCAAACATAGAAATCCCCACTTGTGCCAGCTAAGAGAACTGAACCTCTGAAACATTGCCTTGTTTTCTAATGCACAGAAACGCTGCAAAACCGAGGCTTTGCAGCGAAAAGCTGAGCTTAATCCTTAGAAAGTTTCCCAATTGTCATCATCTTTATGTTCTTTCGATGACAGTTTTGTCAGATCCGGTGTTTTCACGATATTTGAAACCGTTCTTGCTGCCGGCTGAATATTGCGTATTTCACTTTGTTTTAATGGTGGTAAACGGAAGATAGAGATCAGTTGCGACAATTTCGCCACTTGTTCTTCCAAGACATTGGCCGCCACTGCAGATTGTTCAACCAACGACGCATTTTGCTGTGTCACTTTGTCCATTTCTGCAACAGCGATACTGACTTGTGCAATCCCTTTGCTTTGCTCATCAGATGCGGTCGCAATGTGCGTCATAATGTCAGTCACTCGTGTGACAGACTCAACAATCTTGGTCATCGTTTCACCTGCATCTTCTGCTTGGCGAGCACCTGTCCCTGTTCTTGACACTGAATCTTCAATTAACGTTTTAATCTCTTTCGCGGCATCAGCACTGCGTTGCGCCAAATTACGCACTTCATCGGCCACTACAGCAAAGCCACGTCCATGCTCACCAGCCCGTGCCGCTTCGACAGCCGCATTGAGCGCTAAGATATTAGTTTGGAAAGCGATGCTATCGATAACTGCGGTGATATCAGAGATTTTCTGTGAGCTATCTGCAATATTTAGCATGGTACTGACGACATTCGATACCACTTTGCCGCCTTCTTTCGCTATCACTGAAGCTTGGTTTGCAAATTCACTGGCTTGATGAGCGTATTCGGTATTTTGTTTTACGGTTGCAGTCAACTCACTCATACTGGCGGAGGTTTCTTCTAAGCAAGCGACTTGTTGCTCAGTTCGTGCCGACAAGTCATTGTTACCTGCAGCAATTTCAGTTGTACCTTGGTAAATAGTTTCGCTACCATCTAGCACACCACGAACGGTATTAATCAGTTCCTGCTGCATATGTTGAACACCATTGGCCAACTCACCGATTTCATTGTTGGCATTTGTGGTTACGTTCGGTGTTAAATCGCCTGACGCAAAAACTGTAATACGTTCAATTAAGATATTGAGTGGCTCAATAATACCTTTACGTACATAGCGATAACTGAAGAAACCAATTAAGGCGAGTAAGATAGATAACGTCACCAACATATATAATGATTGGCGATAGTTATTATCTGCATTGACGACTTCGGCCTGGAAATCAGCAGAGATATCGGCAAAATACGCATTAAATTGCTCTTCAAATTTTACTTGGTGGCCTGACGTTCTGTGTGCGTAAAAACCTTCAAGATCACCTTTTTCCGCAAATTCACTTAACTTGATTAGCGCATCACGATAGGTTTCATAGGTGCTAAACAGTTTTTCAAATTTGGCTTTATCATAATCTGAACTTTGCATCAGCTTGTTATAGCGGGCATAAGCATCATCAGCGGCTTTAAAGTTACGTTTAGCGGCTTTAATCAACTCTTCTGTCGTTGCATCATCTTGAATTTTACGACCTTCAAGTAAATAGGCATTGATAGAGCGGTTTAAGTTAGCTCGAGCTTGTAACAAATTGACCCAGCTTTCTGTTAATACTTGTCTTTGGCGTTGTAATGAATTCAAGTAACTGATGCTGTCGCTGTTATCGCCCAGTTTGGTAAACATCAACCCACTGGATACCAGTTGCAGCAAAATAAAGATAAAAATGACGGACAAAAGTCCCGATACGATTTTAATTCGACTGTACATGACGTTTTACTAACATAATTTTGTTGTATTTTGGATATCGGTCATCCAACCAAAAACTTTAGTTAATGACTTATTATTATTTGAACAATTATTGGGGCTGAGCGTTACTCAGCCATGCTGTCAATCAGCGCCATTTCATCGCTAGTTAATAATTTTTCGATATCAACTAAAATCAACATACGGTCATTTAATGTTCCGAGCCCTGTCAAATACTGAGTCGATAATGTCACTGCAAAATCAGGCGGTGGCGCAATTTGTTCTTCATTCAAAACCAGCACATCTGAGACGCCATCGACGACAATTCCGACGACACGATCTTTTAAATTCACCACAATAACCACGGTGTTATCGTTATACACCACGTTTTCATGGGAAAACTTCACCCGTAAATCAATAATCGGGATGATGACTCCACGCAAATTAGTTACACCTTTGATAAAATCAGGGGTGTTCGCAATACGGGTCACTTGCTCGTAACCACGTATTTCCTGCACTTTCAAGATTTCAATGCCGTACTCTTCTTCACCTAAAGTGAAAATGAGGTAGCCTTCGCCGTTTTTTTCTTCTTCGTGTTTATTTAAATCATCATCTAACATAGACATGGTGTATGGCCTCTATTTAGTGCACGACAGGTTGAGAAACCTGCTGTTTCTTTTTAATCAAAATGCTGTTATTCATTTTTTGTAGCTCAGCCACATCTAAAATCAATGCAACAGAACCATCGCCCATAATCGTTGCTGCTGAAATACCCGGGATCTTGCGATAATTACTTTCAATATTTTTTACGACGACTTGTTGTTGCCCAACTAATTTATCGACTAACAACGCAAAACGGTGACCTGCATTTTGAATAATCAGCACAATACTCTTATCTAGATTTCGCTCGGCTTCTTCGATGGAAAATACTTGGTGTAATTCAACAAGTGGTAAATATTCACCGCGCACAAGCAGCATTTTTTCCTCGCCAGCTAAGCGATAAATATCCTCTTGGCGAGGTTGCAAGGTGCTAATAATGGCACTCAATGGAACGATGAAGACGTCCTCCGCGACTTTCACAGACATACCATCCAAAATGGCTAAAGTGAGCGGTAATAAGATGCGGATAATAGTGCCTTTACCTTCGGTAAAACCGATTTGAATACGGCCGCCCATGTCTTGGATATTTCGTTTAACCACATCCATTCCAACACCACGCCCCGAAACATCCGTTACGACCTCTGCGGTTGAAAAACCCGGAGCCATAATCAGCATCGCAACTTCATCATTGCTCATACCATCATGCACATTCATGCCTTGTGATTTCGCTTTCGCCAAAATACGTTCACGATTTAACCCTGCACCGTCATCACGAACTTCAATGCAAATATTGCCACTTTGGTGTGCGGCCGCTAAGGTCAATGTGCCAGCCTCTGGCTTACCATTTGCCACACGAACTTCAGGCTTTTCAATCCCATGGTCGAGGCTATTACGAACAAGGTGATTCAGGGGGTCGACGATGCGCTCAATCAAACTCTTATCTAACTCAGTTGAGCTTCCTTCGACTTTCAGTTCGATTTTTTTACCTAACTTGGAAGCAATATCGCGTACCATGCGCGGGAAACGACTAAACACGTAGTCCATTGGCATCATGCGAATTGACATAACGGATTCTTGCAAGGCCCGTGAATTACGCTCTAACTGCACGATTGAGCTTAACAAATCACTGTATTCGTTTTGATCGACATGTTGACTATGTTGGGTCAGCATGGACTGGATAATCACCAACTCACCCACTAAGTTGATCAACTGGTCAACTTTCTCTACTGCCACACGAATGCTGCTCGAATCCCCTTTCGGTTTAGCGATTGCCGTTTTTTTAGCCGGGGTAGCAGGCACCGGTATAACAGGTTTTACCGAGGTTTGCGGCGTATCTTGCGATCCTACGGTATCACTTACCTCGGTTTCAATTGCACTTGTTTCAACTTTGTCGCCATTGAATAACGTTTCTTCTTTCGAAAAAGCGCGGCAATCGGCAAAGGAAACCGCTTCATGGTTAATTTGCGATTCATCCACCACAAAACATAACACTCCACTAATATCATCAATACCCGTATTAGTGCCTACCCATGCTTGCAAACTATTTGCTGTTTTTTCAGTATGATATAAATGCCCAAATAAACTGAGTTCATCCGCCAGTAAATCAACTTCATTTTCTTTGAGCTGATTTAACGAGATTATAAAGTAGTGTGAATATTCACTTTGCTCCGCGGGTGCGTTTTCAACAACCGCATCTTCAACTTTAGTTTCAACTAGCGCAGTACCTGTATCAGCAACCTCCTCTGCTCTATTTTCGACTCGGCTAAGTACCTCACAAATACGTTTGAAAGTGTCTTCATCTGGTAAAGAATCATTTTTATAGGCATCTAACTGTGACGCCATGACATCTTTTGCATCGAGGAAAACATCAATGATGTCAGGAGTGAGCGTTAACTCATCATGACGCGCCTTATCTAAAAGGTTTTCCAATGTATGAGTCGTATTCTGCAACTGAGTGAAACCAAAGGTTGCAGCCCCTCCTTTTATTGAGTGGGCACTGCGGAAGATGGCATTGAGTTGCTCGCTATCCGGGTCAAAAGGATCAAGATCAAGTAAATGTTGTTCCATATCCCTGAGCAACTCATCAGCTTCATCGAAAAATGTTTGATAAAACTCGGTAATATCCATGGTTTTTATCCAATTTCGCTTACGTTTCACTTAACGCTGACTGCCGAGCAACCCGGCAGACAACTAAACAAGTTATCTAATAAATTCAAATAACAGCCATTCATCACGGTATTTTCACCGCAGCGACAACACCCACGGCCGTTTCTGACATGGGCTTTTGCGGTTTATTGAGCACATCATTGATCGGCTTCGCGCCATCGTATTCACGGAGGATCTGTTTTGTTTCTTCATCATTTAACACGATAATGCTTATCCGACGGTTAATCGGAGCAAAACCATTTTCTTTATCTAAATGAATCGCTGAAGCCATTCCTACCACGCGTAAGACTTTGTTTTCATCCATTCCACCGCGGATCAACTCGCGGCGTGAAGCATTTGCCCGGTCAGATGATAATTCCCAGTTGCTATAATTAGCCCCATTGGCATACGCCAAATCATCGGTATGCCCTGAGACACTAATACGGTTTGGTACATCATTAAGAAGTGGCGCTATTGCGCGCAAAATATCGCGCATATAGGGTTCAACCGTTGCCGAACCCACTTTAAACATCGGTCGATTTTCACTATCAACAATTTGTATACGTAGCCCATCATTAATCATATCAATCAGTAAATGGGGCTTTAATTCGTTCAAACGCGGGTCTTTTAAAATAGCCTGCTCAAGAGATTCTTTTAATTTTTCAAAACGATAGTTTGCATTACCATCAATGATATTATTGGGCTCTGGCATCACATCCCCATCACGAAAAATAGGGTCTTTACCCCCACCAGGGATCGGATTTGTGGCATCCCCACTTTTACTTCCCGGGTTGATAGCTGTGCTTAAGGGGGTGCGGAAATATTCAGCAATTTGTGTTAATTCTTGAGGACTTGAAATTGAGATCAGCCACATTACTAAAAAAAACGCCATCATCGCTGTCATAAAATCGGCATAAGCGATTTTCCATGAACCACCATGCCCGTTTTGCTGATGCGAACTGCGCTTTTTAACTCGAATAACATGAGGTGTATTGGCTGCCATCCGTTAGTTACTCCTCTGTTGTTTCTTGTGAGCGAGCACCTACTTTCACTTCCCGAACTTTATCTTCGAGTTCAACAAATGAAGGCCTATCTGCGCTGAATAACACCTTACGGCCAAATTCAACCGCTATTTGAGGAGCGTAGCCTTGCAATGCAGAGAGGAAAGTGACTTTAATGCATTCCATCATTTTCAACTGTTCACTACTGCGCAGCCTAATCAATGCAGCTAAAGGTAAAATAAAACCATAAGCCACTAAAATACCTAGAAATGTCCCTACCATTGCATGAGCAATTAAAGCCCCCAACTCACCCGCAGGGCGATCCGCTGAGCCCAAAGCATTAACCACCCCCAGTACAGCCGCAACGATCCCAAAAGCAGGCATAGAGTCACCGACCATATTTAAGCCTGAAGCAGGCACTTCATTTTCTTGACGAAAAGTTTCTAACTCTTCATCCATTAAGGCTTCAATTTCATGGCTTTGTAAGTTACTACTTACCATCAGACGTAAGTAATCCACGATAAACATCATGGTGGATTCGTCGTTTAAAATACGGGGATATTGAGAAAAAATGTCACTTTCACTTGGATTATCAATGTCTTTTTCAAGAGCAAGCAGACCTTGTTGACGTGACTTATTCAGTAATTGAAATAACAACGCCATTAAGTCCATTGACATTGCTTTATTGTAAGAGGAACGACGGAAGAGTTTTGGTAATACTTTACACAAGGCGACGATGGATTTGCCACTGTTACCAACAACAAAGGCACCTAATCCTGCACCTAAAATAATGACAAATTCAGCGGGTTGATAAAGCGCACCTAAATGGCCACCGACCATTAAGTATCCGCCAATAACCGCAACTGTAACAATGATATACCCGATGAGTATTAACACAATATTCCCTTTCACTCCGTTGGTTAACAGATGGCAGTCAAAGGGAATATTAGGAGTGACAGGCAAAACCTTTGCCTGTTAACCAAATCAATCCAATTACATTACCGCTTTAGTAATGCCATCCTGTCGATATACCGTAATATCGGCTAGATGTTCGGAAAGTTTACGTTTTTTTATTGCTCGTGATGGCGGTTGGCATAAACTGCAAGTAAAGCTATTTTCGGGAATATGTGCGTAAGTAATAAACGAGCCATGGCAACAACTACATTGCGAACTTTGTAACATACCGCTTTCCACAAAGCGGACCAACGTCCAAGCGCGTGTTAACGCCAATAAAGGCTCTTCTCCGGGTTCTGGAATACACTGTTCAAGATATAATCTATATGCTCGTAATATGGCATCAACACCGCGACATTGGCCACTTTTAAGTAAAAATTGATAAGCATTATAGAACATGGATGAATGAATATTCTGTTCCCACGTCATAAACCAATCTGTGGAGAAAGGCAGCATCCCTTTTGGTGGAGGGCAACCTCTTAGCTCTTTATATAAACGAACTAAACGACCACGACTGATTTGAGTTTCACTTTCTAACATTTGAAGGCGAGCGCCTAAAGAGATCAATTCCATAGCTAGGCGAATATCATTCGCTTCTTGGACTATACTTTTTTCAGCTGAGGTACTCATCTTTTTCTCGCTATTTCGGTGTCGCCCTCATTATGCGTTTGCAATAATCGGGTCGAAAGTAAAATACCTGTATGAATTTGTTGTAATTCATCGACTCTTGAATCACGGGTTAGCTTTTCAATTGTGTCACTATTATCAAATCTAAACTGGCAGATTAGCTGGTTTGTCTCTGCTAATTTGACTAATTGAGGAAGTGTAAGATCTGCTAAAGTCGTTGCCATTGCATCAGAGATACCGAGACGAAACATCGCAGAGGCTTTCTCTTGAGAGATGAGTTTTTGGGCTAATAGCAAATATGAGAGGTTAATATCGTATATATGCTTCAGAAAATCTGTCGTCGAGCTCATTTTTTTTCCTTTCCGAATATTATCAACATCTGTGCGATCTGTGTGCAAAAAGAACAAATATGAATTTGAAAGTATTGTGTAATCAAATTGTTAAATTTAAAAAGTAATTAAATTGGGTAAATGAAATTCCATTATTTTCCCATGTCATCCATTCAAAAATACCCAAATTGGAGTATAGATACACTGACTTCCAAACCTAAATTAAATATATTTCCTGAATACCTACAACAAAATAAGGGGTGACCAAAAAATTATCGATTTCCATAAGAATCAGAAATTGCTGATGTCATTATTAGTCGCCAATTATTATGCACCACTAAATTAACTATTCAAGGTACTTATGTTTCTTTTTGTACCAATGAGATGATTACCCATTAATTCATTAAATAATCTTCATTATCTCTTTATCTTCTATCACCTCATCCTAAATATCAACAACATTTTCAGTCACCCTAAGCAAAATGGTAGGATTTTAATCAAACTAACAACTCTTTAGATGTGATAACTAAGCAAAAAGAACCAATCACAACATCAAAAACAAAATATTGATCCAAATCAATTTTTAGTATTAAGAAACTAAGTTGCACATAAGTGCATTAAGGTGTTATCGGCATTATTGGAATAAAACTTAATCATTAATTTTCAATAAGTTTAATCTATACTTCTACCATCATTCAAAATTATTCAATCGTAGTTATCATAAAAATACTCATTATATTGTCATACATATGAATTATTCCCTCTCAACTTTCATTAGAATCATTAAACAATGATTTCAATACCACAACATGGCAATATTAATAAAATTTATAAAAGTTACATCATTAACCAATAATAAAAATCTATTTAGTTGAAATAATTCTGTTAGCGTATTTTGTTTATTTAGTATCTTAAGTAATTATTTTGTTATTAGTTCATTAAAGTGATTTTTTTGATTAATTAATATTTTCTTTTTTATATAAAATAACTGAAATTTCATTTTTTTTAATAAAAAGATCAACCTACGCCAATCTATCACATTTATGTCAAGAGCAAAAAATCAAGGTTTCAATTAAGAACATTCCGCTTTCTTTCGGTTTTTATATCACTTTTAAAATATTTGAACGGTACTAAAAATAAAAGTACTAAAGGTATTATTGCCTGTCTTCATTTTTATCGTTTTTAGCCGTTTTCACGTCTCCCTCCTAAAATTAATTAACTAAAGTTATAGTAACAATTGATTACTATATACTTTTATTTTAACAAAAGCCCCTAAATAGCAATAAGACTTAAGTGAAATCACTTAGTGGAATAATGAGGAATTAAAAAATAAATTACTTTTCGTTAAAATAATTCAGTGAGTAACTTGTTTACAAAAGAAGCTACCTTACCCCCCATTTTCATGGTGAAAATTCTTTCCAATATGTGATCTCCCTCACTCTTGTTTTCTTTATTTCCTAATAATTTCCGAATAAAACGATTGTTACATTCGTATATTTATGACAATGAGATCACATTAATCATTCTAATGACAACTACTGAGCAATATCCAAGCCAATAGATACAAAAATAAAAGAACGAATGACTAGGTAAGTGAAGTGACAAACTTGTTTTCCTCATGCACCAATGCAACACTTAACAGTCTGGAATATAATTTGAAGGAAAAACATGTTCACTTATCAAGCATCCGTTGAGTTTATTGAGGAAGAAAATATATATGAAATCAATTTTAGCGATTTTCCTGACTTACAGGGTGTTAGCTATTGTAAAGAAGATGTTGAGTTAGAGGCCCAAGAAATTTTACTAGGCTCGTTTGCAGAATATATTGAACTCAGGAAACCAATCCCACTGGCTGCGCCAACAAAAAGTGATGCAACCTTTACTGTTTATTTACCGATAATCTGCTGCTTAAAAATTGCTTTGCATAACGCCATTCTCAACTCCGCAATACAACGTGCCGATCTTGCTCGCAGGTTGAATATCAATGCACAACAAATAGAACGTTTACTGGATATTCATTACGCATCTAAAATTGACCTTTTAGAGCAAGCCTTATACTTATTAGGCGTCGAAGCTTCAATTACTATGACGCAAAAATTGCTTGATAACAGCTAAGTTAGCCACAATTCAAGGTCAATATAATGAAAATATCATGGAAAAAACCAGGATCCCTTTACTGATTTATTCGATATACTAATAAGTGCTAATGTAATAGCAGAGGCTTGAGTTAAATTTAGCTCCTAACATCTCAAACTCTGCAGTTAAAATAATTCTTGTATATTCAGTTCCTTATAAAATAATAGCCCCTATTTCAAACCGCCTCTTTTTAACTGCTCAAAACCTAATCAAATTTTACGTTCCCAACCAAAAGCAACTCTCCCTTCAAATAGCCACTCACTTCTTTACTTCCGCGCTCTAATAGCCTGTCATTTTATCCTGCTATTAAGTCCAAAAAAGTTGAGAGATAACTTTATACTGCCCCTAAACTAACTAATTCCTTACTATGAATTAAATATTAACGTAAAAAGACTAATCAATATTTGATTGGCCTTTAACTATTTTATAATCCCTAGAATAATTTGTTTTAATTTAAAGCCTCAATGAGGTACAATCGATACGTTTTATATGGGGTATATATATGAAAAAAGAAAAACACCTAATCTCAAATATAAAAAACAACGACCAACCATACTGGCCTACATTAAAATTAATGTTAAGCTCATTAATTGTTTTTAATTTTTATTTAAATTTAGTTGATAAAAGAAAATATTCATTGCTTATTAATGTTTTTGACCTAACATTAATTCCTATGTTTGTATTTATAGTCGCATTTATAACAAAAAACACAACATGGAAAGAATTACTATCTCACCTTCTTCCAGCTTTTATCATTTATTTTACGTTTCAAACAATCGATATGCTCCCACTTTACTTTACTGGTGAGTTAACGTTAAAAGCATTCTTACTTTCCCCTCAGTACGGAGTTTGGTTCTTTTTAGCAACACCTATATGGCAAGCTGTTTTTTTATTATTACCAGAGAGCTTTAAATCAAACAAATTCAAGTTATCAATAATTTTAGCGATATCCCTATTAATATCCTATATAACAAAGAGTTATCTCATGACCCTCTCTGGGTTTTTCTCGGTTTTTTTATATTTTCCTTTTTTTGTCACAGCTTATTTTATTAATAATGAAAATATATCTTCGTTAAGAAAGGCGCCTATTATATCTATTTTCACCATAACTATCTTAACTGTTTTGTTCCTTAATTATCGAGATGTTTTTTTTGGATCCATATTTAACACAATTACCCCTCACTTATTAGCCGACTCCTTTTTTATCTATATTTTCAATTTCACAGTAAGTCTAATATTAGGGTTGGGTATTATTTACTTTGCATTATCAACTCGTAGATATGAAAAAATATCAAATAATGCCTTAGGTGTTTATTTAATTCACCCTATTATCTGCTTTGTTATATTACAAATTTTAAATCATTTAGGCATAGAGCTTAACTTCACTCTCATGGTGATATCAACTTTAGTCACAATTATTCTCGCACTTTTATTAGCGTCAAATTCAATTATTCATTGGTTTATTGAACCAGTATTTCGCTCTAATAAATTGAAATAATAAATTCATGAAGGATGTAATGACATCCTCTTAAATGTCAAATATATTATTGGCATAGATAATGTGAACAGAACCTTTACAAAACTTGTAACCCATTTAATATTCATTTGATAGTATCCCATTGAATTCATCACAATGGAGTGTTTTATGCGCAAATATATTGCACCTTTAGCGGTAATCTCAATCACACTATCTACGTTCGCTATGGCCAACTCTATACAAACCTCATCAGAATCTGTACAGGTAAAAGATGGTGTTATTAGTGCCCCTGAAGTCACTATTAAGTTAAACGGAACACAATCAGACAAAGGGCCACAGGGAAAGATTATCGTAGAAGCTGATTCTATCGAAATTGTCGATGGGGAACTGCGAGCAAAGGGCGCTAAATTATATGAACAGAATAAGGAAATAGAATAAGTAACTTATTGCCTGGGCAACGACAGCTCAGGCAATAAAAAACCCACTAGAGTATCTTTTTATTCCAACTTCGTATTCTTCTTTATACTCATTCCTTGTTGCAACACATAGCCACTTATCTGTGGATTTGCCATTTTCACTTCTATGTGCCCTTATTTATTCTAGAATTTCCCTTGCCTCTATCAGCTATGCAAGAAAGGGGCGATTAGAGAAGTATTGAGATGGTTCTGCGATATGCATTCTTAGTACCAGATTACTTAGCGAACATGCTAAACAAATTGATGCAGTATTTAATGGTCACGTCCCAAATAGTACGGATAAGTAACTCAACTAACACATAACTCTTTGAAAACCTGGTGGGTTGTATGGGGATCGAACCCACGACCGAGTGATTAAGAGTCACCTACTCTGCCAACTGAGCTAACAACCCGATACAAATTATTTAACGCCTAACAATTGCTACAGTCAATATGATTCTGCTATTTTTATTACCTAAGTTAATTTTAAGTTATTAATGTAAATTTTAAGAAAAATATCGTTTGAATAAACATCACTTCGTTTCTAACAAGATAACTTTTCCTTACTCTAATTGAGATTTGTGTCACAATATTTCACGCAAACATAACCACAAAATTAAAAAAAAGACTGTGGCTAATTATCACAAACCATTACGGACATCTTTAGTATGGAAGAAAATGCGAATTCACTATCAACACAACCCAATACTGATCGTAATCAGCTAAAACGTAGCCTTAGTAACCGCCATATACAACTTATTGCGATTGGTGGCGCAATCGGCACTGGCTTATTTATGGGTTCTGGCAAAACCATTTCACTCGCAGGCCCATCGATTATCTTTGTATATATGATAATTGGCTTTGTGCTATTTTTCGTGATGCGCGCAATGGGTGAACTGCTACTTTCTAATCTGAACTACAAATCATTCAGTGATTTTTCTTCTGACCTTATCGGCCCATGGGCAGGCTTTTTTGTCGGTTGGACATACTGGTTCTGCTGGGTTATCACCGGTATTGCCGATATCATTGCCATTACAGCCTATGTGAGCTTTTGGTTCCCTGATTTTCCTGAATGGGTAACCTCGTTTATCTGCGTTGTCACTCTATTAACGCTTAACCTCGTTTCTGTTAGGCTTTTTGGTGAGCTCGAATTTTGGTTCGCCATGATAAAAATTGTTGCCATTGTGGCTCTCATTGCTGTAGGCGGCACATTAATCGCCATGAATTTCCAATCCCCTACTGGCCATACTGCATCTTTAAGTAACATTTGGAGCGATGGAGGAATGTTCCCGATGGGGATCAGTGGTTTCTTTGCTGGCTTCCAAATTGCTATTTTTGCGTTTGTGGGAATTGAATTGGTGGGTACGGCAGCAGCAGAAACACGCGATCCAGAAAAATCGTTGCCAAAAGCTATCAACGCGATCCCTATCCGGATTATTGCATTTTATGTCTTATCTTTAATAGTCATCATGGCTGTCACTCCTTGGCGAACCATATTGGCCGATAAAAGCCCATTTGTAGAAATGTTTGTCTTGATAAGCCTACCGGCAGCGGCAAGTATTGTTAACTTTGTGGTGCTAACTTCTGCGGCATCTTCTGCAAATAGTGGTGTGTTTTCCACCAGCAGAATGCTATTTGGGCTTTCAAAAGAAGGTGATGCACCAACACAATTCAGCCAATTATCGAAAAAAGCAGTACCTGCTACTGGGTTAATTTTTACCTGTATCTGCCTCAGTTTTGGTATTGTCCTAATCTATTTTATTCCTGATATCATGCATGCATTCACGCTAGTCACCACCGTGTCTGCTATTCTCTTTATGTTTATTTGGAGCATGATTTTATATAGCTACTTAAATTTCCGTAAAAAACGCCCTGAAATGCACAAAGCATCTCATTACAAAATGCCTGCTGGAATTGTGATGTCATGGTTTAGCCTCGCCTTTTTCGCTTTTATGGTCGTGTTATTGGCGTTTCAGCACGACACAAGACAAGCCTTAATTGCAACTCCCGTCTGGTTTATTTTACTATTTATTGGTTATCAATTCGCCAAGCGTAGAAAAAACCATTAATGACTCCGCGTAAAAAGGCCGAATAACAATGCTGTTACTCGGCCTTTAAAATTTTATAAACCCACTAGGTTAACTAGCTTTATATTCGGCCTCAGCTTCATCAAAACGAGCTTGAGCGGCTGCACTTGGTGCTTTAGTCATTAAACTCACAACAACAATAGCGATGGTTGCTAATAAGAAACCGGGGATGATTTCGTACAAGTCAAACCATTTGTATTTCATCCAAACTAGCACTGTCACCGCGCCAACTAGCATTCCTGCAAGTGCCCCCGTACGGGTCATGCGTTTCCACATTACAGAAATTAAAACAACAGGGCCAAATGCTGCACCGAAACCCGCCCACGCATTACTTACTAAGGCCAAAACTTTGTTATTTGGATCACGCGCAATATAAATGGCAATTGCAGCAACCAACAACACCATAAAGCGCCCTACCCACACTAACTCTTTTTGGCTTGCACTCTTACGGATAAAGGGCTTGTATAAATCTTCCGTTAACGCACTTGCACAAACTAATAATTGACAACTTAACGTACTCATTACTGCGGCTAATATGGCTGATAATAAAATGCCAGCGACCCATGGATTAAACAAAATACCTGTTAACTCCATGAATATGCGCTCATTATTTTGCATGACCGCTCCCGCTAAAGCCGGATTATTTTCAAAATAAGCGATTCCAAAAAAACCAACCGCAATCGTTCCACCTAGGCATAACACCATCCATGTCATACTAATACGTCGAGCAGAACGAATAGTACGAGCAGAGTCCGCAGCCATAAAACGCGCTAAAATGTGAGGTTGCCCAAAATAGCCTAATCCCCAACCTAATAATGACAGAATTGCGATGATATTCATGTCTTTAAACATATCAAGATATTCGGGGTTTTTAGCTTTAACCACTTCAATAGAGGTATCTATTCCCCCTAAAGAAAGGATCACAACAATAGGTGTTAGGATCAATGCGAAGATCATTAATGAAGCTTGCACTGTATCAGTCCAACTCACCGCTAAAAAGCCACCTAAAAAAGTATAAGCAATAGTCGCGAGTGCCCCTAACCACATTGCCTTTTCATAACTCATGTTAAATGTGCTTTCAAATAATAAGCCACCTGCGACCACACCTGACGCACAATAAATCGTAAAGAAAACTAGAATAACAACAGCAGAAATAATACGTAAAATCTTACTATTATCTTCAAAACGGCTCGTAAAATAATCAGGCAATGTTAGTGCATTATTATTTTTTTCTGTTTGGACACGTAAACGCCCTGCGACAAATAACCAGTTAAGGTATGCCCCGAGACTCAAACCGATAGCAATCCAACTTTCAGAAATCCCGGCTAAAAAAATCGCACCCGGTAACCCCATGAGCAACCAACCGCTCATATCCGAGGCTCCAGCGGACAATGCGGTTACGACGCTACCTAAACTTCGCCCACCTAAAATGTAATCGTCAAAGTTTTTCGTTGAGCGATAGGCCATATAGCCAATTAATAACATGCCAGTAATATATACGACGAACATAATGATCATCGGAGTGCTTACAGTCATCCTGTTTTCTCCATTGAGTAGCTTTAAAATTGTGAGTTATCTTTATAAGTTTCCGCTGATAACTTGTAATTTCATGGTGTTGCACTTTATTGCACATATTTAATTTATCTACGCGAACACCAAAATAGGTTGTGATTATTTGTGTTGCACTAATTTAACATCTTAGCTATCCCATCCTAGACAGACTCGTATTAAATTAACAAGAAATTAACTATTTTTTATTGCATAAATAGAATCCATATCACAAATGTTAAAATTTAAACTTAAATTAACAATCGAGCGTTTAACTACACCCCTGAAACAAAATAAGCATAAACACATGTAAAATATGATAAATTAATAAATATCAATTTAATTAAAAATAATAAAACTTAAAAAACTCGATATGTTTCACATTTCCTTCAGAAACCACACGTAACAATGTTGCACAAAGTTGCAACATTAAGATAATGTGGTGTAACTTTTTGATTAAAATGACTCGTGACCTAGAGGAATTAAGATGAGTAGCACTACAACTATGGGTGTGAGACTTGATGAAGCAACTCGGGAACGCATTAAAAATGCCGCTCAGCGTCTTGACCGCACATCACACTGGCTTATCAAACAAGCTATTTATAATTACCTAGAACAACTCGATAATGGCCAAGCCTTTCCAGAGCTCGCACCAGGTATCGATGTAAAAGAAAATCAAACTTCTGATGAAGACACCACCGTTGAATCTAACTATCAACCATTCTTAGATTTCGCAGAGCACATTTTACCACAATCTGTAAAACGCTCTGCAATTACTTCTGCCTATCGAATTCCTGAAACACAAGCTGTCCCAATGTTATTGCAACAAGCACAACTCCCGACAGAACAAGCTGAAGCCGCTCATAAATTAGCGTATTCAATCGCTGAAAAACTACGTAATCAAAAAAATGGCATCGGCCGTTCAGGCTTAGTTCAAGGGCTACTCCAAGAATTTTCACTTTCATCTCAAGAAGGTGTCGCACTAATGTGTCTCGCAGAGGCCTTATTGCGCATTCCTGATAAGGCAACGCGAGATGCACTTATCCGTGACAAAATTAGCAATGGGAATTGGCAATCACACCTTGGCCAAAGCAGCTCAATGTTTGTCAATGCCGCAACTTGGGGATTGCTGTTTACGGGCAAATTAGTTTCTACACATAATGAAGCAAAGCTATCAACCTCACTTAATCGCATCATTAGTAAAAGTGGTGAGCCCCTCGTGCGCAAAGGCGTTGATATGGCGATGCGCCTTATGGGAGAGCAATTCGTCACTGGCGAAACAATCTCCCAAGCACTCGCTAACGCACGCAAACTCGAAGATAAAGGCTTCCGATATTCTTACGATATGCTAGGGGAAGCCGCATTAACGGAAAAAGATGCGCAAGATTACATGGTGTCTTACCAGCAGGCTATCCATGCTATTGGCAAAGCATCAAATGGCCGCGGTATTTATGAAGGCCCGGGGATTTCAATCAAGTTATCTGCATTGCATCCACGTTATAGCCGTGCACAATACTCTCGCGTGATGGAAGAGCTTTACCCACGCCTGTTATCCCTTGTATTACAAGCACATCAATACGATGTAGGGATTAACATTGACGCAGAAGAAGCCGACCGCTTAGAAATCTCTTTAGATTTGCTAGAAAAACTCTGCTTCGAACCACAGCTTGCGGGTTGGAATGGGATAGGCTTTGTTATCCAAGCCTACCAAAAACGCTGCCCATTTGTGATTGATTCAATTATAAATTTAGCTGAACGAAGCCAACGCCGCTTAATGATCCGCTTGGTAAAAGGTGCTTATTGGGACAGTGAAATCAAGCGCGCTCAAATGGATGGGCTAGAAGGTTACCCAGTTTATACGCGTAAAGTGTATACTGACGTATCTTATATTGCCTGCGCACGAAAACTCTTGTCGGTTCCCAATTTAATTTACCCGCAATTTGCAACACACAACGCACACACCCTCTCTGCCATCTACCAAATTGCAGGTAAAAACTACTACCCTGGCCAGTACGAGTTCCAATGTCTACATGGAATGGGTGAGCCACTTTATGAGCAAGTTGTTGGTAAAGTTGCCGATGGCAAACTAAACCGCCCTTGTCGTATTTATGCACCTGTTGGTACACACGAAACTTTATTAGCCTATTTGGTGCGTCGATTATTAGAAAATGGCGCAAATACTTCATTTGTAAACCGTATCGCTGATGCTACTATTCCTCTCGATGAATTAGTTGTCGACCCAGTTAAAGATGTTTTAGAACTGTCTAAAACTGAAGGGCAAATTGGCTTACCACACCCAAAAATTCCATTACCACGTGATCTGTACGGCCAAGAACGTGTGAATTCAATGGGGCTTGACCTATCAAACGAACATCGATTGGCTTCGTTATCAAGTGCCCTTCTGAGCGCGGCTATGCAGCAAAAAACCGCAGAACCACTGTTAGGGGGTGATTTCCAAGCTTCGCAAACGTTACCTGAAGCTACACCAATTATTAACCCTGCCTGCCACAAAGATATTGTCGGCTACGTTCGTGAAACTACAGAGCAAGAAGCTGAGCACGCATTAAATACCGCTAACGATGCAGGTACTATCTGGTTCGCAACCCCGCCTTCTGAGCGAGCGGCTATCTTATTACGAGCGGCTGATCTCATGGAACAGCAGCTACAACCGCTGTTAGATATTTTAGTGCGTGAGGCGGGTAAAACTTACAACAATGCGATTGCAGAGGTTAGGGAAGCGGTAGATTTTCTTAACTACTATGCAACCCAAGTCAAAAATGATTTTGATAATAACACTCACCGTCCTTTAGGGCCTGTGGTCTGTATTAGTCCATGGAACTTCCCGTTAGCAATATTTTCAGGCCAAATTGCGGCGGCTCTCGCAGCAGGTAACACCGTACTCGCGAAACCCGCTGAACAAACACCATTAATCGGCGCTATCGCGGTATCTATTTTGCATCAAGCGGGTATTCCACGCGATGTACTGCAATTTTTACCAGGTAAAGGAGAAACCATTGGCGCCCAACTCGTTGGCGACGCTCGTGTTCGCGGGGTCATGTTTACAGGGTCAACAGAAGTCGCAGGGTTACTTCAACGTAATATTGCTGGGCGCTTAGATGCACAAGGCCGGCCTACCCCGCTGATTGCAGAAACAGGCGGATTAAATGCCATGATCGTTGATTCGTCCGCGCTAACAGAACAGGTTGTTACTGATGTTGTGGCGTCTGCGTTTGATAGTGCGGGCCAGCGTTGTTCAGCCCTGCGTATTTTATGTATCCAAGAAGATGTCGCAGATAGAACTATTCGCATGTTAAAAGGCGCAATGGAAGAGTGCCGTATGGGGAACCCAGAGCATTTATCGACCGATATTGGCCCTGTGATTGACCGTGAAGCAAAAGAGAATATCGATCAACATATTCAAAAAATGCGCAGTAAAGGGAAATCAGTCTTCCAAGCTGCATTTGAGAATCATGATGATCAGCAAGAGCAACAAGAAGGAACCTATGTTAAGCCGACATTAATAGAACTTGATGATGTTAGTGAGCTGAAAAAAGAGATCTTTGGCCCTGTTCTCCACGTTGTACGTTTTAAACGAGATGAGCTAGAAGCACTTGTTGAACAAATTAATGCTGCCGGTTATGGACTGACACTGGGTGTTCACACTCGTATCGATGAAACTATCAACCAAGTCGTTTCAAAAGCGAAAGTTGGCAATCTTTACGTAAACCGCAATATGGTTGGTGCCGTTGTTGGCGTACAACCTTTTGGTGGTGAAGGTTTATCTGGAACTGGCCCTAAAGCAGGTGGGCCATTATACCTCTATCGTTTATTAAGCGAACGCCCAGATAACGCAGTTTCAAATACCCTAGAACGACAAGATAGCCATTTCCCCATGGATGCCAGTGCTAGAACTGTTTTACTTGAGCCATTTGAAGCACTGACACAATGGTCTGAAAAACAAAACTCGATTATTTCGCCTTCAGCGATTGAACTATTTACACGCCATAGTCAAACAGGAACCACCCGAGTGTTACCGGGCCCTACAGGTGAAAGAAACACCTACACTTTGCGCCCACGTGGATTGATTTTATGCCTTAGTGACAATGAACAAGATGGTTTAACCCAGCTAACCGCGGTACTTTCTGCGGGTTGTCAGGTGTTATGGCCAGATAGCGAACTCCATCAGAAGCTGTTTAAATCACTGCCTGAAAAAGTGAGAAAAACCATATCACTAACTAAAAACTGGATAGAAGCTAAAGAACCAATCGAAGGGGTTATTTATCATGGTGACAGCGATCAACTAAAAGAGGTTTGCGCGGTGGTTGCACAACGTAAAGGGCCAATTATTTCAGTACAAGGCTTTGAACGTGGTGAAACTAACTTGCTGACTGAACGCTTACTCCATGAACGTTCACTGAGCGTCAATACCGCTGCAGCAGGCGGTAATGCTAGCTTAATGACAATTGGATAATAAACAAAAGGCCTGACCTCGTTATCTACGATGGTCAGGCCATACATCACAATCGATTTGTTTAAAAATACACTTATCTAAGCGCTAAAAACATAAAAGGTGCCCATAAGGACACCATTACTTAAAAATAACAATGAAAATAGCGACGCTTATTTTCAATATGTTATTCTAATTATTGCGTTTTTCTGATTCCCAGAATAAATACTGCTCATATTTACGTAATGCAATATTGTAATTACTGAACGCAGAATCTGTCATTTTCTCACTTAATTCATCTTGAACTTTACTCGCAGTAAATTCTTTCATAGAAAAATTAGATGAGGATAACAGCTCATCTAAACGGCGTAAGCGAACAACATATTCACGAACTGTGCTATGGCTCATCTCAGTCTGTAAGAATAAATACTGTTTAAATGACATAATATCAAAATAATCAGTATTACTATTGCAATAAATTTCACTACAAAAACGACAAAGTGCAGTAAATTTACCTTGTAGCTCCCCCCAAGTGCCCTCATCAACCAATTCAGTCATATCAGCGATAGCTTCTTTATTTAAGATGTCATCGTTGAAAACTAAAGAGATGCGATCAAGAGTCTTGTGACAATGTGCACAATGAGTTTGGCTGTGTTTAAAATCTTTGATGTAACGACTCAGAGGCCGTTTCTTTACAATAGAAGCAGACATAATGGTAAAGCCCTGTGTGTAAGTCTAAATATAAAAGTGTAACCAGATAAATCAGGCTACATACATTGTATGCCCATAGCATTAATATAATATCTGCTATGTTGCATCGCGATATAGCTAAGCCATATCATATATTCTTACTTTACCTTTGGAGAACTAATCACCCTATAAATGTATAGTAAGAAAAGTTATTGCCCTTTATTAAACGCATTCTAACCCGTCTTTCGCTCTTTGGCGAATTTCTATGATAAGTCAATTTTGGTACGAATTTGGGTTAGCGTCAACAAAATTAACTGAGTTGTCGTTAACTCTGTACACCTATCATTAACTATTACTTAAGCGCTATTGATATGTTAGTTCGCTTAAAAACAAAGACTTTACCTGATAATTTCATCTGCGTACAAAGAAAATTTGATTTAAAAATCAAACTTATACTAATACAAAGGTTTTATTCTTAAATTTGTGAAGTAGCTCACCTTTCACATCTATAATTGCATCTTAAATGAACAGCTATTAATTCTGTAAATATTTCATAGTGAAAACGCATCATTCGACCGTAAACATTTTGTTACAAATAAACGTTTTTGTAATGGATTTAATTTAATATAAGAAAATGTTATATCGATATTAAAAGAACTTATATAGGTAGCTTGCTTAAGTAATTTCACGCATTAAATATAATTCTACCGTGATAGTTGAAACATAATTATTGCCAAAAAATATGTTTATTAAATTAAGAAACCGTAACTCCACTTGTCCTCATTCTACAAGCTAGCCTTTAACTGTCTTCTCTCTAACCTCGATTACATTATCCAGTAATCACTCTAAATATAGGTAGAGTCGTCAAGACTGCATCATAACCACATGATAAAAAAGGTTTTAATATAAAGAAATGAAATTATGTAATGAAAACATCTAAAAATAAAACATGATAGCCCTATTAAATTGAAATTTAATCGATTAGCTAAAATATTATTTTAGGATTTGTCACGTTTGATATTAAAAACATCTCTTATATACTCAATTCGCTATATAAATAATTTTAATAAGGTTGATTATGAAAAAGTTGATTTTAGCTTGTGGTATGGGGTTATTGGCACTGACGATCACTGCTTGTTCAGAAGAAGAGAAAAAAGGCGAAGTTGCTGGTGCAACTGAAACTTGTAATGCTTACTTTGCTGAAGTTGATAGCTTAATTGCTAAAGCTTCGGAAAATCCGCAAGCAAAAACGCAGTTAGATGCAATGAAAGGCCAGTTGGAAGAAGGTAAAAAACAAGTTGCTGCACTACCTAAAGATCAGCAAGATAAAGCTTGCCAACAAGGTATTGATGCAATGAAACAGATGAAAACTGCTTTAGGCCTGCAATAAGCCCTATTCTTTTTATTCTGTAAAATCAAAAAGAGCCATTGTCATTATGGCTCTTTTTATTTTTTGAATATTAATGAGTTACAGTAAATAATAAATAACCCACACTAGATACCTAACAAAACAGATAAGAGGTTATTGAACCTCCCCCCCTTTAACGCTATTTTATAACCAAGTTCCAAAACGTTTGATATAAAATTGCTTCATCAACTGAGCGACAACACAATAGCTTACTAATGTGAGCGCTAACCATGGGAAATATTCTATTGGTAACGGTTGTAATCCTATCATTTCACCAAATGAAGAAAATGGAATATATAGCCCAAGAGCCATAATTAACCCCGTTGTTAGCATAACAGGTAGTGCGGCAGTACTTTGTATAAACGGTATTTTTTGTGTTCTTAACATATGAACAACTAGCGTCTGTGAAAGTAACCCTTCAACAAACCAACCCGATTGGAACAACGCTTCATGAGCAACACTATTTGCTTGGAACACGTACCACATTAGTGCGAAAGTCGTAATATCAAAGATAGATGATGTTGGCCCAATCCAAATCATAAAACGGCCGATATTCTTTGCATCCCACTTGCGGGGGCGTTTTAAAAACTCTTTGTCCATTTTATCCCATGGCAATGCAAGCTGGGAAATATCATACAGCAAGTTTTGAACGAGCAAATGAATAGCTAGCATCGGTAGGAAGGGAATAAATGCACTCGCAATTAATACAGAAAATACGTTACCGAAGTTAGAGCTCGCGGTCATATTTAAGTATTTAATAATATTACCGAATGTCTCTCGTCCTTTAATCACCCCCTGCTCTAATACCATCAAATCTTTTTCAAGTAAGATAATATCCGCAGACTCCTTAGCAATATCCGTCCCTGTATCAACTGAAATTCCCACATCAGCATCACGTAACGCAGGCGCATCATTGATCCCATCACCAAGAAAACCAACCGTATGTCCATTAGCTTGTAACCGTTTTAAAATACGGGACTTTTGCAAGGGTGTTAATTTACAAAAAACGGAAACCTGTTCAACTTTTTGGCTCAACTCTTCGTCTGTCAGCTCTTCAACCTCTAAGCCGGTCATGATTTCACTGATATTTAAACCAACATCATGACAAATTTTTTCAGTAATAATCGCATTATCCCCCGTCAACACCTTAACCGTCACACCGTTTTCACGTAGTGCAGCAATAGCTGAAATTGCACTTTCTTTTGCGGGGTCAAGAAAAGTTAAAATGCCTTGCAATTCTAACTGATGCTCTGCTTGAGCCGAAAGCGGTAAGCTGGCTTCCGCTTTATTCAAATAACGAGTAGCGAGTAACAATACACGAAATCCCTGTCTGTTATAGTCACTCACTAGCTCGGTAATTTTTGTTCTTGCTTGGTCATCCAGTAAATGAAGTTCACCATCTTGTTGGTAACTTTGGCAAACAGCTAACATTTCCTCAGCCGCTCCCTTACAAATAAGTAGGGCTTCACCCTCCGGTGTTCTCACAGTTACTGACAATTTGCGTCGAATAAAATCAAAGGGTAATTCATCAATTTTTTGAAATCCTTTTAGCTGCTCAACTTCACTGTTACCTCTACCACGGCGAATAATTGCCTGATCCATCATGTTTTTAGCGCCACTTTGATGGAAGCTATTTAGCCAAGCCAGTTGCAAGATTTTACTATTTCTCAGCCCATTACTGTCTAAATAATGTTCTAAAATAATACGATCTTGCGTTAAAGTTCCCGTTTTATCCGTACACAGCACATCCATTGCACCAAAGTTTTGTATCGCATTTAATCTTTTGACAATCACCTTGTGTTTTGACATGGCGATTGCCCCTTTGGCTAAGTTTGAGCTTACAATCATCGGTAACATTTCGGGCGTTAACCCCACAGCAACAGCCAGTGAGAATAATGTCGCTTCGAACCAATCTCCTTTAGTAAACCCATTGATAAGTAAGACAATTGGTACCATGACCAACATAAAACGGATCAATAACCAACTGACACTATTCACACCACGATCAAACGATGTTTGTGCACGGCTTCCCACAATCGATTTGGCCAGTGAGCCTAAATAGGTTTTTCCGCCTGTTGCGACTACAATTCCACGGGCTGTACCACTGGTAACATTAGTTCCCATTAAGCAGATATTTGAAATTTCTAACAACTCATTTTCTGTTGGCGATACAGGTTCTAAACTTTTAGCTGAAACATCACCCAATGTGTCATATTTTTCAACTGGTATGGACTCCCCCGTTAGAATCGCTTGGCTAATAAATAAATCTCTTGATTCGACTAACTTTAAATCAGCAGGAACCATATCCCCTGCGGATAACAACACTATATCCCCAGGTACTAAGCATTTAATCGGTACCTCTTTTCGAACTGAGCGCCCCGTTTTATTGTCGCGACGAAATACAGTCGCTGTCGTACGAACTAAAGATTTCAAGGCTTCTGCCGCTTTATTGGTACGATACTCTTGCCAAAAACGTAAAAATCCACTCAGTAAAACCATCGTGACGATAATAATCACCCCGGTTAAATCTGTTTCTTCACCTTGACGTTTGGGAATAACATAATCCGTAAAAAAGCTCACAATGGCTAATATAATCAGTACGAATATGAATGGATTTTTAAAGGAAGAGATCAATTGTTTCCATGCTGGAGGGGCTTTTTCATGAGCAACTTCATTTTCGCCTTCAGTCACTAAGCGATCCATCGCCTCATTCTCTGGTAAGCCTAATAAATTTGTTTGATATTCGTTGAGCACTTGCTCAATATTTTTACTCGCTTGTTCGCCAACAATAAATTTTTGGCGAACAGCTGCTTTGACGCTTTTGCGCGGTTCTCTTATTTCAGTCATAACGTTGTCTCGAATACAACACTCGTGATTTTTACGCTATCCAACTGAAATAAAATTATTATCAGTAGGATAGCTCCAATTTACATCTCCATGACGGAGGGTGGTCGTCCATTTCAGCTCCTATAGTGTGTTAATTTAAAGTCATCAGGCCGGTAGCTCTGATGCCACTTTCCAATTGATAGCACTAACACTTTGCTCAAGGCTTATTCTGCATACCAATGCTTCAATTTCTTTCTGTTCGGCAGGTGTCGCAAGAAACTCAGCACACACTTCCAGCTGTTCAGGTTTCAATGTGTCTGCGCTGCTTAACGATCGCAATCGAATATGCAATCCGTTAATTGCTTGTAAAATAAGTGTTCTTACTAAGATTTCATCCGTTTGATGGCACATGACACGAATTTTATAACGTTGTTCGACATCGAGCGCTTGCTGTTGAGGTTGTTTATTAATTCGTGAAGCCGCTTCTCTTAACAAAATATTGGCGCATAAAATTAATAATGTCGCCATCAATGCCAAAGAGTATTGCCCTAATCCACATAAAACACCGATCCCTGCAGAACACCAAAGCGTCGCCGCAGTGTTTAACCCTCGGATATTCATGCCTTCACGCATAATCACACCCGCCCCAAGGAAGCCAATTCCAGACACCACTTGAGCAGCAATACGCCCGGGGCTATCTGGCGATGTCGTTACAGAACTTAAAATAAATACCGCCGCTCCAGTTGCAACCAGTGCATTCGTTCTCAATCCCGCCATTCGTTGACGCCATTGGCGCTCAGCACCAATTAATGCACCAAAACACATAGCAGACAGTAAATTTAAAATATCAGGGGAAAAAAGCATGATAATCCCTCCAAAAATAACTTGGATAATGATTTATATGCTTAATAAAAAGCATATAGCCATATTTTGAGTAAAATAATTACTCAAAAACCATTAGCTATTGCCAGGAGGAAATAGAGAATAAATATAGACCAACATAATACACACTCAATACAGCTATAATACGCTATCTAGTGAAATACAATTATAAGGGAGTAGTATGATGAGGAAACATCAGACACCGCCCGCCGTTGTGGCAAGCAGTGAAAAGAAAAGACGATTACTGGCTTGCCATTAAATTAAGTTTTTATTCCAACTCTGACTGTCCAAGTAATAATCTCCTAAATAAAAGATGGAAGGAGTATAAGTGGGGAAAATTATTAAGTAAAGGACAAAGTGCCCATTAAATTGAACTTATCTTTCAATTGGCGTAACAAAAATCCCTTCATCGCCTTCTTTTTCATTAAAGAACCAAATACCTTCAGGGTAATCAGGTAATGCAATTAAATACATTACCCCTTCATTGAAGGGTTCAATAAGTAAAATAGTTCCTTCTCGACGCTCTTCTCCGTCTGTTTTTACATAAACACGGTCATTAATATTCATAACATTCTTTTCCAACAAAATATATTAACCATAAATGTAACGCATACGAAAAAGCCCGTCATTAAAAATGACGGGCTTTAGAAAATCAGTTAAGCAATTAGCTTAGATAGCAGTTACGTTAGCAGCTGCTGGGCCTTTTGCACCGTTTTCAATGGTGAATTCAACTTGCTGACCTTCAGCCAGAGTTTTGAAACCATTGCCCTGAATGGCAGAGAAGTGGACGAAAACGTCTTTGCTACCATCAGCTGGAGTGATGAAACCGAAGCCTTTAGACTCGTTGAACCACTTAACTTGACCTTTCATTTTGTCGGACATTTGACTTTTCCTATATAACATCAAAAAAACTTGCCTTTTGGCATATACGGGCCAGAGTCAACTATTTAATCAGGGAAACACCAAGATGCAGCGTCACGGTCAAAGGCTATCTGTGATAACTTTCTTCTTTAGAACACACTAACTCAGTAATCATACATCAAATAGGACTGCTAAACAGGCCGACACTCATTAACTCATGACTTAAAGATAATAGCAACTATTTTATACGAGCAAACCTGAAAAATATGCCGTTTTTTCGATTACATCACTTTTATCGACTATAACGTTAACAAAATCGTTGCATTTAGTTGATAGTTTAAAGAAAACTTTAATCTAAAAAAGCAGCCGCCACCAAATGTCAGTGAGAACTATCTGATACAATGACAATCTGTGTAAATATTTTTTTTAACTGATATATAACAATCTTAATTGCTCGTGATACCCTCCTAGTATAGATATCTGACAGAGAGTTATACACATGGATATTATCAAACAAATACTCGTCGAAGATTTGGCTACCATCAATAAACGCGAAAACCGTGATGGGAAACCTTATTTTAATAGCCAATTTCTCGCCAACCACCCTTATTTATGTATTGGCATGGTTGCGGCTTATGTCCCCCTGGCCATAATTCTTTGGTATGCCCCTTATTTTGGCCCTTATTGGGCTCTAGGTATCACCATTCTTTTTATTGTATTAGCAAGTGTACTACTTTTTGACATCAAACCTGTTTATCACTTTGAAGATATTGGCGTCTTAGATTTACGTGTCTGTTATAACGGAGAATGGTTTGTCACTGAGCCCGTTTCTGATAACGCAATAAGCAAAATTATTGATTCACAAGATGTAAGCCCAGCTATCAAACAAGAAATATCGCGTTTAATTGCTTTAAAGGGGATGATTTCATTTTATGACATCTATCACGTCGCTTATCCTGAAGTTTCTACGCAATTACCAGGCGCACTTGCGGCTCAAAATTAATTCAATATCAATTAACTAGAGCAAAACTTCATCATAATGTGCAGTGAATGAGCAGTTAGATGTTTTTTCTGTTTTTATGATTGACAGCCTGAGATGATATCGTTAATATTCGCCTCGTTCTCAGGAACAAGTAATTCCTCCATAGTTCAGTCGGTAGAACGGCGGACTGTTAATCCGTATGTCGCTGGTTCAAGTCCAGCTGGAGGAGCCAAATTTTAAAAGCCCGCTTAATGCGGGCTTTTTGCTATCTGCTTGATATATCTCTCACTAATGTATCATTCATCTCTACTGTGAATAATCCCCCTCCCTAATCCATATGTCATGCATTAGGATAGATAATCACCAAATCGATTACTTAACACTCACTTGGCTATTTTTTTCATTTTTATACTTTACAACAGTGAACAGGATGGGTAATATGCGCCTCGTTCTCAGGAACAAAGCAATTCCTCCATAGTTCAGTCGGTAGAACGGCGGACTGTTAATCCGTATGTCGCTGGTTCAAGTCCAGCTGGAGGAGCCAAATTTTAAAAGCCCGCTTAATGCGGGCTTTTTGCTCTCTAGCTGAAAGTTACTCTTCTTAGCATTACTTTATTTACGGCAAATACAAGTGTTCCCACCATAAAATAAATGCCTATTCTTTCTCTAAAAAAAACTGTTTGATCGTCTGGCGTAACCATTGATGCGCAGGGTCCCTATCCAATCTTGGATGCCATGCCTGCACAATAAATATCGATTCCAACTCTAAAGGAAGTTCAATTTCAACTAATGGCAAATTCACACTCTTGACCCCTTGTAGCACATGACGAGGAAGCGGCAAAATATAATCAGAATTCATTGTTAGCATCATGGCTGAATGAAAGCTAGGTAAGGTTAATACAACATTACGCTGTAATTGAAGATCCCGTAATGCGTCATCAATTGGCCCTAACGTTCGCCCTCTCCGTGATACGCTAATATGCGGGTAATGGGTTAAACTTTCAGGCGTCACCTGCCCGATAATCGGATGCTCAGGGCGAACTAACGCCTGAAAAGTGCTGGTAAATAAGCTCTGAGCTTTAATTTCAGGGTGCCAATCTCGAGAAGAACCGATAACCAAGTCTACCTTACCACTACGCAAAGAATCATCTTCTGTATCACTTTCTGCAATAAAAACTAAACGGCTTTGTGGTGCCAGCTCCCTCAGTTTTTCTAATAACCCGCCACCTAAAGCACCAATGAAAATATCATTCGCACGAATAACAAATGTTCTTTCTAATGTTTTTGGATTGAATAACTCGTCAGGATCTATTAGCGCTTCCGCTTGAGCAATAATATGGCTAAGTTGTTCTTTTAGTTCTAATGCTCTCGGCGTGGGTACTAATTTACGCCCCGCCCTGACTAGGATCGGGTCATTAAATTGCTCACGAATTCTCCCTAAAATTCGGCTCATGGCAGGAGCGCTCAGGTTCATTTTTTCGGCTGCTCCTCCTACACTTCCCTCTTCCAACAATAAATTCAACGCATAAATCAAATTGAAATCAATTTTTTGTGGCATTTACCCTCCTCGCCCCTTAGCAGTCCTCCTTATTAGTGGATTGCGTTTTATGCAATAGTTTAATTACATCATTTCATTTTAAACAATTAAATAAAGTTTAGATACTACTGCTGAAAAATGACAGAACAAATTTTTAAATAGCAGGAGTTTGAAATGGTTGATGCGTCTATCACACAACCCAAAAAAAACAAATGGATAGCCAGCGCGAACGAGATCAGTGGTCGCACATGGATGGGGCTATTTGGTGTTTTTTTAGCGGTAATGGCGAGTGGCGTGGGAGAAAACGCCAGTAAATTCGCTCTAGGCGATATTCAGGGCGCAATGGCATTAAATATCGATACTGGAAGTTGGCTAATCACTTGTTATGTAACCGGTTTTGTAATTGGCTCGGGATTTACACCTTGCTTTTGGCCGACGTTCTCACTACGTCGTGTCGCACTTGTTATGTGTTCTATTTATCTGATTGGTGGGTTAATTACACCATGGCTTGGAAACCATTATGCCCTTCTATTGACAATACGTAGTTTACAGGGCTTTGCTGGCGGTGCTCTCCCCCCGATGTTAATGACGGTAGTGCTGCGTTTTATGCCTCCACTTATTAAAGTTTTAGGTTTAGGGGCTTATGGTTGGGTTTCTGCGTGGAGTGCGACTTTTGGTGTCACTGCAGCCGCTTTTGCCTTTCACTGGGGGTGGAGTGGATATTTTTATTGGAATTTACCACTCATGGCGATAGCCACCATCTGTATTGGCTTTGGTTTGCCACAAGACCCTTTACGTTTAGAACGACTCAAACAGTTTAACTGGCGAGGTTTACTTCTCGGTGGAAGTGCACTTGCCATGCTCACCGTAGGGATTTCCCAAGGAGAGCGCCTTGATTGGTTAAATTCATCATTAATTTATGTTTTATTAATTGGTGGCCTTGGCCTATTAGCCCTGTTTTTGATAAACGAGTGGTATCACCCATTACCCTTTTTCAATTTACAATTACTTGGCAAACGAAACTTGTCATTCTCATTAATCACCCTTGGTGGTGTATTATTGATTATGGTTTCTTTGGTGAATATTACCTCTGGCTATTTATCGGCTATTCAAGGGTATCGCTTAGAACAAACCTCAGACATGATGCTATGGGTATCACTCCCACAGCTCATTACGCTCCCTATCGTTGCCATTATTTGTAATACCCCAAAAGTTGATTGCCGTTGGGTGCTCGCCATGAGTTTGCTTTTGATGGCGACCGCTTGTGTTCTCGCATCGCAGCTAACCCCTGATTGGAATGGCGATAATTTTAGATTGATTTCCCTCTTACAAGCCGTAGCCCAACCCATGGCCGTCATTCCGCTATTGATGATGGCAACTGGTGGATTATTACCTACTGATGGCCCCTTTGCTGCGGCTTGGTTTAATGCCGTTAAAGGGTTTGCAGCAACGGCTGCTGGGGGAGCAATCGCCCTGTTTAGCCGCCAGCGTGGCGATTTCCATTCGGGCGTGATTGCTGACAGCTACGGCAGTACTTATCGCGATACTGCTACAAACTCTATTGGCGAGCTCACTAAACTCGCCTCAAGCCAAGGACATGTTTTAGCTAGCTCTGACCTGTATTTGCTGGTTTCTGGTTTAGCACTGTTATTAACCGGGCTGATTTTAGTGATGCCAACTCGTATTTACCCACCGCGGTCTGTTGCCGCTGTTTAGTTATTGATTATCAGGAAATTAGAATGAGTAAGATCAAATTAAAAATTAATAAAAATGTCGCTCTGGCTATCACCGCTATTGCTGTTTTGATGGGAGGGTTATTAATTAATAAGTTCGCGATTAAAAAAAACGCTCAAAATACCAATGATGCTTATATCCGTGCAGATATCTCACGTATTTCACCACAAATTTCAGGCGTAGTGACCGAAGTCCTTGTACAAGATAACCAATGGGTCAAAGAAGGTGAATTATTAGCCGTCATTGACCCTAGAGAATTCACTGTTGCACTTTCTCAAGCCGCTGCACAAGAGCAATCTGCTCGCGCACGTCAAGATGACGCAAAAGCCAATTTAACTCGTCAGCAAGCCTTGATCGCTGCCGCAGAAGCCCAACTACAATCTGCTAAAGCTGAACTGCAATTTGCGCACCAAGAAAAAATTCGCTACCACAAAATGGCCAATACCGGTGCTGGTTCACAACAAGCTGCGCAACAAGCAACGACACGCGTGCAAACAATGACGGCAAGTGTTGCACAAGCCGAAGCATCATTAAAAGCCGCCCAAAATATGTTACAAATTTTAGAAGCAAAACAGGCCGATAGCAATGCTGAGTTGACGTTGGCCCAAGCTAAAAAAGCGATGGCCGAGCTTAACCTCTCCTATACCCGTATTACTGCACCTATTAGTGGTGTCATTGGTAAAAAAAGTTTGCGTGTCGGTGAGTTTGTCAAGCCAGGTGATGCTTTAATGGCCATTGTTCCCCAAAACAAGCTCTACATCATCGCGAATTATCAAGAAACTCAATTGGAAAATATTACTCACGGCCAAGTCGTTGATATCAGTATCGATACCTTCCCAGGGCAAATATTGAAAGGTTATGTCGATAGTATTGCGCCGGCGTCTGGTGTGAGTTTCTCCCCCATTGCTCCGGAAAATGCGACAGGTAATTTTACTAAAATTGTACAGCGCATACCTGTAAAGATTATTTTTGATAACAACACCGACCATGCTGCGATGATGAATGCGCTGCGAGTGGGCATGTCCGCAGATGTCACCATTAATACACGGGATGGGAGCCACTGATGAACAAAACTGGGCTCCACACAAAACTCAGCGACTTTGCCCACCGAATGGTGGGTTGTTTTAAATTTATCAATGAACGAATGATCCCCAAAACCTCACTGTTTGCCAAAGGGTATTGGAAGAAAGGGGAATCTAACTTTAAGAGCGCTATTTAGGTCGCTTATTAGGAAATAATCATGATTAATAATGTATTGTTAGCGGTCGACAGCTTTGAAAATAGCAGTAATGCCCTTAGCTTTATGCAACGTATGGCTGGCTGTGTCAGCAATGTGATTGTATTAACTGTTATTGATAATTCCTTTGCACTAAGTCGTACTGGATTAACTAAAGAGAGTGATGAGTGGAATGAATACCCTGCCGCGCAAAAAGAAGAAGCTTTGGCAGAAAAACAGGTAAAAGAAGTCACAGCCGCCTTAAACAACATGGGGTTTAAAGCCGAAGGGCTACTCGCGGCGGGTACACCGATCAATACCATCCCAAAAAAAATGGAAAAGTATAATTGCGAGTTATTAATTATTTCTCATCGTCATATTTCTTCACTTGGGCGCTGGCTTAATACCTCGGTGACTCGTAGTTTACTCGACGATATCACCCAACCCGTTCTCGTCATTCCACTGTAGATATTTCTGGTAAATGATATCCAGCTATTACCCAGTGGTTAACTGCGGTTAGCCACTAAAATCACAATAATATACAGCCCATCAACACAGATTTATGGCACGCTTTTCGTTAATATATCGCTTTGATTTATCACCACCAGCCTATTTTCGATCAAACTTACGACAGTTCGTGCAGATAACAGGCAAACAAACGTTTTTTTCGTTATTCTCCTTTGACAATACAATAAGAGAAAGCTAATATCCTCTGCGTACCAAGGAGTTCCTCCATAGTTCAGTCGGTAGAACGGCGGACTGTTAATCCGTATGTCGCTGGTTCGAGTCCAGCTGGAGGAGCCAAAATTTAGAGAAACCTGCTTAAGGAAACTTGAGCAGGTTTTTTGCTATTAACGACCTGAATAAATAACTTATTTACGCCATTTGCGCGATCAGCCTCTGAAATACGCTATAATCGCGATTTCTCATAGCTATTTTTTCACTTTACCTTTATCATTCTATTCCGGCTTGAGCACTCGCTCATCATTCACTCTTCCCTTATGGAGCCGGTTTAATGACAACTGTAACTACCCTAACGATCCGCCGCCCTGATGATTGGCATGTTCATTTTCGCGATGATGATATGTTAAAAACGGTCGTTCCCTATACCAGTGAATTTTTTGGCCGTGCAATTGTCATGCCGAATTTAGTTCCGCCAATCACAACGATTGAAGCCGCAAAAGCATACCGGGAGCGCATTCTAAACGCGGTTCCTAAGGGGCACCAATTTACCCCTTTAATGACCTGCTACCTTACGGATAGCACAAATCCTACTGAAGTCATTCGTGGCTTTAACGAAGACGTGTTTACCGCCTGTAAGCTCTACCCGGCTAATGCAACAACTAATTCTAGCCATGGCGTATCCGATATTAAAAAGATTTACCCGGTATTAGCGGCAATGGAAGAGGCAGGAATGCCACTGCTTATTCATGGTGAAATCACTGCAAGCCATATCGATATCTTTGACCGAGAAGCATTGTTTATTGAACAAGTTATGTTGCCACTACGGGCACAGTTTCCAAAATTGAAAATTGTTCTTGAACACATAACAACCAAAGAAGCGGCTCAATATGTCCAAGAAGCCAATGAATTTACAGCTGCAACTTTAACACCTCAACATTTAATGTTTAATCGTAACCACATGTTAGTTGGTGGCATCAGACCGCATTTATTTTGTTTACCTATTTTGAAGCGTAATGTGCACCAAGAAGCACTACGCACAGCTGTTGCTTCGGGGTGTGGCCGTTTCTTTCTTGGTACCGATACTGCACCGCACATACAGTCACGTAAAGAGTCCTCCTGCGGTTGTGCAGGGGTCTTTAACGCCCCCACGGCATTAGCGGCTTACGCAAGTGTTTTTGAAGAGCTTGGGGCTTTGGCCCATTTCGAAGCTTTTTGTTCATTAAATGGTCCTAAATTCTATAATTTACCTGTGAATGAAGGCACCATCACGCTAACTAAAGAACAAAATATCATTTGTGAATCTATTGACTGCTGTAATGATAAGTTAGTTCCTTTCTTAGCCGGGGAAGATGCTCGCTGGACAATCTCTCTAGGTCAGTAGTGAACACGCCAATGGGAAGTTCAAGATGCTTCCCATTCTGTTTTTTCAACCCTTGTTATCTGTTTTATGCATTTTCTGCTATATAAGCAAAAAAAATGTTTTATTTGCTTTCTTATTAGCGAAATCTCCTTATACTAAAGTGGACTCATCACGAGATCATTGCTCTTAGTCAGTTATAGATATTTATTATTTATCACGATGTTTGATTAGGAGGTTTATATGAATAAAAAAAATGATGTCATTCAAACCCACCCAGTAGTTGGCTGGGACATCAGCACTGTCGATGATTACGACGCTATGATGTTGCGTTTGCACTACCTCCCTGAACAAGATAAACACACAGGCGACGCTATTGTGGATAAAACCATGTGGCTAACAACTGATGTGGCGAAACAACTCATTCATATTCTGCAAGCTGGCGTAGATAAAATCGAGTCAGGAGAATATGTCGAGCTTGGTTTTAAAACACACTAGGGAAATAAATGGATATTAGTGTTACTAATATCCATTTATTTATATATTCATGAAGGTAATTATATATCCTTATATAATTACCTAATCAATTGATTAATAATTTGCAATTGCAAATAAGAACACTATTTATTATTTTTATTAATCCTTGGTTGACTTATCTATCAATTCCAATTTATTGTAAGATATCTTCTCGAACAAGGATGTTCCAATGCGAATATTAGTTATTGATGAATGTTATTATACACGTCTTGGCATTACAGAATACTTATCCAAAAATAAAAAGCTCGAATTTATTAGCACAGGATGTATAAAGGAAGCCATAGGTTTTATAAATACACAATTACCAAGTATTATATTGGTGAATCTAACATACTATTGTAATTACTCTAATTACTGCCCTGTCCTACAGAAGTTATTAAACAATGCGAATAATACACGGTTCTATATTTATATAAATGCCCCTTACCCACAAACAAACAACCCATTACTATTAAAGGATAATTATTTCATCCTATCAAAAAGCATTATTACTCAAACACTTGATAAAGTTATCCGAGACCATGAGCAAATCGAAAAAATCACCAAGCTTGCTAATAATATAGAATCATCCATTTTTACAATTAAAGAACAAAAAATTATTAATAACTGGATGAATGAGACCCCTAATCATATTATTTCTCGAAAGTTAGGGATCAGTAACAGTACTGTTTATTCACAAAAAAGGCATATTGCTTCTAAAGTTTTCGTCAAAAATAGAATTGAGTTATTTTTTATATATAATGTATTTAAATATTTATATTAAAAACAATCTAATTTAAATCGACTAAACAAACGTTAAAAGGCCTGACTCCGCTTTAAAAGCGAAATCAGGCCTTACTAACCGTTCAGTAACGGCATTCAACTTTATGAACTAACTTCAATCGCTGATGGTTTAAATTTATAACACTATGATTTTATATCTTTATTTTCAATAGCTATTACTTGAGGTTTCTCTTCTTCTGGAATTTCGTATTCAATATCCAGAGTTAGTAATCCACTAGTTAATCCAGCGCTTTTAATCTTCACATTTTTACCAAGGTTAAATTCAAGTGAAAACTTATTTTGCGTTATTCCTTGATGGATCCATTTCTCAGAATCATCAACTAATTCCGCTGATTGCTCACCTTGAATATACAATTTCCCACCTTTTAAGGATACATTTAAATCCTCTTCCTTATAACCTGGAACACTTACAGTTAATTGATAGCTTGTTTCATTTATTTGTTTTAAATTGTATGGATGTTCTGAAGTTAACGGCCTGTTACCTGTTAGTTGGCTAAACAAGCGATCCATTTGGTCAAATCTGTTAGAAAGTAGGCTATCGGATAATGTTGGGAATAATGAAAAAGATCTAATGTTAGACATAATTTCTCCTTCAGTATTTTAATATCAAGCTAAACATATACGACTCTGCACCATTAATTATAAACCTAGTATGGGATAATGCTTTCTCTTGGTGCAATTCTTATATAGTGTCGATAGTTCGTATTTCAAGCTCTGTTTTACATTTCTTTACAAAAATGCGTAATTTGTTGTAAACCATAAAAAACCCATGAATTTCATACGAAATACATGGGGGTATAAGTAACATGATGACATCGAATAAAATAACTGTTTATTTCAATTCATTATCTTGATCTACCCCGCCCTTAATTGCAGAGTTGTCTCATTATCGGGAATATTAATAATTAGTTATCTTTATTTAATAACCCATCAGATAAGCGGTGCCGTGATTTATTAAAGATTTTATTGCTGACTTCGCGGCCTGCACGACGTGCGCGTTGTTCTTGCTCTGGAAGTTTCATTTCTTCTGTACAAGATAGACTGCAACAACCTTCATACTTTTCTGCGCAATTAGGACATTGGATAAACAGCAAATGGCAACCATCGTTACGGCAATTTGTATGTGCATCACAAGGTGCCCCACATTGGTGACATTGTGCTAATGTGTCCTCTGTAATGCGCTCCCCCATGCGGTTGTCAAAAACAAAGTTTTTCCCTTTGAACCGTAAAGGTAGGCCTTGTTCTTTCGCCTTACGTGCGTATTCAATAATCCCACCTTCGACATGATAGACATTTTTGAAGCCGTTATGCAGCATATAGGCACTGGCTTTTTCACAACGGATCCCACCAGTACAATACATTACAACGTTTTTGTCTTTTTGTTCTTGCAGCATTTCAACCGCCATTGGCAGTTGCTCTCTAAACGTATCTGACGGTATTTCAATGGCATTATCAAAACGCCCGACTTCATACTCATAATGATTTCGCATATCAACGAAAACAGTATTTGGGTCATCAATCATCTCATTCACTTCATGAGCTTTTAGATATTGCCCCGTATTTGCAGGGTTAAATGTTTCGTCATCAATACCGTCAGCCACCACACGTTCACGGACCTTCATGCGCAGCACCCAGAACGATTTACCGTCATCATCAATGGCAATATTTAAACGTAGGTTTTCTAATGCGGGATCTGTTGCATAGATTAGTTCGCGCAATGCGTCCACATTAGATTCAGGCACACTGATTTGCGCATTAATACCCTCTTTCGCAATATAAACACGTCCAAAAACGCTTAATGCTTTAAATTGTTGATACCATTGATTACGAAATGCGTTTGGGTCTTGAATATTAAAATACTTATAAAAAGAGATTGTGGTACGGGGCTCCGTTTCAGCCAACATACGCTCTTTTAAAATTTTATTTGAAACTTGGTTGTGTAACACTGGCATGGTGTTCTCTTTTCCTTTGTAACGAGTTAATTTCTAAAGCTAAAAATCGAATGGTGTCCACGAAGTGT
The DNA here is from genome assembly GCF_023205015.1 of Providencia rettgeri. Lineage (NCBI taxonomy): Bacteria > Pseudomonadati > Pseudomonadota > Gammaproteobacteria > Enterobacterales > Morganellaceae > Providencia > Providencia rettgeri. The sequence goes on along the minus strand of NZ_CP096258.1, from coordinate 1,721,903 downwards.
CCACACTTGACCATTATTAAATATTATCGCTGTTATTTTGTTAATAAAAAACCCTTTATTTGCAGGGTTATTGTGATGGAAATATTAACCAATCGTTTAGATACCATTTTCAATCATTAGCGGATATTTTTCTTTTTAGTTTTCACTTCGTTATGTTATAACATTTTTTTGATAAAACAATTTAGCTGACTGAATGATGCGATTTTTTCCTTTTTATTTTTTATTTCTGTTTATCGTTGCTCCACACGCAGCGGCACACCCTCATAGTTTTATTGAGATGCAAATTTCCCTTGAAAGTAAACAAGATAAATATTCAGGGATTAGCTATGTTTGGAAAATGGACCCAATGACATCAGCGGATATCGCATATGAATTAAAAGGCATCAAACCTGATGACCCGCGTTGGAAACAGCAAGAAGCTATTATTATGGCGAATGTGTTGATGCAGGATTATTTCACTGACTTTTATTATCAAGGAAAGAAAGTCAGCTTTAAACGTATTCCTGATAGCTATCATTTAGAAAAAGAAGGCTTTTCTTTAGTTTTTTTCTTTAGCGCTTCCTTTATGCAGCCCTTGCCTATTGCAGGTTCCCATGTAGAAATTCAAACTTACGACCCAACGTTCTACGTCAGCATGACTTACCCAAATAAACAGCAAATTCACCTGCCTTTGGATATTGCCGCAAATTGCCAGATGGAACTACAAGAAGCAAATGTCACCGACTCAATGCGCGCCTACGCTTTCTCTTTAGACAAAAGTGATAGCCCAGAAGAAGATTTGGCACTTGGCAAACAATTTGCACAACGGGTTGATATTCAATGTCCATAATGCCTTTACGTACGCAAAGACTAATAATTACTGCGCTGTTTATGGGGCTTATTACCTATGCCGCTTGGCAGCTATACACCCACTGGGGCTCATGGTTACAACTTAGCCTAGCTTGGCAAAAACAGTTAAACCAAGGGCTATCTTACCTATTACAAGAAACCACCTCTCGCCCATGGTATGCAGGCGGGTTACTGGTGGTTGCTAGTTTTGCGTATGGTTTTTTACATGCACTTGGCCCGGGACATGGCAAATTAATTATCACTACTTATATTGCCACCCAAGCGACTCATTTAAAACAGAGTGTTATCATTAGTTTATTAGCTTCGCTCTTACAAGGACTTGTTGCGATCACTTTAGTTTCCTTAGTCCTGATCCTATTCCAACTCTCTACTAAGCATCTCAACCAAGCCAGTTTATATGCAGAGCAAACCAGTTATCTATTTGTCATTTTGCTGGGTAGCTATTTATGCATCTCCGCTATACGTCGTGTCTGGCTAATACGCAAATCAAATCATTTGGCATCACTCACAATAAAAAGCATTCAGCCATTGAATTCAGCAAGTAAGGCAATAATTAAAACTTAGCCCCATAATGTCTCGCACAACTGTGACTGTGGTCATCAGCACGTTATCCAATCCCATCAATTACAATCTAGTTTTAAAAGCAAGTTATTGATTATCCTATCGATGGGGATCCGTCCTTGCTCTGGAGCAATTCTTGTCTTGCTGTTTTCTTATGTCATTGAAGTATATGCATGGGGAGTTATCGCAGCCTTAGCGATGGCAATGGGGACAGCATTAACTATTTGTTTAATTGCTCTTTTTGTTCATTTAATGCGTGATAATGCGGTTCGCGTATCACGCTTAAAAGGAAAGTCACTTTCCCCTTATTGGGCAATCACACTAAAAATTTTGGCGGGTATTTTATTCGTTTTGATGGGGGTTCTGATGCTACAAAGTATTGGCTTAGAACAATCGGTTTCCCCACTGTTGCGGTAAACCATTAAAAAAGGGAGGGCTCCCCCTCCCAGGCATTTGCCGAAGTCACGGTGCAGTAACACACCGTTTTATGCGCAATGTCAACTGCTTACTACTTATTACAACGTCCAATTTTATTGCCAACTACCAGATGGCTAATGATGAAGCTATGCAGGTCCTCATCACTCACCATCCTTACTACTTCATTTAACCAATTAACTCAATACGAGCTGGTAAGCCTTGGCGTACCGATGCCCCCGAAACCCAATCTAACCACGTGTTTGCAACTTCACGTGTCGGGTCAGCGAACCCAAGGTCGTTTAAGTTAATTCCTGAGCCATTTGCCGCATTCATTGGCATTGGCTGGCCATCAAGGTAATGCTGCTTCGCCCCCATCTCTGTGTGCCCATAGCCATGCTCAATTGCTAGCACACCCGGCATTACGCCATCAAGCACGCTCACTTGGGCTTCAGCATGGCCACCCGGTGTGGTGATGCGGATCCAATCCCCATGTTTTACCCCCATTCTCGCTGCATCATCAGGGTGGATAGCAACTAGATTGGTCGGTTTCACATGGCGTAAACGTTCAATAACAGTCGTTGAGCTGCTCATGACATGGGATTTAAATGACATCAGTTTCAGCGGCCACTCTTTTTCTGGGAATACCGCATTCACATCATCCCCATTCGCCATACGAGGCGGGTAATACGTCGGGCAACCGCTATAACGTTCACCGGTTATGGCATGGCGATTAACGGCCACCGTTGGGTTCCATATTTGTAGGCCTTTTTTCCACTGAGGGCCTGTTGCATCGCCATCCCATGCTTTTTCATAAGGTGCAAAACGGCCACCGCGTGTGAAAATATAGGCAACACGACGCACTTCTTCCGGTTTTAAAGTCCGCGTAATAGCCGGTAAAATGCGCTCCACGCCACTGATTTGGATATCTTCTGTTGCGGCTTCAGGGACTGGTTTTTCCCCTAACCATGCCATATTGGCAGCCACTCTTAAGTAATAGTCTTCCGCTGTATTGAGTGAATGCATGTTGCCATCCATGTCCTCAATCACGTTATCGCCAAAGCCGGGTAAATTAAGTTCTTTCGCTACAGCGATACAGAAACTTTCCATCGAAACTGGCTGGCCATCCGCAGTTTTCGCTGTACGTGACTCCACAATTGGCCAACGTGCCGTACTGGCTTTAACCTGCACACCAGACCAAGGTGCGCTGAACCCCCAACTCTCGAAGTTATGGGTATCTGGCACAATATAATCGGCTAATGCCGTGGTTTCATTCATAAAGGCATCAATACCAATAATCAACGGTAAATGTTTTGGGTCTTTCAGTTTTTCTTCCATCACCTGACGAATACCAGCAATACCGTATACAGGGTTAGTCATATTGGTGATCCACGCTTTCAGTGCGTAGGGGTATCCCATCAAGGCAGATGCTAGTTGCTCGGTCAGTTGACCTTTAGCAAACGGGTACCAAGGCGCTTTCGCTGGATATGGGTTTTCTCCTGCTGCTTGGCGCGCTTTGAATTCATCGGACTTTTCATACACTTCATTACTGCGCGATAACACCACACCTTTAGGTTTCACTTTACCTTTATAGCTGGCAATTTTATAACGTGGTCCATCGTTTTCCCCGTTGAATTTACCGCCTCCAACAGAGACACCGCCTTTTAAGTTTAAGTTACCAATCAAGGCGTTAAGCATGATAACTGACCATGCGGTGTAGAAACCATTACCGCCCATCATACCGCCATGGGAGATAACCGCAGCTTTTCTATCGTAAGAAGTTAATGCTTTACCGAGTGATTCAATAGTTTTTACTGGAACATGGCAACGCTGGCTGTACTCTTCCAACGTCATACGGTTTGCCGCTTCTTTTAAACACTGGAAGCTGGATTTTACGGTCACTTCACTGCCATCGTGCAAGGTCACTTGGCGTGTCACAAACAGCTCAGCTGTAGGGGCTTCATCCGCCAGTTTTAACTCACCCGCAGCATCTTGCACTAAATAGGCTTTCTCATTGTCACCTTCCCCTGTGATATAAGAAGAAATTAACAATTTGCCAGCTAATGGATGGTTATCATCCGTAATCACTAAATGGGTTGAGTTAGTCCAGCTTTTCTCCCCCGCTGCTTCCATGGATTTTTCACTTGGCACGCTGAGGTATTTTGCATTGTAACGTTCGTTTTCGATGATCCAACGGATCATCCCCATCACTAGCGCGGCATCAGTGCCCGGTTGTACGGGGACCCAGTGACCGTGGTCATTCGCTAAAGTCGTTGTTAATGGTAATGCAGGTGAAACCACCACATAATTAAATGAATCGCGCAAACGCGCTGTCGCTAACTGTCGGCCTTGGCGCTTAAATGGGTTACCTGATTGCGCAGGCGATGTGCCGAGGAATAGCGCGAAACGAACATTATCCCAATCGGGTTTAACGTGGGCATTTTTGTCTAAATCATCCATTAATGCACCGGAACCCGCACGGTAAGCCAGTCCACAATAAGAACCGTGGGCACCGAAGTTTTTACTACCGAAAGCATTTTGGGCAAAGCGGCGGATAAAACCATCACGGCCGTCATCACCTGCGTTGGTCACTAATAATTGGTTCGCTTTTGGCCCCAATTTAGGTTGAGATGGGTCTAAAGGCGTTTCTAAGTCACGAATTGCCCGTAAGCCATCCACATGCCCCTCACCAAATAAATCACCCCCTTCAACCACTTCTTTAATTAGTTGTTCAAAGCTGATGCGCTCCCATTTGCCTTCTCCGCGTTTACCCACACGTTTCATTGGCTCAAGAATACGCAATGGGCTTGTTAAGCCTTCCATTAACGTCGCACCGCGAGCACAGGCAGTAGAGCGGTGCTCAAGGCCTGACTCCCCGCTCATTTTATTAAATGCGGTTTTCAGCGGCATACCATAAGGAAAGTGCTCTTCATGAGAAAGTGGGTGATAAGGGTTCCCCGCGATACGCAACACTTCATTTTTTGCTGTATCGACGCGAGCACGAATACCACACTGAGTCCAACAACCAAAACACTGGGTCATCGCAACCACTTGTTCTGGGTTTTCTTGCCAACCTTTCAGTGCCTGTCCTTCAGGGCGTAACGAGTTACCATTGATGCGATCAAGAGTGACTTTACCTGACGTACCATTAACCAGACCATCGACTGCACGTTTGGCAACATCACGGTAGCTTGCACCAAATAATGCGATACCACCGACAACCAAACCACCTTTAAGCCATTGACGTCTTGAGAATTTAGCCATGTTGCACTCTCCTCGCAAACCAGCGAACACCTTCACGAACAATAATTGTTAACGCAATCCATAAACCGAATGTACCGACGATAGCTAGTAGTCCGTCAGTTCCCAATGGGAAATGGTATGGGTTGGCGATAATGTTATATTTTGGAACCGCCTGAACTTCCATCAGGAAAATCCAACGTAACGTCCAAGCAAAAGCCATTGAAACTAAGGCTAAAACAGTGATATATGGGATGGAGCGAGTCACTTTTAAATTACTGACGGACATCGCAAAAGTGATTACCCACAATGCACAAACGCCCATCAGCATCCACCACCCAGGGCTTGCAGTATCTAACTGTTGGCGTACAGCAATACCTGAGGTGGTATCACCTGAGAGCCATAGCGCAAAACACACAGCGAATAGCAATAATGTCACCACTTGGAAGCGAGCTAAGCGGTTTTGATATTGAGGTTCACGGCGTGCACCTAGACTAATCAAAGCAGGTAAGACTTGCAGAGCACTCAGGAACATCAATACTGGGATCCACCAGCTATACCAAATTGGACGTGCATTTAACACTGAAGCTTCACGGCCGGTATATAACAATAGGCCGATGGCTGAAAGTGCGGCTAGCAAGGCAACCCAACGCGTTGCTTTGAATTCTTTTTTCCAAATCAGTTTCACCACTAATGCAACAAAATATAAACCAATAAATGTGGTGAATAATGGTAGCAACACAGAACCCCACCACATCCAAGACCATATTGTTGGATGTGCGTAGAAATGCCATACCCTTGCGGTTTGATGTAAATCTGCGGTTAATGCTAACGGTGCAGTGATACCCATCGTGATAGCAATAAATACAGCAATCATCTCTAAGCGGCTGTTTTCAGGTTTGTTTCTCCAATGAAGATAGCAAGCGTACAGTACCGCGCAAGACGCAATTCCAATGAAGAAGAAATATTGTACCGCCCAAGGAAGCCAGAAGAACTCTTGTGGCTGAGCCATAATTTCTGAAATATAAGTCACTTGGCCATTCATCAGAACACCTCCTGCCATAATGCGGGCTGCCCTTTGCCTTGCAGCGGCTGCACGAATGCATCATCTAAACCAATATAGAAAACTTGTGGTAAGGTGCCACTTTCCGGTTTGAGTACTTTGATTTCAGCCTCGTGCTCCGTCAGCATTTTACGGATCGTACTGTTAGGGTCTTTTAAATCCCCAATAATACGTGCGCCACCCACACAGGATTCAACACAAGCTGGCAATAAGCCTACTTCTAAGCGATGAGCGCAGAATGTGCATTTATCCGCAGTTTGGGTAGAGTGGTTGATAAAACGCGCATCGTATGGACAGGCTTGCACACAGTAAGCGCAGCCAACACAGCGTTCGTTATCAACGACAACAATGCCGTCCTCCCGCTGGAAAGTCGCTTGAACTGGACACACCGGAACACAAGGCGGGTTATCACAGTGGTTACATAAACGGGGTAACAACACATTAGTGAACCCTTCTTCGCCTTTCACTGCGACTTGATATTGATTCACTGTCGTTCTAAATTGACCTTGTGGCGTTTGGTTTTCAACCGAGCAGCTTACTGTGCATGACTGACAACCGATACAGCGGCGCAAATCAATCAACATTCCATAACGTTTTTCTGGGTTGCCTTCTCGGCGTGTTGGGGAAAAATTGAGCCCGGCTTCTGCAATGGGAATTAATGATGCCCCTGCAGTTACGGCTCCAATTTGTTGTAGAAATTTTCGTTTACTCAGATCCATAATTGGCTCCAGTATTGACATTGCTAATGCGAAAATAAAAGTTATTAATCAATATGTTATTTGTATTACATGCGTTATTGACAATGGGTACAGTCTCGTTAAGATAACCATTGAAATTGTTATTTCTCTTTAAACCCGTTGGGTTACCTTGATAGAACTTGTAGTGCCATTGTAAGAAGAGTGGAGCCACTGCCCTATTGTGGTTTACCACATACCCGTAGCTAAATTGATCTAACGCAACGAATAACTCAAATATGTTAAAAAAATCGTCTAGGCCGTTGTATCACATACTGTTAATCATGCTACTGGCGTGGTCTTTGCCGGCAATTTCGGCCCAATGGACTATTGGGGTATTAGCCTTACGCGGCCCAAGCTCTACTCAATCTCATTGGCAGCCTTTGATTGATACACTCAATGAATCAATTCCTGGGGAGCGTTTTACATTACAGCCCCTCAATTTAGATGAGATGAAAGAGGCGATTTCCAATCGTAAGATTGATTTTTTGCTGACGAACCCTGCCCAATTTATTCAGTTAGATAACCGCTATCATTTACGTTGGTTGCTCTCCCTTCGCTCAGACGTGGAGCCCAACAGCACAACGCGTAATGTTATTGGCAGCTTAATATTAGTTCGTAAAGATAGTGATATTTCAGACGTTAAAAACCTAATAGGCAAAAAAGTCGGAGCAATTTCACCTGATGCTTTTGGTGGCTATTTGTTAGGTTACAAAGTGTTAAGGGATATGGGATACGACGCAGCCAAAGACTTTAAAATGCAATTTTTAGGCTTCCCTGCAGATGCATTATTATACGCTCTGCGTGATGATTCATTATCCGCTGCTATAGTTCCTGTCTGTTTATTAGAAAACATGCATAGCGAAGGGTTGATTGATAAAACACAATTTCGTCCATTAATTCAACATCCAAGCTCTCTCTCTTGTTTAACTAGCACAGAACTGTATCCAAATTGGTCTTTTGCCGCCTTAAGCGAAGTTCCAGACAATTTGGTCGACAAAGTGACCAAAACATTATTATCAACAGATAACGCTGCTATGCGTTGGGGAGCTCCAGCATCGGTGACTCAAGTCGAAACCTTGCTCAGAGACGTTAACCAACATCCACAACAGCGCCAGATTTGGCAGGATATCGTCAGTTGGACGATTCAAAACCAAATCACTATCAGCCTTGTCGCCTTATTTTTCGTTTTACTGGGTATTAACCATGTTTGGATTGCCTTTTTGGTCAGGCGCCGCAGCCGCCAATTAGAAGAAGCACATGACCGCTTACGAGAGCAAGAAGCTAATTTACAAAAGGCGCAGCGGTTAAATATTTTGGGGGAAATGGCTTCTGGATTTGCCCATGAATTGAACCAACCGCTGTCTGCAATCCGCCATTATGCCCAAGGGTGTATTCTACGCCTGACTAAAGAGTCTGAAAGCCATCCATTAATTAGCGCATTAACTAAAATCGACGACCAAGCTCAACGTGGGGCCGACATCATTCGTAACTTACGTCTCTGGGCGGGTAAACCGGGCCATGACCCCGCAGTCGCATTAAGCCCACAATCAGTTAAACAGGCTATTAACCATATTTGGCAATTATTGCGCGCAGACCAGCACTACCCCAATTCGAGGTTAATTTTACCTGAAACCCCTGATATCACCCTGATGTTGCCAGACACATTACTTGAGCAATTGCTCTCCAATTTAATCAGTAACAGTTTACAGGCAGGCGCAACCCTACTGCGTTTTGAGTTTCATTTTTCACAGCAGCATTTTTTACTTGTTCTGCAGGATAATGCGGGAGGAATGCCTTCCGAGCAATTAGAGCAAGGTATCACGCCATTTGCTACGACTAAAAAAGAAGGTTTAGGGTTGGGTTTGGTGATCTGCCAGCGTTTGATCCAAAGCCAAGGTGGGGATATTCGTATCGAAAACAACCTGAGTGATGATGGGTTGCGTGGCTTAATGGTGACTCTTATTTTCAATTATCACAATAAAATCGTGGATTAAGCATGTTTTGCCACGTAATTGATAACATTCATATTAACTATATGTGACAATGGCTTCATTACGATAATCAATGCTCATCATATAAAGCACCCTATTTTGTCACCCTCTACACGACGAGGTATATGTATGCCAGTGATCCATCTCGTGGATGATGACCCCGATGTAACGGATGCCTGCCAATTCTTACTTGAAACATTGGGCTATAGCGTCACTGTTTGGAATGATAGTGAAATATTTATCCAAAATGCAGCACTACACCAAGAGGGGGTGGTGTTATTGGATATGCGAATGCCAAAGTTAGATGGCCGGCAAGTTCACCAATACCTTAGAGAGCAGCAAAGCACATTAGCCGTGATATTTTTGTCTGGCCATGGCGATATCCCAATGGCGGTGGAACAAGTGAAACTCGGTGCTGTCGATTTTCTACAAAAACCTATAGATAGCCAGTTGCTTGCCAAAACATTAAAACAAGCTCAATCACAAACCACCAAAGCCACTGAAAGGTATTTAATTCAGCAGCGCTATGAAACACTCACTCCTCGCGAAAAAGATATCTGTGGTTATGTGTTGCAAGGCTTAATTAACCGTGAAATTGCTGAGGCGGCCTGTGTTTCTGTGCGTACTGTTGAAGTTCATCGGTCCCGAGTCATGGAAAAAATGGCAGTTCGTAACTTAGCTGAGTTAATGAGCACCATGCAGGCAATTAACGCTTTAAACGAATAATTTGATATAGTTTAAGCATGCCTTTTATTAATTTATGACTAATATATTCGGATAACAATGATACTAGCTCCAAAATTTCAAAAACGGTTTCTCCACCCTCGTTACTGGCTAACTTGGCTAGGCATTGGCATATTATATCTTCTTGTATTATTGCCTTATCCTGTCATTTATTGGATGGGAACGCGTTTAGGGTTATTTTCCAAGCGCTTTTTGAAAAAGCGAGTGAAAGTCGCAGAGCGCAATTTGCAATTATGTTTTCCAGACATGAGCGAGCAAGAGCGGCAACGCTGTGTCGACAAAAACTTTGAATCTGTTGGGATGGGCTTATTTGAAACGGGCATGGCTTGGTTTTGGCCTGATTGGCGCGTTCGTCGTTGGGTCAACGTCATTGGGGAAGAAAATGCGGCTGCTGCCCGCCAAACAGGTAGAGGCATTATTGCCCTCGGCGTTCACTTTTTGACCTTGGAAATTGGTGCGCGTGCCTTTGGCATGTTAAACCCGGGGATCGGTGTATATCGCGCCAATGATAATGACCTGCTTGATTGGCTACAAACCCGTGGGCGGTTACGCTCCAACAAATATATGTTGGATCGCAAAGACATGAAAGGCATGGTGCGCGACTTAAAAAATGGGGAAATTTTGTGGTATGCCCCAGATCATGACTACGGCCCTCGCAATAGTACATTTGCACCGTTATTTGCTGTAGAAAATGCGGCTACGACCAATGGTTCACAAATTATTTTGCGTCTTGCTTCTCCTTTAGTGGTGCCCTTTACCCCAAGGCGCTTGCCTAACGGTAAAGGTTATGAATTAATCATTCAACCTGCCATTGATGATTTCCCAATTGAAGATAATGTGGCTACAGCAACCATGATGAACCAAATTATCGAAAAAGAGATCCTCAGAGCACCAGAACAATATATGTGGCTACATCGTCGTTTTAAAACACGTCCTGACGGCGAGCCTTCGCTATACGGGGATTTAGACAAAATCCATCATTAATTATTAACGTAATCAGATAAATTATGGCGTGATTTTTCAACTGTTTTTTATGATGCTTTTCTTGCTGTTTTTCATACTGTTTTCCCTAAATAATCGGGTCTACAGCTAGGCGGCAAAATGAAGATATCCCGAGAAGCATACATAAACATGGGACTTGGAGAGCTGAATGAAGCCAACACTGCTGTAGAACTGAATATAACGAGAAAATTATGACGGGAAAAACAGAGTATTGGAAACGTAACCTATACGTCGTGTGGTTTGGCTGTTTTTTAACAGGCGCCGCCTTTAGCCTGATCATGCCTTTTCTCCCTCTCTATATTGAAGAACTTGGCGTCAAAGACCATGCTTCTCTAAATTTATGGACTGGCGCCGTTTTTAGTATCACTTTCTTATTTTCTGCTATTGCCGCTCCTTTTTGGGGACGATTATCCGATCGCAAGGGTCGAAAATTAATGCTATTGCGATCCGCGCTAGGTATGGCGATTGTCATGGTGTTAATTGGCTTTGCGCAGAATATTTGGCAATTATTAGCCTTAAGAGCCATATTAGGTTTATTGGGCGGTTTTGTTCCTAATGCTAACGCGCTGATTGCCACTCAAGTTCCCGTGAAAAAAAGTGGTTGGGCTATGGGGGTTCTTGCAACTGGTGCGGTCAGTGGCGCTCTTATTGGCCCACTCATTGGCGGTTTTCTTGCTGACCAATATGGCTTACGCCCCGTCTTTTTTATTACCGCAACAGTGCTGTTTATCTGCTTTTTTGTCACACTTTTTTATGTCAGAGAACGCTTTACACCGGTTTCGCGCAAAGATGCATTAACGAGCAAACAAGTTTTTGCCTCTTTACGTAATAAAAATTTAGTCATCAGCCTCTTTTTTACCACCATGATTATTCAAGCTGCAATGGGCTCAATCAACCCTGTCATCACGCTTTATGTACGTGACTTATCCGTTTCCCTCGAAAACTTAGCATTTATCAGTGGTGTGATAGCCTCCATTCCTGGTGTGGCAGCTTTAATCAGTGCGCCCATGTTAGGTAAACTCAGTGACCGAATAGGCCCTGAAAAAGTGTTACTTGCCGTTCTCGGCGCGTCTATTTTTGTGTTATTTCCAATGGGGCTAGTCAGTAGCTATTGGGAGTTAGGCTTTCTCCGGTTTATGCTTGGAGCCCTAAATGCGGCCTTATTACCGGCAGTGCAAACGTTAATTATCTATAATATTTCCCACCAAGTAACCGGACGTATTTTCAGCTATAACCAAGCATTACGAGACGTTGGAAACGTGACAGGACCATTAATGGGTTCTTTTGTCGCCGCAACTTATGGCTTTAGGGCCGTATTCTTTTTCACTGCAGCATTAGTTCTCTTCAACTTAATCTATTCGTGGCTAGTCATCCGGCGTCAATCTGATGGATTGCGAGCCACCCCTACCGACCAATAAACGTCTTGCTATTTTTTATACAAAAACCTGATGGTTTATAGGCTTTATTGTCTCACCTTGCCTAAAATCCAAATATCATAAGTATAATTAGTTGATTTAAAACAACTTAATCGATTCAAAATTCTTTCTTTTATTGTCAACTAAAATCCTGTATCTTCCCCTAGCTTATCGTGAGAAATGAGAGTGATATCGACTTTTCACCTTAAAAATACACCTTTTACAATAAATTCATTCTGTATATGGGTGATTCTATAATAATGTATGTTAAAAATATGTTTCACATATTCATGTTAACATATCAATAACAATTGACACTCGAGCGCACGGCTTGGTGTTTTATATCATGCACAACCTCTCAAGAGAGTATTTATGGGAGTTCACAGATGAATAATTCTGCGACTAAAACAAAAACTTTTTTTGGGCATCCATACCCATTGAGTTCACTTTTCCTCACAGAAATGTGGGAACGTTTCTCTTTTTACGGAGTTAGGCCGTTACTTATCCTATTTATGAGTGCGGCATTATTACAAGGCGGGATGGAATTACCTATTGAGCAAGCTTCCGCTATTGTTGGTATTTTTGCGGGCGGGGTTTATATCACCTCATTACCCGGCGGTTGGTTAGCCGATAACTGGTTAGGCCAACGTCGCGCTGTTTGGTATGGCTCATTAATCATTGCTTTTGGGCATTTGTCTATCGCAATGTCTGCGTTTTTATCAAATACTTTCTTTTTCGTTGGATTATTACTCATCGTATTGGGTACAGGGCTATTTAAAACCTGTATTACCGTGATGGTAGGAACCCTGTATAAGAAAGAAGATACACGTCGTGATGGCGGTTTCTCTCTGTTCTATATGGGAATTAACATGGGGTCATTTATTGCCCCGTTAATTATTGGTCCACTTCATGAAAAGTATGGTTGGCATTTAGGTTTTGGCCTGGGTGGCTTAGGCATGTTAATTGCGCTGTTAATCTTCCGTTTTTACGCCATTCCTCAAATGCGTCGCTATGATAAAGAAGTTGGCCTTGATTCCACTTGGAACCGTCCAACAGTTGAGCGCAAAAACGTGGGGAAATGGGTGACCTTTGCCATGGTGTTATTAGCCATACTGGTTGTCTTGATTGATAATGGTACGATCCCATTTAATGCCTCAATAATCGCGAAAAGCTCTGCTTATGTTATCTCGACCTGTGTGGGCATCTATTTCTTATTTATGTTCTTCCTTGGTGGCTTAACCAGCAGTGAACGTTCTCGATTACTAGCTTGCTTAATTTTACTGGTTGCAGCCGCCTTTTTCTGGTCAGCCTTTGAGCAAAAGCCCACTTCATTTAATATCTTTGCTCGTGACTATACTGACCGTCAAATGGGTAGTTTTGAAATCCCAACCATTTGGTTCCAATCCATCAATGCGCTGTTTATTATATTGTTAGCGCCAGTGTTTAGCTGGTTCTGGCCTTCGCTGGCTAAACGCAATATGAACCCAAGCAGCATGACCAAGTTCGTGATTGGCATCTTATTTGCTGCGGGCGGCTTTGCTATCATGATGGTAGCGGCAAACCAAGTACTTGCAACACAAAGTGGCGTTTCACCTTTCTGGTTAGTTGGCAGTATCTTATTACTGACATTAGGGGAACTGTGCTTAAGCCCTATCGGGTTAGCAACAATGACCTTGCTTGCGCCACAAAAAATGCGCGGCCAAGTGATGGGGTTATGGTTCTGTGCGAGTGCATTGGGTAACCTTGCGGCTGGCATCATGGGTGGTAACATCCGCAAAGACCAATTAGATTCCATGCCTGAGCTCTTCTCTCACGTCTCTATCGCGCTGGTTATCTGCGCCATTGTATTGGCAGCGTTAATAATTCCTGTTAGAAAAATGCTTAAAAATGCAGACAAAAATGAAGCAAATGCTTAATAACGTGCATTAATTGTCCTCTATCCGGTAGCGGCTCGCTCGCTACCGGACTTCTCCTACATGATTAACTACCTAATAATTTGCTTATTATATTTCATAGAATAGGCGCTATACTGCTCTCTCACCGTCCCATAATAACTTTAGGAAATCATTCAATGAGCCTATCCGCCCCTATTTACTATGTTGATGCCTTCACTGATACCCTTTTTCGCGGTAATCCTGCAGCGGTTGTATTACTCGATAACTGGCTACCAGATGAACAGCTCATTGCCATTGCTGCAGAGGTGAATTTATCAGAAACCGCATTTTTAGTCGGCCGTCATATCCGATGGTTCACCCCTAAAGTTGAAGTAAAACTGTGTGGTCATGCAACACTTGCCGCAGCCTTTGTGTTAAATCATGTGCGCCAACAAGATATTCATCCTTTAATATTTAACTCTCTATCTGGTGAGCTAGTTGTGACGCAAAATGGCCCAGGATTTACTCTTGATTTCCCAATACTAGGATCCGTACAAAGCGACCCAAACCAGTACCCGCAACTCGCCGACATCCTTGGCGTTAAAATCAAAGAGCTTTGGATAGCGAAAGACCGTTACCTGTGTTTTCTTGAAAGTGCACAGCACGTTCAAGACTGTCAGCCGGACATGTTAAAACTTTCGCAGCTTTCTCTGCCTGGATTAGCAATTACAGCAGAAAGTGCTAATGGCGACTGTGACTTTGTTTCTCGCTATTTTGCTCCTGCAAAAGGGGTAGATGAAGACCCTGTAACAGGTACCTCACATTGTGCTATCGCACCAATTTGGGCAGACCGGCTGAATAAATTGCAGTTAGTTGGCCAACAAATTTCATCACGCGGAGGGGTAGTTCAATGTGATCTGACCGCTGAACGAATAAAGTTAACAGGTAAAGCCGTCTTATTTCTAACAGGTGAAATCCACATTTAACCTTACGAATCAAATTAGTATAAAAAATCATTTTTTTCTCTGCCTCCTCCTCTATCTAAATACTACTAGCGCTATTATTTTTCTTGAAAATAGTGGCGCCTATTTTATATCCCCAAAAAAAAATATTTAACATTTCATTAAATATTTTAATTTCAAAGCAATTTGGTTTACAATTATAATTATTATTAAAGATATAATTACAATTATAAATATTTCTAATTGAAGCTTTGGTCAATTGTTAGAAACTCATTCGATATAAGGAACTTAATAAGATGGCTATTACTAGAAGAAAATTTTTGATTGGTGGTGGTGTTGTTGCCGTTGCCGCAGGGGCCGGAATTTTAACTCCAATGTTAACGCGTGAAGGCCGTTTCGTGCCTGGCAAACCGCGACATGGTTTTGTGGAAGGAACTGAAGGTTCTCTACCGCAACAAGCTGACGTCGTTGTTATTGGTGCTGGAATTTTGGGGATCATGACTGCAATTGAACTGGTTGGACGCGGTTTAGACGTTGTTATTGTTGAAAAAGGTAATATCGCAGGCGAACAATCATCCCGCTTCTACGGCCAAGTTATCACGTATAAAATGCCAGATGAAACTTTCTTACTACACCACTTAGGGAAACAGCGTTGGAGAGAGATGAACGCGAAAGTCGGTGCAGATACCAGCTATCGTACTCAAGGCCGCGTTGAAGTGCCATTCGATGAAGAAGATCTTGTCAATGTTAGAGAGTGGATTGATACTCGCAGTAAAAACGTCGGTTCAGATATTCCGTTCAAAACACGTATTATCGAAGGTGCTGAGCTCAATCAACGTTTGAATGGTGCACAATCTAAATGGACTATCGCTGGTTTTGAAGAAGACTCTGGTAGCTTAGATGCTGAAATTGCAACCTTTGTCATGGCTGATTACGCGAAAAAATTAGGTATAAAAATTTATACTAACTGTGCAGCTAGAGGCTTAGAAACCCAAGCAGGTGTCATTTCTGATGTCGTCACCGAGAAAGGGGCTATTAAGACTTCGCGTGTTGTTGTCGCTGGTGGCGTATGGTCAAGGCTGTTTATGCAAAACTTAGGTGTTGATGTCCCAACACTACCCGCTTATCAATCTCAACAACTGATCACTGGGTCACCGACTGCACCGGGGGGTAACGTTGCCTTACCTGGCAATATTTTCTTCCGTGAACAAGCTGACGGCACCTACGCAACATCTCCACGTGTAATTGTTGCCCCTGTTGTTAAAGATTCCTTCGTTTATGGTTATAAATACATTCCATTGCTGTCTATGCCTGATTTCCCTGTGCATATTTCATTAAATGAGCAGTTAATTAATTCATTTACTGAACCAACCAGCTGGAAATTGGACGAAATTTCACCATTCGAAAAACACCGAAATATGACGGCACTGCCTGATTTACCTGAGTTGAATGCATCATTTGAGAAACTAAAAACTGAATTCCCTGCATTTAAGGATTCTAAACTCATTGACCAATGGAGTGGTGCAATGGCCATCGCACCAGATGAGCATCCAATTATTTCTCAAGTTAATGAATATCCGGGTCTTGTCATTAATACCGCGACAGGTTGGGGAATGACTGAAAGCCCAGTTTCTTCTGAACTTACCGCTGACTTGTTACTGGGTAAAGAGCCATCATTAAATGTTAAACCATTTAGCCTGTACAGATTCAGCTAAATTGGCTTGAAATATTTACCCACAAAAACCCTTCATATTGAAGGGTTTTTTATTACTTATAGTGGCTTTATTTTTCATCATTCGAGACTTAAATCAAATTAAGTAGTTATGAGCAAATGACTATTGGCAATTGCTATTTCACTATTAAGTACTACGGTTTCCGCTGAAAAAGTTATACCGTAAAGCAATTAAAGGACATGATTGCTGGTAACAATGCAAAAACAATTCGCATAAGTGCCGAATATTTAGATAACTAGCTCTGCTTTTATTGCTATTGCTGGGAAATAAAAGATTCATAGTCTAATTCTCAAGCTGTAATCTCCCTCCACTTGACTAAATACGGATATCTAAAAAACTTTTCCAACTGGAACGATTCACGTCACATTTATTGCTGAATTAATTTGAAAGGAGTATTACACTTAGCCTCTAACATTATTGCTTTTAACAATTACTAACATACTAAGTAACACTTGTAAGGTAGACCATGAGTTCCATCGCTGACGATGTCATCGCACAAAAAATAGAGCAATCCATTTCTCGCGTCTCTAAAGTCGTATTTCCAACGACAACTAACCATCATAGTACCCTGTTCGGTGGTACAGCCCTAGCTTGGATGGATGAGGTTTCATTTATTACCGCAACGCGTTTTAGCCGTAAGCGTTTAGTGACCGTATCAACTGAAAAAATTAATTTCACCCATCCAATCCCTTCAGGCACTATTGTTGAGTTGGTAGGTAAAGTCATTCGAGTCGGAAGAACCAGTTTAACGGTTAATGTATCCATTTTTTTAGAGGATATGTATTCTGATGGTCGTGAAGAAGTGATACATGGCCAATTTAATTTTGTCGCCATTGATGACAATGGCAAACCTACCCCACTATTTGATTAATATAAAGTTTTAATGAGTTAAAATAGCAAGAAACACATTAATGGACACAGCGATGGACACATTATTTTCTTGTATCGTTGTATAATTAGAATGGCAATGTTATGACATTGGATGTGATGAGAAGCCGCTTTTTACAGCGGCTTTATTTTTGGTGGGAGTTAAGGTTTTTCTGGCCAATCAATATTTGGTGCGAGTGAGGTATCAACACGGTTTAACAAAACACGGTATGTTTTCCACGCTGTTAATTTTGCTTGGTAATCGTCATTATCAAGACCGACTTCAATGGCATCTTGTAAATACGTGATAGTGGCATTCGCTTCCTCTAATCGCTGCGCCTTTTCCTGCTCGGCTTGTGCAACCAATACCGCTTTTTGAGCTTCAGTATCTGTTACCCATTTTTTGCCGCTCCACTTATCAAATTCTGTTTTCGGCTCTAAAAGAGTTAGCGTATCGGGTAAATCACCAATAAAATCAATTTCAATCGGTTGGCGGGTTTCCGTACTGTAAGCCGTTTTCCCTCGGTTATCTGTCACAATTTCCCACTTAGAATCATCTTCACTGCGTATAACCGCGAAACCGGCTTTTGTCGGTAATTCTGGCGCATCAATATAAGCGCCAGCAGACACACTTACATCAAAATAAATATTCTCCATGCTGGCGTTTAAATATTCACGCGTTTGCGGGTCTGCAATATAGACTTTAATCCAACCCGCTTTTGTTGCTAAACCATTCTCACCAATTTCGGCCTGTTCAATATCTAAATTATAGTTTTTCATTATGCTGCTCTCACAATATATAAAAATGCAATGTTGCGCGGACGTGTTTCAGTTCCGCCTTCAAGGTTCATCGCGTCTTTTGAAATTCCTCTACGGCTACCGTTACCTCGACCAAAATAGGCAGTACCAGAGCCTGAATCCTCACCAATTACCGAGTGGTTATGTGCTCTAAATGCATCTCCTTGAGCCGATAGAACTGCACGACCTGAATCAACACCTCGCCCCGCATCTAGACCTCGAAGGAACTCTCCTCGTAAATCAGGTAAAATTCCTGTTGGGTATGCTTTTGCTAAAAGTGGATAGGTTGTTTTATTAAATGACTGTCCATTGCAGACTAAAAAACCTGCTGGAGCGGTAGCCTGAGGCCATGGAATAGGAGCGCCCACAGGATAATCACTTAGTTCATCAGAAGAACTAGAAACTTTTAAATTACCGTTTCTGTCTGTTACTGCGTTTGCGGTTGAATATAATGAATATCTAGTTATCACTCCGGCAATACTTGCATAATGCTGTACTAAGTTGCCTTTGCCACTAAAAAAAAGCCCGTATTGTCTAGTTGCATCGTAAGGTATTGAGATTCCAGAACCCCACGTAGTAAAAGTATTAGTATCATCATTATTTCCTCCCCCTTGCCTGAACATCTGCGCAGGGATGCCAGATACCAACTCGTTACCCTTCACAATAGGGGACACTTTAGAACCTATCCCATAATCGCCAACTAACATTGTAATGCCCGTACGATTTGGGATGCGAACGGAGTTTTTTGCTGTACCAGCGCTATCACGATTAACAATAGTTATCATGTTTGCAGCATCCGATACATTAGCTTGCAGTGTCGTTAACGCACCACTTGCACCCACTAAATTTAAGTATGGATAATCATCGTTCGCCTTAATACCGAGCCGCCCCAGTATTTCACCATTTGTTTTATTCACTTTCTCATTTAGCCCGCTGTTAAGCGATGCGTTGGTTGCGTAGTCGTCCGCAGGGGCATAATTTCCTTTAGGTTGATATCTGCCGTCTGATTCAATTTTTGAATAGCTGTACCCAAGCGCGGCAAGTTTACCAATCTCAGTCGTAAACAAATTCAGACTAGGGACTTTGTCGTTATCGTTGCCTTTCTGGCCTGAAATGCTCGCTTTGTCGATTTTTTTATTAAGTTCTAAATTCATTGCAGCGGTAGTAACATACCCTACCCCTGAAATGGTTTGCTTAATCGCTGCAACTAAGCGGGTTTTAATACTGGCAACATCACCGTTATCAAGCAAATCTTTATTGTCCGAATCAACAATAAATTGAGCTAATGCGCTAGACATAACAGACGACTGTCGCCAGACTGTATTAAGCTCTTTTGATTTGGCCACGCCGCTAATAAAGCCATTAAAACGAGCCGCGAGCCGTTCGTACTCCTGATTTGAAAGCACGTTTGCCCCTTCGGCTATACCGAAAGGTAGAAATTCATTCTTAGCCATAAGACCTCTTAAAGTGGAACCGCAAAGCCGCCTATATCAAAGCCGGCTATGTAGTTATTGGATATGTCGAATCCAAACATGGGGGATTTAGGAACAGAATTGATGTAATAATGATTAACTTGAACACCTTCGGGCTTAACACCGAGATAGCCTTGCTTAACAATCGCCTTAGTAACGTTATCGACATAAGAGCCTGTAATAAATACATCCATGCTCATATCTAAGTTATCGATAAAAAATAATTTGGTATCTTTATCAGGAAGAAGTGAATCATAAATATCCATCAATGATTCAGTTGTGCCATCCCAATGATTAGCCTTAATTTTAACTCTAATTATGGTTCGGTACGTTTCATCATCTAATTCAGTAAACCCACTATCAGAGTCGAAAGCACGTTGCCAAAAGCCCTCATCAAGACCGACTCCGTCACTATCTAATGCAAAATACACCCCTGCAATTGGCGTCTGTATATATCGGGATATACCAACCCACTCACCAATGATATCTAGCTGAACGCCGACAGCATCATCCAACGAGAAATAATTATTTAATTGATGAGCAAAACTGGCTGTTTCAGCTAGGGATTTAGTAATTAAATTGATGTGATTGCAAAATTTATTGGCGGTTCGGTGTTGAGAGGTGATCAGCTTGAGATAATCTCTCATGTTGTCACTATCTCCACATATTCAATGTTGCTAGTCGCGAACTGGTGATATTTCAGGGTAATGTTATCTTCAGCGACACCACCAGCTGACAACCCTATTTCGAGTTTTGAAATATAAAAGGTGCCACCTTCTGGATCTGACTGCAGGTTAGCGGGTGAAAATAGCTTAGTACGATAAATATCAGTGCCAATCTCAAGGTTATTTAAGTATTCAGCCACTGCCTTTTTAATTTTATCGCCAACTAATGTTGTGTATCCCTCAAAAGCCTCAAGTGTTATTTTAACAAATATAGGCACACTTTCAGGTCGACTAAAGCGAATGGGTAACGTCACGCCATAGTGATTTGTCACAATAGTTTCTATATTTCCAAACGTACCTGTTCCGGGCGTTTTCTTTAGTGCAATAACCTCAGCGATTGTTCTTGCATCGCCGCCATCCACAATCAATGCAATAGAGTGAGGGGAAATACCTCTACTATCTGTCAAACTTGTATCATTCTCAAATGCCGCTAATCTAGCAACTCCGACTATTTGGCTCACTGAACCAATCACACCATCGAGTACAGTTCGCGAAGGCAAGGCAACAGACTTACTACGACGAATACGCAAGTCGCCATCGGTTTCCACTTTTCGACCAGGAGTTGCTGTTGCGATATTAGTGACTGATTGCCAGCCCCGGGTTGGCGTACCAATTTGATTAACCTCCCCCGGTAACGCAATAATAGCCCCTGCCTTTTGACTAATCGCTGTCACGGTAACATCACCATGTGTACCTATCACGACTGATTCGGGAAGTGACCAAATATTGCCTGATACGTCTTTTACTGTCCCATTACTAATCACTGTACCAACCTGACCTGTAATTAACACATCAACCGTTGAATTTGATTGAGGGTTACGTGATAACCCATTAATGGCCACATTATTTGATAGCGCTTGTCCTGTAGACGTTGACGGGCTAAATGAGTTATAGGCCGTTACCGCTGCATTATTCGCATCCTGAATTGCCAGCGCATAGATTGCTAACATCTGGCCATCTTTACTATCAGGCTCGAGATAAACATCATTACCGTATATTTGCCGAAACAACTCTTGAAGCCGTTGAAGTATGGTTGGGTAATCGGGTGAGGTGATCCCTTTTTCCGTTATCACAGGCGCAAGCCCAACCGTTTCGATATTTAACATTAGCCCTCGCTTTTAATACTCGTTGTGCCGTACAAAGTTTCTATCATTGCTGTGATGGTTACCTTTCGTGTTGATGTATTAAGATCAACACCAAAATCGAGAATTTTCACCACTCCCTGCGTACCTTGAATGATTTCTTTTATCGAGAGCGCATAACCTTGAGCAACGTGCTTCCCTAAACCCTTTTGAGCATGGGGTGTACCAATGCGATCATCAAGAAACCATTCCTCTAACCATAGTTTCAGGCGGCTTTTTACCGCTTGAGCAACCGTTTCTGGGGTGTTAATAAGGAATTGGTTTGAACCGAAGGTATAGTCTCCATCATCTTCTTTGCGATATTGCATTACTTAGGCTCTCCTGTATTGCCACCACCAGTTTGAACACCGCCATGCTTGTGTTTAGTTAAGCTTATGCCGCCAGCCGTAACATCATTTTTCACAGTAACAGGTCCATTCATTTTGGCTTCACCGCCACTCTCTCCCATACCTTGTGATAAATTGCCGTTAATTGTGACATTACCGTTTAACACAATTTCTGGTGAGTTGATTTCGGTACCACCTTTTGCAGTTGCTGTTAATTTGGCTTGGGTAATAACGGTCACATCTTTACTTCCCGTATTAATAGCAACATACGCACTACCGTCATCACTTCGTAGTTGAACTTCAGAGGTACTAATTCCACTAATTTTTTGCGCTTGTGATTGAGGGCCGACTAATGCAAACCCATCCGATAAATTATGTTTCCGAGGATCTACCGCTTCCTGCACCCCACCACTTTGCCACCAATAATCAATGCAACGGTCAGCGAATATGACTAAGCACTCATCGCCCGCTTTAATTGGAAAGGTTAATGTTGCGCCACCTCCTCGAGGGAAAATAACAGGTACATCCACCAGCAAAGGAAGTGGAACTGTTTTATCAATGCCATCGTCATTAATTCGCCACTTAATGGCCGGTTGCGCTTCAATCGTCACCGCATCAGCGTTGAATGACTGTACAATGCAAGGCAGAGCAACAAATAATCCCGACATCACGCTTTCTTTCATCAATAAAAAAGGCGCTTCTGGGCGCCCTATTCGTTCATCATTGGTGATCATTCTTCTGCCGCCATTGCTTGTATTGCCGATGGGCTTAGCTTAGTTTCAACAGAACGTGCTATACAAATTAACTCCTGGTACCACGTATTGCCTCGCGTATCACCGTAATAGCTCACATTGATAACTTTATATTCACCATCAATATCAAGTGGTGAAGGCTGTTCTGTTGTGCCACTGTGACTACCATATAACCCGATTTCTTTATTTGATAAGCCAGCTAGATTGATGCCTGAATTATCCAATTGGATTAATGTTCCGGGCTTGATGTTCGGGTTTATCATGCAGGTCACATTGATACCGCCACCAATAGTTTGCTCCGGAGTTCCAACAAGACCAGTCTCATAATTCAATATGATTTCATTGATGTAATTAGACTTTGGTACAACTTCAAGGCTATTGCTGGAATAACGCCAATCCGCGTCGTTCTGCACCGCAAAACGAGTCATTTCATCACGGTGCATGCCAAATAGAACTTTACCCCGTGGCGCCACGGTATCAGTGAACTCCCCTCGCATACCCGCCAGCACACCGTATTTTTCAACACTCTTCATCAGTGCCTTATCAATCGTGTCCTGTGTGTATCCGCTAGCAATTGTGGTAGACACTATCGCGTTATTATATGCCTGATCGCTTTCCGCTGACTGAATGACTACATAGGTATCTGTCACATTGTCACGACCAGAATAGGTATATTGGATCTGGCCAGAAAATATTTGGCTACTGTTATCTTGATAACCAGCAACTATCACTATTTGCTTAAATTCGTACTGACGCAGTTTGTTTTCAGTTTCTTTATTTAAATTAAAAACTTTAACAATCGCCGTTGTTGGATAAGCGAAATTAGGTCGAGTGATATTAAATGTAACCCTTAGCTCAGATAAATCGATGCCTTCGCCTTTTTCGTCAGCAACAATGACCTGACACTCACGGATCCAGTTTTTAGACATACAAGCTCCAATTATAGGCATTAAAAAAGCCGCTCTAGGCGGCTATTAGTGATAAATTAGCTATCAAGGGTCTGCGGGAGCTCCTGTTTCATGGTTGCGTACCATGTAGCAATTATCTAACAAGATACTTAGTTCATTTCCTTTATTTTTATTTTGTATTCCTATCATCACACCAAAATCAGTATTTAATGTATACACAACCATAAGCTCATTTGTGCGATAACCATAATTAGTTACATTAGAGCCTTTATCAACAAGACGTAGCTTAGGAATATCAATATTTTTCCCATTATTTAAATTAACGAAAAGTATTTTATCCTGACCGTCATTTTCGACATTTACACTTGCGCTTCCTATTACCTTGTCACTATAACTTTTTGTATCCATAACATCTTTAGGTAGGGGTAATATTTGACACTCATACACTCCCTGATAAGACATTAAATTGAAGTTTTCATCTCGATACAGTCCATTAAATTTAGTTGACGACGTTGCCAATAAAGGTACAAACATCAAGCCTAATATCGTTTTTTTTAACATTAAATTTTCCTTTAATGACACTCAGGTTTATTGAGCCATATTAACTTATAATGAATGAAAATATAACTTGTTACTATTCCCCAAGTTATAAAACTCCGACTCTGCCTCATTGCAATGAAAAATTAATTTACCATTAAACCCTAGATATTGATATTGTTCAAAAATATCAACACCATGAACCAAAGGAATACCTGAAATGATTTCTTCTTTAGATTGAGTCATAATATCCAATACCCATCCGCAATATTCTCTAAATGTTACTCTCAGGTGGTATGTTTTGTTACCAAGTTGAATATCAAATTCTTGGTTTTTATTTGATAGTGGTATCTCTAAAATATCCATCATACTTACCTAACGAATAATATTTAATATTGTTTCTAATGCGCTCTGATTTACAGGTTTGGGCGTTACCGTCCACCTATCAACTGTCCCTCCAGTGACTTCGGGAATTCTTTGGTTTTCTAAAGGAGCCACATTTTTATTTTTAGTCTCAACAATGATCACCTGCCTTAATGTCAAAGTGACCATAAGGACGTTTTCACTGGTTTTTTCCGTTGTAACTTCAATCGCTCGGATAAGCATATTTTTGTAATCACGTTTACCAGTGATAACATCAAAAGGCTGCTTAGTTGCCCGAAGGTCTAATAATTGCTGATAGATTTCGCGGGGGCTGCTACCCAGCTTTAGCCCCGTAGAAACATCAAACATCGTGGAGGTGTCGAAGCCATCGATTAGCGAACCGCCACCAGCAAAGCCAATTTCCATCACAACTTCTGAGGGTCTATCGAAAGTGTGATCACTAACTGTAAACCCTTCGCCTCCCGGAACTTGAACAGGATGTTCGGTAATTTCAGAGCTGTCAGAGTGCTTTTCTGATATCACCACGCTGGGGACTATCATGCCGATTTTTCGAGTGCCTTGAGAAAACAGCGTACCTAAAATATCCATTAACCCACCTTGTTTTCTAAGTTGCGTACCAATATCTGATTTTGTCGTCCCACAGTCTCACCCGTTAACGCTGCGGTCTCATGTGGCGACTGCCCTCCTGTCACATTGATGTTATATATCGGACTAATTGATACCTGCTTAGATGAATTAGAGTCATTGCGAATGAGATACTCAGGCACAAACTGCCCTGATTGCCCCATGCTGCCAAGGTTTGATGCGGCTCGGTTCATGCTTTCCGCATTGAGATTTATCGGTGCAGATGCCTTGATTGTTGGGTCAGGCGCTCCTGTGATAGCTGCAGTGACCAGTTCTTTTGAGTATGGGAACTGATTCGAGTTTTCGACAAGTGACATAGCTCTCATCAAAGCATGCATAACATCTGGATCATTTAAATCAAGCTTCTGATTACGCTTAACGTTTAGCTCATCACTCACTCGTTTAATATATGCTTCGGTATCGTTACCTTTATGGGACTTTGGCGCCCAAAATTTAATGATATCCTCAACTGTTTGAAGCTTTTGATATTCAGCGGCTTGAGATGTTCCGTTGTAATACATCATCAGTTGTCGTGCATTGGCTCGGAGACCTTCATATGCAGATCCAAATGAAGCAAAAATACTGCCTTCTTTTTTATAAGCCCCTCTCTGCTTAGCGTACACTAAGTTAAGTGGGTTATTATTCCGAATGCCTTTTGGTGTTTGTGTTCCAGAAAAGGATAAGCCGCCTGAATTGGAAACTCTTTTACCTAATTCACTATTTTTAATAGCATCCCATGCATTACTTAAGTGACCGTTTTTCAGTTTCAGCATGTCACCAATAAAACCTGTTCCGGGTATTATGCCATTGGTTGCATTGGCAAATGCTATAGCCTTCTCTTCATTGGTTGCGTTAGGATTTTTAAAGGTATATACGGCAACCGCAGCATTACCAACCTTTTCTATCGCCTTGTCATTGAATTTTTCTAGCTCCTTGAATACTTCATCAATTTTACTTTTCATTAAATCAAAAGTAAGGATAGCGCCGCCAATCAATAAACCCGGCAAGCCAAACATTCTAATGAAGCCGGCACCAACCTTAGTTAGCGTGGCCAGAATGCTAAGCATCCATTTACCACCAAGGAATAAAGCAAATCCCCAGAATACAGTTTCCCAGCCACCAATCATCTCTACAAAACCGGAATCCCATTCCCAAATTTTTTGTAGTGATTCAGTGACAGAGTCAATCGTACCTTCCCACTCCGACCAATCAATGGCTGATTTGCCACCTTCTTTCCATGTTTGGTAGTCATCCCACAATAAGAACAAGGCAGTTAATGCGGCAATCATTAATCCGATTGGAGAGGTGAGAAAGCCTTTATTTAACGCCCACCAAGCCGCCAGCACAAGACCAAACGTTTTAATCAGCCCTTTACTAGAATCATCAAGCGTATGCCACCAGCCAATTAAATCCCGTATTCCCTTACCAGCTCGATACACAAGGTGATTAAGTATTTCCGTTAACGTCAAAATAGCGTTAACAATTTTTAGGATGATTTTTTCAATTGTTGGGAAATTTTTAACCAATAATTCTGTGAACCGCTCAATACTTGGCGTCAATACCCTTGCCAGTTCACCACCGATTTTATCCTTACCGATCCCCACCGCTGCAGTCAGTTTTGAGAATTGCGTCATAAACGCATTCCCTTGCTTCGCAGCAAGATCGGGGTTATAACCGATGGCTTTCATCATCATTGTGTATTCAGAGGAATACCCATGTAAACCACGGCGCATGGCCAGTAAGGTGTTTTCGTCAATACCCAACGCTTGCCCGAACGCGGTCGCGCGATACATCGGCATTTTTGATAACCGGTCACCCACTAAAGCAACCAGTGAAGCGGTATCTCGGAGGTTTCCATTCGCATCACGAGTTTGCACCCCGATATTTTTCAGGAAACCCTCACCTCCTGGTGTATTACGTAAAAATGCCCCCAAACGCTCAACAGATTGATTAAACCCATTGATATCGCCACCAGCCTGTTTAACCGCATAACCCAATGATTTGATACTATTGGCTGTCGCACCGGTTCGCTGTGCTTGCCAATATAAATCATCTAACCCTTTCGATATCTGCGCAGTAAAACCAAGAATAACAGCGGCGGCACCTTCAACCGCTGCGCCAGCTTTGAATGCTATCGAGGTGATTTCACCCAACACTGAGGAAAATTTCTTAGCTCCCGATTCATCAACATCAAAGCCGAGTGAGACCAAAAAATCACGCATTGTTTCAACGTTATTGCTCATTACGGTACCTTTCGATTAACGCCTCGTTTTCGGCTTCGACATCCAGAAAATCATTCATTCGAGCGATATCCCCAAGGGATATAGTGCCATCCAATAATGATTCATACTTACACATCCCTTTACCGACTGGTCGCATCAGAAAGTAACGACCATCCGGTAAAGTTTCGAGTTGAAGAGAGTTTGTTAGATTGACTCGTCGGTCACGGCTGGGATAGGAAAAAAACTGCTAAGGGATTCCTGAATAACATGGCCAACAATTTTAAACAGATCAATACCGTTGATATCGTCATACATCAACTGCTCGTTAGCATAAATTGCGGACCATGTGTCCCCTGATTTACGGCTAACAACGGAGAGACAAATATCATTAATTTCAGCACGTTCTTTTTTACCCAGCGCACGAACCGCCTCGGAAATAGCCGGCAACACATCCGTTAAATTATCTTGGCTGAAGCTTTTTCCTTTATCCTTTAGCAGTGGCGCCAATGCACCAAATGCAGGAACCAGCGCAAAGGCTAAGTCTTGTTGTTGAAATGCATTTAACTTACCTGAGCGATATGTGTTGCCGTTAATTGTAAATTCCATTAAAAGACTCCTAGCTGTGTATCAATTTTACCGCAGTCAAATACCCAAGAAACGGTATTACCTACTTTTGCATTCTGCCAATCGGGAATACGCTTGAACGCAACCGAACGGCAAACTGTGGTGTCATTGCTCACTTTATTACGAATAGTGATCACGTTATTCCCCCATGTTGCTGAGGAAAATTGCTGCAGGTTATACATCATATTTAACTTAGCATTTGTCGGGCTGGTTTTTAGTAACACAACCGTCACCGTACCGCCTTTTCCTGCGTGCAATGAATGCATAACTTCACCGTCTGCGCCAATGGTCATGGTGTTTTTATCTTCTGCCATTGAAACGGTAATCCCTTCTTCGGAAACTGCTGCCCCGTAGCCGAGTTCAAATAAACCACCCACCCCCGCAATGGAGGCGGATACATCCATAAAAGAATATGTATTAGACATGAGTCACCTATCGATTCACGTTGATAATAATGTCACTGTAATGAATAGCACCAGCAAGTTTGATCGCACATTGCAATACAGGGGCTTTACGTGCTTCACGGTCAGATTGGGCTTGTGTTGCAACTGGTGGCGCATAGATATAGCTTCCTTTGGTTAGCATCGCACCTGTCGTTAATGCACCAAATTCATCACCATTCCATACACCAGGAGCAACTAACCCATTTGTTGCCGCTTGGTCGAGTGATTGCTCAACATTAGTGATCAGTGACGTCACACCTTCATCCGTTTGCGGTATTTTGGTTGTGCGTGTGTAGAGCAAGTTAAACAAGTTGGTTTGCACGTAGTTTTGCAACCAATCAAGCCCGTGGCGCTCATCAATGAAATCACCGTTAGCCATGACCCCTTCTTGGATAATGGCGGTGTCATTGTTGTAATTTACAAACACGTTACCGCTTTTGGCGTTAATGGCTTTTGCTTGCGAAACAGTGAGTGTTTCAGCCGTCACGGTAGGCTCTTGTTTGAACTTCAGGGTGATCGTGGTGTTGTTACCATTGAAATTGACCGTAAACATACGACCAAATAAGGAAGCGACTGCATAAGGTTTGCTGGACGTATACTGCCAGAACGTACGCGCATACTTAGCCGCTTTGAGTTTTGAGCCAATATCAGTATCAACATCTGCATCAAGAACCGTCGTTTTCATGACTGTGTGGCCGTAAACTCGCGACAGCGATTCGGCTTCGATATAATCCGCAACCGCCAGCACATCATCATCCGTCAGGCTTTCATCAGCGATCACTAAGCCATACCACGCACCGGAGATATCTGCCATTTTCACCACAGCTTCTAGCGCAGTTTCAGGTTTTTGAGGTGAGACAATCAACGCGCCAGTGCTTTCATCACACTTCATCAAGCCACCAAGGTAAGTTCCGGCTGAACCCGTCGAAAAGTAACCAAGCTCCCCCGTTTTGGTGAGCGTGATAGTGAAGCGATCGCCTGTCCAGACAACCTCTGCATCGGTCAGCTTTTCGGAGACTCGTTCAGCAACCCCGTTAAGGTTGGTTTCCTTGGTTAAGTCTACACCGATAACAGTCGTTTCTTTGCCGGCTACCGTGATATTAAACGAGCCATCCGCAATGGTGTTAAAGTTTGCCATCGCTTGTTCTGTTTTCGTCAGTATCGCACCACGTAATACCGCCAGCGTGGCTGTTTTGTTCCATTTTCCGACAAAGAGATCAATAGGGCGAGGTGACTGTGAATAGTACAATTGAGCGGCTTTATACTCAGGTGAATCCACCCCAAAATCTGCCACAACAGCATCGAGTGTACTGTATTGACGAATACGCTCATGCGCATCAATAACGTTACTGGCCCCGAGAATAAGCAGGGAGCCAAAATTACGAGACTGTGCAGCACGCGCAGCCATATTCACCGTCACATTGACGATGTTAGAAACAGGTAATCCCTGCATAGATTATTCTCCAAAGAATTTAACGGGGGCGTCTACGATTGTTTTGATGCCGTACTCACGAACCACTTTGCGGCGTAATGTCACCGTAATGTCGTAACGTCTTACCCATTGATTGTTGATAAGCTCAGGGGCGGGTCGGATCCGACCGCAGTCGATATAAGAAAGGTTAACCCGAGATAGTTCCGCGTTATTCTGACTAACAAACAAACCATCACGAAACTGAGTGGCTATGCGTTGCCCTTGTGGGCCATAAAAGCAGCATAAGATTTGCATGCTTTCATGTGACCATTGTTCATGATGGTGTTCGGAAAGCTGGACAGCAGCAGGACTATGTTCATTATCAAAATCCATAATCCCAAATGCACACCAGTTTGTACCTGCAGCAGGTATTTTGGGTTGCGTTTCTGTCCATCGTGGCAGCACCATTTTTGCCGGAAGCCCTGAAACCGCTCTTATCCATCGACTGATTTGACGTTCCAGTTCTTCATCGTAATCGGGCATTGCCCCTACCGGTGTTAGATATCCAGATGAAGTGCTGTCGTTACTCAATAGGCTGCCCTCCGTCAAACTCCATCAATTCGCAATGGGCCTGAACAAATCCAGCCCCGTAAGCTGTATAGGGATCAACAAATGTAACGCGATACTTTCGCCCTTGATACGTGACGATATCGGCATCAACACCTTGATAGCCTTGAGTTAGACGAAACTGCGTGACAATTAAGATCGCGCCACCAATGGCCTGTCCTGCTTCCATCCGTTTTGCCTCGAGAGAACGGTCAACGGTCACAACACCAGCAAAGTGTAGGTTTTGCGTGCTATTTGTGGTGAATCCATCATCATCAGTTACCTGAGTGCTTCGATGGCAAACCAGCGACATATCGACAAAATCAGGATCTAACAAAATTTCGCTAACATCGAGTAAAGGCATTATTCCCCCTTATTTCTGACAAGGTAGGTGATGGATTTAAGTAAGCTACTGGTGTCATAGAGTGGCTTTTCACCATCCATCCCTTTAGCTCTACGTTTCTGTAGCGTTGCTTCTGAAAGTGGCTCAAGGCGATCACCATCACTGATAACTTTTTTAGCTGCATTCGAGGCAACCATACCGGCTCGTTCTAATTCCCGTTGGGCTGCTTCAAATTTGCCTGTTATGGCATAATCCGCAGCGGCAACTAAATGGCTGGAAGTGATATCTCGTGTATCTTCGATCCCCATATCGAGAAAGGGGCGTGGCGGCAATGTCACCGTTTCACCACCGATACTGATTGTTGCCCCCGTTGACTGTAGATAGCCCAGTTCAGCATTATTGAGGTATTCACCATCGTCACGCTGTGCTTTGTTAGCGGGAATACCCACCAATACATCCATGTTTGATAGCTTTTTAATTGCCGTCAAAATGGCATCCGCATTATCCCGAGTTATCTTTACGCCACTCATAGTAATTGCCTTCCACCAGCGCCAAACATTGACCACCACCAATAGAACTCTCGACCGTAACCCGTGTTATTCCAAAACCCAGCATCAGGGTTAACTGTGCCGGAAGTGTCATAACCCACAGAAACTTTATCAATCGACTTAGATGAGACAACACCGCCGCCTGAACTATTAACCCCGCCGCCCATAGCAGAGACTGCCAGTGAGCGCCCTTTTAACTCCATGTAATGAGCCGTGAACAGTTCGGATAGATAAACAAACTGGTCACCATGCTTATCTTGGTCAAGCAAAGTATCAGCAAGTCCTAAGTAAAAACTGATTGAGGTATCGGGATATTTAGCGGTATCGGTGAATTCAGGGAAGTCAGTGCGGAATTTATCAACTGTCGGCAGAAGACTGTTTCTTGCCATCCGCAGCCCCCTGTTTTTTATCTGTTTTGGTTTCCACTGTAGATGCCGCTTTCAGAGCGGTGATTTCATCCGACTGACTCGCGATGAGATCGTCTTTTTCTTTCAGTGTGGCTTTCAGGGCTATGATTTCATCTTCAAGCGATTTAATCTTTACACCCATGTTTTTGCTTTCTTCTTCTTTTTGTAGCTCAGACTCATCAAGAGGTTTCGCATACGCTGAAAACGCCCAATGTTCTGTCACTTGCTTAGAAAATTCAGCGCTATCATGAATGCCTTCAAGCAAATCAAAATGAGTGCCGTCAGGAAAGCTTAATTTAGCACCTTTGGCAACGATATATTTCATCGTGTAACTCCAATAAAAGGGCGGGTTTCCCCGCCAGCATTAAGCGGCAGGAATATCCAAATAAGAGATGGTATTTGAATAAGGCGTTTCCACTTGACCTAATTTACCGTAGTAAACAGTCAACTGTTGCATACCGCGATACTCAAGTGGCGTATTCAGCAATGGAACCATTGGGAAGCGGACATACTTCTCGTCTTGGGTATACGCAACAATACGATGAGCGCCACCAGCACCACGCTTAGAAGCAAACTTCATCGAAACGATTTCTAATGGCTCACCGTTTTCTTGGAATGCAATTGTGTTAATTTTCACGTATTCCAAGACAGAGATATTCCCTGCTGAAGAGACTTTTTTACTGGCCAGTAAACCAAAAAGCTCAGGCGCTAAACCAATTTTACCCGGGCAGACCGCATAACCAGAACGCACCCACGCATCCGTCAGGACTAAGTTGATATCCTGCACAATAACATCAGGGTCGGTAGTCGCTGTCCACGGCGCAGCAGCTGCAACAGGTGACACGCTTGGTAAATTGAGTAAGCCTGGTACTCCTAGCTCAGAATCACCGATATACACTTGCTCATCGGTGTCCATTTGCCATTTCAGCTTCATACCTTCATATTTCTGGGTATCGATAGGACGCCCTAATTTCTGAGCAGAAGCCAACTCTAAAACTGTCCAGCCCACTTCCTGCGCCCACGGCGTCAAGTTGTTACGGGTTGGATCAATGCTTAGTTCAATACCAGCAATCGCGGTACCTTTTTTACCCATCCAGTTTTTACCGTTAGGATTTGGACCACCGACACTAGCAAAATCGGTATTCGTAAATGAAGACACTTCATCTGCAATCGAGATATCGCTGCGCAATGGCATATCTCGCGTCCATTTTACTGACGCTAATGGTAAGTTTAACGTCTGATCCATCCGCTCTAATTCGCCAACTAAAAATACACCGGCTGAGTCGATGGTTGCTCTATCAACTGTAAACATTCAATACCCCTTAGATGTTGTAAGCAATTTCAATGCGACCGTCAGCTTCACCCGGCCCCATAATTTCAGCATTAGGTAGCTGAGGTGTGTTTTCTGCTGTTGCATCAGCTTTTAAAACAAACGAACCAATCGGACTTGCTTCAGTGCCACCAGCAACACGAATAAACACCGGATCGCCTTTTTTCGCATTCAGCGCATTTCCGCCAGTCGCTTTAACGCAGATATAACCTCGCTTGAGATTGTCAGCCACTTGGTTAGCTGTAATGCCTAAATGGGCTAAGTCCGTTAATGACGTGATTGGGTAAGGGCGAACTAAAATACCTTTCACCTTATCTGCCGTGTCCCCTTCTTGGAGTGGCACGAACTTGTCTGAATCGTATTTACCCACCA
The DNA here is from genome assembly GCF_023205015.1 of Providencia rettgeri. NCBI lineage: Bacteria > Pseudomonadati > Pseudomonadota > Gammaproteobacteria > Enterobacterales > Morganellaceae > Providencia > Providencia rettgeri. The sequence goes on along the minus strand of NZ_CP096258.1, from coordinate 1,688,477 downwards.
GCCCATAACTTAAGAATGGCTTTTTATTGTCCAACGTAACGGCTTCTACTGTCGATTCGCGAGGACGAGTAATACCCCCGACAATGCCGATTGGCATGCGGGTTAAATATGCATTTCCTGCCATGTGATTACCTTTATTTGTTTTTCTTCCAGAAATCAGCGTTCATTTTGTTAATTTCCGCTGGTGTCATGTGTTTTGTACGCGCTGCACTATCAGTGGTAGAAATACCCTGATTGATAGGCGCAATATGATTTTTGGCTTTATTCAGCTCGACTGCACCTTTAAAGACCGCATCAACCGTGGCTTTTGGTGCTTTACTGTAGTCTTGAATACCAAATGATTTAAGGTAAGCGCTATCACCTGTGCGGAAAGCATGATCAAGAACTTGGCGCTTGATCCCTTTATCACCTGTAGGCTTAAAGCCCGGGCAAATGATTTCAGCATCCGCAATGAGGCTTCGACGGTAAGCCGCATCACCCGTTACCTTTTTATCCTCTTCTTCGTCATCATCGCCTGTTTTGGTATCATCGTCAGGATCCGTATCAGCCGTTTCGCCTTCTAGCTTCTCTAAGCGCGATAAGATAGCCTTTGCCCACTCGGGGATTTCATTATCACCGGTCTGATTTTCAGGCTTATCTTTACCCTCATCGGTTGTGGTGCGCTCACTGACAGGTAATGCGGTTGATTGTGAAGGCGTATTCATATTGATAGTGACACCCGGAATAGAATTCATGCCCTCAGATGGCATATCCGGCGCTTCGTCGATAAGTTGCTGTAATGCAGCCTCATCTTTCGTTTTGATTGCGATACCCAATTTTTTAAGCCATGACATTACAGGCCTCTCCTTCTTTTTGGTTGGGGCTGAATCCCCGATAGAACAACGAACACCCGCCCGGCCTTTTTCAAGTCCAACAGCCAAGTGATTGCCCGTGATTTGATATTGTTTCCCTTTACCCGGTGATAGCTGCTTGTATTGCGCATCATAGCCACAACTGACCTCAATCAGCCCCGCATTGATAGCGTCAATAGCTTCTTGCCGTTTAACCAACACATCCGCAATGAGTAGGTCTGATTTATCACCTTCCCCTCTGCGAACATTTTGAATATGTCCATGCGCTAATTCGGCAAAATTAGAGGGGTTAACAAAAACGATATTGCCGTCTTTATCTTCTGGATGCCTTAATGTGACTGCGACACCTTCAAATGAAGCCATTGTTTCTTCTGAAAACACTTCATCTTCAGTTCGGTACACCGTCACCGTTCCACTAGTATCAGGCTCTAATCCGATTTCTTCGGGTAAGTAGACTTGAGAGCCAGTACGCGCAATGGGAACGTTTTTACACAGCAATGAGCCATCAGGCTGGAGATATCTCGTTTCCCCCAGCTTAGTGACAAAAAAGTATTTCATGCTTTACCTGCCAAATTGCAGACAATAAAAAAGCCGCACTAGGCGACCTGTTAGAATCTGGCTTTCGGTACATGTACCTCTGACCAGCATTTACAGTTAGGTAGGCATCCCGCATGCCCGGTCATGCCGTCTAGCGTAGGTGGGTTATGCCAATAAACGAATTTATCACGCATTTTCTTGTGTGACGGTCTAGTGCCTGCGCCCTCTATTCGCCACCAATACCCCTCCGAGCCAATTGATAATGCCCTCGCTTGAGTAAGTGCGCCTGTAGCTCGCCCTATTTCAGTTCTGGCGATGAGCTTCGCTCTGCTGGACGCTACGTTGCCCGTTTCCATTATCATTTGATACAGCGCATCAGGGCGCTCACCATTGATAACTGCTTCAATTGCTCGGGATTGAATATCTTGAACACGCTCAGCAGCTTCAATCGGAATTGATTTCATTAACTGAATTTGTCGATAGACAATATCTTGAGCCACCTGACCGACTGGTGTATTGCCAACCACGTCACGCAACCCCTCAGATATTTGCTCTGATACAGAGTGCCACTGCCCCCACTCTTCACGCTCAACTTGCGAGAACATTTTATGGGCCACCAGCGTAGACCATTCATCCAGCATGTGAGAATAATCAATTAGGTTGCTGGTGATGACCCCCGCGCTATGCTCAGAACCATCGTAAGAGCCAGTGACGATTTGGTTTATCTGGCTCACTATCGCCTGTAGGCTTTGTTGGTATTGGATCTCCGAACGACGGCGCAGTGCCGGTTTCAAATTCATCCGTCTCCCACTGGGCTTTCGCATCTTCAATATCCTCGTCTGTGATTGACCCCCCGATACCTATCACATCAGAAATGTTCCGTAGGTCATTCATGGCCACATGAATAGGGATAATCTGTCGGTCTACCAATGTGCCCAGTGCTGTAGCAATATTATTTGCCATTGTTGCTCGGTCGGCGTCTGACATATCCCAGAGCTTATTAAACTCAAAGGTCAGGTCTTCCGGTAATTCTTCGCCAAATAATGAACGCCAAGAAATATCCATCAACCAACGAATATGCCGCCTTAAGTGTCGCTCTTGTAGTGAGTTGATACGGCTGTAATAGTTTTCTAAGTCACCGTCCCCCGTACTGAACCCCGAGGGAGATTGACCAAACAAACGTACAAGTGGGATGCCTGTAGCGCCTGATACCTGTTCAGCAAAGCGCAATATGACATCAGCGATACCTGAAAAAGAATAACTATGAGTGGCGAATTCATCGTCTGAATCCATCAGCGTCATGCCCTCAATAGTTTGAAATTCGCGGATCATATCTAAATGCCGCATTAATCCTTTTTCTAAATCACCACCGGTTGCCAGTATCTGCCTTAAACCTTTGATGCTGTAAGTTCTAAGGTGTGCTTTATGAATAAGCTGAGTTGTTCCTGCACTTGCAGTATCAAAACCTTGTATCCGCTCAAAAATACGCTCTACTACCGACATCCCCCAACCATTCTCAGTCAGTGCTTGCTGATAGGGTAACTTGTCACCTTCCATTCGTATTGCGCGAGAATAGTGTATCTTCCAGCCTTGCGCTTCGTTATTGCCTGCGATGACTCTGTAATATTTCGGCTTTCCGAAATGCGGGCCATACTCTGTCACTAAATCATCATAGGTTGGGTCTAACTGCCAGCGATCAAGGCACATTACGCCCTTAAACTGCCCCTTATCCACTGTTTCTAGGTTTAGCTCTGTTGAAATATCTTGTCCATCGATAAGGACAACAAGAATTGCGCCACCATAAAGACGAGACCATTTTAACGTATCGTTTAATCCATCCCAGATAGCTGCGTTATCCCAGAAATTCTCAATCTTACCCTTTTGCGTTGGCTTGAGCCTTGAGCTAATACTGACGCCTTTTCGGGTCATATCATCTGCAATAGCGTCAACACCCGCGCCAACTAAGAACGATGAACGATAAGCGAATTCAAGCATGGTTCGGTTACGGGTAATGTAACCGGGAACATAAGTGCCGCCCGTTTGAATGTTCTGTGTTTCTGGGCCAATTTTGGCTTGGAAGTTATTGTACCCGTCAGCTGTTTTAACGGGCTTTTTTGCGCCGTTTCGGCGTTGCTTACGAGACATTTAAACCTCATGATAATTTATTAAAAAGGAGGGCTATTTAACATAATGGTGCTTATGTGTACCGCGACTTTCCAACTCAATTAAAATGTCACCTATAACGGGCAAAAGTAGATATTTTCTCACTCTAAATCGCCCGTTATATTGTTATTGATTTGTTAATGAAAACCAGAAATCAATTTCGACGCCATTTCAATCTGAAAGAGCTATTTCTAGCAATTAGGTCTGTTTACCCAAGGAAGCCCAAACACCCAGATCACCTTCGCTTGTAATGTAACCATCAAGGGAGTAGCGAACCGCATCCCAACAGTGGTTATGCTTATCTTGCACTACAGGTAAAATCTCACCCGTCATTCTGTCTACTTTATAAGAATACAGTCGGGCTTCTTCTAACATGTGCTTGCATCGAGGATGGATAATGATTTCCTCAAAGCCTTTAAGATATGCGATACCATCTTCAACACTACCGGGCCATTTAGTTGCGCCATCAATAACAAAGCCTTGGCGAGATAAATAACTTATTGTCTCTGGCCGGCTGTTATCTGCATGAATAGGCCACTTCCTTGATTGCGGTATACCAGGATATTTCTTTTCGTCGCCCTCTTTCCACTGTGTAAGCTGTTCAGCAGTTGCCCCATCCTTACCAGCGTAGAACTTCCATAATTCATCAAGCTCAACGCCTACTCCGTATGCCTCATATTCGATATAAAGCTTGCGCCCTATGATGAAACAACGAATTAATGTACTGGGGTCATTGGCAAAGCCGAAGTCACCACCGAAAAAGAGGCGATCTGCCTGTTGCCACAAATCATCAGGGAACATTTCTTCTCGATACTTACCAGAGAAGATAACCGCCTCACTAATTGCCCGAGGCAGCCCTAACCAAATATGCTCATAAGCTTCATAATCAACGCGCTTGCAATACTCCATTTCATGGCGAAGTACATCAGGGAAAAAAGCATTATCGCTGTAATTAACACGAAAAATAATAACGCCACCGTCAGGCGGGTCAGCCTCGTGTCGCTTCATTAACTGATAGGTCGGATCCGTTTCCTCTCGCGGGTTAAACGACACCCAAACCTCAGATTTATTAGCTCGAACAGTAGGGCCTAAAATGTCCCAACTATCTTGTGATACTGTTTGCGCTTCTTCTACCCAACAAACACGGATGCCATGCATCGATTTAATGCTGTTGATATTGTTACGCAGACCTTTGAAGGTAAATCGAGTTCCGTTCAACCCTTCAATTTCATTATTCTTCACTTTGTAGAAGTGAGATAAACCAAGGCTATAGATTTCAGACTCTAGCAATGCCAATACAGAATCATTGATAGAATTTTGGAACTCACGAGCACAAAGTATCGTCATTGACTCATTAGCACCCAACAATACAAGCGCTCGGGCAATCTCTACAGATTTACCACCACCGCGCCCGCCATAAGTCCAGCGCCAACGAACTGAACCAATCGGCTTATCGTATAGAACCGAAGGAACCCAATCGCTACTAAACGAATAAAGAACGCCATCTATTATTGTTGGGTGCTCTGCTTTCCCTCTCGTAGTTTCTCCATGTGTGCATCCCAAACTTCAGGAGGGCACGTAGCTGGAGTGACGATACAAACTTTTCCATAACTTAACCCGGCTAATTCAACGTTCACCTCTGTTTTATTGGTGCTCATTTCAATACCGGTTAGCTGTGCGGCGTTTTTTATGTTTGGTGCTACCTGACCAAACTTTTTATCTTCAAGGGCATCCTTGGCTGCTTTGAATGAAAGGTCAGCCAAATCTTTAGCATTGAACGTGACAAGTAATGCTGCTTCTTGGCGCAACTCTCTAATGCGCCTGCGAACATCAGGACGCTTTAATAATATTGGGGCTTGAGTGTCTGCTCGCGTTGGTGAGTATCCTGCGCAAATTGCAGCATCTTTCTGCGTCATCCCTTGCGCAATATTCTGTGCAAAGCTTTCGTGCTGAGGCTTTAATATCCCCGCGGGTTCCGTCGCTTCATTCTGCGAATTATCTGAATGTTCGTTTTGAGTAGCATTAGTGCTAGGTGTACTTTGCTCAGTTTTGCGAATTCTTTTATTCGCAGTTTCATTCGCACTTTTTTTTTGCGAATTCGCACTACCGTTCGCAATCTTAATGTAGCGTTTCGCAGTTGAGTATTTTAACCCTTGTTCTTCGCACCACTCTTTCGGGGATATTCCTGATTCGGCATGAGCGGCGAGGAACTGTTGTTGTAGCGTCCCCCAATCCGGTTTAGCCATCGTGTTTATCTCCTTAGCTTATTGGAAAACTTACTCAATAGTAGGCTTTCTAATTAACTAAAATACTTAAGTTAGGCATAATATTATCCAATGAAAAAAATCAGTTACGGACATGACCGCTTTAACTAAAGCCTGAGATTTTATTATGCAAAAATATCGTTTTTATCATGCTGATCGAGCCAATTCATTACATTCAGGAATGATCATAGATATAGATGGGTTATCTATGTTTGGCAAACAATACACAAACATATATGACTTACATAAAACTGTTAAGGATTTAAGTGATTCAGAAAATCGAGAGCGCACTCTTGAATATGTAAGACAAAATATTTCTGCTTTTTCTATTAGGCCTAGCCGCCTTAGCTCTTTTTTTGCTGCGCTATCTATTGAAGATGCTATTTATTTCGCTAAAAGCATAACTCCAATTATTTATGGAAAAATAAATATTTATGAAGTATTTGCTGATAAATTCTTCACGTGTGATAGCAATTGGTTGGATTACAAACCTAGCAATGACGCTGATTACCTCGAATATGCTAAAAGATACTGGTGGGGGGAAATAACAAATCATGCGCCAGTTACAGGGGAGCGAAGGCCACCTAAGCTAGAAGTTCTTTTATCCTCTCCTATACTCGTTGGAGCACTAGTTCATACTGTTGACTTACCCGCCTCGGATTAGGTCTGCTATAGCCTCATTTAATATTCTCAAGGCTAATTTGGAATCGTCAGTTTCTTTTGCACTAGAAAGGGTTGAAAACACTATTTCTCCCTTTTTATTTCTTATTGTTAGTGAGTGGCAGTCAAGGGTAATACCTAGTGATTGGGTAGATTCTTTATTATTCTTCATTATATTGGATACCTTTAATTATGTAGATTAAACTCATGCGGTCTCTCCCGCAGTCACGTCATTTCTTCTACCCACAGCAAACGTTACTGTGATATGCCCGACAAATAACCAAAACGGTGGTATTCATTGTTTTTGATTCTCAGCATGCGCTCACTACATAAGGAAGATAGGTCATAGCTAACATATGAGACAGCGACAATGCGGCGCGTTCCTCATCATGGGAATTAGGTTAATTAGCCTGTGGTTTTTTCTTTGCTTGTTCTATGGCTTCAAGTTGCGTATTTGCTTTATCGATGGTTTTCAATAAAGGATCTATCCACTCGATAGCCTGACAATATGTTAATTTTCTGGCGGTAATGGCACCAACACCTGCTGCGTCAATACGCTCGGGATTTCCATACAAGGTGCTGGCTCGTAAACGGTATGTGTAGTTGAGCAGCCCATCAGTAACAAACTGAGGCACAACAAGATCACAAGTAGGCTCTTTCTTGAGAATGGTTCGGTATTCAATGACTTTCTCCTGCGATTTCGCTTCAGATAGAAGCCCATTGCGGTATGCTGTACTGGTTAGCTGATTGATGCGGTTAAACTCAAATGATTGACTGGCAATTATCTTGCTTTGATTTGTATTGTCCTTTTGTAGTCTCTCATTCTCTTTTTCAAGTAGTTTGTTGTTATCGTGAACAGTAACAACCCACCAGCCTAGACCAACAACCATAATGAATAGCCAGAATGATTTATCGAATTTCATAATTCACCTGCCTACCCTTGTAGTGATCGATAGCTTTTTGACAACGCTTTTCTAAACTGACTTTATCAATACCGCATGTGTTATCTGTCATACGGTAAGCACCGAAAGCAATTATTGATATCGCAAGCAGCATAAAGAAAATTACAGCCACTATAGGCTTCCATGACATATAGCTGCCTCCGCTTCTCGACGATTTACAAGTCCACGCCATACCTTACCACCAGCGTAAACCCACTTTTTCAGTTCTTCACATGCGCCATATTGGTCACCTGCATTTAGCTTTTTGAGCATTGTTGACTTAGCAAATGCGCCGGTACCAACATTAAATGCAAATGAATACAGCGCGGCTTTGGTGTAATCATCAGTTGGCACCTTAACCAACTTATCTACCTGCTGTTTAGTGCGCTGAAAGTCTGACTCAAGCAATTCGTTACATTCATCTTTTGAGTAAACTTTATTAGGAATGATGTCCTTTCCTGTGTGGCCATAACAAACCGTCAGTACACCACCCACGTCTTCATAAGGCTCATATCTAACACCTTCAAAATGAGCAATCACTATTAAAGCGATAGCCGTAGCCCCTGCGCTGACAAGCACAGTTAGTTTTTGTTTGAGTGACATTAGATATCCTTAGGGGCTTTCGCCATAAGTTCGGCGGCTTTTCGTGCAGTAGCTGACGGGTTTAGAGGGTCGGTTTTATTAACGAGTTCTTCAAATAAACGTGTTCGCTTTCGTTGTTCCCGCCTATTCATGAAGAAAGTCGCCAAGCCTAGGATGATGCTGAACGCCATCCCGATAATAAAACCCCATTCATAAAGCGATAAGCTTGCAAAGAATGCTGTAAGCCCAGCACTACCGTAGGCTGCGTTGCTATATTTATCCATACGCATGATTTCACCCCCTACGGAGTGCCCGATATTTAGATAATAAAAAAGGCCACCGAAGTGACCTTTGTCATAAAATGATGATATTGATTATTAATTGAGTAGTTCTACAAATGATGCAAACCAACTGCAATGAGCGGTAACATAAGCTAGAACTGGCTTAGTTACTAAGATATAAGCAAGCACTGTCGAAACCAGCCCTACAACCAATATAACTCCTATAGCTCTGAATGCCCAACGTTGTATAGTCAGTCGGCTATCTATTGACTTAAAAACGCCATCAATATCATCTTTAATAAATGAATACTCTTTGTTTATTTGTTTTTTCTTGTGTACTAGCTCTTCACTTATAGCCTTAAGAGTTTGTTTTTGGTTGCATAACACCAAGAAAACTAAACAAATAAATATAAAACACCCTAATAAAATAAAAGTATTGGTTATTCCTTGCCCTTGCCATGTCGATGCTTCTTTAAACTGAGTCGCAACGATGATTGAGGCAACTGGAATGCCAAGTATGTGATTTTGGATATCTGAAAATGCTTTATGTATTTTCCCCATTTCTTCTACTTTAGCAGTACGCAGTTGATCCATGATCTTATCGTATGAGAATCCTGAAGCAAAAATCTTATACCCCTTTAAAAACTGCTCCTTAAGTTTTTGAAGGTTGTTCAGCATGTATTCAAATTTCTCCTGATCATCAATATCTTCAGTAATCGCTTGAATACTCTTAACTAAAATATCTAATTTTTGTTCTCTATGGGTATCTTCTTTAAAACATGACATTAAGTTTTCTAAAGATGCATTATCTAAGTCTCTTATAGTTTCATAAGAGTAGCGTGGAGAAAGTTTGAAAACCTCAGTGCCTAGAAAAATATATTGATATGTACTTTTGTCAAAATATGCAGAACCTTCCTCTAGCAGAGATAAAAAACTAATTACCATCCTATAGTTTTTTATCTCTTGCGGAACTTCCGTGTCTTTTTTTGCAAACTGAATATCAAAAATAAAATAGTTATCCAGCTCAGTACACTGATTTTTAGGAGCCTGTAGCATTTCCTTGACATTAAGGAAAAAACGCCCAAATGACATTCTTGGCAAGCCAATAGTTAAACGAAGCGTTTGTCCTATAACCAAATCCCCTGAATCAAGCATAATTCCATACTTTTGCTCGTCATCAAGTAACTGGGCTATAAAGTCGCAATCGGTTTGTTTTTCAAGCAAAAAAGAAACTGTCATTGAGTTATCAACAAACTCAATTCTTCTATATAGTTCTATAAGTTGCTCAAATGAAACTGAACCGCTCACCATTAAACCTCATCTAAGAATATCTTCCGGAGCTCGTCTGAAATATTTCTGAGGATAATTTCATTATTTTCTTCATTATATTCCACTGAGCCATCATTTATGCCAGCTCGGTCAAACTTCAATTCCCAATACTGTGATTTCCCTTTGAAGCTAACTAACCCTCGAATTACTCGACCATCAGGGATAAACCCATCGGATAACTCAAATTCTTCTGATGATAATTTGGCCGATAAAGTATCTGGATCCTGTGGCCATATCGCATTGACAAAAGTCTCTAAATTTAAAGGCTCATCAGCTTTACTCAGGTCTCTCAAATACTCAAAAGCTCTACCAAGAAAATTTTCTTTTTCTTCACCTTCAAGCTCCTGCTCAACAGCAAATGCCTGAAGAGCCTCTTTCAGCTTTTCAGACTCTTGTTTTGCTATTAAAACATCATTGCATCCCAAGAATCGCTTGAAATAATTTGAAACGGATGTCTGCCCTTTAAGAAAACTAATATAGCGTTCAGCTCCATTCTGCCAAGCGGTTATATCGATACGGCCAGCAACTCGTAACTTCGCAATATCTAAATATACACTATCTTCAATAATAAAATTATCAGTAATTGCTGAACCGGTTGTAGCATTTACCATGGCTATAAGTATATGTTCATGCTGCCCAATAACAATATGAGAAAACAGAACGTATCCTCCTGTTGCCATGGTCTCCTGTTGAGAGCGATCAACTAGATGATTCATCATGCGAACTGAAATTTGATAGAATGAATCAGGAGCATTTAAATAATCAGTAACAATCCTTTCCATTGGATAATTATCTGTATCTCCCTCAAAGTGACCATAACCTTTACCTGTTCTTCCTGAATAGCGCTCGCAGAGAGCATCAATCAACCTTTGCGATGCAGGAGTTACAGCGCTAATAGCAGGGCTAAGCGTTTGACTTGCATCACCATGCTGTTCTTTATTAAGAATATGAACAACTACATTTCTTACTTCGATTTCAATAGGTTCATCATTGGCCACATCGAATTCCTTTAATTTAAAACGTAATTAACCAATCGACTTATGTGGATTCAATCATCAATTCACATAACTCAAATTATTTCGTAGGTTACCACATAAAAAATAAAGGCAAACAAAGGCAGTTCAAAACTTAGCGCTATATCTAAAAAATAATTAATGTATTTATAGACATCCAGCACAAATAAAAACCCCGCCGTTGGCGAGGTTCATAAGCTAGTTGACCTTGATGTCAGTCTTATCACAATATCATCATTTTTACGTACGTAAAGCCTTTCATGTAATTTTTTCTACATATTTATCCATTTCAAGTAAGATATCGAGCATCATTAACATCCCATCTATTTGACCTTCTGCTTTTTGTAGCTTTTTACCTATATGTCCATCTGAACAATGCCTATCATAAGCGAGCTGCATAAACGTTTTGCCAAAAACATAGTAATCAAAAAGTAAGTCATGCATTTCGCTGTCTTTCTGATTTAATTTGGCCATACAGCTAGAAATAATCATGGCATCATCTTCACAGCATTGAGGGCGAGACTTAACTTTATTTGGTATTAGTCCACTGAATCCTGCCGCAACTGATGGCCAATAGACTGATTCACTATTATCAGCGACCCACGCGCCCCATCGTTCTAAAACCTGTTGTATATCACGCATTAAGCCGCCTCTCTCTGTTTCCGAATAAAAACACGTTCTCTTGCGTCACAACCTTGTGTGAGCATGTCGTTAAAATCGTTTAAGTCGGGCCATCTGACGCTTACTTTTTCAATATCATTGTTGGCCACTAGGTTTTTTCTGGCGCATTCATAAGCAGCCGCCTCGCCCGTTGCACTCCAATCGTTATCCGCAAAGACAATTAGATGCTTAACACCTTTTGGAGCGACAAATTTTGCCATATGGCCCGCATTCATTGTTGACCAAGTATTGACGCCATAGATTTGCTTACAGGAAAGTGCAGTTTCGATCCCTTCAGCAATTCCCAACGTTGAAGCTACGGGGAACATACGAATAGCGACGGAACTTGCATACTCTAAGTAGTTATCCTCCTGTAGCGCATCCATTCGTTTGACCAGAGATAGCCGCGCTTTTTTATCGCCTTCTAAATACGTCCTATGCAGGTAACAGAGCTGCCCTTTTGAGTCTGTTGCAAGCGCCCATATCGCTTGAAAGCTGTTAGGGTTATGTTTTACGGGTTGCTTATCACAAAATTTAACCTGTTCACTCGGCAGCTCATAGATACCGCGATTGTGTAGATATTTCGCTGCTGAGGTATCTTTCAGTGATTTTAGGTTTAAATAGCACTTGATGATCCGCTCTCTAAACCCTGCAATTGAGGTATCTTTAGTTTGTGGTTTAGGTGCTATATTTTCTCGATGATTGCCAAGAAGCGTGTCCACTTCATCAGCGAGAACTTTAAAACTCTTACCTTGTGTTTTTTCCAGTAATTGAAAGCCAGTACCCGAATCACAGGTGCAAATCCATGTACCTAGCCCATTTTTATCATCAATACGAAACTTGCCTTTTCTCTCACATAATGGACACTTGCCTTTAAAGTGTTTGCGCCCAGTTATAGGGGGTAGCCCGTAATGCGCAAAGATTTTTGCCCATTGTCCTTTTGCGGCTTCAATTGTATTCAAAGTAATGCTCCTTGCTGTGGTGTGTTATTTTTTAACTGACCTTTAATACGAGCGAACTGCTCTTTTGCTTTTTGCTGACCTTTTACGAAACGGATCCGCTTATGTTTAATAAAATTGCTAACCTCTGGTGTAATCTCTTGAGGAGTGCTGTGTAGCCCATAGGGGAATACACCGAACTTTTCTTTAAATGTGTGACCTACCCACCCGTCACTAATCGGCTTGCCTTCAACCGCTCTGACGTTTTGGTAATATTTAAGTTGGGAATAGAAACTTTGCTTTTCTTGCTGGGTGTAAACTTTTTCAGTCTTACCTAATTTTTTGATATTGCGTGTCGTATCGACTTCTACGTCTTCCCCGGCGAGTGGCTTAAATCCACATTTAGGGCAAACGTAAACACCTGCAGGCTTCATGTAGTGGCATGAGGTACATTCTTTCGGTTTCTTCTCGCGTTTTTCTTGCTCACGAAAACTATTAACCTCTTTCATGCCATCATTTTTGCTTGGCAATTCGTCATATTCGATATCATCAGGAAAGCCTAAGCGATGGACAGAACCGGAATGATCAAAGATGAGACATTTATCTTTGCCCGGCGCTTTACGTAATCCGCGACCAAGACACTGCACCCAGCGGATTTCTGATTTAGTAGGTCGGGCGTAAATGATGCAACGAACATCACTATCAAAACCTGCGACAAGCGTTCCGACATTAACAATGATCTTGGTTGCACCCTGTTCGAAACGGTGAATGATGACTCGACGTTCATCATGTGGCGTATCAGCTGTAATGACTTCCGCATTTACCCCTGATCGGTTAAAAGCAACAGTGACATAATTTGCATGGCTGACAGTGACGCAAAAACAGATCGTTGGTAGGTTTTCACCATTAGCCAGCCAGTTATCAACCACGTCGCCAACCAAATCCGCACCTGACATAATTTCAGCAATTTCAGCCTCTTTATAATCACTACCGAATTCCTCACTACGAACTGATTTCACTTTTGATAAATCTGGTTTTGTCGGTGCGTAAAATTCGTATTTACTTAGATCCCCACGCTGAATAAGCTCCTTCATCGTCGTAGGTTTAATCAGCCTTTCGTAATATTCACCAAGAAATGGGGAAAAAGGTGTTCCAGAAAGCCCGATTACTTTGAGGTCTGTATCACGAATGACTTCGAGTATTTTCTTTCGGCGTAAATGGGCCTCGTCGATGATGAGTAAATCAATGTTGTCAGGAAACTCACGACGAATAACCGTATCTGCTGAGGCAATTTGGATTAATTTTGTTGGGTCATAATTGGGATGATTGGCCCAAACAAATCCGATTTCTTCCATTGGTATGCCATATTCTTGAAAACGCTCAGATGTTTGGGCGATCAGGTTTGTATATGGCGCACAGAACATAACTCGCATATTGCGATTGATATAACCGTTTGTGATAAATGCGGCTAACCCTGTTTTACCACTCCCTGTTGGGCTATAAATCATAAACGTGCGGTTTTGCTTCCAGTGTTCACGCAACATAGCTAAACCGCGTTCCTGTGCAAAATTTGGCGTAATGTTTAACATCCGTTCCTCACTTGAATAATCTACCCTGCCAAGGACGAAGCCTTTGGAATATTTATCATTTAGCCATCTAAACGGCTGGTGGTATTTATAACCCCTATAGAGATCTATATTTAAGATCTAACTCCTTCCTTGGCAGTGCCTTCCCTAACACCCCTTTCAAAGATCACCCCCCTTACCCCCCTAGAAAGTTTTCCCCTCTTCCCCAGAAAACAGTCTAGACGGCTAAACGTCTTAACCCCTGAATACTCCCTTAATGAAATTACTGACCAACCAACAACGGCGCTGAGGTATAACCTTGCATTGCCTTCGAATAACGTCTCACGTACTGCCTTAGTCTTGAGTTCGCTTCATGTCTCGCTTTGTTGTCTTTGCGGTATGAAACTGGCTCTAATTCCCAATGCTCCTGATACACTTCGGAATAAGCCACCAGCGCCCTGTTTCTCGCACTCGGTGACAGCTGCAATAACATTTCCTGAATCCACTTAGCGTCATCAGGAAAGTAATGCTTAGGCATCGGTATGTTGTGTATCTGGTGCATAAAAATCACTGTTAGGCTTGTTAGGAAAAGGCTTAACCTCTTCTGCGCCGACAACTTCGCCACCAACTTTAATGACGAAAATTTTTCGATTAGTTTTTATCGCCTTATTAATCGCGCTTTGCTGAATACCAAACAGATCAGCAACTTTTTTTTGCCCCAGCATTGAAACTAATACTGACAATTCAATTTTTTCCATGAATGTCCCTCCTCAGACAATTATCACCGCTAATGATAAAATAATCAACACCTGCGGTGATTGTTTTTATTCCCAGAGGTGATATTATTGCCACATGAAAAAGAAACCGTTGACTGATGAACAGAAAGCAGATGCCATTCGCCTAAAATCTATTTTTGAATCTAAGAAAAAAGATCTAGGGCTTTCGCAAGAAATTCTTGGTGAAATGCTTGGAATGGGACAAAGCGGAGTAGCTCAATTGTTAAATGGTGTAAATGCCATCAATCATGAGCATGCAGCTAAGTTTGCTAAAATATTGGACGTCCCCGTTGAGGACATAAGCCCATTTCTAGCTAAAGAAATTCGGGAGGTTTATCAATCCGTCTTATCAAACTCAGAACAGATTATTAATACATACGAATACCCTTTGCTTTCAAAGGTACAAGCAGGTTCATTCACTGAAAATGAACATTCCTACACCAAAAAAGATGCAATTGCATGGATTCCTACAGCTAGAAAAGCAAGCGACAGCGCATTCTGGTTAGAGGTTGAAGGTCACTCGATGACAGCTCCACAAGGTGGACGCCCTAGCTTCCCTGAAGGGATGCTGATACTTGTTGATCCTGAAGAGCCTGTTGACGCGGGAGACTTCTGTATCGCTAGAATGAATGGCGATGAGTTCACATTTAAACGATTAATTCGAGATGCGGGCCGACCATACCTTGAACCACTGAACCCTAGATATGAACTAATACCCTGTGGAGTTGACTGCCATATTATTGGCAAAGTAGTTAAGTCCCAGTGGCCTGACGACACGTTTTAACTCCCCCAACACATCAAATCCCCAAGCCCGAGCGATAAATACGCCGGGCTTTTTTATTTTTTATCCCTTTCAAAATCAAATATATAACCTTTAGTGATGAAATAATATCACTTGCGGTGTTGACTTATTTATCACTAGTGGTAATACTAAAAGCACATCATAATTTTAAGGTTTAAAAAATGCCGACTATACATTATGCGTCAAATACCAACGTACTTAAACCTGATATCCGTACAGGTCTGTTTAAGTTCTGCTTCTTTGCCGTAAAGCGTAGTGATCCACAAGCCAAAGGAGAACGCAAAGAGGTTTATGCAGCTGATTTGAAATCAGCAAAATTACAACTTGTACGTGATTATGTTTTATCACTGGCATCACAAACACCTGTAGGAGCGTGACATGTCACACGAAATTAAATTAAGTGTCGCCGCAAAAAAAAGCGCCCAACTGAATGCAGTACTATTCCAGTTAAATAGCCAATTTGCAGGCGATCCAGTTATCGATAGTTTAATTGAATTGGCTTACGAACTATCCAACCCTGTAGCCGGTTGGTTAATTGAAGAAAATGCACAACGGGATAATGGACATGAATAAAACAGCCCCCCCCAAAGTACAAGTTAGTGAATGTATGGATGTGTTTAACCGAGTGAAAGCGTTTTTAATTGCCGCTCAATATCTAAATAGAGACAACAGTGAAAAACATATAGCCAATCAATTAATCGCTCAATGTGAAACTGAGGTCGATGATATTTTGGAGAAAGAATAGTGAATGACAATATTCAATTAAGAGATGCAGCTAACACTGAATTAACCTACGCAAAGGCCATTATTAATTTAATTTTAGATTCAGGATTTATTGATAATGAAAACACCCTAAATACTTTGGCTGTAGCCTTATTATCAGTGATTCGCGCCCATGAGTCATTAATTAAAATTAATCTTGGGAAGTGAAAATGAAAACTAGCGATACGATAAAAATAAAAGATTTCAAAAACTACTCAATCGAGCAACTTAGTGGAATTTCTATTAATAACGAAATGACATCAGAAGCATTAATTGAAGGTGTCGGAGCAATTGGTACCTTATTGTTTGACTCTTCATGTAGTGACAATGACCCTTTATCAAAAGACGTTCTATGTAAAATAGGTTTATTGATTCAAGAGTCAATTATTATTGCTAAAGCATTAGATGATAATGTTTATTATTCTAGTGAGGAAATTAAACGGCGTTCTGCCCCCCCCAATCAAAATAGTAAGTTATCAGAAAATAAATTACATGGTGCTATTGGGGATATTAATAATGTCGAGCTTTCTCTGCATCAACTTAAAAGTGACATATACGAAAATGAACCAGATACCCCAACGCTATATGCACAATTAGATTTAATGGCAAATACATTAAGTAAAACACTCAATAGTTTAGACACTCTTATTAAGGAAAATTAAAATGACAAACAAAGCAAAGCCTATAGAAATAACAACAGGTCACGACATTCAGGTCATTACTCGTGAGGTTTATTTTGTTCAGCCGTGCAATAAAAGCTATTTCACTGAAGATGCAGCTATCAATAAATATGCACACATCCTTGCTAGTGATGAATTTAGTAAGCTAGGCAAGCCAACTAACGAGCCAGACATTAAAACACAGTTGCCTGGTGGTACTCATGCCTTTAAGCGCGGTGCAATGCTGCCAGAGTATATAGATAGGCAAGCTGAAATATATCGAGATTTAAAACAAAAGCTTAAAAAAGAAAAACATATTTTACAGTTAGAAAAGGAATGGCAGAAAGCAAACACCAAATTCGAAGAAGCAAAGGAAGATGCGGCAATAAAATACGGCAGACTTCAAGAAGCAATAACCAATAAATAATTAAAAAAACAAATTTAAATTCAAATCAGCGTCAATGCTGAGGGAATCCCCTTATCTAAATTCAGGAATAAGAAAATGGAAAAATTAACTTTATTAGACAAAAGAAGAAAACATTTTATTGATGCAATCTTTGATTATCTAAAAAGTAAAAAGAAAGCATCAACATTCGAGCGAACTGTCGATGGTATTAAATACCGAGTTGATTTAGATACTGAGGTATTAAAACAATCATTAATCAACTTATACGAAAATAACATTTGCCGTAAAGAAGCAGGAGCAACCGACCAGCAAATAATTGAAGTCTACGATAGTTTTTACAATAAACACGGAAAGCTAACTGATGAAGGCAAAGAGTTCATTAGTGATATTACTTTGCTCATTGCTGAACATTTACATCAAAAGGAAATGAATAAATGAAGCCAAGTTATTTAAGTGTTGCACAACAGGCAGCAAAGGCAGAACAAGCCGGTGATTATTTAGAAGCATCCATATTGTGGGGGCAGGCTAAATATTTAGCCAGAACAGAAAAAGACTTGCGGTGGGCTGAATATCGAATAGAGCACAACTCACTGCGTAATTCTTTATTAACTCGCGCAATTGAATATGAAGAACAACAAAAAGAACGTAATAAAAAAGCAAGGGAAAAAATTAAAAGTAAAAAAGAAGCTGAATTACTGGAAGCCAATATTAATAAAACTTCGGAGGTGAGCTGTGAGTAACTTTGAACATTATATGAATACTGGCAAGTCACTTGAAGATAGAAGGTTATATCGACGTGCCGCTGAGCAATATAACAAAGCTTTTTACATTGCCAAACCGCCAGTAAATGGCGCGTTAAGTGATCAACAGAAAATAAGTAGTCAAGCAACTGACCGTTGTTTATCTAAAGCAAAAATTAAAGTGACGGAGAGTTATTTATGAGCAAAAGAAAACGCAGCAGAACTCAGCAAGGTGTTGCAGGCATGACAATTGCCCAAGGGCTTAGTTTAGAAAGAAATGAAGTTAAAGATTATGCCAATGTCTGCAAACACCTATCCCAATTTGAAAGAAACGGCGATGACATTCGAATGCCACTAAATAGACAACAGCGCCGATTAGCCAAGAAGTTAAAAATTGATATTAAGAAGGTTTAATTATGAGCGAATTAATTACACAAAATCACCAACCAATGATGGGCAGTCAAGAGATTGCGAAACTTACAAGTAAAAAACACACGCACGTCATAAGAGATATATGGGTGATGCTTGAGCAGCTCTATAGCATTAAAAAAGATGAACCAAATTTGGGTCATTATAAAAATCAAGAAATTACATTGATTGAAGGTGTAATTGCTGTCATTGACTCCCGTAGTTATATATCTGAAATCAAGCTAGACCGTCGACATACTGAAATTCTTATTTCGGGCTATGACGTAGTTCGCCGTGCGGCAATTATTGACCGTTGGCACGCTCTGGAAACTGGGCAAGCGAAACCTGCAGCTACCCAGCCAGTACTTAGCAAAATGGAAATTCTTCAAATGGCTATGGAGTCAGAGGCGGGTCGCATTGCTGAAAAAGAGCGAGCAGACATCGCCGAGCGCACCAAGTCACAAATTAGTCGCAGCCGAGAAGCTTCCGCACTTGGAAAGTTAAGCGCCGCCACTCGCCAAAATCGCCAGCTATCAGAACGACTAGGTGAGAGTGTAAAACACGCAACTATTACCGCAGTACAGAATGCAACTGGCATCAAGCATAGCCCTTACCCAATGCGCAAGTGGTGCAAAGAGCGAGGGATTGAGGTTGAGATAGTACCCGACCCTCGGTTCGGTAGTGTTAAGTCATGGCCCGCTGAAGCTTGGCTAGAAATTCATGATGTTGATCTTAAAAAATTATTCGGTTCAAAGTAAGGGGATAAAAATGGAAATGACAAGCTACCAAGTGACTTATCTAGGTGATTACCCTTGCGGACACCGCCACACACTATCGATGGAAATTAAAGCGATAGGCGTTTCTGATGCCATCGAAAAATCAAAAGAAATTCTTAGCGACAATGATATCAAATCAACCAACCACACCCTTTATTCAGTAGTTCCGGTTGGTTTTGGTATGGGCACTTTAGCAGAAATTAATCTATGCCCACCAAGAGGCCAAATTAAGCTACTGCCTTGCCCGTTCTGCGGCAATGACGAAGTTGAACTGAATTATTCCAATTGGGATGGTGAGGATTTGTTTGTGATCCATTGCGATTGCTGTGGCGCCAAACAACCCGAAGATTATCAAGATACAGCAGTTCTCGTCTGGAACCAGCGTGAAGCATTGCCAACAACGGAGGCTAAATAATGGCTTATTTTACTGATGCAGGTAATGGCGTTATTGCCGACGATGGCACTTTGATTTCTTATTCTGACGCAGTTAAGGCGCTTGAATGTGGTCACTACGATAAGGAGTTACTAAAAGGCCTGTATTTGGCTGCTGCTGTGGTGGGCAAGTTAGCTGATGAACCAGACACCCTAACACCTGAACAACGCGTTTCAGTTTGGCGCTGGGTGGTAGTGGCTTGCTTTATCCGCGAACAACAAGAGAAAAACGGCACTATTGAGGTGCCAAATGGTAGCGGCGGCATTGATTTAGCGACCATCTATAGCAATGGCAAATCGTCACTGAGTATTTACCCTGCTCCTCTGCGTCTTGCTCTAAGTGAAAACTTAGAACGGATCATGGTTGAAACGGTCGGGAAAGCATTATGGGCTGACTTTACTGTCCGAGTGTATATCGATTTTCTTGATATCTCACTAGAACACGGTCCTCGTCTATCAGCCAAAGGACGCGAAGGTCTTTGCATTCTTCACGATGATTATATCCGTGCACTGGAATCAGAAGGTGGTTTCCCTGCAATGCCAACCATGCACTAAGGACGGTAAAAAATGAAAATTGAATATATCGCCATGGGCAACACAGCAAAGATAACCATTTTATCTTTTGTTACAGAGCGTCGATTGTTAAATCAGCTGATAGATAAAGCCTTGCTAAGCGCACCAGTCCATGAAGCGTCTACAGGTTTCTTTTTTCGAGTAACAACGATTTACGGTAAGGCTAACCATGTATTACATGCCTACAAAATTATTAGCAAGGAGGCTAACAAGTGATTGAACAAAACAACACTGACCATGAAATGGTTGATTACGACGATGTGATAGTTCGGGTTACTCACTATGTGGATGATGGTTGCGATTGGACGGCTCGAATTATTCACGGGATCAGACAACGCTGTTATATCAGGATGGGTATATACCCTCCTCTACCACCAGCACCACAAGTTGTTGAACCAAAATTAATTCCGATCACCAAAAAGAAAAAACGAGCAAGGAAGGTGAGTGATGAGCAAAATTGAGAACCCTGTTGTTTTAGTGAACATACATAAAAATCATGAAAATAGCGTAGCGGTTCACGTTACTAACGGATCTAATGATTGGCGAGACGTCCGCAAAGGTTGCATTGCTGACCTAGACGAAGTTCATCCTGATGATGCTATGGATAGGTTACCACTTGAGGTTTTGTATTACACCGCTATGGCCCTCGAGGAGGAAAGAGCCAGAAATGTAAATCTCAAGCACCTCATTGAGCTCGCCACTCTGGCATTAGAACAGTTACTTGAGCGATATAATGAAGGCGTTTTAGTGCCAACGATAGGATGTTGTCCACCAGAAATTAACTCTGCTCATGACGTATTGGTCGAACTACGAGGTGAAGCTAATGACAACGCTTGATTTCAATCTCGTCAGCATCATTAAAAATACAGGTGGTGATCCGGGTGATGTAACTGAGGCTGTTTGGGATGCTGGTTATCAGAGAATGAATTTCACCACTGAGGAAATCATTCAAATGACCACCAGCCAGATAGCCGATTGTGTTTATTATGGCGTCCCGCAAAATGTATGGCCAAAAACAGTTGAAGACCTCAGCTATGGAAACCTAAACGCCATTATCGATGATGCTATGTGGCTAGGAACTCCAGCTGAAGTTGCAGCGGCAATATTGAAGAATGGATATGTGAAGGGAGGTGATAAGTGACCCTTGATAATGCATATATGACCACTAAAGATGTATGTGAACATCTACGAATTTCTTCAAGAACGCTAGACAGAAGAAGAAAGCGTGCAGTATTACCATTTCCCGAACCTGACTGTAGCTATCAAGGATCTGAAAATAGATGGTTTAAATATAAAGTTTTAGAATGGCAAACGAAAGATTCGGAACTAAGTAAAGCGAGCCACAAATGAAAATAACGCCCCTAACTTGGGGCGAATTTCGTTATTAACTCCAATTTATCCCACCACTTTTTATAAGTCTCTCTCATCTCATTCATATAGCTGTATTTATCATAAACACCCCATACCCCGGGTAATTTATGACCTAGCATTGTTTCTGCGACATGAGGCGCGGTTAATTCTGAGAAATTCGTTCTAGCGGTACGTCTTAGGTCATGCATAGAAAAATGAGGGATGATTACATCATAACTTCTTTTGCAGTATCGAATAAGATTTTTAGGAAATGATAGGTGAAAATTAAAAGATATAACATCCGTTCCTGAGTTAAAAATTACTTCACTATCAGCTAACTCGATAAGCCTTTGTATAGCAGGAACAGAGTCTTCTATTATTGGTCTTATTAATGGCATTCCTGTTGAGCCTCCTGTCTTGTGGTTCTCTGCAGGAACTACCCATATCATTTTATTGAAGTCAAAATCGCTTTTTTTGGCTAATCGAAGCTCACCAACACGACAACCATAGTAAAGGCATAAAAACACAAACAAAGCGTTTTTCTCTTCCATTCTTGATTCTTTGCTAGCTTTTAAAATGTAGTAAATTTCTGAGTCGTCTAACGTGCGTGAACCTTGCCCCTTTTTAACACCGAAATCTTTAGGGCTAAGATTTAATAGCGGGTTTAGAGCTATCATGTTCCGCTTTCTAGCCCACTCATAACATTCAGCTGAGTTATTTAAAATGCGCTTCGTGATTTCTGAGTACTTTTTAGACATTCCATCTAAATAAGAAACCCATATTTTTGTAGTTAACTGCTCTGGTGAATACTTACCTAACTTAGGGAATACGTGTATTTCAAAAGTTCTCAATACATTCACTGAACTTACCTTCCCTTCAAAATGCATCTCATGCCACTGTCGATATAAGTCTTCAAATGAGCTATTCTGATTGATAGTTTCAATTTCCAAGGACTGAACCAGTTTTGGGTTTTGCCCCTCACTTAGAACCTTTGACCAGTGCAAAACCTTAGATCTGGCTTCTTTGAGTGACATTACAGGGTATTTCCCAATAGTCATCTTATCCTGCTTACCTAGAAATCGGTATCGATAGAAAAAAGACACCACGCCATTTTTAGAAATGCGCACCCACAAACCGTCACGATCTGATTTTTCGATAACCGATGATTGTTTTTTGCCCTGATTTGTTCGCAAAAATGTATCTGTTATTGCCATTGTTGCCCCATTTTTACAATTGTCATCCAGTTTTGATGGACACACTGGTGGACACATTAAGTATGTCTTATGGTGGCTTAACCTGTCTTAACTTGTCAATGGGGATTTTATTAAATCATTAAATAACAAATACTTGTACAAATAAGATGACTAAGGTTGTCTTTTGCTGTCATAGGTGTAAATGTCACCATTGATGATAACGGTAAACCGACGCCATTATTTGAGTCATAAGCTTTTTTAAACCATCAACAGGTCGTTTTTTATCATCTTGTTAAGGTGTGTATTCGGTAAGTTCCAATTCACACCTATCTAATAGAATATGTGTCACGCCTTATTTTATTTACTTTCTTCACCTTAGATGTGTTTTATGTCGATAATTTATTAATATTAAATGCTTTTAAAAATAATCGTCTAAAACCCAACTTATCAATTAATATTTCATCCACTTATACTTTTGTCTGCTCATACGACTTTCAATCATTTTTTATTAATATCTTGTAACAACAGATACATAACATTACTAAAAGACATTAAACTTCATACTAAAATATATTGTATTTTTTATTATATATTGATATTTTTCAATTAAAATCGTAGAGTATGGGTAGTTACTAATTACCCTAAAAATGCGTAAAGACACATAGTATATCGCTTGTTTTATATTACGCATTTTGATGTGAATTTTCTTTATATAATATGCTTTACTTTGTTGACAATAAATCTCATTGAGACATCGTATTAATAACAGAAATAAATAACGCTAATATAAGATATCAAATCATGCTTAGAATTCTCTCATTTATTATTTTATGTGCCTTTTCAATTAACCTAAGTGTCGCTGCAGTTCCCAAAGAAGCTATCAAACGTATCGAGCAAGAGGCACAAAAAGGGGACATAAAAGCACAAGTCATGTTAGGGATTGGCTATTATCTTGGAAATGAGCTTAAACAGGACTATGGTAAAGCAAAAAAATGGCTAACAATGGCGTCGAATAAGGGCAACTCTGATGCTCAGTTGTTTTTAGGTGATATGTATTTAAATGGTAATGGTGTTGAAGCCAACCTTGAAACGGCCATGGACTTATTCGAAAAATCAGCGAATAAAGGCAATGTTGAAGCCCAAAACTATATGGGGCAATTTTACTATCAAGGTATTGGTGTAAAACAAAATTATATTATTGCGTTTGAATGGTTCAAAAAATCAGCCGATAAAAAATTCCCACCAGCACAATACCAAGTCGGTAAGATGCTAGAAAGTGGTGAAGGCGTTGAAATAAATGAGAAATCCGCGGCCGAATATTTAGCTCAAGCCTGCAAAGCTGGCTTAAAAGAAGCTTGCGTGAAAAAATAAACCTATCCTAATATTCCCTGCATTTTGCCTGATATTATTCATTGTAATGGCATCAGGCCTCTCTCTTTTTTTGATGAAAAATCTTATTACGGCTACTTGCTCACACCCTTTGGGCAATAAATCCATTACTATTAATAATCAAATTCACAATGTATGATATTGTTCTAAACTTATAATATAAAAGAAAAAGGGAGATATTATGTACAAGACAATTTTAGTTCCTATCGATGTAACCGAAGATGCTCTCACTAACTTATTAGTGCCTCATGTTAATTCGCTACAAAAATTGAATGATGCAACAGTACACTTTCTTGCTGTAACCGCACCAATTTCAAATTATTTACGCTACGGTGGCACTATCCTACCAGGGGACTTCCCTGATGACGAAAAACAAGCTGAAATTATTCTTGCCGAGTTAAAAGAAAAAATTAAATTATTTGATATCCCTGCAGATAAGATCAAGGCAAAAGCAACCGTCGGTTCAGTTAGAGACGAAATTCTCGCGACAGCAGAAGATATTAACGCTGATATTATTTTACTCGGTTCACGCCGCCCAAGTATGTCAACCTATTTACTTGGTTCGAATGCCGCTTCAGTAGTTCGCTATGCGAAAACTAGCGTATTAGTGGTTAGATAATCAGGATTAAAGCGACATTTTCAGCTAAACCAACGTATTTTACAAATAAAAGGTTTAGTCTTAATGATTGTTACAAAAAACAGCAAAGACATACACTTTATAAGGCTATTTGCCCGCTGATTTAGGGTAAATTAAAGGCTCATGAACATTTTCGTGATTTTCACGCCCTGCTTTTTAGCAGGGTTTTTTTATGCAACAAAACGGGTTCAATGGCTTAATCTAAAACGCTTAAAAGGAATACCGTCAAAATCAACAATAGCCTCTTCAATAAAACCATAACGCAAAATCGCTGATATTCTCTTACGCGTTAGCGGTAAGTGAATTGTAACGGACTCAACCTTCAGTGATGTAAAAGCTTTATGAATGATATTATCAACAATGTATTTTCCCTTTCCCCAAAACTTGGGATGTAAAACTAACGCTAAATCCGCGTCACCCGCTTCATTTTGTAACCCTCCCCAGCCTGCAAACTGACCATCAATCATAATGGCCCATACGCCATAGCCATGTTGCTCCCAATGCTGCTCTTTTCCTGTAACCCACTCATGACAGGCTTGCTCATCAAAAAGACAGCTACCTAATGGCATATGTTCAAGCACAGCTGGATGGGTATTTAATGCGATAAGATCTGCGATAGCAATTTGCTTTAGTTGAAGAAATTGAATAGGCATAGTGACTAATTTGTCCACATAAGATGTTAATAAACCAAATATATAATGTGGCTATCTTCCCAAAAAATGGTGCCCCACTCAAGTTAGTAGGGCATCAATATAGCGTGATTACTGTTCTAAGGCTGTCGCCATGACTTTCTGGAAATCTTCCCAAGAACAATAGCCGCTTTTATCTATTGGGCACCCTTTCAGTTCTAATGTGACATGCTTAGGAGGTGTTTGTAATGATAAATACGCGTTATCCCTAAGCTGATCAGAGGTTTGGTAAACATATTCTACTTTCATGAAATCTTTATTAGCTTGCTTATCCGTCCAGCGTTGGAATACTAATTTCCCCCCAATCGGGGTATGCTCATACTGCTCTGGTAATTGATATGGCTTAAAATCCATTGCTGACATCAATGACGCAATATTCGAATCATGGCCGACTAAGAATATAAATTTTGCAGTTTCTCCTTTATCGACAGAAACAAAGCCTTTATCAATATAATTCAGTATTGGATGAGCCACATTCTTAGCAATAATTTTTGGTGTAAACAACGTTTCTTGGTAAGCATTTTTTAACGTATTCAGTTTTTTCCATTTTTCAGGGATATTCACCAGTCCCCAAGCCACATCATTAGCCGGAAAACCTTCATAATATTGCAGATCAATAGCGTCTACAGCTGAATTTGCAATTTTTAATGGGCCACTGACGCCCGGTTCTTTTTCTGCTTCAATAATAAAACTATTTTTTTGGCTGTTTAAATTACACAGTTTATCTGTTTTACATTTTTGGGAGTCTTTAATATTCAGAACCGCATCCAATTCATCATAACCCGCTGTAAGCGATAACCCGTTAAAATATTGCTCCATCTCCGCGAGTGCCTTTTGCTTAAATTCAGGGGAGTCATTCGTAATAATGGGGTTAAAAACAGGATCCATTTTGCCAATTTCAGGCTGATGATGAATACTCACCTTGCACCCAGGAAATGCACCTGCTGCAAAAAATTGGGCGGTTGCTATCGTTCTTTGTAGACTATTCGTATAAAGGTACACATCTTCATTACTCGTTGGGCACAGTTCATCTGCAAGTAATTTATTTTGATCGATCCATTCTCTAAAATAATGCCCCATATAGACTTCAAGTGCGCCGCCTTTCGTTGTGAGATAGCCACTTTGTGCATCCCAAGCTGGCCATTTTTTATCAGTCACTTCAGTAAGAATACCGGTATTTACGATAGGAGTACGTAAATTATGGCGGCTAAGGACTAAAACTTGGTCCAAAATCATATCTGATCCGCTGCCTGTATTCGCGAATACAGGTGCAATTGGTGTTAATAGTGCCGTAGATAAACAAAGAGTTAATAATTTATATTTCATTAAGATACCCCTACGATTAAATTAACAAAGAAAAGTACTTTTATCGCTATATTCAATAATTGGCGAAAAAATTACGCCGTAGCTAGTCTAATAATGAAGTAGTTAGCTTTTTTTTCTGCGATAAATATCTCAAAAACAACCTTAACGTAAATTTAAAATAAGCGATTGACATAAAAAAAACAAAAGCTAGGATTTCCAGTTAATACATGGAGATAATATAATGATAGTCCAAAGTGCTACACGTGCACACGATGATGATATTATTCGTGTTTGGGAGTCTTCAGTTAGAGCAACCCACCATTTTTTAACTGAAGAAAAAATTGCAGAGCTGAAAGTTGCTATCAAACAGCTTTATTTACCACATTTAGCTGTTTTTGTCGCATTCGATAACACAGGAAACATGACCGGTTTTCTAGGCTGTGATAAACACCGCCTCGAAATGTTGTTTATTTCTCAAGAAAATAGAGGCCAAGGTACTGGGAAAAAACTCCTTCAATATGCCATTGACATGTTAGGCATTACTGAACTGGACGTTAATGAACAAAACCCTCAAGCCATCGGCTTCTATCAGCACATGGGTTTTACACAATACGCACGTTCTGAACTCGATGGTGAAGGTAATCCGTTCCCTATTCTCCACATGCGCCTTAATAAACAATAACTATGAAAATCATTAAATTAGAAACAGAACGTTTACGACTACGTGGGTGGCAAGAAGAAGATAAACAGCCACTTTACCAAATGAATAGCCACCCCGATGTCATGCGCTACTTTCCTTCAGTGCTAAACGAACAGCAAAATGCACAGTTTATGGAAACCATCATAGATAAATTCGCTCAACAAGGGGGATGGGGACTATGGGCTGTAGAATTAAAATCCAACCAACAATTCATTGGGTTTATCGGTTTGAATATTCCCGCCGCTAATTTACCTTTTTCCCCTTGTGTCGAATTAAGTTGGCGCTTGTTGCCGGAATATTGGCATCAAGGCTATGCGACGGAAGGAGCCCATGCAGCAATTAAGTTTGCATTTGACCAACTAAAACTAGAAGAGATCGTTGCGTTCACCGCGGTGGTCAATTCACCATCAGAGTCTGTTATGAAAAGACTTGGAATGATAAAACTCCCCAATAACTTTTATCACCCAGCACTCCCTGATGGCCACTGGTTGCAAGAACACGTGCTATATCGATTAACGGCTGACAACCGTTAGTTTGCCACAATGAAATTGCTCACAATTCAAGCTTATTTCCCCCAATAAAAAAACCGCTGCCATGCTTAGTCACACAACAGCGGTTTCGTTAACCTAAAAATAAATTATTTTTTACTTTCAGCTTCGGCTTTGGCTTCTTTCGCTTCAACATCACGGTACCAACGAGGGTGATGTTTTCTCGCCCAACGGCGACTAACTTTCCCTTCGATCATTCCGTTAATTGAGCCTTTAACCCAAAATGCCATGTACATATGAATTAAAATGGCATGGATCAAGACAATCGCAGCAACAGCATGGATCAACAGCCCCCAACGCACCATCCACATTGGGAATAAATGCGCAAAATAAGGGCGCCAAATAATAATCCCCGTGACCAAGAGCACAAAAATTAGGCTCATGATACTCCAGAACATCATTTTTTGACCGGCGTTATATTTACCGACATCTGCCACTTCATGTTCATTACCTTTGAGTACTTCAACAATATTTTTAATCCAAGGTAAGTCTTTCTTATCTGGAATATTGTGTTTTACAAAGCGCACAAACATAAACATCAGCACGACGAAAATCAACACACCAAAGAAAGGATGTAAAATCCGTCCCATTTGTGGCGTACCAAAGGTTTCCGTCAACCATTTCAATGTTGGGAAAAATAACGCGATCCCCGACAAAGCAACCAAGAAGAAGCTGATGACAACTGTCCAGTGACATGCGCGGTCAATAAACTTAGTCCGCACAATCATTTTGCTTTTCTTACTCATGGTCATCTTTCTCCTCTTCATCACTCACTTCTTTGTTTGGACCAATTCCCACATAGTGGAAAATCAACCCTGCAAAGGTCGCGATAAATCCAACGACAGAAAGTGGTTTCAAGATGCCCTGCCACAGATTGATTGGTGTATCAATTTGTGGGTCTTTAGGCAGGCCATGATACAGTTCAGGTTTGTCAGCATGGTGAAGCACATAAACAACATGCGTACCACCCACACCTTCAGGATCATAAATTCCCGCTTGCGCATAACCCCGATTTTGTAATTTTGTTACGCGCTCTGCACCGTATTCCAACATCTCTTTTTTCGTACCGAAACGGATAGCGCCCGTTGGACACGTTTTCACACAAGCCGGCTCTTGGCCAACACTCACCCTATCAACACACAAGGTACACTTGTACACTCGATTATCTTTCGGGTTTAATCGAGGAATGTTGAATGGACAACCTGCGATACAATAGCCACAACCAATACAGTGCTCTGATTGGAAATCCACAATACCATTTGCGTACTGAATGATTGCTCCTGCTGATGGGCAAGATTTCAAGCACCCAGGATCGGTACAGTGCATACAACCATCTTTACGGATCAGCCATTCTAGCTTGCCCATTTCAGTTGTTTCGCTAAAACGCATCACCGTCCACGATTTTGCACTTAAATCGGTTGGGTTATCATAAACCCCAACGCAGTGACCAACTTCGTCACGGATATCATTCCACTCAGAACATGCCACCTGACAAGCTTTACAGCCGATACAGGATGACACATCGATGAGCTTACAGACTTCAAGCTTATCATCACGCGCTTGTGGCGGAGGCGTAATGCTATTGGTCGCGGAACGTTTAATAATGTCTTGAGATTGCATGGACATGTTCCCTCCCTTACGCCTTCTCAATGTTAACTAAGAATGCCTTATACTCAGGTGTCTGAGAGTTAGCATCGCCGACAGACGGCGTTAACGTATTGGTGATAAACCCTTTTTGAGTCGCGCCTTCAAAGCCCCAGTGAATCGGTAATCCAACAGTTTCAATTGGTTTCCCATCCACCATCAGCGTTTGTAATCGAGGAGTGACAACCGCAACTGCTTTGATAAACCCACGCTTACTACTGACTTTGACCTTATCGCCTAACGCAATTCCTTTGGCTTTCGCTAGTGTTTCGCTGATTTCAACAAATTGCTCTGGTTGAGCAATCGCGTTCAAGCGAGCATGCTTGGTCCATGTGTGGAAATGCTCTGTTAAGCGGTACGTGGTTCCTACATAAGGGAAATCTTTGTGGTCGCCAAGACGTTTTTTGTCTTCATCAAAAATTCGCGCCGCTGGGTTAGAAACCACATTCGGGTGCAACGGGTTAGTGCCAAGTGGTGTTTCAAATGGCTCATAATGCTCAGGGAATGGTCCTTCTGCCATCTTATCGATAGCAAATAAACGACCTAAACCTTCTGGTTGCATAATGAATGGCCCTGTTCCTACTTCAGGTGCAGACGCATTAAAGTCAGGAATATCATTACCGACCCATTTTTTACCATTCCACTCGATAAGCACGCGGTCTTTATTCCACGGTTTACCTTGGGTATCACAAGATGCACGGTTATAAATCACACGGCGGTTCAGAGGCCATGCCCATGCCCAGCCCAATGTGTTACCGATACCGGATGGGTCGCTATTATCACGATTTGCCATCTGGTTGCCTTTCTCAGTCCAGCTACCGGTATAAATCCAGCAAGAAGAGGCGGTTGAACCATCGGCACGCAATAAAGCAAATGAGCTGAGTAATTCACCTTTTTTCGCTTGTAAGTTACCGTCGGCATCATAGAGATCAACCAGTGCAACACCATTGTTTTCTTTCGCCACTTCTTCTGATTCAGGATGGAATTGTTGTTTATAATTCCATTTCATTTGCATCAGAGGATCTTGACCTTGACCACCTTCTTTCTCATACAATTCACGGATCTTATACAGAATCCCGGTCAAGATTTGGCCATCATTACGTGCTTCGCCTGGGGCATCCGCGGCTTGCCAGTGCCATTGTAACCAACGACCTGAGTTTGCTATCGAGCCATCTTCTTCCGCAAAACAGGTCGATGGTAAACGGAACACTTCGGTTTGAATCGAAGCCGTATCAACGTCATTCATCTCACCGTGATTTTGCCAGAAATTAGCCGTTTCAGTGACTAATGGGTCTACAACAATCAGGTATTTCAGTTTACTGAGGCAGCTAACCACTTTATTCTTATCAGGGAATGAAGCCACTGGGTTAAACCCTTGACAGATATAGCCAGTCACTTGGTTTTTGCTCATCATGTCAAAATACTTCATCACATCATAAGCTTGGTCCCATTTAGGTAACCAGTCATAACCCCATTGGTTTTCTGCTTGCGCTGAATCACCATAAAAAGACTTCATCAAACTCACGAAGAATTTAGGGTAATTACTCCAGAAATTCACCTGATTCGGCAATGTCGCTTTTGGTGTATTCGCAGTCAAGTAACTATCAATGTCTTGATGCTTTTCAGAAGGCAGCGTCAAGTAACCCGGTAAACTGGTTGATAGTAACCCTAAATCGGTTAAGCCTTGGATGTTCGAGTGCCCGCGCAATGCGTTCACACCGCCACCTGCAACCCCCATGTTACCAAGCAGTAACTGGATCATGGCCATAGTTCGAATGTTTTGTGCGCCAACAGTATGTTGTGTCCAGCCTAATGCATACAGGAAAGTCCCAGCTTTATCTGCCGCACTTGTTGTGGCTAAAATTTCACAAACTTTCAAGAAATCGGCTTTTGGCGTTCCACAAATTTGCTCAACGATATCAGGCGTATAGCGTGATACGTGTTTGTGAAGTAAATTCCACACACAACGTGGATCTTGTAATGTGTCATCACGTAATGCGTGACCATTTTCATCGAACTTATAGTTCCAGCTGGTTTTGTCGTAACTACGCTTATCAGCGTCATAACCACTGAATAAGCCATCGTTAAAGTCAAAATCATCTCTAACAATCAACGAGGCATTGGTATAGTTCTGAACATATTCCGCATTGATTTTTTGGTTTTCAATCAGATACAGTAAAACACCCGATAAGAAGGTAATATCGGTTCCTGAACGGATCGGTACATAATGGTCAGCAACTGATGCAGTACGCGTAAAACGCGGGTCTATGACAATCAGTGTGGCATCATTGTTATTTTTCGCTTCAATTGCCCAGCGGAACCCAACAGGGTGTGCTTCCGCAGCATTACCGCCCATAACGACGACAACATCGGCATTTTTGATATCAACCCAGTGGTTGGTCATCGCACCGCGACCAAATGTTGGAGCAAGACTTGCTACCGTTGGTCCGTGTCAGACACGCGCTTGGTTATCAACCGCTAGCATTCCTAGCGATCTGGCGAATTTTTGCGTCAACATTCCCGTTTCATTACTGGCAGCTGATGCACAAAGCATCCCTGTTGATAACCAACGGTTTACAGTTGTTCCTTCCGCATTCTTTTCAACGAAATTCGCATCACGGTCATCTTTCATTAAGCGTGCAATGCGTGTGAAAGCATCATTCCAACTAATGCGTTCCCATTTATCAGAGCCTGGCGCTCTATATTCTGGATAACGTAAACGATTTTCGCTTTGGATATAGTCGAGTAGGCCGGCCCCTTTAGGGCATAAAGCACCACGGTTTACCGGGTGGTCTGAGTCACCTTCGACATGGAATATCGCGGATTTAGCATTCATGGCGCCATCGCCCATGCTATATATTAGTAATCCACAACCGACAGAACAGTAAGTACAAGTATTACGCGTCTCTTTAGAGCGAAGTAATTTATATTCACGTACATTAGCTATTGCCATTCCAGGCATAAAACCTAACGCAGCTACAGTTGTACCTGCCATCCCGCCAGCGCAGATTTTAAAAAACTTTCTGCGACTAACGTTCATTGCTACCTCTTTATATTTTTTGTATAAATCGATGAGAGAATAGCAGCCTAATATGATTAGATATTGCCTAAAATCAATGAAAGTGAAAATAAAAGTTTAATTAATATTAACTGAGTAGTTAAACATCAATTAAAATTACTACCAATAGAGTATTTATTGTTAAATTGACTTGGATCAAATGTTACATTTGAAAACATTTTAGTTAAATTACATTTTAATTAACATTTTTCAAAAAAACAAATCTCAAATTTAATTTGAAATACAAATATGGATTTATCCTTTGTTTAATAAAATTAATATAACGGAATAATATTAAAGTCACCTTAAAATAAATAATCCATTCTTTAAGGTGACAATATAACGTTTCTTCTATTTCCAACCGTTAATAATGATCCCTGCCCCTAGAAGTACAACAAGTGCACCAACCCAGTCAGTCACGGTAAGAGAGACACCATCAACCACTTTCAGCCAAATTAATGCGGTGACAATATATATCCCGCCATAAGTTGCATAAATTCGTCCGCTCGCTTCTGGGTGTAATGTCAGCAACCAAACAAACAGCATTAAACTTAAGGCTGCAGGAATTAATAACCAAGACCCACCTTGTTTTTTCATCCAAAGATAAGGAAAGTAACAACCTGCGATTTCAGCCAACGCTGTGATAAAAAACAAACCAATAATTTTTATCGACATAAAAAACCACCCAAGATAGAGCCCATAAATTTCACCTTTAAATTGGAAAATCGCGATTCATTAGCCGCCATGCTTGGTGTGTCTGTCAGGCAACTAAACCGTACATTAATAAAACTAGTTGAAGGTAAGCTTATTGAGCTTAAAGGTAAAAAAATTAAAATTATTAACCTAGAAAAGATTAACTGACTGAAAGTGAATTACAAAAGGCTGCCATAACAGCCTTTCAACAATTTTGACTACTTCTTAGTTGCCAAAATAACACTAGAAGCTTTAATAATGGCTGTCACTTTACTTTTAACATTTAATCCCAACTCTACGGTACTATTATTTGTTACCACTGCAGATAATAAAGTTCCTGCGTTGGTTTTTAAATTTACCACAGAATTAACGCTGCCTTTTTCAATGGACTCAATCACGCCATCAAATTGATTACGAGCTGAGAAATTATACTCTTCAGCATTAGAAACAAGTACAACCCAAGGTGCTTTTATTACTGCCGTTGCCAGTTTACCTTTTTCTAAACCCAGTTGTTGGGTGCTGTTTTTAGTAATCACTGCCGCAATACTTTCACCATTACCTAAATCGAGTATAATTTCATCATTTACTGAGCCCATGACAATAGACTCAACAACACCTGAAAGTTGGTTTCTTGCAGAAATAGCCATTAAACATCTCCTATACCTAATAGAATACGACTTCAATAAGATTATTTTTTAGTAACTTAAACTGATTATGGCATAATTGGAGCAGGTGTTGGCTCGCGCCTATCATTAAAACCCCCCCCAAAACGAGAGCTTCCTTGGTTCCATTCCTCAACTGCAGCTTGAATATCAGCTTTAGTTCGACCAATAAAATTCCACCACATCAGCACTGATTCATTTAAAGGCTCGCCACCCAGTAATAGAATATGGCTATCTGTGGCGAGTTCTACAGAAATTTCAGTGATACTTTTGCCTAAATAAACTAATTCATTACTATTAACTTGTTGCCCTTCAATAACAACACCGCCACTTACAACAAAAATACCGTATTCAAATTCAGAGCGTAACGTTAAAATTTGTCGAGCGGTTTTCTTCGCAATAATATCGAGTCCAATCAACGGAGAAAATGTTAAGGTTGGTGCTTTATAAGTTCCATATTCCCCAACGAGTAAATTGAAGTGTGTTTCGCCTTCAGACCAACGTGGCAACGTAGGATAGTGGTCAAAACGGGGGGCAATATCTTTAACTGCTTCAGGTAAAGCAATCCACAATTGTACCGCATGTAACTGGCGACTTTCTCCATGGGTATCTTCAGAATGGCTGATCCCATAACCCGCAGTCATTAAATTGACCTGCCCTGGTCGAATAACCTGTTCATAGCCAAGGCTGTCCCGGTGTAATACTTCACCTTCAATCATCCAAGTGAATGTTTGTAAAGCCGTATGAGGGTGAGGTGATACCTTCATCCCCTCTGAATCACCTTTAAAAACTGTAGGCCCCGCATGGTCAAGAAAACACCAAGCACCGATTAATCTCCGTTCTCTTGTGGGTAAAACCCGTGCAACAGGAAGCCCCCCAACATCTTTTGAACGTGCTGTAATTAACTGTAAATCAGGTATTTTATCATCATGTTGAATACTCATGCTTACCTCATCTCATCAGTAACTAACAAATATTATTGGCGGATATCACTGTATTCAGGTGTTCTATCGAATATTGCTTTTGCAAAAGGACATAATGGGATAATTTTTCGCCCTTCTTCTCTCATTCGCTCAACAACCTTAGCAACTAATCGCTTTGCAATTCCCTGTCCTTTTAAGCTTTCATCAACCACTGTATGATCAATAATCACTAAGTCATCACCAGTATAAACAAAAGTTATCTCGGCAAGGCGCGTTTGCTTGTCATCAGATAAAATAAAAAAGCTATTGTGATCGGATTGGATATTCATCATAAATAACGCCTCTAAGTTAAATCCATTTGATTTAGAGTATGTGAGGTATGCTGAAAAGACAATATTCTTCAATTGCCGATGTGATCCAAATATTTTGAAGTTAGAATAAGAATAAAGTGAGAAAATATGCTGCGACAGCGCTTAACTAGAGGCTAATTTAGTCTAACGCTGTTTTTTCAACTAACTCATTAATATAATACACATTAATTGTCAGAAAAATTACTTATCACCGTATAGGTTAATGAATTTTCTGAACTATCAATGACTTTTAATTTCACGTTTCTATAGGAAATAATATCGCTATGTTTAAGATTATACTGAATGTTATCTCCAAACCCTTGATTCTCAATATTTGAACCTATTTTCTGATAACTCACATCGACAATCTTGTCATTTATCCCATTGAAAATTAAGGCTTGTTCAAATGAATTACCATCCGAATTATTTAGTTTTACCTGTTCGACTTGTGCTTTATCACTACAAACAGCGACATTCACATCTGTCACGATACAGATTTCATTAGGACCAGACCCTTTTTTAATTAACAGTGAATTCCACGGTTGCCCTAAAACCTCAACGACGACCGAGCCAGAATCAACGATTTGGTCTGGCATATAAAAATCGCCTTTATCACTTGAACCCACTTTCTTGAATACACCGGGGATAATTTTGTAAGCCAAATCTATCTGTACTGGGTTTAGTACTTTAATTCCATCTATTTTACTAATATTGCCTTCTCTTACTAAGGGTTGCCCTACAGTAATATGATTGACCTGGCCTATTTTAGGTTCACTGATTTTTTGTGAGTCAGGAACATAGTTATACTCAGTTACCGCACATCCAGATAAAGAAGCAATACAAAAAGCAGGAATTAATAATTTATTCATCTTGATAAATCCATGGAGTTAAGATGCTAAATAATATATTTATAAAACAGTTACAACAAGTTACTATTTATATCCTCTGATACACATCAAACCTTTGGTTCATCACTCCGTTTGAATTTTTCTCTACTTATATTGAATACTAAAAAATACTGTAACTATTCCGTCTTATTCATATTTAAATTAATAAAATGTTATAAACGAAGCGTTAATAGTTATAAATACAAAAAATAATTACTTTACAGATGAATAACCCACCTTATGATATATTGATGATATAAGCGATTGTTTTTAATGTACATCAACATTTTAATCAAAGAAAGCCACTCGAAGAAGAGCTACGCGAATTAGAACAATTTCCCATGAAGTCATCGTAATTTGATGAGTAATAATTAGCCTTAAAACAATAAAATATATTCATGGCTTATTAAAATAACAGTTCGGAAATAATTTTAAAAAATCCGCCGAAGCGGATATTTCCATTTAAATTGAAAGTAAAGTGATTACTCTAAGAAAAATGAAACATCAATGCTTCCTTGATATCTTCCTGCTTTGATATTTCCATTATGACAAAGGTTGAAATATAATGTTTCTTTAGCACTACTATTTGACATAGTCCCTAACTTAACACGGTCATAATAGGGAATAGCATCATTATTTCCATTTCTGCAAATATCTGAGGAGGATATAGTTCTTGAGGTTACAATATATGGTCTTTCTGTTGAATCAGCCGTATTTCCACTAAGTGAATCCAAAGCCATCCCAGCCAAATTTGTATCTGAAGTATTTCCAGCACTACTTTGCCCATGTAGTTGCTGATTAGCGGAAACAACCATCAAAAGTTTACCAGCCGTTATACAATTAACATTTATACTTGCAGGCCTAGTTTCAAGTAATTGGTTCTGTTTCCGGCCTGCCATTTGATTACTAAAAATAATATTAGTTGTGGTAACAGGCGCTACAGTACAAGAGTCTAATGCCTCAACACTTAAACTTTCGTTATCTAAAAAGAAAGGGTATAAAAAAAACCATCCTGAATTACTTCTATATAATTCACCTTTATGTCCAAAAGCAATAGACTCACCAGGTAATAAAGAGTACCTACCTTTAACTACCGTGGCATTGCCGCCAGAAACGGAACTTGCATAAGCAGAGAGACTTGAAATGCTCACTTGGGTAAGGCCATCATTTCGTTTAGCGTTTGGATAAAAATAGTTTGGTCTATCTACACCACCACTTTCAAGAGCCCACGTCAAAATACCAGTTGGTACAAGATTTCCTGATACTTGTTTCGATTCTTTTAAGACTGCAGATTTTGTTACATCACTACCATAATACCCTTTAAATCTTGCAGTTACTGTGCCATTAAATAGCAATACAATAATTCGAGAGCTATCGTTCTCATTGACTAATCTAATTCCATACCCTGAATTATGTTCAGCGAAAGAACCACCATTTGTAGTCATAAATTTTATATAGTCATTCACTTTCGGCAGCATAGGATAATTAACATTTGGATCTGTTGGAGCGGTAGATTCTATCGGATGCGAATTATTATCAAACACCCTTACTGATGGGTATATTTCGCCTAAATAGCCAGTTTGGCCGGCTCTTACTGTTAATTTATCTGCAGCCCCTGCTGATAAAGATATTCCAAACAATAGGATAGCGGTTAACCGTCTAGCTACTCGTTGGTAACACATTAAATTTGGTTGTTCTATTTTCATAATGATGCTTACGCCCAGAATACGTTTTTCTAAAAATACAAGACACTCATTCTCTATCAAGTATTATCATTATTTTACATGGTGGCCCATCTATACCTTATGTAAATTCAATTAGGATCATACCTCATTACTCTATATATGAGTGTTAAACTCACACTATAAATGTAACAATGTATTACTCCCAATGTGGGTTAATTTAAAATTAGACACTGAAAGCTTAGATATTTTAAAGATAATATAAACTCTAAAAATTACAATCCTTATCGCTAAATTCTGTCATAAAGCTAGAATCGTGGCATTGTCCACTCCACCAACGAGGTAGATTTTATGGTGTAAATAATGTAAATGGTACTCATATGCAATGGTTTACTGTAAATATCCTCATTGCTTTTGGTATGCTAGAGAATGTTACTCATTTGTTCCTGACTCTTGGGAAGTTGGTGAAACACTTTTCGTTGAATGGCAAGTAATAAATGACCCACTTATAATAAAGAATTGAGTTTGCAGAATCAATTTCACCCACTATTCCTCCATCGGACCAAATCGAGTTATTTAGAAAAAAATAAGATTTCCCCTCTCTATCAATGTAGGAGTTTTTAGATAAAAGACCTAATGAATGTCATATAAACCTGCAATAAGATAAATCCAGTTTTTATTGAGTAACATTAAATAGGTAATAATATTAAATCACTCAACACAAATGTGTAAATATGTAACACATTGTAAGCATATTAATTCCGCATCACAGACTTTTTATACTTATTCCATTGATTCACATACATTGTGATGTTAAAAATACTTATAGCCAATACTGTAAGAATACAAATAATAGTCATATAAACTGCAGGCACACATTAAATGATTAGCGACAGCAATAAATACCAAAAATAAATACAAATAGAGTGAATTTATAAAATCAACATCACTAAATTATATTTAGATAACAATTTACTTGTTGATCCTAAGTTAAATTTGTATATCATAAAAAGCTGAAAAAAAATAAAATATACAAATTGGCAGTTTAAACACCTTACTGGGAAAAAAAATCTTAACACAGAATTCATTCTGTGTAGGGAAATGTATGCCCTAAATTTATTATTAATTTAGGCATTTAAATTTATGGAATGAAGAAGTTATCGTATACTCATACAAGGAGATTCACTTAAATGAGTAAGAAAAATCTCGGTAGTGTTGCCCCTAAAGAAAGAATTAATATCAAATATACACCTAATACAGGTGGAGCTCAGGCTGAAGTTGAACTTCCCTTAAATATGCTGATTGTGGGAGATATGACAGGTAAAACTGAAGAGACCCCCATAGAAGAACGAAAAGCAATTTCAATTAATCAAAACAATTTCAATTCAGTTATGGAAAGTGCGGGTATTAATTTAAATATCAACGTCCGTAATACCCTTGAAAATACTAATGATTCTGAGCTTAATGTCAATCTTGATGTGAAATCACTACAAGATTTTTCACCCGATAGTATTGCTCGCCAAGTGCCAGAATTAAATAAACTTCTTGAATTACGAGAAGCTTTAGTTGCATTAAAAGGTCCTCTAGGCAATGTCCCTGCTTTTAGAAAGCGTCTTCAAGAATTACTTGAGAACAAAGAAACACGCGAACAACTTCTAAAAGAACTCGATATTGCCGCTAATCAAAAATAATGTTTATAGAGGATTATTTCATGTCACTAAATACTGAAGCTCTAGGCCAACAAGCCCCAGCATCTAACGGCTCTCTTCTAGATGAAATCATGGCTCAGTCACGTATGTCACCTGAGACTGAAGCGTATGATATTGCAAAGCAAGGCGTTGCCGCTTTCATCAGTAATCTTTTCGCTAATGAATCAGAAGATCAACAAATCAATAGATTATTAATTGATAAAATGCTGGTTGAACTTGATAACAAACTAAGCGCCCAAGTTGATGAAATTATTCACGCACCTAAATTTCAAGAAATTGAAGCATCATGGCGCTCCCTGAAGTTACTTGTTGACCGTACTGATTTTAGAGAAAACATCAAAATCAATATTCTTCATGCAACAAAAGAAGAGTTATTAGAAGACTTTGAGTTCTCTCCTGAAATCGTTCAGTCTGGTTTTTATCAGCACGTTTATTCTTCTGGTTATGGGCAATTTGGTGGTGAGCCCGTCGCAGCAATTGT
Organism: Providencia rettgeri; assembly: GCF_023205015.1. Taxonomy (NCBI): domain Bacteria; kingdom Pseudomonadati; phylum Pseudomonadota; class Gammaproteobacteria; order Enterobacterales; family Morganellaceae; genus Providencia; species Providencia rettgeri. The sequence continues at coordinate 1,648,459 of NZ_CP096258.1, read as the reverse complement.
TGGGAACTATGCATTTAACAACACCGCGCCTGATATGAAGTTAATGCAATATGTCAGCACTGTCGGAGCGATGGCACATGCACCATTCTTATCATCTGTTTCCCCTAATTTCTTCGGCATTAACAGTTATGCTGAATTACCGGCAATTAAAGACCTTAAATCTGTTTTCGAAGGCCCTGCTCATACGAAGTGGCGCTCTCTGAGAGAAGCAGAGGATTCGCGTTACTTAGGATTGACGGCACCACGTTTCTTATTACGCTTACCTTACTCCCCAACAGAAAATCCAGTGAAAATGTTTAACTATTCCGAAAATGTTAAACAAGACCATGAGCACTACTTATGGGGTAATACCGCATTCTTACTCGCAAGCTGCATCAATGATAGTTTCGCACAATACCGTTGGTGCCCAAATATTATTGGCCCACAAAGTGGCGGTACCGTCAATGACCTCCCTGTACACATTTTTGAAGCGATGGGTGAATTACAAACTAAAATACCAACTGAAGTTTTAGTTACTGATCGTCGAGAATTTGAACTGGCAGAAGAAGGTTTTATTACCCTAACAATGCGTAAAGGAAGTGATAACGCGGCTTTCTTCTCTGCAAACTCAGTTCAAAAAGCCAAAACCTTCCCAAATACCCCTGAGGGTAAAATGGCAGAAACTAACTATAAGTTAGGAACCCAGCTGCCATACATGTTTATTATCAACCGATTAGCTCATTACATTAAAGTGCTACAACGTGAGCAAATTGGCTCATGGAAAGAGCGACAAGATCTTGAACGTGAACTGAATATCTGGCTTAAACAATATGTAGCGGACCAAGAAAACCCACCAGCAGATGTTCGTAGTAAGCGCCCTCTTCGTTCAGCTGAAATTAAAGTGCTTGATGTTGAAGGTGATCCGGGTTGGTATCAAGTCGCAATTCAAGTTCGCCCTCACTTTAAATATATGGGTGCAAACTTTGAACTATCACTTGTTGGCCGCCTTGATAAAGAATAGCGGAGATGTCATTTAATCACGGCTGGTCCCCTAACAGCGGAGCCAGCTTATTCGATCGAATTAAGAGGAAAAATGCGAGTTTTTCCTCTCGTTCACGTACAAATACACTCATTGAATCAATTAAACAAAATTTAAATTATGTCCTGAATAGTCGGCCGAATGGTTGCCAAGGCTCACCATGTTTAGGGATACCTGATTTAAATGATGCGACTCAATCTGCGGTTGATTTTAAAGCCGAATTAGAGAATAGCATTGCAAGTTGCATCCTCACTTATGAACCTAGGATCACAAGTGTTGATGTGCAATTCATTGAAAATGATGCAGATAGTTTATCTTTACAATTCAGTATTAATGCTTGTATTGATTTAGATGACCAAAAGCAGCTTATTGAATTCAATATGTATTTGGATAGCAATCGTAGATACCAGTTAAAGTAGCACTCTTATGTCATCAAAAAACTATTTTACGAATGAATCAGAATACTTAAATGATTTAGCAGAAGAAGTTGCGCAAGAAAAGCCGCAACTTGTCAATTTGTTATCTAATAAAATTCAAGATCCTGATAGTGCCCGTATTATCGACGGGCTATCGTATTTATCAGGTAATTTACGGCAACAAATAGATAGGCAATTTCCTGAATTAACTAATAGCTTAGCAAATATGCTATGGCCTAATTACGCACGTCCTGTACCTAGCATGACAATTGTTGAATACCAACCTAATTATGCAGAATGCCAACATGCGATAAAAATTTCAGCGGGCCAATTCTTTAATGCAATACCTATTTATGTACAAAATGAAAATACCAACCAAGAAACTTTATTTCAATGTCGATTTAGTCAAAGTCGTGACCTCTGGTTAATACCAGCGAAAATTACGCAAACCTTACAAAGAACAACCGCCATTGAAATAACATTTGAGTTGGATGAAATACAACCTCTCGCAAACATTGGTTTAAATAAATTATGTTTTTATTTAAATGGTTCTCCATTTACAACAAATCAGCTTTATTTTTTATTAAGCCAGCATATACAGAATGCCTCACTAATCACAGATGAGCATGTATTACCACTTAACCAGTTTGCAGTGAAACCTGTTGGTTTTCAAAAACAGGATGCATTACTCCCTTATCCAAAAAATAGTTATGATGGTTACCGCATCTTACAAGAGTTTTTCTGTTTTCCTGAAGCCTTTCTATTTTTGGATATTCAAGGAATGGATGACATTCCCTTAGCTATCCAAACCAAGCAATTCAAACTTGTTATTAACTTTGATAAAGAAATCCCCGATGGGGTTATTCTTCATAACGATAGTATTAAACTAAATTGTACTCCCATCGTGAATTTATTCCGTGCTGACAGTGAAGCAATCAATCTCACAGGAAAAGATGAGGAATATGTATTAAGTCCTAATTACCAATACGCCCACTGTTTTGATATTTTTTCCATTAATGAAGTTTATGGATTACGCTATCCATCTGAAGGTAAAGCTTACCCGGTCACCTATACCCCATTTGAAAGCTTTTATCATCAGAACCATCACGAGCAAAATGATGGATATTATCGTTTAAAGGTAACCCAAAAAGAGCGTACCTATGGCTATGCCCATCGGCTTTCTTTTGTTCGTCAACACGAACACCAATTACAGCAATGTGACGAAACGGTTTCGATTTCACTCAATTGTACTAATCGCTATATCGCCTCCCAATTATCCACGCGATCAATTGACTTAGATAATTCATTCATACCTTATGGGGCTTTATCAGCTAAAAACTTATTCAAGCCAACAGTTCCCTTATATCCCCTACTTGATAAAACGCTGTATTGGTCTGAGCTGACGAATTTATCCCTAAACTATCAATCTTTATTGAATCTAGATTCATTAAAAAAAATATTGCAACTTTATGATTTACCTTCAGTTTATGACAAGCAGACCGCAAGGCAATCCCAAAAACGTTTGGATGCATTAGTTGATTTACATTCAGAGCATATCGAACGTATCTACAAAGGACTGCCAGTTCGTGGATTAAAAACAACCTTAGTCGTACGTCAGAACGCGTTTCTTTCTGAAGGAAGCTTATTCTTATTTTGTACTGTTATTGCTCAATTTTTTAGGCTGTATACCAGCATTAATATGTTTCATGAATTAGAAGTTCTTAACCTTGATAATAAGGAAATTTATCAGTGGCCAGCACAAATCAACCAGCACATACTGAAATAATCGATCGCTGGCTGGAACAAGCTGGCTCATCGGTTACAGAGTATAATTTTTATCAACTTGTTGAATTATTAAACAAAATGATTCATCAAGACATGGATATCACTCGTGATAATAGCGATATTATTCACTTTAAATCACACTCTAATGTCGCATTTCCAACGAGAGATATCGTGTCTTTTGAAAAGAATGCCACTCATCAGTATGAGCTGGAGGTTGCTTTTCTCGGGCTGCAAGGAAGCCAGTCGCCACTTCCTGGCTATTACCTTGATGAATTTGCTTGGGAAGATGCGCAGCAAATCCCAGGGATCTCTGATTTTTTAAATATCTTTAATCATCGATTGCTCTCTCTGCTCTATCGTATCTGGCGAAAATACCGCTATTACATTTGTTTTGAAAATGAAGGCCAAGATTCATTTTCCCAGTATATGTTTTCTCTCGTAGGATTAGGGAATGGGGCTAACCGTGGACGGATTAAAATCAATCACAGCAAAATGCTCGCTTATGCTGGCCTTTTAGCGAGCCCCAGCCGTTCAGCAGATGTCATTAGTAGCCTAATATCTCATTGTTTTGACTTAGAAAATGTAGATGTTATTGAGTGGGAAACCCGTCGTGTCCCTATCCCGGAATCACAGCAAAATAAGTTAGGCATTATTTCTCATCAACCTGGGCAAAAATCTCAACCTCGAATGTTATTAGGTGAAAATTTTAGTCTTGGGTCTCACATAGATGATTGCAATGGAAAATGCACTATAGAAATCAGTGGATTAACTATAGAACGTTATATGCGTTTTTTACCTAATGGTAGTGATTTCGCTCCTCTCGTTGCCTTCGTTTCATACATTTTTCATGAGCAATTAGCTTGGGATTTACGTCTTAGTATCGCAGAGAATCAAGCTGAAGGTTTCTGTTTAGGTAAAAAAAATCACAACCAATTAGGCTGGCAAAGCTTTTTAGGTAAACCCGCTAAAAAACCAAATATCACCATTACGGTATTGGAATAAAAGACATGGATAAACATCAGCCAATAATTTCATTTAGTATAACGAATAGTGAACAGCTAGAAAGTGGTTATCTTCCGAGCGCAACCTTGACTCAACATGGTGGCCTAATTGGTAGTGGCAATCAATGTGACTGGAAAATTCAAGATGCTGATGGTGCTATCTCTGCCTGTCAGTTTACTGTTTTCTGGAAAGATCAGCATTTTTGCTTAAAAGTAAACTCAGACTCTGTTTACATTAATCACGCAATTATTCCTATACATCTTGATGCCGTGAAACTTGCCCAAGGAGACCAAATCAGAGTGGGCAAACTGGTTATTACAACCAATATTAGTTTAACTGGGCAGCCAGTACAAAATATGATGGTAGCAACACCTCAATCGATTGTTGCAAAAGATCATAATCCTTTAGATTCATTATTTGATATTGATACGGTCAATAATGAAAACAAAGAATCCCCATTTGTTCCAACTGTTCAAGGTGCTTTCACGGCGGATCCCTTACAAGCGCTAGAAAATGAAAATCTCAGTTTAATTTCTAAGAGTCAATCCGTCGTCTCTGAACCTTCTTTATTGAGTAGCCCACTCTCTTATTCACCTACCCTTGCGATATCTGATAATCAAGAGAATACCATGGTACAAGAATTTATTGATTTACCCAAAATTACACCTTTCGAAGATGAACACATGACCGATATTGATCATGTGGCCGTTAACCCTCTCATGCATGGTTTAGGTGTCCATCTTAATTTAGCTAGCTCTCAGCAAGCTAATGACTTTCTCATCGAGCTCGGTAAAACAATGAAAGCTGCTGTTGAAGGTTTACTCGCTTTGCAGCAACAGCAGGAGAGTTTACAAGATAAGCAACTCCGACCTATTGAAGATAATCCGTTACGTCTAAACAGTAGTTATGAAGATACGATGAAATTGATGTTTACAGATGAACGTAGCCCTGTTCACCTTTCAGCACCCTCCGCCGTCACTGAAAGTTTGCACAATATGCAGTTGCATTACCATGCAAATCAAGAAGCGATATCGACTGCTTTAGCAACAATGCTTGCGGCTTTTTCTCCAGAACATTTATTAAACCGTTTTTCCCAATATCGACGTGCTTCAGATAATACGCCAATGACTGATGGCTGGGCATGGGAAATGTACAGCAACTACTACAAAGAGCTTTCTTCATCTCGGCAACAGGGTTTTGAAAAATTATTCTATGAAGTTTATTCCCATGCTTATGACCGAGCATTAAGAAAAGGGATAGAGGAAGCTTAAAATGCAGCTTAGGACTTTTTCAGTGTTATTGCTATTTGCCTCATTTTTCATTTTGAGTGGGTGTAGTAAATCGCTACAGACAGCGTCAAAAGTGGGGCAAATTCTATTAGACCCGTCTATTCCCGTTGGCTATCCAAAAGATCAGCCATCCACGGTTGCTTTAACCATCCTCGCCGAGCCCTATATTAACCCTAATCAGGAAGGTGAAGCTGCACCGATAAATATCCAAATTGTTTATCTTAATGAAGATTCTTTATTTGGTTCTTTAGATCATGACCAGATAGAAGCTAAAGATGGGGACTTAGAGAAAGTGCTGAAGAAAAATTATATTGATCACCAAGATTACACTATCTTGCCTGGCCAATATAAGCCCTTCCCGACGATGACGCTGCAGGCATCTAATCGTTATATCGGCATTATTGCCTATTATTCAGACCCTGATAATGCCGAATGGAAAAAAATAGTCAAAGCCCGAGGTAAGGGACGCCATTACTTTATTTTAGCTCACATTAGAGAAAACGAAATCGAATTTAGACAAGAAGAGGATGATTAATATGTCGACTAAAAATAGAGTAATTTGGCGTGAAGGGCTATTTATCAAACCTCAGCATTTCCAGCAACAACAACGTCATCAAGATTACGTTACAGAAAGTATTCTCAAAAATTTTATTTCTCATTTTTGGGGATTCAGTCACTTATCTTTAAGTAACGATTTATATTCTTTAGGCCGTATTGGTATTAAGGAAGCATCTGGTGTTATGCCTGACGGTACCATTTTTTCTTTTCCTAACCAAGACTTGTCACCTCAACCAATTGATATACAAAATATTACCGACAGTGATAGTAATATTATTTATCTCGCCTTTCCTTTGACTAATGGAAACGTCAACGAAATATCAAACGAGCATAATGGGAGTCGTTTACTTTCACGTTATAGCGAATGTATAGAAAATGTTCGTGATTTACATACAGAAAATGGCGATTTAAGCACTATCCATGTTGCACAACTAAACCCCATCCTTAAACAAGGTAAAAGTGGCTTAGATGCCTACGTGGCACTGCCTATATGCCGCATTAGAGAGCGTAATGCCAACGGAAGCATAACGCTTGATGACGATTATATTCCAAGCCTTTTGAATATTCGAGCATCGCTATTACTGAATGAATTTCTCACTGAGATTGAAGGTACTTTGTATGAACGGGGTAAGCAAATTGCCTCCCGAATTGGCGCCCCTGGCCAGCAAGGTGTTGCGGATGTCGCTGAATTTATGATGCTACAAGTACTCAACCGTAGCTATCCTCTTTATTCGCACTATGCGCAAGAACCAGTTATTCATCCTGAAAAACTCTTTCGGGACTTATTAGAACTTTGTGGTGAGCTACAAACATTCACGAATTCGTCACGCTTACCCGATACCATTGCAAAATATAAACACTTTGATTTAACAAATAGCTTTCTCCCATTAATAAAAAATATCCGTGAAGCATTGAGTGTTGTCTTGACGCCTCGAGCAATTCCTATTCCGTTACAGATCCAAGAACACGGTATTCGAGTGGCCACTATTCATGACAAACAACTGCTCCAAAAAGCTGAATTTATTATTGCAGTTAAGTCGCAGATGCCTCAGGAACAATTACGCAAACAGTTCCCACAACAAACTAAAGTAACAACGGTAAATAACATTCGTAGCTTGGTCAGTGTTCAAATACCGGGGGTTCCTTTATCTCCCCTTTCAACCGCCCCACGACAATTACCTTATCATTCCGGGTATAACTACTTCCATTTTGATCAACAAGGTAATGAATGGAAAGGGATCCAACAGGATGGCAACATCGCATTCCACGTCTCTGGGAATTTCCCTGATTTAGATATTCAGTTGTGGGCAATAAGAGATGGAGCACTCTATGACTGATAATGTTTTGCTTAATCATGATGTTGATAGTGGTATTTCGCAAAAAAATTACCAAATCCCACTGCGGGGTAACAACATTAATCCAATGATTGATGCTGCAACACCTCTTTTAGGTATGGTTTTACGAATGAAAGCGATGTCTGAAACACCACTTTCAGAAAAACTTTACCAGCAAGTGGTCATGGACATCACTTCGATTGAACAACAATTACAAATACAAGGTTACGAGCCTGGGGCCATTGTTTCGTTCCGCTATGTCTTGTGCACTTTCATTGATGAAACAGCTCTTGGATTGGGCTGGGATCAAGAAAATGGCTGGGTAAAACAGTCACTACTTGTTCACTTTCATAATGAGTCTTGGGGGGGCGAAAAGGTCTTTATTTTAATTGAAAGATTACTAGGTGAACCCAAACGTTACCTCGACCTCATTGAGTTTATCTACCTTTGTCTCTGTCTTGGATACCGCGGTCGTTACAAAGTATCTGCGGGTCAGAATGATGAATTTAATCATTTACTTAGACGCTTACAGAAACAAATACAACAACTTAAAGGTGATCCGAAACCAGTTGTTCTCTTTGAGAAAGGCGATAACAAGCAGAGCCGCTACCGTTTAGGTAAACGGTTAGGTATGCGTTACATCATCATTGGTACTGCAATATTTGCGTTCATTATTTATCAAATATATTCATCCCAACTGAATTACCAAACACTCAGTATTGTGGAACAACTTAATACTTTACTCGGCTAGGGCGCACTATGATCCAAATTGATCTCTCAACACTTGTAAACCGATTACACCCGATTGCTAAGCATGCGTTAGAAAGCGCAGCAGCCTACTGTGTAAGTCATCAACAGCCTGAAATTACGATTGCTCAGTTTCTTCAGAAACTCATTGAGACACCATTAACTGACATTCGCCTAATCAGCCAGAAGAGTACCTTGGATATTAATAAGTTGTCTGAATTATTAGATATTCAAATTCCACCTCATCAAGCCATAACACAGAGCTACCCGAGTTTCTCCCCATTATTAGTGGAGTGGATGAAAGACAGTTGGTTACTTGCATCCACGGAATTCAACCACAGTGAACTTCGCTCAGGCGTTCTCTTTCTGACATTATTACAAATGCCATTGCGTTACCTCCCAAAGCCTGTTGCAGACATGCTTTCGCAAGTAAACCGGGAGCAACTAAAACTCAGTTTTGATAAGTGGACAGAAGGGTCTGCTGAATCACCTTTTGACGAACAAGCACCTCAAAATAACGGCAAAATCGCGTCGGACTCATTGTTAGCAAAATTTACGCAAAACATGACCGAACAAGCTCGAAATAATGAACTTGACCCTGTTTTATGTCGCGATCATGAAATCGACCTTATGATTGATATCCTTTGCCGTCGCCGAAAAAATAACCCTGTTGTTGTTGGGGAACCCGGAGTCGGAAAAAGCGCGCTTATTGAAGGCCTCGCATTGCGTATTATCGCCGGTGAAATCCCTGAAAAATTAATAGGGTGTGAACTTCTAACCTTAGATTTAGGTGCATTACAAGCTGGTGCAGCGGTTAAAGGCGAATTTGAGAAACGTTTTAAAGGCATCATGCAAGAAGTCTCTCAATCTCCTCATCCAATAATTCTATTCATCGATGAAGCACACACATTAATTGGGGCTGGTAACCAACAAGGTGGCCTCGATGTTTCTAATTTATTAAAGCCAGCGTTAGCGCGTGGTGAATTGAGAACAATCGCCGCAACCACTTGGAGCGAATATAAAAAATATTTCGAAAAAGATGCTGCATTAGCTCGCCGTTTTCAGTTAGTTCAAGTCAAAGAGCCAACATCTGCGGACGCAATTATCATTATGCGTGGTTTACGTTCTATTTATGAAAAAGCACATCATGTTTTTATTGATGATGAGGCTCTTAGAGCCAGTGCTGAACTGAGTGAACGTTATATTTCAGGACGCCAATTACCCGATAAAGCCATTGATGTATTAGATACCGCGTGTGCAAGAGCAGCGATCAATTTATCTTCACCACCAAAAATGCTCTCTTCATTAAAAACAGATCTCCAGCAAATAGAGATGGAGACAGTGATATTAAAAAGAGAACATCATCTTGGCTTGGATAATCACTCAGAGCGCCTTGAGGAATTAGCATCAAAAGCAAATGCGATTGAGCAAAAAGCTTCCGATATACAACAAGCATGGGAACAGCAACAAGCGCTTGTTTCACAAATTATTACTTTGCGTTCGATATTATTAGACGATGAAAATACCGAGCTCCAGTCCGAAGAGGCTCGTCATTCAGATGAACTGAAACAGGAATTGCAAACATTAGACCAGCAACTTGCACAGCTGCATGAAACACACTTACTCGTTTCACCACACGTCGATAAAAAGCAAATTGCAGCTGTCATCGCAGAATGGACAGGTGTGCCACTAAATCGATTATCACAAGATGCTTTATCTATTGTTACCGATCTTCCTACCTACTTAGAAGAAAGCATTAAAGGGCAATCATTAGCAATACAGTGCTTACACAAACATTTGTTAACGGCACGCGCTGATTTACGCCGACCAGGTCGCCCTTTAGGTGCATTTTTATTGGCAGGGCCAAGTGGTGTCGGTAAAACAGAAACCGTGATCCAAATTGCCCAATTAATGTTTGGTGGAACCCAATACCTAACGACCATCAATATGTCTGAGTTTCAAGAGAAACACACTGTATCTCGTCTCATCGGTTCACCTCCTGGTTATGTCGGCTATGGTGAGGGCGGAATATTAACAGAAGCTATTCGTCAAAAGCCTTATTCTGTTGTTCTACTTGATGAAGTCGAGAAAGCGCATCCAGACGTTCTAAACTTGTTTTATCAAGCATTTGATAAAGGCGAGATAGCGGATGGTGAAGGACGAGTTATTGACTGCAAAAATATCGCATTCTTCCTAACATCTAATTTAGGTGACCATGTGATTAGCGCTTATGCGGACAAGCCAGATGAGCTGCAAGATGCACTTTATCCTGAGCTCACCACATTTTTTAAACCCGCGCTACTGGCCCGCATGGAAGTTGTCCCTTATTTACCTCTTTCGACTGCTATTTTACGACAAATTGTTGATAGTAAGCTGATGCGTCTTATGCTCTTATTGAAACAACGTTTTAATGCAAAAATTCAGTTAGAAGAAAACGTCCCTAGTGAAATTTTACGTCGAGCTTCTCGCGCGGAAAATGGCGCACGTATCTTAGAATCAATTATTGATGGTGCTTTATTGCCGCCTCTTTCTTTGTTACTTCTTCAGTTCAGTGCCCGTAATGAAACCATCTCCCATATTCGTTTAACAACGGAAAATGGTGAATTTATTGCGGAGGTTAACAAAGAAAAATGAAAGCAAGACTAAAAAATGCCCTTGCTCTTCTTGAGTGCCATGACATAGAAGCGCTAGCCGTTCAATTTTTGACATATAGTTTTTCGCGCAGCGTATTCAGCGGGCTAATTATTTCATTGGTCAATAAAACCGAAAATAGATTAGAAAGCTGGAACATTGACCACTCACTCCAAGTTCAAAGCCATTTTTTAGACACTGATATTACTGATGCCGATCACCCTTTAATACAACTTGTATTAAAGGGGGAACCCACATTTTGGAAGAATTTACAGCAAGGTAGCTACATTAATAACGCGTCATTACGTGATTTTATTTCGCAACTTCCAGTTAATACTGGGCTGTATAGCTTACCACTGCATGATCTGAACCATAAACCATGCGGCGCCATTATTCTTTTAGGGCAGGCAAAAGAGTTGGAAAATTTCGAACAGGGCATTTTCCCTATTTATTGTGAGCTCTTTCATCAGCAATTAAAACGCATTCTTGAATTGGCAAATACGCAACAAAAAATTTCTCACTTGCAATATCTCAATCAGTTGCAGAAGGAAAAGGAAGTCAGCCTCAATGAGGCCTTAAACATATTAACGGCATCAATCACAAGCATGGAACCAACAACAAATAATCCAAATAATATTAACGACTTAGAAGCTGCCGTAGAGGGCTATGAAAAAGAAATTTTATTAAACAAGCGGCGAGAGCTAAAGGGAGATATCAACGCAATGGCAGAACACCTCAACATATCTAAGCGTGCGCTGATATATAAATTGAAGAAGTACGGAGTATAAAATGAAAATACTGAAACTCTTTTTTTGCTCTTTGATGCCAGTTTTCTTCACTTTGTCTGGAAAGGCTGAAAGCAATGTCAGCCAGAAGATCGCTGAAGAACTCACCCAGTGTCGTCTAGAATCTTCTCAGCTTATTCGCTTAGATTGCTATGACAAAATAGCGCTGTCCTCTACGCCTGCGGCCAATACTTCACCTAATATCGCTCAAATGGGAAAAACTTGGCGCCAAGCTTATGAACACGAAATGAAACGTGTCGAAAATAGTGCGGGTTTCTTAGTCTCAATACCTGAAGATGGTGATTACCCCGTCATTATGACCATTCCAGCCATTGGTTTTCAGCCTCCTCGTCCTGTTCTCATGTTGAGTTGCATCGACAACATTACCCGTATGCAAATTATTTTACCCAATAAACAAGATGCAGGCAGTGTCATGGTCTCAACCGATAGAACGCAATTCACTGCAGAATGGTTTTTACGTGAAAATGGCTATGTATTGGAATCAAGCCGTGGTTTACCTGGCATAGATGAAATCAAGCGTTTATTAAATGGCGAAAAATTGACCTTGAAATTAACGAATAACGAAAAACTAACGTTCAATATTTCAGGGATGTCCCAAGAAATTAAACCATTAAGAGCCGCTTGCCACTGGTAAAAATAATGACAAACAATACCCCTTATTCTTGGAAAGAACAGTTGCTTGCCCATCTTGATGAGCAGCTGGTGTGTCGTGCTGTGAACGATAGTGACCCCGACTGGGAGTATATCGATAGTGAAATGATAAAATTCGGCTCTCTTAGTCACAGCCAATTAGATGTTAAAGAAATTCAACGTCGGTGTTTGCGGTTGCTTGAAACACAGACAAAAGATTTCCGCTTAATCGTTCACTTATTACGTACCTTACAGCATGCTGGTGAACCTAAAGAGTTAGTTTTAGCAGCGCAGATCCTTTCTGATTTTACGCGCCAGTATTGGCATGTCTGCTATCCAACGAATATTAAGCTCAAGGTACGTCTAGCTAACCAAATACTAAAACGCTTCGAATCAGTGAACGATATTTTTTGCCGTTCTGCTAATAGCAAAATGCGTGATGATATTCTGGGATCTTTTGCCTATTTAGCTCAATTTTGGCATGAACAGAGCCCCGAACTTTCTGAACAAGTTGATGCATTGAGTCGAGGTTATCAACGAATTGAAGAAAGCGAACAGCCCATCGTGTTAGCTTCAGCGCCAAAAGAAGCCGCAAGACCTATTACAGAAGCTGTACAACCACCAGCAAATAGCCTTGTCATGCCAGCAATCAATATAAATCAGCATGACGAAAGACAATGGAAGCAAACGCTACTCCAAATTTCAGAGATTATTTGTTTGCAAATACCTGAAAGTTCAATTGGTTATCGCTTACGACGTTATGCTATCTGGCATTCCATTACAATGCTGCCTCAAGCCGATCGTCAAGGTAAAACCCCATTAGCGCCGGTTTCGATGGATCGCATAATGGATTACAGAGCCCAACTTTCTCAACCATCAAACTCCCTATTAAATAATATAGAGCAAAGCTTATCACTATCGCCTTATTGGCTAGAAGGCCACATGCTTGCAGCACAAGCAGCAGCTAAACTGGGTTATTCAGAAGTCGCGGATGGTATCGCAGAAGAGTTACGTCTTTTTTTAGCTCGCCTTCCAAACCTCGTCAATTTGCATTTTTCTGATATGAGCCCTTTCGTCCCCGACAGCGTGAAAGAATGGTTAGAAGATTGTCGCCAAACAGAGAGTGGCCAATTATCTCATTCAAATACCACATTATTACAGCAAGATGTTTTACTGTGCTATGAACAACAAGGGCTTGAAGCCGCATTGAAACTCATTGAGTCAAGCCTTGTCACTGCAATAGAGCCTAGAGATAAATTTTATGGGCAATTATTGTCAGCGCAACTATTCGAGCTCTCAGGAATGGGCTATATGGCGGCCCACTTATATCAGCAACTTTATACCGCTACTTTACACATTTCACTCGAGGATTGGGAACCCAGCCTCGTAAGACAACTCGTTCAAAAAACAGACAAAACACAAGAAACAACAATGACTATGGATAGGGATCTACAATAATGAAATTACCGTTTTTCTCCATTTCAAACATAACCAATTCGGTAAAAAAACTGTTTTTTGCTGATAGGCCAAAAATTGCCTCCTTTTTCCTATTTTTATTAGCGTTACTCCCTGCTCTCGTCATTGTGTGGATTTGGTGGTGGGGGCCGACATTCACTTATCAAGACTCAAAGCCATTTAGTACACTCACCTCACGCTGGCTTGCTACGTTAATTATTATTTTGCTTGTTGTCAGTTGGATAGGTTTAGTTACATGGCGTCGAGTAAAAAAACTTGAAGCCTTAAAACTCGATGTTGAGTTAACCGTTGTTGATCCCGTTAGGCAGGATATAGACTTCCAAAATCGTTATTTAGACTATTGGAAATCTCAATTTACGCGCCACCTAAATGGCCATACTAAGGCCGTTTATTTACGCCCTTGGTATTTTGTTTTAGGTGCAAACCAAAGCGGAAAACATAGCTTATTAAAAAACGCGCTAAATCCATTGGATATCGCGCCAAGTGACAATATCGTTAATGAACAAAAGCTGCCTTTAAATATTGAGTGCTTGTTGACGGATAATGCCGTTCTTTTCGTTCCTAACGGCAAACTATTGACTCAACCAAATGAACATCATGAAAAACCTCAGCTCTATCATCGGTTGTGGGAAGAGTTACTTAATTGGATAAAGACTAATCGTTCAAGACAACCCATGAACGGGATTATTTTAACGGTAGATACCTTATCTCTACTCACCAATACGAAAGAACAAAATAGCCAATTAATTGCTGACCTGCAAATGCGTATTGAAGAAATTAGAATGACTTTTAATAGTCAACTACCATTATATATCGTATTAACGAAGCTAGATTTATTACGTGGTTTCGATTCAATGTACCAGTCATTGGATGCGCAACAACGTAACCAAGTACTGGGGGTTTCTTTCGATCTTAAATCTCAAAAAGATTGGAAGACGGGTTTAACGCATTTCTGGTTACAGTGGGTTAGCCAAATGAATAGCGCACTACCAGAAATGATGCTACAACGAGCAGAAGGTAACCAACGTAGTGATTTATTCAGCTTTGTACGTCAAATAGAAGGGTTACAGAGCCACGTTATAACATTAATTAATGCACTGTTGATTAATAACGAGCAACATAACATTTGTTTAAGGGGCGTTTATCTCACCTCTGCATTGCAGATTGGCCAAATAGACGATGTCTTTAGCCAAACGGCATCCGTGCAATACCATTTACCAACAGCCCCACTAACAACTTGGCCAATCAATGATAGCCACCCTTATTTTACACATAATTTATTTGATCAAGTCCTCTTCAGTGAGCCGAATTTAGCCGCTGAAAATCAATATTGGGTCAAAAAGCACCGTTCTCGCCTCTTAGTCACAACACTGGCCAGTTTTGCTGGTTTAATTGCACTTTGGAGTGGTTGGAACCACTATTATGATAAAAACTACCGCGCCGGTGAGAGTGTGCTTAATGAGGTTAAAGCATTCAGAACGATAGATAATAACGTCCAAAAAGATACTGATGGTAGCTTACAACTTCCTGTCCTCAACCCATTACGTGAAGCGACGCTTGCCTATGGGAACCACCGCGATAAAAATGTGCTATTTTCTGATATGGGACTGTATCAAGGCCAAAAAGTCGGCCCACAAGTTGAGCAAGTTTATCTGCAATTACTGACCGAGCGTTTCTTACCTGCAATTATGTCAGGGCTTTTAATTGAGCTTAATAATGCAGATAAGGGCAGTGAAGATAAACTCGAAATTTTACGTATTATGCGCATGTTAGAAGACAAAACAGGGCGTAATAATGGCATGGTTGAAGACTTTATGGCGAATTATTGGAGCCATCTATTCACTGGGCAACGTGAAAAACAAATGCTATTAAAAGCACACTTACGTTATGCACTTGAACACACTGATTGGAAAGCGGAACGAGACAACGGTCTGATGACTGCGATTAAGGCCTTCACGCCTTTTGCGACCCCCATTAAAAATGCCCAGAAAGAACTCAGTGTGTTATCGCTTTATCAACGTGTGTACCAGGCGTTACGGTTAAAAGCCAACCAAGAACTTTCAGCGCCTTTAAATTTGCAATATCAGATAGGCCCAAGTTTTAATACTGTTTTTACCGCGATTGATGAGGATAAATTAGAAATCCCACAATTTTTAACACGTTCAGGATTATTAAACTATTTTATTCGCCAAAATGACAAATTAGTTGAACTCACGTTGCTTGATGCTTGGGTGCTCAATCTCACATCAAATACCCAATATAGTGAGAATGACCGTAAAGAAATTCAACGTCAAATCAGTGAGCAATATATCAGTGATTATATCGCTCAATGGCGTAACGGAATGAGTAATTTAGAAATTCGTGAATTTGACTCAATCCAAGATGAAATCATCGCTCTTGAACAAATCATCAGCGGAGAACAGCCTTTACGTCGTGCCTTACAAGTTTTGCGTGATAATACGGTCATTCCATCAATTGATGAAAGTTTACCTATTGAGAAACAAAAAAGCTTGATGGCAGAACCTTCTTACCGTTTATTAACTCGTTTAGATAGAGAATTCACACCCCAAACGGAAATACTGGTCAGTAATCAAGGTGAAAACTTACAAAATCTTAATCAAAAATTGAATGATTTGCATCGATATTTGTTGGGAATACAAAACTCTCCAGTACCGGGTAAAGCGGCACTTAAAGCCGTATCCATGAGACTCAATGATAATAATAAAGATGCCATATTTGAACTATCACAAATGGCTAAAACATTGCCTGAACCGCTCAATCGTTGGGTAGATGAAATCGCTGAGCAAGCTTGGAATGTTGTCCAGAAAGAAGCTATTCGACATATGGAAGTTGAATGGAATGAAAATGTTGTAAAACAATATAATACCTATATTGCGGGTCGCTATCCGTTTAATCCAAACTCAAAACAAGATGTT
Organism: Providencia rettgeri; assembly: GCF_023205015.1. Lineage (NCBI taxonomy): Bacteria > Pseudomonadati > Pseudomonadota > Gammaproteobacteria > Enterobacterales > Morganellaceae > Providencia > Providencia rettgeri. Next base: position 1,631,831 of record NZ_CP096258.1, on the reverse strand, counting down.
CCATTAAGTGAGTTTGAACGTTTCTTTAAACCTAATGGCACACTCGATAGCTTCTATCAACAGAACTTACGTTTATTTGTTGAAAATAACTTAGTCGATAATCGGGATAGTCAATCGCTGATCCGCTCTGATGTTTTAGCGCAAATTGAAACTGCAAATCGCATAAGAGAAACCTTTTTTAATGCACAAGGTAATTTAGAAGCACAATTTGCAGTTGAACCGCTTTCATTAAGTGGCAATAAACGTCGTAGTATCTTAAACCTTGACGGTCAACTCATTGATTATGCTCATAGCCGTAGCCATGTCACGCATCTCGTTTGGCCAAACTCGATGCGCTCAAATATTGAAAGCAAACTGACTCTGGTTCCTCTTTCTGGTGATAAATCACCTCGTTCTGTTAGTTTCTCGGGGCCATGGGCACAAATGCGTCTGGTCGATAGTGCAAAGTTAATGAATATCAAATCTAATTCATTCGATATTCGCTTCACGATTGATAGTGGGGATATGACTTATCGAGTACTCGTTGATGAGTCTAATAATCCTTTCTTCGGTGGATTATTCACAAAATTCCGTTTACCTGAAACCCTTTACTAATGTGATTGCCTCCACTTTATGTGGAGGCATAGGATATTCAACGAGATGAAATCAGAACATTTAGTCATTAAAATCGGGAACTCCCCTTTAGATACTCCTGAATTTATTGCTCTTAAAACAGAATTTAACAAGTTAAGTCATCCTGCACGCCCAGAGGTTAGTTGGACACTCATTGAGTCACTTTGTTTATCTCTCTTTAAAAATCATGGTATTGACCTACAAAGCGGGGCTTATTACACAATTGCACGGCTACAACGCCATGGACTCAGTGGCTTTACTGAAGGCTGCGAATTATTAGCGAGTGTTATTGTGACTCATTGGGATGCGTTATGGCCTGAAAAACCGAATCAACGAACAGAAGCACTCAACTGGTTTAATACAAAGGCTAGCGCCCTGCTCCGCCAGCAAACCTATGAAACAAAAGACCTCCGTTTGGTTTACCGCTCAGAACGCGCACTACAATTAATCATTGATAAACTGGCTAAAACAACGTGGGAAAAACTACCTAAAATTGAAAACTTGTTATGGTTCTTTCAAAACTTAGCCAAACAGCTTGAAAAGCAGGAAGAATATGCAAAACAGAATACATCCGAATCTGTCACGCTCCCGCCTTTAGTGTATATCCAACAACCCGCTAAACAGGTAGAACAACCATCACCAACATTTATTTTTGAACCCCCTGAGCCCGCATCGACATTAACAGTAACAACTAAAAAAATGAGCGCTACCCGTGGTTTTATATGGGGTTGTGTGCTCAGTAGTGTACTCTTTTTAGTCTGTGGATTTAGCGCCTATGTGTATCTTAAACATGAGATGGAGGCTATAACGTCCATTCCTGAAGGTGCTGTTGCCAAATGGTTATTTAAACCCGACATAAATACCTATGAATATCATTTAGCTTTGCTTGAAAAGCGTTCACCTCTCGCTAATTTAAAACTGATCGAGAACATGCAAGAAAAAGCAAAATCTTATTGGCCTGCAGATGCTGATCAGGCTTACTTCAGCCGAAATTGGCAAAACCAATATGAGACGCGTTTAGAAAATATGCCTATTAATGATAGTTGGTCTGAAACAGCGATGTTATTACAGCAACTTTCAAATAAAATTATTCAACAAGAGAAAAACCGAGGTAGTTTTACATTATCCTATTTAAAAACCGCCATCTATGACATTCAAAAGCAGCACAACAAAGTGGAGCCTATTGAAGAAAAGCTTCGTCAATTATCGCTACAAATTAAAAATGGGCAGCCAGTTTCCCCTGCCACACTCATCAATATTGATAATAAAATTAATGGATTATTAGCTCGTTACTATGAATTACAAAAACAAGCAGAGCAAAAAGGTTTAAAACCCAGCTCATATTCATCTTTTGGATTAAGTCATGAGTGAAATAAAATATATTAAAGAAAAGCAATACTTACAAAAGCTATTCAGTGAATATGCCGATAAGAAACCACATTTAGCAGATGTGTTAGACCCTCAAGATCCACAAACGAGTTATCTATTGGAAGGATTTGCTTTTTTGTCTGCACGTTTACAAGATAAAATTGATGATGCATTTCCTGAAATCACATTACCTCTACTGCAACGGCTTGATTCCCAAGCGATAAAAGGGCTTCCATCGACGACTATTGTACAAATTGACCAAAATGAATTGCTTTCTTTTCCAGTAGAGATAAATAAAGACCATCTTGTCTTAGGTAATAATGGGGCTCGTTTTAGCTTTTGTCATGATCTCGTCGTGACACCCTATAGTCTTCTTGATAGGAAAATTATTCAACACCCAAATCGCTCATGTATTTCGCTTGAAATACAGTATCGAGGTGAAACTAAATTTCATTCAACAAGTTCACTTGATATTTTTTTAGGAGCCAATAAAAAAACATCAGAAATCTTATTACTCGCATTTAGCCAGTATTTTGAAAAAATTGAAGTCATCCATAATCATATTCGCTATGAGGGTGATCCACTTAATTACGCTTTCGAGCCCAAAATTGGAAAGCCCTATAAAATTTTCCCGCAAGAAAATGTATCACTCAGTGCTCCACAGCAATTATTAGAAGGCCTTTATTTACCTCATGTTCATCATTTTGTTGAGCTCAATATTCCCCAAGTTGTCACTGAGCTAGATTGGGAGCAAGAAAGGCGTTTTACAGTTAACATCTATTTAAATCAACAGCTTCCTTTGACACAAGAGGAATGTGAAAATAGCTTTTATTTAAATTGTGCTCCTGCAATAGATACCGAAGCACAACACACCTTGCTAATTGATTTTAAAGAAAATAAATCAAGTTATTTACTTCCTATCCCTAGCCATCACTACTTGGCTGACCTCTTTGAAATCCAACTTTCACTTGAGCCACATGAACAAGAGAGAGGCATATATTGTCATTTTTATCCTACGACAGAATTGACGGCATCTTCACGCCTTATGCCTCAATACCATAAAACCCTTTTTTACTCCTTAACGATGGAGAAAAATATCACGGGACATACCCTTTATTATTTAAATTTTTTTGATAATAAAGGCGCCCCTATGGTAACACCGCCCAGCTTACATTTTTCATGTATTTATACAGGCTTTGAACGTAACCAAAAAAACGAAATTGGCTTATTAAACCAACACAGTGAAAAAATGCCTGACGGAATTAAAACGGGAAATATCACGTTATTGTCACCTTGCTATCCTCCCATCGTCAATAACCACCATTTTTGGCAATTACTATCCCATTACAGTGCTAATGCCTCAATGCTAATGTCGTTAGAAAGCATAAAACACCTAATTGCTGATTATATTCTCTATCGAGATACTGATAGGCAAGTGACACGAAAATGTGAGCGACTACTGTCTGGGCTCATTGAGCTGAAAACACATTTATATGACCATATATTAAAAGGTAAACCTTACCGGTGTTTATCTTTATCTCTACTACTTGATAACGCCCAATATGAAAGCGAAGGTGAGGCCTTTGTATTTACCACTCATCTCTATCACTTTTTTCCATTTTGCCTATCTGAAAATATGTTATTAGAGATGTCTGTGACACTGAATGATGAGAAAAAAACAATGTGGCATTTATCTCCATCCCCCCTAAAAGGACATAAGTCAATGATTTAATTATCTCTCTTAATGAGTAACTAATTAAAGTATCCCAAAGACTATCTCAATATAGTAAAGGGGAGCATAAAAAGTGTGGCGCAAAAACGCTTCAATTGCATCCCCGCCCTATGAACTTATAAGGCAGCGTTGCCTGCTTTTAAAGTTTCAAGGTTGCAGTGATTCGCTGTTGTAAAGGGCTAATAATCCTATCTCTGTTTAATGACTAGAATTCATAAAGCCCATCTCACTACAGCGAAGGTATTCTTGCACAAACTCATTATTCAGCTCGCAATCACAAGAAATGAGGGCTGTTTGGTCTTGATACCTGACAGCAAAGATATCCGAGCAATGAAGCAGCAAAGCCAACAACAGCAAGCACAGCTAACCGCCATACGGCATACGATGCGCGAGCTGATGGCAGAGTATATTAGCGGCTAAAGGCAAAACTGAGCGGCTCTTAAAAATGAGTAAGCCAGAAGGTTGAAGGATCTTCTGGCTATATAGCTAAAGAGTTAAATAAGCATCATTATTAAAATAATAAATAAGGCATTGAAGTAACTCTTCTTCAGTTACATTAGCTTTTTGTAATTTAGCATAGGTAACAATGCTTTGTAACATTTGGATCGTTAGCACATACCTATAATTAGCTTCTTTTATAACTTCAGGGTCATCATCTAGTTCATCTGACTCAACGTCATCAGGATCTTCAATCATAGCAAGAGTATCTAAATCCCAATTTAATGTATCTTTAGGCAGATAAAGCGCTAAATTCCAAGGTATATCTATTACTTTTTGTAAAACATTTCTCAGTGTTTCTTCGATCATATTATCGTCCCCCTCCCCAATTACTCATTCCTCCTTTCCCTCCAGGATGGAGAGAATCCTGAACAACTCCAGGAGCTTGATGTTGCTTTATAGGCACTAATTGCATTACACCTGGTTGATTAGCCTCATGATGCCATGTCAGCTCTGGCAAAGGTGAGCGTCTTGGGTATGCTCCTCTAGGACCGGGCTGTATACCTTGAGTTATTCCCGGATACATATCTTCCAATTTTTTAGCAAATATAGGGTATGCTTTCATAGCCTCATGAAGATTTCTATTAGCTTCCTGAAAATGAACCTTATCAGAACGTCCGGGATAGAATTTACTATCTATTTTTGTTTCAAATGCTACAGAGTATCTTGGGCTAGCTAATGGCCTACCCGAACCATCTAGATCCCCTTTATTCCCCTTACCACCCGCCAACCCAAACGGATCTACCCAACCTGTCGGACAGTACACATACCCATACGGGTTAAACCCACCCAGTAGCCCTATCGGATCGGGGGAAATATACTGCCCGTTGTCCTTATCATAATAGCGGAAGCGGTTGTAATACAAACCCGTTTCTCGGTCTTCATATTGACCTGCAAAACGAAAGTGGCACTCCGTATAATTGGGGTCATTATCGGCAAGGCCATCGCGGGATTGCCAAAACTGCATCTGCCCCCACGTATTCAGGCGCCCTGCCCAGCTCGCCTTACCCGCTTCCGTGAAAATCTCTCGTGGCGTGCCTTGGTGGTCGGTCACCACATAGTGCAATTTGCCATGATCTGATTTAATGGCACCGCACACTTTTGTGAAGGATAATTAGTCCAACAACAAAGGTGTGAAAATGACCCAACGAAGAAAACCTAGAAAATATACTGATGAGTTCAGAGAAGAAGCTGTAAAGCTAGTCACTGAACAAGGTTACAGTGTTACTGAAGCAGCCAAATCATTAGGCATAACAACTAAGCTGCTTTACAACTGGAAAGACAAACTAGCCAAGCAAACTTCAGGCGAAGCATTAAGCAAAGATGAGAGAGCTGAACTGGTTAAGCTCAGAAAAGAGAATAAACGCTTACAGATGGAGCGTGAGATCTTAAAAAAGGCGAGTGCCTTCTTTGCGAAAGAAATGAAATAAAGTTCGAATATATTAAAGAGCAGCAATGGCGCTTTCCAATTAGCGTTTTGTGCGAGGTTCTAGAAGTGAGTCGGTCAGCCTATTACGCATGGCTGAGGCGACCAGCCAAGATTATTAGTGTTGAAGAGTTAATGCTTTATCGTCGCATGAAGAGGTTATTTGATGATAGCCGCAGTAGTGCTGGTGCCAGAACCTTAATGAAGTTGCTACGCAAAGAAGGCTTTAAAATTGGTATTTGTCGGGTTAAGAGCTTGATGAAAAAGCTCGGTTTAGTCGTTAAACAGCGAGTGGCTTATAAAGTGACGACTATGCGCAAACATAGCCATGCGGTTGCTGATAACTTATTGAAGCGCCAATTCAATCCAGCCAGAGCAAATCAGGCGTGGGCGGGTGATATCACCTATCTAAGAACGCATCAAGGCTGGATGTACCTAGCTGTTGTGATGGATTTGCATTCTCGCCGTATTATTGGCTGGGCGTTGAGTAAACGCATGACGGTTGATTTAACCATGAGAGCGATGCAAATGGCTATCAACCTGCGTCAACCCAAAGCAGGCTTGATCTTCCATAGCGACAGAGGCTCACAATACACCAGTAAGCGTTTTCAATCATTGCTATGGAGCAATCGAATTACGCCATCAATGAGTGGTTGTGGAGCATGTTTAGATAATGCTGTGGTTGAAAGGTTTTTCGGCAGCTTGAAAAATGAATGGCTATTAAATGTTTACCATTTAACCAGAGAAAGCATGAAAACTGATGTAGAGAAATACATCAAATACTACAACTCAGTTCGGCTTCATACTTCATTAAATGATATGTCGCCAATTGAGTTTGAAAGTGTAAGGAAAAAGTGTGCGGCCTAGCTTGACCAGATCACCATTTTGATAGCGCGCTGTCGGTGTAATAGCCCCCGGTTCGTACAGCCATTGAATTTGTGAATCATAAGCCAGTGTTCCATCGGCATAGATTGGCGTTTCTTCCACCATTTGGTCGCCTGACCACAAATAGTGCCATGCTGTAACTTTCGGTTTCAACTGAGGAAACCGTGGATTGACATGAGCCGCTTGGCTATCCACGGTTTGCGTTTTACTCAGCCGTCGGCCAAAGGCATCGTAGGTGTAACGCCAGCAGTCCCCTTTTGGTGTGAAACACGCGGTCAGTTGGTTTTGAGTGTTCCACAGATAGCGCCACTCTTTTGGTCGATAGCCATGCTCATAAACAACCTTTTTCTCTAACCGCCCATTGACATCGTAATGGTAAAGTTGATAGCCCCTTGCCGTATCCCGCCGTGTGACGCGCCCCGCTTGTTGTTGCTGGAATAACTGTAACATCGCCCCTTGCGCATCCGACGGCAATGTCATGTGCTCGGTGAGGTTTAGGTTCGCATCATAAAGAAACTTTTCATCACGATTGCCAATTTGGTTGCTGTATTGGGTTTCGGTGATTTGGTCGTTCGCGTTATACCGATAGGTGGTCTGCTTCCAACGGTCATCTTCAATACGCACCACATTGTGTGCACGGTCGTATTGATAAGAACGGTGCACATCGGTACAAAATGGCGGCTGCTGCGGATCCTGTTGCAGTGATTGCAAGAAGTTTTCACTGCCACGCCCCGCCCGTTGATGGGCTAACAATCCGGTGGCGGTGTAATGGCTTGAATTGGCGAACCCCGCCTCACTGCGGCGAAGGTACTCTTGCCCGACCGCATTGTAGCTATATTGCAGCGGCGCGTGCTGGTTGATTTGTAGTGAGGTTAATTCACCGAGTTGCCCAAAGGCATAATGAAGTTCACGGTCACCGAAAGCGGTACGCGCTAACGTCGAATGGTCGCTGTCCCAATCATGTTTGATTTCTTGACCATTGATTCGCTCACACGTTAAACGCCCCTGCGCATCATATTCAAATTCAACCACTGAATCGGGGTTGGTGGCTTTCACCAATTGCAAACGTGCGTTGTACTCATAGGTCGTGGTCGATAAACATTTATTTTCAACGCCATTATCCAGCCATTCACTTTGTTCAACAACCAACCCAGATACATCATAACGCCAACGTAATTCGTGTTGGTCTGGATAACGTGTTGTTATTCGGCGACCTAACTGATCATAACGGTGCTCTTGCACTCGCCCTGTAAAGTCGGTTTCACGAATAATTTGCCCCGCGCGGTCACGCTCGTAGGTGTATTTATCCCCTGTAGCGTTAATCACCGCTTTTAAACGCGTCAAAGAGTCATATTCAAAACGGACTTCTGTACCGTCTGGACGTACCATCGCCAGCAGTAAATCAAAGGGGCCATAACGATAACGGGTGATTTTACCTTCACCGTCTGTGACAGCAACCACACGGCGTTCGCTGTCATATTCAATGTATTGATGCGCGTCATCCGGCAGCAAAATATCGCTGACGCTACCATTGACGCCTGCATGCTCTGAACTGTAACGATAGCGGGTAGTGTGTTTTAGAGCATCGGTATATTCTTGCAAGCGCCCCAGCTCATCAAACTGATAGTCAGTGCTGTTTTGGTACGGGTTGGTTGTTTTGATTAGTTGATGGCTATCATTGTATTCATACTGCCATTGCGCCCCGTTGGGGTGAATGGCTTTGAGCAGCTCACCGTGTTGGCTGTATTCGTAGGCTTGAATGTGACCTTGAGGGTCGGTGAGGGTCGTTAGGTTGCCTTGGGTGTCGTAATCAAGCAGCCATTTTTCTCCCGATGGCGACGTGTAGGAAATCAATTGCCCCATCTCATTATAGTCATAATAAACATGACGCCCATCAGGAAGGAACAGGTAAGCCAATTGGCCATCAAAATGATAGCCATACTCTGTCTTCTCACCTAATGAATTGATTTCTGATATTTTTTGACGCTGCTTCCACTGCGTATGGGTTTCACGCCAAAGAGGGTCAATCGCCCGAGTAACTAGATTATCTTCATTATAATAATAGCGTGAATAGCCGCCCTCACCATCAATGTAGGTGGTCATTCGTTGGGTATCATCATAGATAAAACGATCATGCCAATACCCTGAAGAGGAGTGAGTAGTAATGACACGGCCTTTATCATCATAAGTGAGTGTTAATTCAGTTTGATCGGTATCCCCCCACTGAACCATTAAGCCATCAGTGGTATAGCGGTGCCAAAGGCGATTTTGTTGATAGGCATCACACTCCGATAAATACCCCTGGGGATCATACGCACACACGGCAAAAACATGCTGCTCATCTTTCTGTTTGCCTCCAATGATGCGCTGCAATTGACCTTTTTGATATTCAAGCTCTAAAAGGAAGCCATCATTTCTTCTTATTTCGGCTAACTGGTGAGTGTCATTATAAATAAAATGAATGCTATTTTGGTTCCGATCCGTGATAGCACTTAAGCGGCGATAGTCACCGTCAATGTGAGCAAAAGATAAGGTATGTTGCTGTATGCTATCAAAAATCGTCAATGATTCATTTTTAGACCCCGCCAACAAATAATGCGGTGCGTGAGTATTTCGGGAGCGAACGGTATTTTCTTTAGCAATAAAATCAAATTGAGCTCCATCGCTGTCTTTAAAAATAATTTTGTTGTTGTCAATTCGTAAACAACGTGACCATTCATCAGTCCATTTTGGACCGAAAAGACCACTGGCAGCAGATGTTGACTGATATGTTCGATGCAAGATAATGGGTAATAACCCGGGAATACGAACAACTTGCCACTGCTGAATAAAATCCCCTGTTGCAACATTAACAGGTTCACCTTTACATGTTGCGCCAGCAGTACAAGTCCCCCCTACATCATCACTTTTCTTCGGTGCGGGGTTTTCAGCTTTCACATCGGTATTTTTAGGTGTCGCTGATGGTTTTTCAGCTGCAGCTTCAACCTTCGGTGAAATACGGGGCCCTGGCGCAGGTAATGCTCGTTCCGCATCTTTCGCAATATCAGTGATTGTTTGAACTGATTTTTCAGCAACTTGCGCCTCTTTTGCGGCAATAGCGGCTTCAGCAGCTCTAAGTTCCTTCAGAGTTGTAATACCTTTTGAGGTGTCCGCCACCGCATCAAGAGCCCTAGCCCCTTTAATGGCATTTACACCTTCCCCAGCTTTACCTACCGTACCTGCTTTGCTCGCAGGGAATAATATTGTCGCAATTTCTAATATTCCTCGGGACACGATCTCCGCTTTATCACTGGTGCCTTTATCCCATTTATTCTCCAAACGCTCCATCGCGTCACTCACTGCTTTTTTGGTATTTTCCCATGCCTCTTTAGCACTCTCAGACATACTTTCTTGGCAAACATTGCCTAAACGAGTATTTTCGAGAAGGATTAAAGCATCTAGTGTATTTTCAGCATTTTTAACCATTTGAATGGGGTTTATTGGGATAGCATCAGACATATGTACTAAACCGATACCCGTGTCTTTCACAAGCCCTAGCGTAGCCCGCCTTGCTCCATCTCTAACATCCCGATAAAAATTAAACGCATCCCCCGCCCATCCCCATCCTTCAACAGGCTCAGACCGAATACTGTCAATTTTCTCATCAAGATATTTATCTGCCTGATTAACCGCATTCTCTTTTGCAACTATTGCTTGACTGACAAAGCTTTGCTGTAGCGCTTCTTTTTCCGTGACCAAGTTTCGTAATAAATCAGAAATTACTGGAGGGTCATTACAGGGTATTTTATTACTTTCAACGGGATTACCAGGGGACGCTTCATTCGTGATTAATGTCCCTAACGTATTTTTATTGTTCATGGCGACAAGCGAACCATGCATCGCTGCTGGCTGCCCCTCAATACGTACGGAAGTACTGCCCGTCAGTATTATGCAGTCACCACTCCCTTGAGATGTGCCAGACATCACTCCTGAGCCCGCATTACTTTGAGAGCCTGCAATGATAGAGCCCACATTTAACGTGAGAGCCCCCCTAGCTCTAACGGATGTTGCAAATTTTTTGATATGATTGAGGCTTTGATAGCTATCAAACGGCACTACGGCATTGCCCACCTTGCAAACATCAGGCGCACTACTGACTGCTTTAAAACCGCCTTCTGCATCACCTATGTGTTTATCCGACATGACATGCTCCTTTTGTCTGCGAAGGGACAACAACTGAAATGACAGCTTGTTTTATGGGGTATTCAGCAGGAATGCGCACCCGACGAACGACCGAAATAAATCGGTTATCAAGGTCAATGGTTAACGTGTCGAGTAAAGGTGTAACAGGAAACAACTCCCCCTCAATATCCTGAAGCAATACAAGGTACTGGTAATCGGGCAAAGCTGTGACGACCGTTGAAGATTCGGGTAACAATCCTTCCAATAAAATGGGTTCATTACCCGCTAAAAAACCGGGGTAACGTAAATGGACAGGTGCAGAGTTAAAAAATTGCTCATCAAAATCATCAGGATAAAAAGGGAACCGCGTTTCTTCCCAATGTTTATCATAGGTTCCAGCATACTCAAGACGCCCCATCCACCAACGGGATATTGGACCAGAGCCCAATGTTAATTGCTCTTCATTAATGACGTGATGTTCTCTTGGTGTCGTTATAGTGTCCTCAATAATTTGCGGAGCTGGATATCGCTTAGATTTATCTAATGCGGAAATATCAGGATAGAAACCTATTCCAACCGGATTTGCTGCGTAAGCGTCAGTTTCTCCTTGGGTATTTATCCAACGACCTCCATATGCCATTTCATGACGCAAACTTACTCCGTCAGTCAATAAAGGAGCGGTTAACTGCCAATTATCTTTTTCATGTTGCCAATAGGATGGGCCCGTTAAAGTCCATGTATGAGAAAAATCCTTGACTCTGATTCCCGCTCGCCATTGTTCTGTAGGAATACCATCTTTAGGTTTTGCCACCCCACGAATGTGGATATTGGTACAAGGACGCCCAAGGACTAAATCAGTTTCATCAATAAGGCTGCTGCTTTCCGAAGTATGATAGTAATCATCCGCCATAACGAGTGGAAACTGTGTATTATTTAAATCGGAATAATGCCCCCCAGTTTTAAGTCGAAATGTTTGCCGAAATGCAAGTACATTAAATAACGCACCTTGTTTACCATACTTTTGGTAAAGCAAATGTGGAAATGGCGTATAATTCATCACCTCAAACATCGGTTATTCCTTAATTTATATCCACATCTTTACCCGTAATCTGCACTGGGCCTGATGCATTAAACTTAAATTCCGTTCCATTGATCGTGACATGGCCGCCACTGTCCATACGCAGAACACTTGCGCCACAACGCAGCTCAATCACGTCGCCCACATTGATTGAAAGGGTATTCCCCACCGTGATGCGCTTGTGTTGCCCCACCGTTTCCGTGTTATCTTGATCAATATTTTCAGTTCGATTGCCTTTGACCAACATGGCTTGATTGTTATCAATAACCTCTACATGGTCATGAAGCACATGCGTAGTCCGATTATTCAACACTTTAGTATTCATGTCCTTTTGGGCATGAATAAACACTTCCTGCTTGCCGTTCTCATCCTCAAAGCGCAGTTCGTTAAACCCCTCCCCTTTATGGGTTTTCGTCCGAAACGTGGTACGGGTTTTATTTTCAGGAAAACTGATTGGAGTCGCATTGCGCCCATCGTAAGTACATCCTGTGATAATCGGCCTATCGATATCACCATTCAGGTAACTGATTTGAACGACCGTCCCAATGCGTGGTACCGCAGAAAAACCATAGCCGCCACCGCTCCAACCCATGGCAACACGCACCCAGCACGAGGCACTGTGGTCAGGCTCTCCACGTCTGTCCCAGTGAAAATGGACTTTCACCGCACCATGTTCATTGACATAGATTTCTTCACCCGGAGGGCCCACGACGGTGGCAACTTCATCCCCATCCGCGGTTGGTTTATAACGATAAGGTGGCCGCCACTCTTGCGTGCCAGGGATAAAAGAAACACTGTTCGACAACTGAGTACCTTCTCCGCCACCATTGTCTGCCAGAGGTTGAACACCATGATGGCTCACGCTGATCACTTGCCAGCTGTCATTCATTGGTAGGTGGGGGTGATTCGATAGCGTAAAAATTTTACCCGGCATTAGGGCAAAGCAGTTTGTTGTGGCATTACCCACTTTGCTCCCATTACGTAGCTGTTCAAAACGAATTTGGGTGAATGGTTTGCCTTCTTCATCCAATTGGAAGCGGCCGTAACTTTCAAAAACGCTGTGCTGCCCACCTTTTTCCAATTTATTTTCATGTTGAAGTGGGTAAGAAGGACGAATGAAATTATTGTCTTTATGAATGGTTTCATCCACACACAGGTATTCACCGCATTGCCATGTCATGGCGGTGCTGTCACTGATATCCGTATCCGCTTGGGGGTTATACGTCAGGTAAATTCCTGCCGTCATCCCCATGTGTTCATCACTGTAAAATAATTGGTCCTCTTCAAACCAAAAGTTAATCCCTTCCTCAAAGGCAAGGCGACACCAAAAATCAAACGCAGACTCGCGCTTTTGGGTGGTGTAAATCCGTTGGGGATGTAAATCCTCACGGTAAAATTTGCAGTCCGACTTCACATGCGCTTCATCCAGCAAGGTTTTTAATATCGTCGGGACATTTTGATTTTGAAAAATTCGGCTATCTTGATTAAGGGTCATTACCCACATTTCAGGGCGAATATCAAAGTGATACCACGTCTTTACGCCATCCGTGTTTCCTTGAACGGCCCCCGCTAAAATGCCATTCACTTTACGGATTTGAACACCATCACGCTTAACGGTTAAGGAAGAGGCGATGCCAAGGTGGTTCTGAAAATCAATAAACGGTAAGGCACTGACAGCACTAATCGAAAGGGAAAATAACGATGATAGCCCTTCTGTTAAATTAAATTCGGTGACTTGAAAGGTCTCATCCGGTAACCCAGCAATCGAGCAAGTAAACACCAAGCCACTTTCCAGGCTTCCCATACCTAGTGCATCCAATAATGCCCCGTGAGCCGCTTGTAATGCCTGACTTTCTGAATAAGTTTGCCCGCCCCCGAGTTTTAACCCACCACCAAACCCACCGCCGTGAATGAGCGGATTATTGGCTACACTGTTTAATGGGGATGTCGCCTGCGTTGCCATGGATGCTGCTGTTGATACCAAAGCCCCACCTTGCTGTGCCAAGGCCGCCGCTTTTTGTACTTTACTGGACACCCGCTCATTGACTTGAGATTGCACTATATTTTTAATTTGATTTAAGGCTTCATCTTTTATCATGGAAGCAGGATCAATGGCGGTTTTTTTGGGGTCTTTGCTAAACATCACGAGTCTCCATGACAAAATGGATAAGGAGCGAGGAACGAAATAAAAGCGGTGACGAGCCCCAAAGGACTCGTCAAAAGGGCATTACGCTTCGAGCGGCGCGCGCCAGTCATCGGCACCGGATGTGCCTGCAACGGTGTGCTCCCAGTCCACTTTACGGTAAGACAGAGACACTTCGATAAGCTGAGTGAAATCCGCTTTCGCTGGGTCTTGGCAGTGAGGCATTTGGCAGTCAATATTGACGATGGTTGCATCGGTCAGTGTGGTGGTGAAGAAATGCTCTTGTTTACCTTCTACTGATGTGCGGTACCATTTCAGTTCCACTTTCGGCAACATTTCACCTGACGCTAACGCGTTATACAGCAGGGGAACCGCCTTGTTTAACGCTACCGTGAAACGGAACGGTTTATGTGCGCGTTGGCCTGAAGGTTGACCAGATTGCGGGTCTGTCGGCACTGTCACAACGTGAGAGAATTCTTGGACTAACATTTGGTCTTCGTGACCTTGTACATAGATGTTGCCCACAGAATCGGCAGTAAATGCGCCCGCGGTGATGTTGCCTTGAGTTTTTCCTTCAATGGAAATATAACATGGAGTTGGCATAGCGATACCCTTTATCTATAATGACAAATTGAGTTAAGTAAATATAATTAACCATTAATTTCCGTCATCTCAGCCTGTGCGCACGGTAAGATTTGCGTTAAGGATAATAAAAGCTTACGGATAGACTGTAAACCTAGCGGCCTTTTTGTATCTCCCTAGGATAAGTGACTTAGCGTAAACTGGTTGAAATATCGCTATATAATTCCAGTAAAACACTAAAAAATGAATCACAACCGAATAATCATCGAACAAAAAATAGACCAAACTGCAATAAGCTCAGTAAGTTCTAATGTACATAGAAATAAACTATGTAACCAAATGTTTCATTCCAAAAAAAACATCATAACTATATGATTTAATACAAATAAAACAAAAAACTCAAATTATCTTCACTACCAATAAAATGACCAGCTTAAACTGGCAGTATAATTATCTGTTAATCTAAAATTAATAGTGATTAGTTTCAATTAAGATATAGCAGATAGTTTTCATCGGTGAGCAGCCAATTTGCAGATGAGGAAAAAGGAATTTTAATCTTATTTATCCTATTCAATATCCTGTGAATTTTATAGCATTCTACTCGCAATCTGTTCTGATTATGAGAAAGATGGCGTTTGATTGTGGCCGGCCCGTCACTTGTTATTCCTCATATTCCTCATATTCCTCAGAGCAAATATTTATAATCTTAAATCCCTGTATTTCATCAAATTCTAAGTATCGTAATATATAAAAAATGCATTAGCCTATGATATAATTCAATTAAAATATGATAAAAAACGACTAAAAAAGACAAAATGAGTGACTTATATGAAAGCTATGAGTAATAAAAATAAATATATCAGTTTTAGAAATAACGGAGTTTTTTTGATTACTGCAATCGTCAATTCAACTGTCTGTTTCTTTTTATTTGGTGTCATTGGTGGAACATTTGGCCTTTTAACAACACTATTTTCTAATATCGTTTATGATACAAAACCTGATAGTAGTAATATTTTTTATGTGTTTTTTTTATTATGCTTGGTCATCGTTGGTGGGGGCATTGGTTTTATACTAAAGCTAACAGTTTATTTTTATATATACTTATTTATCTTATCATATTGCTATTATCTATTTTATAAAAAAGATGATTACTTAGATCGTACATTTCCATTTTTGATTATCTTTTCTTCCATGGGGACAACACTTGGCTCTATTAGCCTTGACCTGCCAATGGCCTATATCTCAGGGATTGCTATTAGTCTAACTATTTTTAGCTTACTAAAACATAAAAACTTTGAAAGTCATGCATTTAAAAATGGATTATTTTCAAAAGAAATATATCATAGTGACGAAAAAATATATATACGCGCTTTTTTGTTCAGTTTTTTCCTATTTTTAAGCCTTTCAATACCTGACTACCTAAATTTATATAAACCTTATTGGGCGCCCCTAACATTTATTATGTTACTCCACCCAAAAGAAATGCATATAATAAAGGTTACTTTGCTTAGATTTTTAGGAAGCCTATTGGCGGCTATTTTTGTTATTTCCATGTTTAGCCTAACAAAATCAAAGGAAACTTATATTTACCTAGCAGCTTTAGCTTTTATTGTCTTTTTCATTCCAACACTTTTTCGTTTAAATTATCTACTAAAAACATTTTCTATTACTGTTTTTGTTCTACTTCTTCTTGAAGAAACTCAATTTTTACATGATCCAAGTTACTTACTACCGATATCAAGGGTATACGAGACATTTATCGGTGGTGCTATTGCAATCCTTGCTAGTTTAGTTTTAAACATTTTTAGGGTTATAAAGAAAAAGGAAATTATAGGTTAATAGCAAGGAAAAACAAGGGGCGTCATCTTAATAAACCATGCCCCCTCTTTTTAGACCACAACAAACGCAAGTTATAATAAAAAAGCGAATGTAGTTTTATCAGATTGTCACAAATGCATTATTTATTTTCACGTTTCTTACAATACCAATGGCTAAACCAACGTGTAATGTAAATATAAATCAAAATAACTAATGTAACAATAAAAACATCCATATCTAGAGTTTTAGTATCAAATCCAATTATACTTATGAAGATCACGGGTGATAATATTAAAAGTATTATATCAAATAATAATTGTAATCTATAAGGCTTTGAAGTGATCCCATGCCATATTGATTTACCTATTTTCATATCAAAAACCTCTTACTCACTTATAAATTTAAAAATATCAGAATGAGAGCTAACTGTATTGTCTATTACCTACTGAATATCCGATATAAATAGCAACGAATCCAATAACGATACTTAAAACCAAATAACTCATTCCAACCAATAATAACTGCGGAGACTTCATTATTTCTACTACACCGTAAACGAAGCTGGAAAATGTCGATAATCCTCCCATGATCCCCGTAGCCAAAAAGGCATTCATCCCTTGGCTTATTTTATTTCTCATAAGTAAGCCTGCAACAACGCCCAATAATAAGGATGCAACAATATTTGCTACAAATATATCAAGGGGGAAATGATTGTTCATGGTAGGAACAGACACCATCAGTAGTTCTCTGGAAATTGCGCCAATTGCACCACCAATGAAAACTAAGATCATAATATTCATTTTTAGCCCCTGTTAGTTTGCTAACCAAGCACCAATAAATGCCGCAGCTAACCCAAATAAAACCGAAAGTAATAAGTAAAATAGTGCGAGTAATTTTTGTTTAGTTTGAGTCAATTTTAAAGCATCAAGTTGCATACTACTGAATGTCGTATAGCCACCGAGTAGCCCAGTTAAAATAGCTGATTGAAGAAATGTCCCATAACGGTCATCCCAGTCGATCGCAAAATAACGGCTTAAAAAACCAATAAAAAATGCGCCAGAAATATTAATAATGAATGTGGATAATGGAAACATCCCATGATAACGTTCTCCCACTAGGCGACCAATCCACCAACGAAGTAGTGAACCAATACCGCCACCTGAGCCAACTAGTAAAATTTCAATAGCTACCATTGCAGCCCTCTTCTATTTAATATCATAAATATAAAAATATCATTTTTAAAATAAGTTTAAATTACACACATTAATTGAATATGATTAACCACTAGTCGTTAAATGATAATATTAAATGCCCCGTAATTTTATTTAGCCTTATAAAACGGTTCATTCTGATATGGCTATATTCCAAATCGAGGTACATACCTTTTTCAATAGAAATTTATTATGGCTAAAAACAACCATCGATAATGGTCTTTCTTCAGAAAGTTGAATTAAAAACTGCCATATATCTTTCTGCAAATGCGCATCTAATTGTGCAGTAATTTCATCTGCAATTAAAACTTTTGTTCTTGGGTCTAATGCTCTTAATAAGGCAATTCGAGCAAGTTCCCCCCCTGAAAGTTCACTGGGCCTTCTAACCAACCACTCTGATTTAATAAACAACCGTTCAAGGTAGTATGGATCAGGCTCCCAAGCATCCTTCACGCTGTCACCAACTGTTCGATAAGGGTTAAAACATTTTTCAGGGTGCTGAGGAACTAACTGAATAGGGCAATACCCTTTTTGAGATAATTTTTTTCCATTAAATAGCACATCGCCTTGTGTAGGCATTTGCCATTGGGCTAATACGCGACCTAATGTTGTTTTACCAAAACCACTCGGTGCTGAAATCCCTAGTCGCTCATTGTTATTCAATGAAAATGACACAGAATCCCATAATGTACGGTTATCTTGCTTTATACATAGGTTTTTGACTTCAAGCATACTGAAACTCTCTATAAGCTAATAGATGGATAACCAAACAACAGCAATAAAAATACAAATAGTGGAAATAATACCGCCTGATTTTGTGAACTCTAAAAACGATATTTTAATACCATGAGCTGAGGATTGCTCAACAGCAATAATCCCAGCAATACTGCCAAATATAAATATATTACCTGCAAAACAAGCACCTAAAATTAAAGCGGCACCTAACAAATCAACATTTCCATGGGGGTAAACAAACTGGATTAATAAAATCACCGTGGGTGTTGTCCCTACAAAAATACTCATCACGATGGTGACCAAAAATAACGTAATAGGACTATTTAGATCGATACCTTTACCCAATAAGTAGTGCAATACTTCCTGAGGGATACCTGTATTGGAAAATGCAGTATTAATAATAAATAGGCCCATCATTAGAAGAATTAAGTCACCATTAACATGCTTTAACATGTCACTGGATGCTATTTTTCTGTTTAACAATAAAAAACAGGCTGCCGATAATGCAACAAGCTCACGCGGAAAATCACTAAATAAAAACGCCAAAATAACAGTAAATAAAACCGTAGCAGCTTTTATCGTTTCCCACCAATTGAATTCAATAATCGAAGGCTCAACATGGGGCATTAATGATTTTTTATCTTCAGATAAATACCAATGATTACGATAAAGCAAGGTAATCACACACCATACAATGGGAACTGAAAATAAGACTGGAATGGCTGTAATATTGAGTATTCCAATAAAAGATAAATCCAATCCTTGTGCCACAACCATATTTTTAGGGCTACCAATTAAAGATCCTGCGGCACCGTTATTGGCCGCAAAGCAAAAACCAAGTAAAAATGGAATAGGGTTAAGCCCACGGGATAATGTGATGGAAACCAATAAAGGTGTCATCGCCACCACCACAATATCGTTTGTAAGTACCGAGGCAAGAAGTGCCCCAACAATAATAAAAACGGCCATTAATTTAGGTGGGCTAATGTTTAAGCTTGCCACTTTTTGTGCTGCTTGGTGATAAAAACCTGATACTGTAAATGATGCAGATACTACCATTAAGCCAAATAATAGCCCAATTGCACTATAATCAATTGCATCCCAAGATAATTTTGGTGAGATAATCTCAAACCCTATCATGGCTAATGCACCCGCTACAGATGCACCAGTACGGTCAATTTTAATCCCTGGAAAAGTCCCAAAAGCCATTGCGACATACACTAAAATAAAAATAATAACGGTTAGATCCATAATAAACTCTCTATCTCTTATCTATATTTTTATTTCTTCGTATAAATGATAAAACTGTAGATACTCGAGTAGCAATTTTACCATTGGCCCTCCCAGCATATTACGAATCTAATATGTTGTTTGAAAAAATAATATTCTCCATCACTTGGTTATTAATGTTTTCGCCAAAGATCATTTTAATCAAGACTTCACTTCCTAAAGATGAAAGCGAAATAAGTAAATCTGCATGTAATAGTTGCATATTTTCGTAATTTTTATCATCATTTACAGCAATGACGCTTTTAATATTTCCGCCGACAATTTCTTTCGCAGCTAACATAGAGATGGTGTTTTCCGAATCAGAACCACCAAGAATAAATAAGGCTTTTGCCTGACCTAAGTTAGCACTATTTAATGCATGTTTATTAATTTGTTCCGTGGTAATAACTTGCGCATTATCTGGATAGCTCTTTTTTTGATCTTCATGGCAAAGTACCATAACGTCTAAGTCACGCTTTCTTAATCCGTGGTAGGTGTTTAAAGCTAAGGGGCTTGCGCCAACAATAATATAGTGGTTTTTCATACGGAATAATCTCTTCTTAACAATTTCTTGTGTGCTTTTTGCAAATACCCCTAGAAAATACACAATAGAGGTTGTAAAAATTGTAATACCTAAAATAACAATCGAAATTGTAAACAGTCTTGCCTCAACACTAATCGGAACAATGTCACCAAAGCCTACCGTCGTCATACATACCAAAGCAAAATAGAATGCAGATGAGATGTCAGTAACATGGGGTTGAAATTGCTCGCCTAAATATAAAGTACCAAATACAGAATAACCTAATAGTACGCTTAAGCTCATGAAAGCAACAAAGCCTGCACCAGATAAGCTATGACGATTAAATGCTTTCCAATTTGCAGCGGCAATAATCAATACTATTAGTGAAAAAGTTCCAGTCAGAACATTTTCTCTTGCTAATACCAAGTTAATTAACATGATAATAAACAGCATAAAACAGCTGAATAACCAACCGATGCGTAGACCTAAGTAAATAGGAATAGCTAGAATAATGAGCACAATGCCAATAGCAAATCTTGGAATATCTAATAATTTAACCAGTCCTAATGATTGTAGCCAATCAACAAAACCTAAATGTTGGGGGTATAAATGAAGATCATAAGTTGAGATTATGGGGAGAATAATCAATATCCCATCAGCAAGTATTAATAATGCGAGCACTAAGCGTAGCATTCTCATATTTTGAATATATTTATATATTGCATTTTTTTTCATAATTGAATACCAAAAGTTTTAGTGCAAATATTACTGTCGATGCTTAGGCATAATATCTTGGTTCGGTACTAGAAATAACCATGATGCGAGAACAAATGGCATCGTTAAGGTCGGAATACCAAATGGTTCAAGAATTATGTCGAGTGCCCCTTGAACAAATACGGTAAATATCACACCAACGATGGCATAGACGACCACGCGATAGCTCGGCTTATTAAAGGTAGAACCTAAAGCAATTGCAGTTAATACAGCACTAAACGAATATAACCCAGTATGAATACTCGCAAAGTCACCTTTTAAAAGAGTTGCAACAATAAAGGCAAGAAGAGAACCAAATACAGCAAATATCGCTGCCCATATAGAACTAACCGCTAGGCCAATGACAAAGATGATGCCAACAATCATGCTACTAAGTAAAAAAACTTCAGAAATACCACGGAAAACATCAGCAACCAGATCGCTATGTGGAATTAACCCAATAGGTTCAATAAGTTGTTTAGGTAGTGCAGGAGTCGGTAATGCAACGCCTTCAATACCTAAGAAGTTGTAACTCGCAAGCAAAATAATCCATGATACTAAAACAAAAGGCGCTGTTAGTGCTGCAACTTTCCAATTCTTAAGAAAATCCATTAAAGAGATAGTCGCTATAACCGAAACGATGCTCCCCAATACGATAGTTACCCAAACAAATGGGGCATTCTCTAAGAAAGTCGGTAATGCAACCCCCACTAAACAACCATTGTAACCATAAAGCCCCGAGCGCAACGATTCAGTATCTAATTTACTAATATAAGCTGTCAGCGTAGCGACAACCGTACCTAACAAACAGCCTAAAGCGACTTGTGGCATTCCTTCTAAAAACGCACCGATGAAAATCGCAATAAAAAATAGAAGTCCGGTTAGTGCGTTATTTTGAAACATAACTTGAGCACATCCACGCAAGACGACATCAATAAATTGAATCGTCATATTTTCGCTGGCTAACTTATTCCAAGCGTTCTGATTTATTACTTTTTCCATCCTATAATTCCTTAATAGGAATATCAGTAGAGGATTTATAAAAATCACTCTACTGATAATATATTAATAAATTACCTTGATAACCTAGCAGGTTATTTCAGTCATTTTATGACAATCATTACCACGATGTATTAAATGCAATAAAATACATTTAATACATCGAATCATATTTAACGCCATAAAAAAGGCTCTTGTAGCGAAATACCTAATATTTCTTCTCTCGCTATTTGCCAAAAATACCTAACAGCATCCTTTACTTTTGGACTATCAACACCCAACGCTTTAAATATTAATCCACAATCATTCGGTAATTGAGTTGCACCAAAAGCAATTTCATTTTTCGGGTCATATATCGCATCTAGACGTTCTAGAATACGTTCATGGTGAATTTTCGGTGTCAATAAAATCACATTGCCAAAAGTATCGAAGCTATCCATAACTGCAGTAATATTTAGCGGTGATTTTTTTGGCTCTAAAATGTATTTCTCAACAAACAGTTCTTTATTGGACGATGACTCTGCTCGAATATGTGATGAGAAAACATCAAAGCCAAACTGTTCATCAGGATGATGATACTTTCGTCCTGACATCAATATTTCTGAGTAAATCATCGTTGCACTTGGGTGAATATTAATCCGCGTGTCAGTAATAAACCGAGAATTACGGTGAGGAATGATAGGATCGGGTAAATATTCTAAATACCCATCCTCCTCAACAATAATATTTTGGTACTGAGTAGCATAGTTCGCTTCCATCATATGAACTTTGGTCGCAGATTGCGTTGTTACATGAGCACAAGCACCCTTTTCAACTATAATATCAAGAGCTTGTCTATCGCCTTGTAATAAGCTACCAGAGGTAGAGATCATAGTGACGCAGGGTAGCTGGGGCATCAATTCATCCCAATACAGCGCTTTTTGCACTAAAGAGGGAACACGACGCTCCATTTCCACCAGCTCACTACGATATTCACCCTGAGCAAACCTTAATTTTAAGTAACCACTTTTACCAACTGCACCACTTTGCATTTGCTTCGGTTCATCTTGATATGCGGCGAGTTCAGGGGCATTGCTACCTAAAATATGAGCTTTAACACGCGCTGGAGTATTTGCTATATCAGCCCTGAAATTCGTCATCTTTACCCCCTTGGAACTTGGTGCGTAAAGAGGAATTTATCCATGATCATATCAACTAGCTCAACAACCCCTTCTCCTGTTTTACAGTTAGTTAGTACGTAAGGACGGTCCCCACGAACGACTTTAGTGTCATGCTCCATCACTTCAAGGCTAGCACCAACATACGGCGCTAAGTCAATCTTATTAATAACTAAAATATCAGCTTGTACTAAGCCTGGGCCATTTTTACGTGGAATTTTTTCACCTTCAGCCACATCAATAACATAGATGTAAAAGTCCGCGAGTGCAGGGCTAAAGGTCAATGTTAAATTATCTCCACCGCTTTCAATCATGATCACGTCGCTATCAGGGAAACGTTCTTCCATGTCTTCAACTGCAGCAATGTTCATACTTGGGTCTTCACGTACCGCAGTGTGAGGACATGCCCCAGTTTCAACACCTAAAATTTTCTCTTCATCAAGAATACCTTTCAAGGTGCGTTTTACTTGTTTCGCATCTTCGGTCGTCACAATATCGTTTGTGATGATTAGTGGTTTAATGCCTCTTTCAATAAGGATCGGGGTGATCACCTCAATAATTGCCGTTTTTCCTGAACCAACAGGCCCACCAATTCCAATCCGAGTCATTTTTTTCATCGTTTTTCCCCAAAATTTTTAGTTGTTCGCTAATTCATAAATAAACGAACAAACGATTTAGTGTGTACCGCAGCTAAGACATCAATAACAGGAACATATGAGGACATTTGCTCTATATCACCACAGGCTGCGATGTCACAAAAAGCCTTAATTTCTTCATTTAATTCAAAAAGAATATGCTGTGTTTCATAGTGTGTGATACGCATTAATCGCATCGCAGCACTTAAGATTGTCATGGCAATACCATATTGGTGCATCACAACAACATCTCTTTCGGTGATCCCCTGTACCGCCATAACAATGGCTTGTATGACCGGCTGGGTCCCTGGAACCTCATTGGCTTTAATTTTTGCAAGCCACCCACTCACTTGTGGGTCATCAAAAATATGAACTGAGATTTCAGCGAGTTTTTTTCCCATTCGAGTCGTCATTATTCGCGCTTCTTCATTCAACTTGCGATTATGCACTGCCCAATCAATCTTCGTTAATGCGTCATGATCTTGTGCAAGAATGGCACGATGTGCCGCCACAATCGCAATGCAATCTGAATGAGCTGCGACCTTCAAAGACGTGTGAACAAAGGATTTCAACGTTTCTTTGTCGTGGACAACACCTTTTTGAATGGCGGATTCAACCCCATTTGAAAATGTGAACGCACCAACTGGTAGCGCTGAATCACCAAATTGCATAATTCTAATTAGGTCAGATGCTTCCATATCACT
This sequence comes from Providencia rettgeri, assembly GCF_023205015.1. Lineage (NCBI taxonomy): Bacteria > Pseudomonadati > Pseudomonadota > Gammaproteobacteria > Enterobacterales > Morganellaceae > Providencia > Providencia rettgeri. The sequence goes on along the minus strand of NZ_CP096258.1, from coordinate 1,607,542 downwards.
TTCCTTACTCATGAACACGAACGTTATTTGTGTGTATGAGTGTGGTCATGATGGTGATTATGACTGTGATCGTGCCCATGGCTGTGATCATGACTGTGGTTGTGTCCGTGGATCTGTCCTAACTCCACATGAACATGCGTATCCGTTTCCTCTGCACCACCAAATAATAAGCGTGCTTCAGAGTGACTCAATTCAGGTAAAATGCTTTCACCCTTCACAAAGGCAAATGTTTCTTCACCGAACCCATGTGTACGCATCACTGATCCCATCACTTTTTCACTTACCGTTAATGGCACGTAAACAAGATCCCCCTTTAAAACAGCTTTCCAATGTTGGTTTCCTAAAGCATGCCCTAATTCAAAACTAATACGAATATGCTCTTCTGTGCTTAAGTTTTTCAGATGGGATAAATTGACCATCATGACGTCACGTAAAGAGATCTGAACTACCGTCATTGTGTTGGTGGCTTCATCAAATAGCAGAACGTCGCCATCCGATAACAAGACGTTTCTGTCCAGCGCGATACCCAAGTCTTGGCCTTTTTCCGTATTTTTTCGACAGCGGCTTTTCTGTGCTTCTCGTTGATCAAGAATCAACGTATCAACATCGGCATTTTTCTGGCGTGCTTGCCACACTGGGTCTTTTTTAACATTGCCAAGAATATGTTCAATAATGATCATAATATTACCTTTTATGTTAATTCTGCCCACCACTGGCAGGCAGATAATCCAAACATGTACAATTAGCTAAAGAAATAACGTTGATTCATTGCGGCTTCGCTAATCGGCTGGCAAGTTGCATGTTCACCATTCACTTTTACAGCAAAAGTTTCAGGATCAACTTCGATATTTGGTGTTTCACCGTTACGCACTAAATCACGCTTCCCGATTGCTCGGCAGTTATTAACAGCAATCACTTGGCGTTCAAGATCTGCTTTTTCTTTAATGCCATCATCTAATGCGGCTTGTGAAACAAAAGTCACACAAGTGTCATTAACAGTTTTACCCATCGCACCAAACATTGGGCGATAGAAAACTGGCTGTGGTGTTGGTAAGGAAGCATTTGGGTCACCCATTGCAGCCCAGTTGATCATGCCACCTTTAATAACCAGTTTAGGTTTAGCCCCAAACATACGCGGGTCCCATAATACGAGATCAGCCATTTTCCCAACTTCAATCGAACCTAAGATATGGCTGATACCTTGAGCAATTGCTGGGTTAATAGTGATTTTTGCCACGTAACGTAGAACACGGAAGTTATCATTTCCCGGTGCATCTTCAGGTAGTTTGCCACGAGAAGCTTTCATCGCATTGGCAGTCTGAACAATACGTAACCAGTTTTCACCCACACGTCCCATTGCTTGTGAGTCACTTGAGAACATCGAAATAGCACCCATATCATGTAGTACGTTTTCTGCTGCAATGGTTTCAGGGCGAACACGGCTTTCTGCAAATGAAACATCCGACGGAATATTTGGGTTCAAGTTATGACATACCATAATCATGTCAAATAACTCTGATTGGCTGTTAACACCGAACGGTAATGTTGGGTTTGTTGAGCTTGGTAATACGTTAGGTTGGCTAACAACTTTAATAATATCAGGGGCATGTCCACCACCAGCACCCTCTGTGTGATAAGTGTGGATAGTTCTGCCTTCGAATGCTTCGATGGTATCTTCAACATAACCACCTTCATTCAAACTATCTGTATGCACAGAAATTTGTACATCAAACTCATCAGCAATACGTAGCGCATGGCGGATAGCGTTCCCTGTTGCGCCCCAGTCCTCATGCACTTTCAGACCCGCTGCACCCGCAACCAATTGTTCTATCAATGGTTCGCGCGTATAAGAGTTGCCTTTCCCTAAAATACCCACGTTAATTGGCAAGCCTTCGATTGCACGTAACATAGAACGCATATTCCAAGGACCTGCGGTTACTGTTGTACCGTTAGTTCCATCGGTTGGACCAATACCACCGCCAAAGAAGGTTGTCACACCGTTGGATAACGCCGCATAAGCTTGTTGCGGAGAAATTAAATGGATATGAGTATCAATACCTGCAGCTGTTAAAATTAAGTGTTCACCAGAAATAGCATCTGTTGATACCCCAACAACCATGCCCGGTGTAATGTTATCTTGAATATTTGGGTTACCACTTTTACCAACACCAACGATTTTACCCGCTTTAATCCCCACATCCGCTTTAATCACGCCTAAACGCGCATCGACGATGGTGACGTTAGTAATTACTAAATCTAAAACACCATTATCGCTAGTGAAAGTATTATTCGCGCCCATACCATCGCGTAAAGATTTACCACCACCATAAACAGACTCTTCGCCATATCCACGTAAATCTTTTTCGATTTCAATATATAAGTCAGTATCGCCTAAACGAATTTTATCGCCAACTGTTGGCCCGAATAAACCGTTGTATTCTTGTCTAGAAATTTTTGGCATGTTATTTACCTTAATGTGAAGAAGGTGAATTGTTATTTATCATTGCTGACATCTAATGCGCTTACTGTTCCTTATGCTTAAAACCACGAGCAATTGCTTTATTTAAGGCGATTGCTTTAGCAGGACGTTCAGTAGCGGCAACGTTATCACCCGCCCAACCATCAACAAGGTTATTAAACCCATATACACTTTGTTTTCCGCCGTAAGGGATCAGTGAAACTTCTACTTCATCACCTGGCTCAAAACGAATTGCCGTTGTAGAGGCAATATTTAAACGCTTACCGTAAGCCGCTGCACGGTCGAACTCTAATGCATGGTTAACTTCAAAAAAATGGAAGTGGGAACCAATTTGCACTGGCCTGTCGCCCGTATTACGAACTTTAATTTTTGTTTCAGGTTTACCGACATTGAACTCAATAGGATCATCAGCAAAAATAACACCACCTAAAGGAGTCGGAACTTTAATGTCTACTTTTGAATTACTCATGATTCACCTCTCCTTCATTTATTTAATCGGATTGTGGACTGTCACTAAACGAGTACCATCAGTAAAAATCGCTTCAACCTGCACATTTGGAATTAAGTCTCCTACACCATCCATTACGTCTTTTTTTGTTAAAACAGTCGCTGCTTCTTTCATTACATCTTCAACAGTTTTACCATCACGAGCCCCTTCAAGGGCAGTGACTGTAATAATGGCAACAGCTTCTGGATAATTTAATTTCACACCACGTGCACGACGTTTTTCAGCCACATCTGCGAGTGTATAAACCATCAATTTTTCAATTTCTCTTGGGGTTAATTGCATAACGCCTCCTCAATTGATAAAACTTAACATTGTTAATATTGATAAATAATCATTTTCCGAGCTAATACTCGCTATATTTATAAAATATAAATTGAATTAAACATCTAATAACGACAAATTTAATAAAACTCTAACCAATCAATATTCCAATTTAATTAATCAAAATAAGACAGGATATATATTGGCTATTCCTAATATTTATTTTTTATTTTTTATTTTTTATTTTTTATTTTTTATTTTTTATTTTTTATTAGTCCAATTCATAAATTGTTGTTCCGGCAAAGAATTCCATAGAGATTGAAACCATTTCCCGCCTCCGCCTTGCTTTAATCTTTCACTACTGAGTACTTCTTCTAAAACACCATTACGTAATAACGCAATGCGATCAGCGAAACGAACAGCCATTGCAAGGTCGTGAGTAACCCACAAAACACCTTTACCATCAAAGCAAAGAGATTTGATATGTCGTAGAAGTTGCATCGCATGTTCATCGTCTAGCCAAGATGAAATTTCATCCGCAAGAATATATTCAGCTTGGGAAAGTGTCGCGCTACAAGCCAGAACTCGTTTTGCCATTCACCCGGAAAGCTTATTGGGATAACTATGGATTAAATCTGCTTGTAAATTATATTGTTGTAAGTGCAACGCGACGTCATGCATTTGAATATGTTTCCCACTTAAGATAGCGGCACGTTCAAGTTGAGGTCCTATCTTAATAAGAGGGTTTAATGCGCTAACCCCTTGAGGGATATAGCACAATGAATTACCGCGATATTGTTTTTTTGACTTTTCTGTTAACTGACGTCCATTTAGCACAATATCACCACGGCAACGCATATTTTCAGGTAACAAACCTAAACTGCTTTGCAGTAGTAAACTTTTCCCTTCCCCACTTCCTCCTACCAATGCAACCATTTCACCTGGAACCACATCCAATGAAATATCTTGTAAAAGCGGAGACCACTGTTTTTTGCCTAGCCAGCGAAATTTCGCAACATCAATCGTAAGGTTATCAAAACTTAGCATCAATCGCTCCTCAACCATAATTGTTGTACTGCTTTAGCAAATTGATCGAATAACAGCACTAAACCAACTAATGCGATGCCCGGAAACATGGCTAACCACCATGCTCCTGTGCTCAAGTAACGCAATGCATCGGAAAGTAAAATGCCTAACGATGCTTCATGTGGAGACAAACCAAAACCCAAAAAACTCAGTGCTGCACTGTGTAGTATCGCATGTGGGAACATCAATAATGTCCCCACTAACCATTGTGAAAGGATCATCGGTAAATAGTCATATCGGCATCGGTAGAGCGCACTATTTCCAATCCGTTTCGATAACATGATGTAATCTGTCTGCTGCACTCGGAGCAACTCGGAACGTAAAATCAACGTCAACTTTGGCCAGTGTGTCAACGCAACCGCCCAAATTACGCCCACTTTGCCACCACCTAATGTAAAGCAAATCAATATCAGCAATAACAAGTGAGGTAGTGCTAATAACGAATCAATACATCCACGTATAACATAATCCATCGTCTTACTAAATGAGGATAAACTTGCCATCACGAGGGCTATCGCTCCGCTCGATACCGCTGCAATGGTGCCAATTTGTAAGCTGGTCGCTATTCCTTGGAATACTCTGTCCCACAAGTCTCGACCTAAATTATCAGTACCAAATAAATGTATCCACGATGGCGCTTGCCGGCGATCGAGTAAATTCACTTCCACATCAGTTTGGGAAAGCCATGCAGCATAAGCCCCTAAAGCGAATAAGCACAACAAGGAAATAACTAACTTAATTAAAGCCTTATTTGGGTTATAAGTCATGGCTCTCGGAGTACCCCTTTATTCACGCTCTTGAGCATCATGTCAGAAATGCTGTTACTAAAGAAAATCACTACCGCACATAACATCACGATCCCCATTAATAAAGGGATGTCACCCCGCAAACCCGCATCAATGGTTGCTTGCCCTAAGCCTGGGTAAGCAAACACCTTTTCTGCTAGCAATGCACCACTGAGCAATTCTCCCATTGAAGCAAACTGTAAACATATTGCGGGTGTAATCGCATGCTTTACAACATGAAAGCTAACCATTGGCCACCCTTTATCCCCTTGTGCTTTCGCATAGTGGATAAACTCGCTGTTCATCACCTCAGCAACTTTCGAACGAGTATGCAGAGCTATATTACCAATACCCAACATCCCTAGAGCCACTACAGGTAACACAAGATGATGCACTTTTTGTGACAATGTTGATGTTTGTTCATCTAAGCCTATAGGCCAAGCGCAACAAATTGGCGCCCACTGTAATGAAACGGCAAAAAGTGACAATAAAAGTAAGCCAACCCAAAAAACAGGAATTGAAGCCAATAAATAAGATAGTGTTGAAATGGCTTTATCCGGCCATCTATTTAGGTAACGCCCGGCTACCAACCCTAAACCAAAACCCATCACTCCAGAAAATAGCCATGCCGATAATAACAAAGCTAATGAAGGCGCTAACCTATCAGCAATAACTTGTGAAACAGGGGTGTTATAGAGCATGGAGTACCCCATATCACCTTGTAATAACTGAGAAAACCAATGCCAGAACTGCATCCATAATGGCTGATCAAGCCCCCAACGAGCTGCAATCAATGGATATTGCTCGGGGGGAACATGCATTAAATCATTGCCAATGTAGGCTTTAATTGGGTCTATTGGTGAATAGCTTAGGAGAATAAAAACCCCAAATGCCGTCACTAATAATAAACAAATAAACCGCAATAAAAGCCTGATGGTTGTCCGCATTATTTACAGGTCCACGCCCAATCATCCACATTATTCAATACTGACCATGAACCATGAATTTCAGGTGCTCCCTTACCTAGCTCAACACAGTTATTCAATAAATAAAGATGTTGTACGTTCATTAACCAAGCCCAAGCGGCGTCACCTTGGATACCTGTTCCTGTTTTGCCATCCCAATCCACTTTCTGCCAAAATGGAATTGCTGCATCTTGGTCTGGCTGACGAAGTGCTTCTTCTATCACCTTATCGACTGCTGGATTTTTGTAGTAACCCGCGTTATAGAACCCCACACCAGCGGCTTTACTGCTGTAGTTATGAACCAGTTCCATCGGGTCAAGACTCCCCCACCCAAACAATGTTGGATTGGCATGCATGTACTTTTCCACGGTTTCCCAGCTGCCTGATTTTAAATCCATCTCAATACCAATTGGCTTTAAGCTAGCCCTTACGGCTTGAGCTAAATCACGACGAGTGCTGTCACCACTGGCGTACCAAAGCGTCAGTTTCGCCACTTTGCCACCTTTTTCTCTTAAGCCGTCTTTATTCAGCTTCCAGCCAGCATCTTCAAGTATCGTTTTTGCTTTTTCGACATCTCCATCTTTGAATGAAGATTGAGGATTATTCCAAGGTAGGCCTTCAACGCCAGTATATGCGGGGATCGCAAAACCTTCTAATACCGCATCTGCTAATAGCTTACGGTCAATGGCGTAGTTGATCGCTTTGCGAATAGCAACATCGGAAGTAATGTCGTTACCAATTGGGTCGCCTGATGCATTTTTTTCTCCCGCAGGTGGAATTGGGAAGGAAATCCCTCGGTTTTCAACACTGTGACGCTCAATCAACCTCATGCTTTTCACATCTTTTGCATTACTCGCCACGGCTGCAGGAATACGAACAATATCTAATTCACCACTTTGAGCGGCAGCAAAAGCACCATCTTCATTCAAGAAAACAAAAACCATTTTATCGAAATCGTTTTTAGGCCCCGCATAAAATGGGTTTCTTTCAACAATTAATTGCTGACCTGGTTGAAAGTTCACTAAGCGATAAGGACCTGCTCCGATAGGATTATGAGCGTATTTTTTCGCATCATATTTATCCGCAGAAACAATCCCTAATGAACCTAATACGTTAATAAAGGTACTTTGTGGAGCAGATAGAGTCATTCTCACAGTAGATGGGGTGATTTCCTCTGCTTTCGCAAAGTTCCCCATATCGACTTTTCCACCACTTTCGGCGGCGTTGTTATAGGTAAAAACAACATCTTTTGCGGTTAATGGGGAGCCATCGGAAAATTTTAGTCCGTCTTTTAATTTTAACGTCCACTCTTTACCGTCATCTGAATGCTCATATTTTTCAAGCATATAGCTGTGCCATGATAAATCAGCTTTTTGTTTTAATAATGGACTATGCAAAAGTAAATAGCTGCCGTGGCTCCAACCTAACATCGGATCAAACCCTTCGGTTGGCTCAGAGCCAATCGCTAGACGCAAAGTTTGTGGTTGCTGTATATCGGTCGCAGCATTTGCTCCCATCGATAGCCCCATAAAACAAATAGCCTGAATAGCTATTGCTATCTTCTTTTTCATATACCCATCCTAAATTACCAGTTGTATTTAGCTGCTATCCCAACCGATGGTTCAAATAAACCCACCAATTAGGATAAACTGCAAGAAATAATATATTTGATAACTAATCTGCTTTTTCTCGATATGCATCTTCATCAAATTCAACGGTATCTAAATTGTCACCAACAGCACTTTGGTCAACTCTGGCTGGCGTAAATTTATTGATTATCCAAAGAATTAAGATTGTAAAGACAAAGGACCAAATACTGGTAAAGACAACGGCCACAGTTTGCTTCACAATTTGCATTCCGTTTCCTTCAATTAACCCTGCTGGCCCTTTCGCATTCCAAACCGTTGATGCAAATACACCGACTAAAATCGAGCCTGTAATACCACCAATACCGTGCACACCGAATACATCTAATGCATCGTCTAAATGGCGTCGGACTAAGAAAACACAGGTATAACAGACGATACTGGCAATAACCCCGATAATTGCCGCAGAACCAATTGAAACATAACCTGAAGCAGGTGTAATCGTGGCTAAACCTGCTACTGCACCTGTTAAAAAGCCGACAAGTTTAGGTTTTCCTGTATGCAAGCGTTCAATAATAAACCAAGTAATTGCTGCAAATGCAGCCGCAATATCGGTAGTAATAAACGCCGAAACGGTTACGGTGTTGACTTGCAGTTCAGATCCAGCGTTAAAACCATACCAACCAAACCACAATAAAGCCGCGCCAAGTGCAATATAAGGAATATTATGAGTACCATCTGACTTAACGACTCTTTTTCCTACATATAACGCCGAAGCTATTGCAGCGAAGCCTGCTGTTGCGTGAACGACAATACCACCCGCAAAATCAACAACTCCCCATTTAGCAAAGATGCCATCTGGGCTCCAAACCATATGAACGAACGGTGCATAGACAAATAATGTCCATAAGGTTAAAAAGATGAGATAAGCAGGGAAATTAACTCTATTTGCGAAAGCTCCTGTAATCAAGGCTGGGGTAATAATCGCAAACATCATTTGATATCCAAAATGAACCAGTATTGGTAAGCCGCCATCATTACCGGTATACATCGTTTGAGGACTTATATTATTCAAGAATGCATAATAAAATGGGTCGCCAACAATCCCATTAATCGAGGGACCGAACGATAATGAATAACCAACCACGAACCAAATAATTGCCACCCACCCCATAGAAAAGAAACTCTGGGACATAATGGTAATAACACTTTTACGAGAGACTAATCCACCATAGAAAAAAGCAAGTCCAGGAGTCATTAGCATAACAAGACTTGTACAAAGCAGCATAAATGCTGTATTTGGGACATCCAATACTGCAAGTATATTATTCATTAATTAATACTCTCCAATGAATGTATTCATATTTAGAATATCGAAATAAGTAATAATTATTTCATATTTATAGCAGTTTAATAATTGTTTATATATTTAAAGTGAAATTACTTAGTTGTCTATTTTCATAATATAACATTCAGTGAGATAATCAATAGAATTATTAACCATAACAAAAATAATGAGTTGTTCATTTTAACGTTTAAATTTTAATATAAGATAGTCAATAATAGATAGTATTAGTAGATTAAACTTTAACACTGACGAAGCGTTAAAGTTTAAATTAGCTATTTAAGACTAAACGTCGTCGAGGTTGAGAGTGGCGCATAGATAAAAATTTTAAACTGGCATACCAATCAAACACAACGATTTGTTATTAAAGAAAAAACCATCAAAAGAACTCACAACAACCACAGTTTGTCGCTTTATGAAGATCAGCCGCCAAACCGATTACAAACGACAAGATACATCTAATAAAAAGAGAAGTCAGAAGATATTATTATCTGTTTAGTGAAATCTGGCACATTTTTCATCCTCTATTAAGAGTTCGTCGTTGCACTTTACTTTCAAACAAAACGATTAATTATTGGATATGAACGATTATTTTCTTTATTAAAAAAATATCGATTATTAGTTCCAACTAAACGAAATTATCATATAACAACATTACGTCATCATTATTTTCATCTGCATCCAAATTTAATTAAGCCAGAATTTACTCCCACGCAACCAATACAATCTTGTGTCGCTTATATTACCTATTTATCGACTCATGAAGGCAATATTTATTTAAGTTTAATTACAGATGCTTATTCATAAAAAGTTTGGGATATCATTTAGATGGCAACATGAAAATGAAGACGGTGAAGAAATCGTTGCTCTAAGCATTAAAAAAGACATTCAAAAATACCATCGTTCCATCATTACGATCGTTAAAATGAACAGCAGATTCAGTAGAAGGTCTAAGCAGCCTCTTTGAGTTCATGATATTTTTTTCTAATGTTAAATAACCAACCTTTGAATGGCATTGATGCCCCCCATATGTACCACCTAAAGGGGGTAGTTTTCAATAGACGCTAGTAGATGTTGGAATAATGGAATTTAGTTGGAATGCTTGATTGCTTGTTTTTATAACTTTAGGGGATTGAAAGACTTTGGAAGACGTTACTAGAAGTGAAGATGGCGGAGGAGGAGAGATTCGAACTCTCGGATGGTTTCCCATCGGCGGTTTTCAAGACCGCTGCCTTCAGCCGCTCGGCCACCCCTCCGCAATGACGTGCACTATAAACATCCTCTCATTGGATGTAAACCCCTAATTTGGTCGTTCGCTTTAAAAATATACGGCCTTCATACTGTTAGATGAAAATATCGACATTCTAACGACTTTACTTGGGTTACATCCCAATTTTTGCTAAATTTACGTTCTAATTTTATTTGAGTTGAATAAGAGTATGTTGGTTTTTAATAATCAAGAAATAGAAACAGATGCACAAGGCTACCTGCTTGATAGCCAACAATGGAGTGAAGATTTAATCCCTTTACTCGCGCAGCAAGAAGATATTGAAATTACCAATGAACACCTGGAAATTATCCGTTTCGTCAGGAACTTCTACTTGGAATTTAATACCTCACCGGCTATTCGTATGTTGGTTAAAGCAGTTTCCCAGCAGTTTGGGGAAGAAAAAGGAAATAGCCGCTATTTATACCGGCTATTTCCAAAAGGCCCAGCTAAACAAGCCACTAAACTTGCTGGCCTGCCAAAACCGGTGAAATGTATTTAATTTCTTACTAATAGCGGACACTAAAGTCCGTTATTGGCTCTGCCTTCCAATTTTCGGTGAAAAAATGGTCTATTTTGGCGCCTGGGGGACCACCCGCTTTCAGCCACTCATCAACAAATTCAATATCTTGCTCTGAGCCATAAACGGCTAGCTTAACACTGCCGTCATCCCGGTTACACACAAAGCCTTTTATGCCATTCTGATTAGCCCAATGATAGGTCTGGTAACGAAACCCAACCCCTTGAACACGACCATAAATATAAAAATATCGACCTGATGTAATCATGTGAGCCTCCATTGTCAGAGCATAATGTATTGATACCTTCTTTTAACAGTTGTTTTTTATTCATTGAACAGATAATCTGCTAAATGAGGCACTGCTTTTGATCGTTACGTATAAAGACAGTGTATTGCGTTATTGATAATTGTCTATATCTTAGCTTGAAAACGCGTAGCACTGCCCATATATAGTTTGAAGTATAAGCAAGGCTTTTAGGAGGTCGCTATGATGATCACCAGTAAATATGGAATCGGGCAACAAGTTCGGCACAAACTTCTCGGCTACTTAGGCGTCGTTGTCGATGTAGACGCTGAGTATTCGCTCGAACAACCACATGATGATGATATTGCCGCTAACAGCACACTACGCGATCTACCTTGGTATCATGTTGTTATGGAAGATGACAATGGGGATGCTGTTCATACTTATTTGGCTGAAGCTCAAATTACTTATGAAACCGTAGAAGACCATCCAGAGCAACCCTCAATGGATGAACTAGCGGAATCCATAAGGTCTCAGTTGCAAGCACCTCGCCTTCGCAACTAACCTTCAAATATTGATAGTGTTATTTATGAACGCAACCGTAAAGCAGCTAGCTAGCTGCTTTACTTTTTAGTATTAAAAGCAATTTATTTTTCAAGACCTAATGCTGGGATTTCTTGTTTTGGACATTTATCCATAACAAACTGTAAACCAGCGCGCAAAGCAATTTGTTGGGCTTCTTCGCTAATCACCCCTTTTTGTAACCACAAAACTTTAGCTTTCACTTCAACTGCTTCTCTGGCTACTCCTACAGCCGCTTCTGCATTACGAAACACATCGACCATATCTATTGGCTCGGGTATATCACTAAGCTTCTCATATACAAGCTGCCCTAATAAGGTTTGACCTGCCAATTTAGGGCTCACAGGAATAACGGTATAGCCTTGATGTAAAAGATATTCCATGACTTCATAACTCGGCCTATTGACCTTATCACTCCCTCCCACTAAAGCAATTGTTCGAACACGCTTTAAAATTTCAGCAATTTCTTGATCTCTCATCAAAATATCTCCCAAAACCTATAAACTATTCATTAGCATTATGATATATGTTGTATATCTTTGCTCATTCAATTTTTAAAGATGTCTATCTCGCATCTTACTTAAGGGAATATAATGGAATCAACAACCCGTAAAATTACAGCCTCAAAAAATATTGCTTTGGTTGCCCATGACCATTGTAAATCTTCACTATTATCTTGGACTAAGACAAATAATGAACGGCTTCAAGCTCACAATTTATACGCAACAGGGACTACAGGCAAATTAATCAGCCAACACACTGGGTTGCCAGTCACGAGTATGCTAAGTGGCCCTATGGGGGGAGACCAGCAAATAGGCTCAATGATCGCTGAACAAAAAATCGACCTCTTGATTTTCTTCTGGGACCCTCTTAATGCTGTACCTCATGACCCTGATGTTAAAGCATTGCTACGTTTGGCTACAGTTTGGAATATTCCTGTCGCGACCAACCCTGCAACTGCTGATTTTTTAATCACGTCACCCTATTTTGATAATACGATAGACGTCGTTATCCCTGATTATCAAAGCTATTTAAATAAACGAACTAACTAATCTATCAATGTGAAGTGCCAGAACGTTCTAGCACTTCATCGCTCCTCATTTCATAGGTCATAATATCGCTTTACGGTTTCTTTTGCTTTGGAACGCCCAATTGTTTCAGTTCATCCGCAAATTCTGACGGTTTTTCTGGGTTATAGAGTAACCAAACTTGCTGCTTAGCCCGTGTTAATGCGACATACAGTAAACGTCTTTCTTCTGCGTGATCAAAATCTTCTGGTTTAGGCAATAAAGCTCGTTCAATGATTGATTCGCGTGCAGGCGCAGGGAAACCATCCTTTCCGCTATTCAGACCACAAATGATCACATGGTCTGCTTGCTGCCCTTTTGATGCATGAATAGTCATAAACTGAATATTTAATTTTGGCCAACGAGTTTTAGCTTTATCTAAAATATCAGGTTTTAAATAATGATAACGGGCTAGCACTAATACCGTTTCATCATCAAGCACATAGCCGCTCATTTTGTCCAATAAACGTTCAAAGGCATCCTCACAAAGAAGAACAACCGATTTTTTATTCCCTTTAGTTAAGCTATTCAATGGCTTATCTAGCTGCATAGGATTTTGTAAAATAAACTGGTTAGCTACCTCACCAATACGTTCATTAAAACGATAAGTGGTATCTAAAGCGCAAAGTTCTCCAATACCAAAGTTATGTTCAAACGATGTTGTTAAGTCTAATTCTGCACCACTAAACCGATAGATAGCCTGCCAATCGTCTCCAACAGCAAATAACGTCGTTTGCTTATTCTGCTGTCGTAGTACCTGCAATAATTTAGCTCTTAGAGGCGAAATATCTTGGAACTCATCGACTAAAATATGTTTCCATGGGCTAATAAAACGCCCTTTTTCTAAAATATTAATGGCCTGATGGATTAATCCAGAAAAATCAATTGCACCTTCATCTTTCAATGCGCTTTTCCACACTTTCAATAACGGCGCCATTAAACGAATACGCTTTTGGAAAAGTCCCCTTATTTCTTCTTCCGCATTATCAATCATGTCCTTCTGGCTACCCCCATGCATACGCATTAAGCTTAGCCAGCGGTCTAACCTAGTAACCACTTTATTGCTAATTTTTTCGTCTTTCCAAAACTCACCGTCTGGAATTTCCCACTGCAATTCTTCAGAAAGCCATTCTCGCCAGCCTTTTGCTTGCGCTTTCTTTGCTGAACACTGCTCTCGCCATTCATTTAATAATAGCGTTTGCCGTTTTTGAGTATCAGTTTCTAACTCGCTAATTACTGGCGATTTTTTACTGCCCTCACGGATAATGTGTAATGCAAGCGCATGGAAGGTTTTTGCTTCAATGTCATCTTGTTGTAGTCGTGAATGAATACGCTCATTCATTTCATCTGCCGCTTTGCGACCAAAAGCTAGCAATAGGATTTGTTCTGGCTCTGCCAAGCCTCGCAAGATTAACCAACCAGCCCTAGCCACGAGGACGGATGTTTTACCACTCCCAGCCCCTGCTAGCACTAATACATTATCCTCACCATTAATCACAGATAAGGACTGTGAATAATTGAGTGGTGATGTTTCTACTTGCTGGAAAAAGTCGTGATAACGAACTAAAACAGACTCACACCAGTGATCGTTAATTTGTTTTCGACATTCTTGACCGCTATTCAGCCAATTCAGACACTCGTGATATTGTGCTACACAATTTTCAAATAATGAAAGGCGCGCCAAAGGCATAGGTAGCGATGAGAATTTTTGTGATATTTTATTTTTTATTTCAGTCAATTGGCGCAACGTTAACCAATGGTCGTGTTGCGTCAGTTGTTCAATCGAATGAACTAATTCAGCCAATACGCTAGCACTGACTAGGCTCATTTCAGTGCTCCACTGTTGCCATTTTTCATTTAAATAATGGTAAAAGCGCTGAGTTTGCTTCCATTCAGTACCGTGTAAACGAACAACTTGTTCATTTACTATTTCAAATTCTAACTCCCCCCAAACAATCCCTCTCTTACAACGGATATCAATGAGTTCATTAAATGGGATAAGATATTGGTGGTTTTCACCACTCACTTCAATACCTGCGTTGAGTAAGCGAACCCGATTGTAGGGATGCTGAGCCAGACGCTTTCCAATCTGTGTTGATTTCAGTTCCATACATCCTGCACCTGAGAAAATCAATGACAAAAATACGGTTGGCTTGATTCCAAACGGTTTTTTATTCCTTGCAAACAAGCTATCCTATATAGACTAGGGCTTGTCTTACCTTTGAGGTACTTTGTGTTAACACTGCTTACCAGTTATCGTCGTGTGCTATATAACAGCCATATTTTATATTATATCCGAATCTTTATAGCCCTGACAGGCGCAACCTTAGTGCCATGGTTGTTAAACCAAGAGCCTAAGACCACTATCCCACTTACTTTAGGTGTGGTCGCTGCTGCACTGACTGACTTAGATGATAGGCTAACTGGTAGAATAAAAAATTTAATTATTACACTTTTTTGTTTTTTTATTGCATCCGTTTCAATTGAACTGCTGTTTCCATACCCTTTATTTTTCTTTTTTGGTCTCGCCTTTTCCACATGTGGTTTTATTCTTCTCGGTGCTTTAGGGCAGAGATACGCAACCATCGCATTTGGTGCACTGTTAATTGCTATTTATACCATGCTCGGTGTACCCATATTTGATACTTGGTACCAACAACCTGCATTATTACTCACAGGGGCAATTTGGTATAATATCTTAACTTTGATTGGCCATATTTTATTTCCTGTTAGGCCACTACAAGATGCAATAACCCAATGCTATCAGCAACTTTCAGCTTATTTAGATGCAAAAGCTAACTTATTTGACCCTGACTTAGAAGATGACTACCAACGCTCTGTTTATGATTTAGCGCTAGTAAACAGTCACTTGGTTAGCACCATGAACCAAGCAAAAATTGCATTACTGAGTCGGTTAAAAGGAGACCGAGGACAAAAAGGTACCCGAAATTCACTGCATTATTATTTTGTTGCCCAAGATATTCACGAACGAGCAAGTTCATCTCACATACAATACCAACAACTTAGCCGTACTTTACGTCATTGTGATATTTTATTTCGTTTCCAACGCCTATTAACTATGCAAGCGAGAGCCTGCCAGCAAGTTGCTCAATCTGTTTTATGGCGTAAACAATACCAACATAACCCTCGTTTTGAGCGCACTTTCGCTTACATTGAAAAATCGCTACAGCTTCTAAAGCAGCAATCGCCTGAGCTCCATGAAATTAAAGCGCTGTACAACTTACTTAAAAACTTAAAAGGAATTGATGTTCAACTTAAAGGCCTGAGCCTTGAGCAAAGTGCATGGCAGCAAAATAATAAACAAATAGAACAGTTATCTGACGAATCGTTATCAGGTATTCGTGATATTATTTCACGCGTTAAACACCATTTAACCCCGAAATCTTCTTTATTTCGCCATGCGGTCAGAATGTCAATTCTCCTTTGTACTGGCTATGTCATTATCCAACTATTTGATATGGAAAGAGGATATTGGATATTACTCACTAGCTTATTTGTATGCCAACCTAACTACAGCGCCACTAAACGCCGTTTGGCTCTACGTATAATAGGCACTATTGTTGGTATTCTCATTGGCTTACCTTTGCTGAATTTAATCCCTTCAATGGAAGGCCAGCTCACGCTAATTGTTATTTCTGGTTTACTGTTTTTTATGTTTCGCAGTAGCCAATATGCCCAAGCAACCTTATTTATCACACTACTCGTCTTGTTTTGTTTTAACCTACTCGGAGAAGGGTTTGACGTTGCACTGCCACGGATCATTGACACATTAATTGGTTGTTTTATTGCATTACTTGCCGTCAGCTTTATTTGGCCTGACTGGAAATTCCGCCAACTCCCCCAAGTCATTCAAAAAACTATGGATAGCAATTGCCGTTATTTAGATGCTATTTTACAACAATATTACCAAGGTAAAGACAACCGCCTTGAGTATCGAATTGCACGTAGAGAGGCACATAATAACGATGCTGAATTCGCTTCTATTGTGTCCAATATGGCATCGGATCCTAAGTCTTATCGAATCACTCAAGAACAGGCTTTTCGCCTTCTCTGCTTAAACCACACTTTACTCAGCTATATATCTGCATTAGGCGCGCATCGTGAAAAAATGCAAAATGAAGATAACCTTTCACTACTCAACGATGCTATTTGCTATGTTGAATCATCGCTACAAATCACCACCATTGACCCGCTCGTCATTGATGAAAAATCAGATAAACTTCGTCACAGTCTATTACAGCGGATAGATAACATTTCAACCAGTGATGACGAAAAAACTTTACTAATCATGGAACAAACTAAATTATTGCTCGAGCTGGTCCCTGAAATAAAACAAATTATGCGAACTATTAGTGCATCATAATTATACCGATGAGCGGGTATTATAATTCTAAATACCCGCTCATTCTTATATTGCATATTATAGTATTAACTATATTAATAATAACCGTGGTTTTGCGCGAGTTTAAGCTGACGTCAATTCAAAACTATTATACCAAGTAATTAGCTCTTGCTTGATATCCTTTGGTAAAACCGCACTATGACACCCTTCTATTGCAGCCGCTAAGCCTATGAGTAACTTAATACTAGGGTTATTCCTACCATGCTTTTTTAGCTTCATAAAACAAGCCTTTGCGCCCATCATACGCAAATCATCAACGTGAGATACACCGATTTTCCCTAGTGCGCGCTCAACTGACATATTCATATTAGGTAAATCTTTTATTCGCATAGTTATTGATTGTTTTTGTTTAAATTCTTCAATGGCTGAACGGTACGCCAACTCAATATATTGGAGAAACAAAGCCTCGTCATGCCAAACTTGTTCCGAAAGTTGATAATAACGCATTTCCAGTGGAATACCCTTTTTACTATAAACTAGCCGGTTAAACCCTAAGGATTCAAAATGGCTTCTCGCAACTAAACAGCCACGCAAATAAAAGCCGCCATCAAGCACTAACCCCACAATTGCATCATCGACTAATAGACAAAACCCACCAAAATGGTTTTTGCGCTTTAATTCGCCAAATTGACTTAACAAACGGGACAAATAAAAAAATTTTTCATCTTTTGACAACATTACTAAACTCCTTTTTAGATATGCTTAATTTTCATCCTTGAGAAAATTAATTTTATAATTTCTTTTTTTA
Organism: Providencia rettgeri; assembly: GCF_023205015.1. Lineage (NCBI taxonomy): Bacteria > Pseudomonadati > Pseudomonadota > Gammaproteobacteria > Enterobacterales > Morganellaceae > Providencia > Providencia rettgeri. The sequence continues at coordinate 1,589,676 of NZ_CP096258.1, read as the reverse complement.
CAGATAATTACGCATAACCAATTTTGAGAGCATCCATAAAAAATGCCAAGAAGAATGCAGATAAAAACAACAAAGTTGCGAAGCGCTTTGAAAAAATAGTCTTGATATTGGATGGATATACAGTTACTGTATGTTCATACAGCATTGTAACGAGGTAAATTATGAGCATCTATTCTTGGAACAACTCAACAGAACATTCTCTTAATAATTACGCACAGTCAATCCCTGCGACAGGGCTTACTAACAGCTCTATGCAACAAGGTATGGTGAGCGAACTTGTTTACGATGAAAAACACCCTATTATGGATTACATTTTATTACCCATGCTTCGCCAGTTTGGGGTCCAATCACGCTGGTTACTCTGGTTAAGCCCTAATAAAAAACTCAGTAAACACTGGTTAGAACAATCAGGTATACCCACTAATAAAGTTATGCAATTAAATCATATGGAAGATATCACCACGATTGATGCCATGGAAAAAGCCTTAAGAAGTGGGAATTATAGCGTGGTTCTAGGGTGGCTACCGGAAATAAGCGAGCAAGATTTTATTCGTTTGCAATATGCTGCTCAAGAAGGCTGTTCTATTGGCTTAATTATGCGTCCACAGAAAACGTATAATATGATTAGTACACAAGCAAGACAGCCAAACCACTTAAAAATTCATTCAAATCATTACCACTAGCTAAGATTAAGAATTTTCTTACTAAATTTAACCTTTAGGTATATTTGTCTCTAAAGTTAAATTAAAAGTATTGTAGATCAATCAGATAGATTAAATATAATCATTGTTAAAAATATACATATCTCTCTGATTTATACACTAAAAAAACACTTTTTTTAACGATTTTTGCTCACTCTACTTGTATCTTTTTAAGTTCGTTGTAGACTTTAGCTTGTTCGGCTTATGGCATTATTTTTTTACTTTTCTTATTTTTTTGTAGATAATGTCTGCGAAACCTAGCAAGTAAATTAAACCAATGGCATATAATAAGGCTCAGCGAAGCCAAGCCAATATTGGATGATAACGAGGCGTAAAAATGAAAAAAACAGCTATCGCAGTAGCAGTGGCAGTAGCAGCTTTTGCAACCGTTGCACAAGCAGCTCCAAAAGATAACACTTGGTATACCGGTGCTAAATTAGGTTGGTCTCACTATGAAGACACTAAATTCACTCCTAACGATGGCCCTTCAGTAGGTAGTTCTACCGAACGTGATACTTTAGGCGCAGGTGCATTTGCTGGTTACCAATACAACCAGTATATGGGCTTCGAATTAGGTTATGACTGGTTTGGTAAAATGAAATACAAAGGCGCTGACAAAGGCGACTTAACATCTATGGGTGTTTCATTAACTACTAAATTAAGCTATCCAATCATGGATGACTTAGACGTTTACACTCGTTTAGGTGGTATGGTTTACCGTACAGAAGCTAAAGCGAACCAACGTAACTACAAAGAAACTGACACTGGCGTTGCACCTGTATACGCACTGGGTCTTGAGTACGCAATCACTCCAGAGTGGGCTACTCGTTTAGACTACCAATGGGTTAGCAACTTAGGTGATAAAGACAACATCGGTACTCGTCCAGACAACGGCATGCTGAGCGTTGGTGTTGCTTACCGTTTCGGTCAAGCTGATGCTCCAGTTGTTGCGCCAGCTCCAGTTGTTGCTCCAGCTCCAGTTGTTGAAAACAAACGCTTTACTCTGCGTTCAGACGTTCTGTTTAACTTCAACAAAGCAAGCCTGAAACCAGAAGGTCAAGAAGCTCTGAATGAGCTGTACAACGAACTTAGCAGCATCGACCCAACTCAAGGTCGCGTACTGGTAGTTGGTTTCACTGACCGTATCGGTTCACAAAACTACAACTTACCACTGTCACAAAAACGTGCTCAGTCTGTAGTTGACTACTTAGTTGCTAAAGGCGTTCCAGCTAGCGCAATCTCTGCAGAAGGCCGTGGTAAAGAAGATCCAGTAACTGGTAACAAATGTGACGATGTTAAAGGCCGTGCTGCTCTGATCGAGTGTTTAGCGCCAGACCGTCGTGTTGAAATCGAAATCCAAGGTACAACTGAAGTTGTAACTCAACCAGGTGCTTAATTCTTAGCCCTAGTTTGAATTTCGAACTAAACATAAAAAAACCCCAATTAATATTGGGGTTTTTTTTATCATCAAAAATCACAAAAAATCAGTACAGCTTAAAAATACACTTCAAAAGATTTAATTCTATAATAACGGTATCTTGCTTAGATACTTGCTACAGTGATGATCATCACTGATCTTCTTTAGTTATCCGTTTCCTTTGGTGTCCCAAGGATCGCTTGCAAATCTTGTTTTAATGAGCTCATCTGGCTTTCATATTTATCTTTATGTTCTGCGTCTTCAATCAACTGAATAATAGTTTCAGACAACGTCTTATTACGCTTCACGGCAAGGTTAGACAAACGCTGCCACACCGAAAAGTTTAAATCTATTGATTTCTTACGTGTATGTGGGTGTTCTGCATTAAAATGACGCTTACGCCTCGCCCGAATACTCTGTTTCATTCGGTTATCAAGCTCTGGGTTCATATGCAGAGAGATCCACTTTAGTACATCAACCGGTCTATTTTCCATTTTTAGCAGCAAGTCTATCGCTTCTTTTTCTGCACTTCTTTCTATATAGCGGGTAATTGCTTCGCCACCCCTTGCTTTATTGACGAGGTATTCCCATTTCCAGCCACATTCAAGATTTTCAAGCTGCTGATATTTCATAATTTTTCCTGAAGAAAATTGAACCTATTTTTATATTAGCAAGATTATATACAAAATACTCAAGCAGATATTCGATTTAGTGGAATATTCACTCTTTCAATAAAGAAGATGACCTCCTCTTGTAAAAATAGTGTACAATCCGCCCCTATCTGTTAACAAATTAATAAAACTGCATGTCCACATTTGAATACATACTCGTCATCTATGGGATTGGCGGTGTATGCGCAATGCTATTTACCCTACTCGTAACAAAAGACCCTAACTGCTTTATGCGCTTGCTGAGCGCCATACTTATTGGCTTGACTTGGCCGATGACACTACCCATTGTATTTATGTTTTCGTTATTCTAGTCGATAATTCAACAATTATTGCTGCAAGATTGCCTATCAAAGGCTAATATAGCAAGCTTGCCCATTGGGTAATGAATGAGCCTGAAATTTGTTTATAAAACAAACAATGTTATTTAGCAAATTTATTAAATAAACCTTATTCAGGCATATACGCCCAGCTTATTGGCAGGCATTTTATTTATAACCCTATTAATAGCAGATAATTATAGTGATCAGTCAAGAACTAACATGGCAAGGCCTAATTCCTAACTTATCGTCATTTCAGACGAAATTTGTATCTTCAGAAACGTTGCCCCCTATACTTTTATCAGATATTCAGCCTAGGCTATCTGATGGCATACAACATTTCGTTGATGAATTTGCCCAAACTCGCTTCATGTTTATCAAGTCTGATGACAGTGAGGCGTATCTTAGCCTTTATGCTAATGCAATTACCCCCTTACTGGCAGAGATAAATACCATTGATGGTGATTATCAATTATCTGAAGATAGCCGTCTTTTTCAATGGAAAAGTGGTGTTAAAAGCCGTTTCTCTTCCCATGAAAAAATTGCTTACCGTAGTTGGATAGAACCCGAACAATTATTTGGCTATGTCACCCCTTCATTGAATTTAGTGCCAGGATTACTTCACCAAATTAATGGCGGGATCTTAGTTATCGCAGCTAGCGCATTAATTAGCCAACCTTTAATGTGGGCTCGCCTAAAAAATATGGTTAACCGTCAACAACTTGAATGGTTACCTTATTCTGAGAATCAGCCTTTACCGATTGAAATTGAACCACAACCTTTAGAACTTAAAGTCATTATTGTTGGTGACCGATTAGCTTTAGAAGAGTTTGAATTTACATCACCGGAACTATTTAGCTGCGCAATTTATGGCGAATATGAGCCTATTATGTTCTTCGAAGATGAAGAACAATTGAGTTTATGGATGCGTTATGTTAAATCCATTATTGAATCCAATAAATTACCACATATTTCTGCTGATGGCTGGGTCCCTTTCATCCAACAAGCTGTTCGTTACTGTGAAGATAAATTTAATCTTCCTCTTGATATTCTTTGGTTAGTTCGCTCTCTTGTTGATGCCAGCCACTACCATGTTAACCATTTGCTGACTCAAGAGTCATTTAAGCAAGCAAATGAAAACCGCCAATGGCGCCACAGTTTTCTTGCTGAACGTACTCAGGACGATATTTTGCAAGAACAAATCTTCGTTAAAACTGAAGGCGAAGTTATCGGCCAAGTTAATGGCTTGTCTGTCTTACAATATCCAGGGCACCCTGACGCTATTGGTGAGCCATCCCGTATTACCTGTGTCGCACATTTAGGTGACGGTGAATTCACGGATGTAGAACGTAAAGCAGAGCTGGGTGGGAATATCCACGCCAAAGGCATGATGATCATGCAAGCCTATTTAAATTACGAGCTAAAATTAGAGCAGCCTCAGCCTTTCTCCGCCTCTATCGTCTTTGAGCAGTCCTATGGTGAAGTTGATGGTGATAGCGCATCACTCGCAGAGCTGTGCGCTTTAATTAGCGCATTATCACTACAACCTATTGACCAGCAAGTTGCTATCACGGGTGCAGTTGACCAATTTGGCTATGTCCAACCTATTGGTGGGGTGAATGAGAAAATTGAAGGTTTCTTTGATATCTGTGAAAAACGTGGGTTAACTGGCAACCAAGGTGTCATCATCCCGATGGCAAATGTTCGCCATTTATGCACCAAGTCTGCTGTCGTTGAAGCCGTAAAAGAAGGTCAATTCCACATTTGGCCTGTTGAACATGTCGCCCAAGCCATTACTATATTGACTAAGCAACCTTACTTTGAACAACAAGCTGAAGAAGAAAATGTACACCTGTTAGCTTTAATTCAAGAACGGATCAATCAAGCAAACTCACCTGATAAAGCCCGACTTCCTTGGTTCTTAAAATGGATAAGTTAAGTAAAGATTGCGTAAAAAATAGCAGATCGGAGTTGTTCAGCGTACAAGTGTAAGCTATCCTGTAGACCTACACTTAATAAAGGCTATCTTAAGAACATGGTTGAGAAACGCGGATCCTACACAAAAGATGATTTAATTGCTTCTGGTAAAGGTGAGTTATTTGGAGAAAATGGTCCTCCATTGCCATCTGGAAATATGTTGATGATGGATCGTATCGTCAGTATGACTGAAGATGGCGGTACATTTAACAAAGGTTATGTGGAAGCTGAATTGGATATTAATCCAGACCTTTGGTTCTTTGGCTGTCACTTTACAAACGACCCTGTCATGCCTGGTTGTTTAGGCCTCGATGCAATGTGGCAGCTAGTTGGCTTCTACCTTGGCTGGCTCGGCGGTGAAGGTAAAGGGCGCGCTTTAGGTGTTGGCGAAGTTAAATTTACTGGCCAAGTTCTCCCTACCGCGAAAAAAGTTACTTACCGCATCAGCTTTAAACGCGTGATCAACCGTAAACTGATCATGGGGTTAGCAGACGGTGAAGTCTTAGTTGATGGTAAATTAATTTATACTGCAACAGACTTAAAAGTGGGTCTTTTTAAAGACACCAGCGCATTCTAAATATTTGAAATGCAAACCTCCGCAATGGCGGAGGTTTTTAAATGAATGAATACCTTCAGCTTAAAAACCCAAAAATATGCAAGAAAACAAGCTCAGGCTATTTAAGCTAAACGTTCAAAGAATATTGGGGTTACACCACCGCTATGGTTCGATCCTCCATCGCCTTTCGCCAACCACCTAGCCAATGCGACCGAGCATCTACTGCTTGATATGGGCACAACTCTTTAGAGCGCCCTGCTAAACCTGCTTGATAACCTCTTGATAAAGCTCTTTCTAAACGGTCTCGCTTCTGTCTTTTCATGCCTTACTTCCCTCATCATTTAAATGGAAAAGAAAACAGTACCTACTATTTTTAATAGGTACACTATAGAAATAGCGCCCGTTGAAAAAAAAATCAAGTAAAGATTTTCATATATTTGTCATAAATGGCATAAATGTGACTTGTATATGACAATTAACACAACCTATTGATTTGATTTGAAAATAAAAACATTCTTTTATTTATCATAATATTAGAGAACAAAATCAATTATTATTCACTAATATATAAATAAAAATAATATCTATATTTAATGAAATTAAAAATGCACTTTGAATATATAAACCACATATATTCAAGGTGCATTTAATATAAATTACTTAAGTAATAACCAATGATTAGTATTTATCTATCTCTTTCGCAATACTCTCAGCGACTTGCTGCCACCCCATTGATAACGTGCGAACTAGCTCAGGGTAGCCATCTTCATTTTGGTCTAACTGTACATCAAAATTACGACGGATCACGTTTTTATCATGAGTGTAAGTCCAAAAGCCTTGGATTAATACTTTACCATCATACCGCCCATTAAAGGCCGTCAAAGTAATATCAAGTGTATCCGGTGAGTTTTGTAATGGCTGCAAAGACACGAGTTTTTCAGGTAACGCTGCAGATAATTCACTCACCATCGACTGACCAAGCTGTTGTTCTAAAGGACTCGCCCATAGATGCGTACTTGCATTGGTATAACTGACATCTGTCGTTTGGTAAGTAATCCCATTTGATGTCAGCACATCTGATAACATGATGCGTTGTAACCACACTTGGCCTTTATTCATCACCTCTGCAGATTGTGTCTGAGGAGTTTTCATTGGCAGTTGGTAGTACTTTTTCTCTGGGGTACTGCTACAAGCTGCCAATAATAAAACAAATATTGATAGTAAATATCTCATTATTTTTTCACTCCTTTAGGCTCAACATCCTTCGTTGGCTCAGCTTCGAAAACTAACGCATTACTCTTATTATTCAAAGTACGTAGAAGCGGCTGAACTTCTCTTAATACTTGGTCTAAACGCTGCATGTTATCCACCATTTTATTATAAGCTGGAGAACCAGGTTGGAAACCTTGCATTGCACGGTTCATTTCTTGCAGTGTTTTTTGCAAGTCATGAGGTAAATTTTGGAACTCTTTACTCGCCATAACTTTGTTGAGTTGAGCCAACATCGCATTAGCTTCTTTAACAACTTTCTGCCCTTCTGCCAATGTTTGTGTCGTTTGGTTAAGCATCGGTTCAATTGGCATATTGTTAATTTTATCCAACACCGCAATGACTTTTTGTTGAATTTGCGCTAAACCTGCACTGGTTGTTGGGATAATTTTATAGCCGGCAACCACGGTTGGGCCTTTATAAGGCTCTGCATTTTGCACAAAATCCAGATCAACAAATAACGCGCCCGTTAATAAATTCCCTGATTTTAGTGATGCCCTTAAGCCATCTTTCAAAGCTAAATTTAATTCATTTTTTAAATTAAAGTTCTTACCGACATCCTTAGAAAAACGTTCTGGTTCAATGTGGATCAAAACAGGAATTCTAAAGTCATTATCCAGTGATTGGTCTAAACCTTCGGTATAAAAAGGCACTTGTGCAACAGTACCTAAACGAATACCACGGAACTCTACCGGCGCGCCCGGTTGTAGGCCTCGCACTGAGTCTGAGAAGAATAAGACAAAATCTTGATACTGTGTATACAAGGAATTTTGAATACTGCTTTGGTTGTCAAACAGTTGGAATTCAGCATTTTCCTTCACATTAGCACCAGGAACCCACCCGGTTGGAACATCAAAACTCACACCACCGGTCAATAATGTCGCAATTGAGCCCATTTCAACATGCACGCCTTGGGATGACATATCAAAAGCTATACCGCTATCTTTCCAAAAACGTACATTTGAACTAATCAATTTGTCATAAGGCGCATTGATAAATAATTGATAACGCATATCGCGTTTATCCATATCAAAGTCGCTCGTTTCAACAGAACCGACCCGGTAACCACGGAATAACACTGGGTCACCTGGATTTAATTGTCCTGCCTTATCGCTCACCAATACAACACGAATTCCCTTAGCATCAGGTGATGCAAGAGGTGGGGTATCCAATAAGGTAAACTCGAAATGCTCTTTTGCCGCTAAGCCCGGTTGAAGCTCAATGTAAGCACCTGAAAGTAATGTACCTAGCCCAGTAACGCCATCACGCCCAATTGTTGGTTTTACAATCCAAAACGCAGAATCAGTACGCAGTAATTCTTTCATTTCATTGTTCAAACGCGCTTTAATGACCACTCGACTAAAATTGTCATCAAGCGTCACACTTTCCACAACGCCAATATCGACGCTACGGCTTTTAATTTTGGTTTTACCTGCTTCTATTCCTTCAGCATTGTAAGTGATTAATGTCACTTCAGGGCCTTGGTTGCTAAAATGGTAAAATAAGACCCAAGCGCCAAGCAAGACTGTCACTATTGGGATCACCCATACAGGCGACCAACTTTTTAACTTACTAATTTTGGCATTGGCCTGTGGTGTTTCTTTATCAGTCACCCGATGACTCCTTCTTGTTCAACAGTATTTACTGCATTTCTTCTTTCACAGCGATCCCAAGTTAATCTGGGGTCAAAGGTCATCGCTGCAAACATTGTGAGAATAACAACCACACCAAAGAAAATAATCCCCATCGCAGGGACAATATTCATCAATTGCCCCATTTGAACCAAAGAGGCTAAAATGGTGATAACAAACACATCTATCATTGACCAACGGCCAACATACTCCACCAGCTCATAAATAAAATGCATACGATGCGGGTCCCGATTACCATACCCTTTGGAATCTAGGCAAAGCCATGCAATTCCTATCATTTTCAATGTAGGCACCATAATACTGGCAACAAAAATCACCATAGCAACAGGATATGACCCGTCTTCCCACAGTAAAATGACGCCATCAATAATAGTCGAATTTAATGCTGTACCTAACGTGTTTGTGGTCATCATCGGCAACACATTCGCAGGGATATACAACATAATTGATGTCATTAAAAGAGCCAAAGTCCATTGTAAACTTTGTTTTTTACGTACACTACCATGTGAGTGGCAGCGTGGGCATTTTGATTGTTCAGCCGGTAAAATTGCCGTACACACAAGACATAAGCGTACATCTTGCTTAATCCCCGTCTGGCCGACAATTAACGGCCTATCTAATTTCGGCGCAGCTTCAATTCGGTTCCATAGCCAATGGCGGTCTAAGCATTGGAAAGCCCTTACTTGCAGCATGCAATACGCGCAATAAGGTAAAAAGCTTAACCCGATACCAATATCGCCGTAAGCTATCAATTTAACAAAACTGACTAAGACCCCCGCTAGAAAAATCTCAGCCATGCACCACGTTTTCATTTGGAACAAAATACGGGTGATCACCACTTTAATATTTTTAGGAATATGAACCTGCACCCCTAAAAGGATGATTGTGACCATACAAAATGCAGGAATAACCAATGAAAAAAACAGAAAAAATAGCGCCAAACCGCTATAGCGCGTGGTAGCTATAATTTCAATTATTTGGAATAACGATATTTCATTTTCAATCCCTGCGGCGCCCATCTTAACAAAGGGAAATAAGCAGGCAATAAATAGCATAATTAATGCACTAAATGCATATGCTGCTGGCTGCTTATACGGATATCGCCACTTTGAGACCAATGTGGTTTCGCAGCGTGGACACGTTGCTTTGCTCCCTTGTTCCAATTCAGGAACTGCAACCAACATGTCACACTGAGGACAAAGCACATGTTCATGAGACTCATGGTTGCACAAAGTGTATTTGCTCCTTTAATTAAAGCGTCATTCGCCGTTTTTCAGTAATTCAAGCTCTTGCCAACGGTCAAACGCTTGCTCTAATTCAGCTTCTTTTGCAGATAGCTGAGTCAGCGTTTTTTCTGTTACATCATGCGGTTGGTTGAAAAAATCTGCATCGCCAACTTGAGCTTGTAGTGCTTCAATATCACTTTCAAGTTGTTCCAATTTTGCTGGCAACTGTTCCAATTCACGTAATAAATTATAACTGAGCTTATTTGACCGCTTTACCGCTTCTTTCGGTTTCGTTGGTTTATCTTGGCCAGCCACTTTACCTGTTTGTTCTGCTTTCAAACTCACGGTTTGTGCTCTTTGCTGTTGAGCATCGTAATACCCGCCAGCAAAACGGTTAATCACGCCATTACCTTCAAAGATCCAGCATTCCGTCACGCTGTTATCGACAAACTCTCGGTCATGGCTAACCAATAAAACCGTTCCTTGGTAACCATCAACTAATTCTTCAAGTAACTCTAAAGTTTCGACATCAAGGTCGTTAGTCGGTTCATCGAGGATCAATAAGTTACTTGGTTTTAGGAATAAACGCGCAAGCAATAACCGATTACGCTCACCTCCAGAAAGTGCCCTAACCGGTGTCATTGCACGTTTTGGCGGGAACATAAAGTCTTGCAAATAGCCGAGAACATGGCGTGGCTTACCATTCACCATGACTTCTTGTTTACCTTCCGCTAAATTATCCATCACGGTTTTATCTGGGTCCAATGCTGCGCGGTGCTGGTCGAAATAAGCAACTTCCAACTTAGTCCCACAATGCACTCGTCCGCTATCTGCTTGCAAATCCCCCAACATCAAACGCAATAATGTTGTTTTACCACAACCGTTTGGCCCAACTAGCGCGATTTTATCGCCACGTAATACTTGAGCTGAAAAATCTTTTACCAGTACTTTATTATCAATCTGGTAATTCACATTTTCCATTTCAAATACAATTTTGCCAGAACGGGCGGCTTCACCCACTTGCATTTTCGCTGTGCCCATCACTTCACGACGCTGTGAACGCTCTACCCGTAGGGCTTTTAACGCACGAACACGCCCTTCGTTACGAGTACGTCGCGCTTTAATACCTTGGCGGATCCACGTCTCTTCTTGGGCTAATTTGCGGTCAAATTCCGCATTTTGCATCTCTTCAACACGCAAAGCTTCTTCTTTATTCACCAAGTAGTCATCATAATTACCCGGCCAAGATGCTAATTTCCCACGGTCTAAATCAATAATACGGGTTGCCATATTACGGATAAATGAACGGTCATGGGAAATAAATACGATGCTACCTTGGAAATCTTTTAGGAAATTTTCCAGCCAAAGAATTGTTTCTATATCTAAGTGGTTGGTTGGCTCATCTAAAAAGAGTACTCGCGGGTTACTCACTAACGCACGGCCCAAAGCCGCTTTACGTAGCCAACCACCTGATAATGAAGACAGTTCTGCATCTGCAGGTAAACCGAGTTTTTTCAGCACATCACTGATACGAGAATCTAATAACCATAAATTACGGTTATCTAACACCTCTTGCAATTCAGCCAATTTATTTAGATTTTTTTCACTCGGGTCGGTTTCGACCTCTTTCGCAACATGGTGATAATCTTTGAGGTACTGAGCTTGTTCTGCAACACCTTCAGCCACAAAATCAAAAATAGTGCCTTCAATATTACGCGGAGGGTCTTGCTGCAAGCGTGCAACAACTAAATCTTGCTCATAAACCAATTGGCCATCATCCAACGGCTGTTCTTTCGTTAACACACGCATTAACGTTGATTTACCTGCACCATTGCGGCCAACCAAACATACACGTTCGTTATCTTCGATATGAATTTCGGTATTATCCAGTAATGGGGCATCACTAAACGAAAGGTATGCACCCGACAAATTAATTAAAGCCATTGATTCTATCCTTACTCTGCGTGGCTAATTAGCCAGCAGTTATGTATTTGACGGTTACGAGCAAAATCTTCTGACAGTGTTTTCGCTGTGATTTCTTGCGCTTGTAAACCTAATTCTTTAATTGCTTCAAGATCCATTTTGAAACCACGTTTGTTATTAGAAAACATTACGGTTCCACCACGGCGTAATAACCGCTTTAGGTGGGTAATCAATTGGATATGATCCCGTTGCACATCAAACGTACCATCCATGCGTTTTGAATTTGAGAATGTTGGGGGATCAATAAAGATCACATCAAATTGTTCCCGGCTATTCGCTAGCCAACTCAAGCAGTCCGCTTGAATTAAACGGTGCTGGCGACCTGTAAGTCCGTTCGCTTGTAGATTTTTTTCAGCCCACTCAAGATAAGTACGTGACATATCAACGGAAGTGGTACTTTTCGCGCCACCAAGCCCCGCATGTACAGTCGCGGTACCGGTGTAACAGAACAAATTTAAGAAATCTGCATCTTTACTCATCTGGCCTAACATTTTACGGGCAATACGATGGTCAAGAAATAACCCCGTATCCAGATAGTCCGTCAAATTCACCAACATTTTCGCATTGTATTCTTGCACTAAAAAGAAATCGTCTTTTTGCGCTAATTTCTCATACTGCTGCTTGCCTTTTTGGCGCTGGCGCGTTTTTAACACTAGCTGATTCGATGTCAGTTCTAGCACATTCATTGTTGCAGTGATCACATCAAACAGGCGTTGACGAGCTTTGCGTTCATCAACGGTTTTTGGCGGTGCATATTCTTGGATCACCACCTTATCGCCATAAATATCAACCGCAACATTGTATTCAGGTAGGTCGGCATCATAAACACGGTAGCAATCGATCCCTTGCTGCTTTGCCCATTTACTTAATTTCTTGATATTTTTACGTAAGCGATTTGCAAAATCAGGTGAAATCTCCGCGATGGTCTCTGACGGTGTAGCCGCTAATTGATAATTCTTTTGAACGCAATCTAAAGGGCCGTTTTTGGCTTTAAACTCACGCTCTGAACGCAGTTGCAAGCAGCTGAGTAGCTCGGGAGAAGCACTAAAAATCGATAAACGCCAACCAGGGAAGCGGGCCTTCACGATCCGCCCTAACTGACTATGTAGCGCAATTAAAGCAGGCTCACTTTCTAAACGCTCACCATACGGGGGGTTGCTAATGATTGTGCCTAACGTATCGACCTTAACTGGGTTTTCCAATGCAGCGGCATCACCTTGCTTAAAGGTGATTAAATCTTGTAACCCTGCCCGGCGTGCGTTCGCACGAGCCATTTCAAGTACACGCTTATCGATATCAAAACCATAAAAGCGCGATGTCGTCTCTTTCAAACCTTGGCGGAAACGCACTTGCGCTTCCGTGGTTAATTCACGCCAAAGTTCCGCGTTAAATTTAGACCATGCATAAAACCCCCAATGAGTACGGTGTAAGCCGGGGGCTTTATCCGTTGCCATCATTGCGGCTTCAATTAACAATGTTCCTGAACCACACATCGGGTCGACCAAGGGAGTTCCTTGCTGCCAACCTGAACGGTTAATAATTGCTGCTGCCAGTGTCTCTTTTAAGGGGGCTTGGCCTGCCAAATCACGGTAGCCACGAATATGTAATGAATCACCACTCAAATCGAGAGCCACACTGGCTTTCTCTTTATTCAGATAGACGTTAATACGAATATCCGCTTGCTGGCGAGCCACATCAGGCCGCTGGTCAAGCTTGCGTACAAAGCTGTCTACGATAGCATCTTTCACTTTCAATGCGCCGTATTGGCTATTGCGAATTTCTTCGTTAGTCCCCGTAAAATGAACAACAAAGGTATCATTGACTGAAAAAATCTCACTCCAGTCGATAGCTTGTACACCGAGGTACAAATCTAGGTCACTGTAGACATCAAAATCATTCAGTGGCAATAAAATACGCGATGCCAGCCGACTCCACAGTAGGCTTTGATACATCACACGTTCGTCGGCCTGAAAATAGACACCCCCTTGGGCCACTTTGCATTGGCTAGCGCCAAGCGATTCTAATTCCGTTTTCAGTAGTTCTTCAAGGCCGCGAGCTGTGCTGGCAAACAGAGAATTCATAGTATTTATTACCAATTTGGATGAAAAATTGTTGCGCATTATAGCTAATCTTATGCAGTTGTCATAAAGTTGCTACGCACAATTATAAGGATTAAAAAATGATAACGCTTTCGCGCCTTTACACACACCCAGTTAAATCTATGCGAGGAGTTCGTTTATCCCACGCCTTCGCTGATATTAGCGGTTTGACTTTTGATCGTAATTTTATGGTAACCACGCTGGAAGGTAAGTTTATTACGGCGAGAAAATATCCACAAATGTTACTTTTTACACCGGTAATGCTCAATAATGGTCTTCACTTGCGAGCACCAAATGGCGAAAGTGCAACGGTATTGTATCAGGACTTTAACGAGAAGCAGAGCCCTACTGAAGTTTGGGGTAATCATTTTCATGCACTTATTGCACCTGAAGCGATAAATAGTTGGTTAAGTACCTTTTTTGATGAGCCCGTACAACTACGCTGGCTGAGCCCACAGCTTTCTCGCCGTGTCAAAGAACACCAAGATGTGCCGATGTCTTTTGCTGATGGCTACCCTTTCTTACTGATCAACGAAGCTTCAGTCCAAGAACTACAGCGCCGTTGCCCTGCGAGTATTAAATTAGAGCAGTTTCGTGGCAATTTAATCATTACAGGTGCCAAGCCTTTTGAAGAAGACACATGGAAAACCATTCAAATTGGTGATGTCGTTTTTACATTAGATAGGCCATGTAGCCGGTGCATTTTAACGACCGTTAGCCCAGAAAAAGGAATTAAACATCCCCACAGTGAGCCACTTGCGACACTGCAAACCTTCCGTTCAGATGAAACTGGTGATGTCGATTTCGGACAAAATGTGATTATTAAAAATACGGGGGTTATTCGTGTTGGTGATACCCTGACGGTACTAGAAACTAAACCAGCAAAACAATATTTAGTTCAAGAACGTGAAAGTGACCTAGCAGCTAATAGCTTGAAGACCCAAGCCAATAATGTCAGTTTAGTTTTTGAAGAAACAGAATATGAAGGTGATAACCAAAATGTGATCCTTGAGCAATTAGAATCCAATGGTTTAACTATCCCTTATTCATGTCGTGCTGGTATCTGCGGCCGCTGTAAAATTAAACTGATTTCAGGAGAAGTCACCCCATTAAAACAAAGCGCCATTAAAGAAAACGGTTATATACTCGCCTGTAGTTGTATCCCGAAAACATCTGTTAAATTAGCGTTTAACTAAGCACTGGTTTTATTTTTAACACCATCAAGGGTTCAATTCTATGATGGTGTTAAACACGCAAACTGGGATTCATTAAATTAGCAAAAAGCCTATTTATTTAGTTATTCTTTTTTCCACGATCTTAAGTGATCACCTAAATAGCATTACCATATAGTTGACGTTTCACTTTAGATGAATACTCAAGCATGCGATCGTTCATGATCTTAATAGGATCGCAAAACCGTAAAGTTCGATCGGGTAATTCTAATATTGGTTCAGCTAATAAACATAAACTCGCAGATGGACCAGCTTCCGCAATAATAAATGTGAAGTAACGGTTCGTATTTTCTAAACACACTTGAATTATTTGCCCTTGCTTAGGCTCACGAATATAGTGAAATGAAGAAAAATACCAACTCTTTGGCATCTGTGGTTTTAAAAAACGAAAAGCAACTAAGCTATTTAAGACTAATTCAGCTCTTTCTTCATGAGTAATATTTAATCTTTTAGCCTGTTCATCGAATAAATAATATTCACCTGCATCTTCGATGCTAAATGGCATCTCATTACGAGCAAAAACCGTTAGCATCTTAGCAGGAAAACATGAACGAAATATCATGCCGTTGGCGAGATCTAACATCACCCTATTATGGTCATGATCAAAATACCAACGCCAATGATCATCAGGTTTAATATTCATAAACGATCCTTTAGCGATTTACCGGTAAATATAACAGAAAGGATCGATATCATGATCTTTTCTAAATTTACTCTAAAGTGTATTTTTATGCGCTAAATTAACTGCTAAATAAATTACTTTATAAATAGTCGGATAATGTCGTTATCTAAATAGCAAACTAGCTGCAAATTGGTATCAATTTGATATAAAAATAGCCACTATTAGCAATATAGTTTAAAAGGGGGCATAAATAAACCCCCTTGATACGTAAATTTACAATTTATTACTAGATATGATTAACAATATCTTTAATTAATTTTGGCCCATGGTAAATAAAACCAGAATAAATTTGAATTAAAGAGGCACCCGCTTCCATTTTTTCACGTGCAGCCGTAAGAGAATCAATTCCACCGACTCCAATTATTGGCAGTTTTCCATTTAACTCACGTGAAATAAGTTTAATAACTTGCGTACTTTTTAATTGCACAGGACGACCACTTAATCCCCCCGTTTCATTACAATGATTAATCCCTTGAACCAAAGAGCGGTCTAACGTGGTATTCGTCGCAATAACGCCATCGATATTATGTCTAACTAGGCTATCTGAAACTTGGATAATTTCCTCTTCAGATAAATCAGGCGCAACTTTTACAGCAACAGGCACATATTTTTGGTGCTGTAATTGTAATTCCAGTTGCTTTGCTTTTATGCTACTTAATAAATCATCCAGTGCTTCGCCATATTGTAATGTTCGTAGCCCAGGCGTATTTGGTGAGGAAATATTAATAGCAATATAACCAGCATGTGCATAGACCTTATCCATGCAAATTAAATAGTCATCTTTACCTTGTTCGACTGGTGTATCTTTATTTTTACCAATATTGATACCAATGATCCCGCCATAATTCGATTTTTTAACATTCTCTACAAGGTTATCGACACCTTTATTATTAAACCCCATCCGGTTAATTAAACCTTCAGCTTCTACAAGTCGAAATAACCGCGGTTTGTCATTACCTGACTGAGGACGAGGGGTTACCGTACCAATTTCGATAAACCCAAACCCCATGGCACCAAATGCATCAATACATTCACCATCTTTATCTAAACCCGCGGCGAGCCCTAGTGGGTTTTTGAAGGAAAGCCCCATGCATTGAACGGGTTTAGTGGCAACAGATTGGCGAATAAGACATTGGAAAGGGGAATGATTCAAACGTTGAAGCTGGCGAAAAGTCAATTCATGTGCTTTTTCAGGGTCGAGCTGGAACAGTGCCTTGCGGGCAAGGTGATATAGCATATCCAATAACCTATTTTTACTAGTACGTTTCAATAGAGTAGACATCATATCGCACGCTAAAACCCCGCCAAATACAATTTGCCGAGCTTTCATTCATACATGCGGTTTTTTCGTCGGATAAAACGCGCTATAGATTACCCTATCTCACCACCCTTTTACTATGAAAAAATCAATAAAAATGCGTTTGCCTGGGTTTTCGAGGGAAAACAAGCATTTTATGAGAGTTATCTCTCATTTAATATTCCACTTTTGTCATAAACAATAATAAGCCGCTAAATGAAATTTTTTAGCGGCTTATTAAAACCAACAACTAGCTAGCTATATATAAACTAGCTTTCTAACGCTTTGGTTATTTTTTCAAATAGATCACCAGACAGGTTATCAAGTGCTTTTAATTGCTCAAGCACTTTACGCATCTGTGCTTGGCGCTTTTCGTCGTAACGTTTTAAACGGATCAACGGCTCAATCAGTCTTGAAGCCACTTGCGGGTTGCGCGTATTGAGATCAACTAAAATTTCATACAAAAATTGGTAACCACTGCTATCTTCTGCATGGAAATTAACAGGATTCCCCGCAGTGAAAGCCCCAACAAGTGAGCGAACACGGTTAGGGTTACCCATGCTAAATGAGCGGTGATCCAATAATTCACGTACATTAGCAAGCGCTTCTTTTGCAGGGTTCGCCCCTTGTAATGTAAACCACTTATCCATGACTAACCCGTCATGATGCCAGCGCTCATCAAAATCTGACATTAACTGGGCTTTACAAGGTAACTGTGACTCGTTTGCTGCGGTCAATGCGGCCAATGAATCCGTCATGTTATCCGCTGATTCGTATTGTTCCAACACTAGTTTGTTCGCCAGCTCGCTATCATCACCCGCGGCTAAGTATTGCAGGCAAATGTTACGCAATGAGCGTTTAGCAATATCTTGGTGATCAACACGATAACCATCAATATGTATGGATCGATAAACCGAGAGAAGTTCATCATGCATTTCTACCGCTAAATGATGATGAATAAAGTTCACAACTTCGTGGATCGCAACAGGGTCGATAACCGTAAATAATTCTGCTAGCTCGTTTTCGGAAGGTAACGTTAAGATCAATGCGACTAATGCAGGATCAATCGAATCACTTAATAATACACCCCGAAAAGCATCTACCACTGGCTCAGGTAAAACTAATGCTTCACCTTTTTGATAATGAGCCACATTAATTTTTACATAATTATTAATGAGTTGTTGAGCCGCATCCCAACGAGAGAATTCATTACTTGCGTGCTGCATCAAGAAAGCCAGTTGCTCATCTGTGTAGTTGTAATCTAATTTTACAGGGGCTGAAAACTCACGTAATAAAGATGGAACTGGGCGGCTTGTCACCTCATCAAAAACAAACGTTTGAGTTTCTTGCGTAATGTTTAGCACCGAATTCACGACGCTACCCTCACGTTTTAGCGTGATAATTCCACCTTGCTCATCATAGAGCTCAATATCCAATGGGATATGCAATGGTTGCTTCTCTGCTTGATCTGCCGTCGGTGGCGTCATTTGGCTAACATGTAGCGTATATTGCTGTTTTTCTGGTGAATATTCATCACGCACAGTTAAAACGGGTGTCCCTGACTGGCTATACCAACGACGAAATAGTGATAAATCAACATTTGACGCATCTTCCATCGCCTGCACAAAATCGTCACAGGTTGCTGCACTGCCATCATGGCGATGAACATAAAGTTGTATACCTGCTTGGAACATCTCCTCACCCAACAGAGTGTGGATCATGCGAATAACTTCCGACCCTTTTTCATACACAGTCAAAGTATAGAAGTTGTTCATTTCAATGACTTTATCTGGGCGAATTGGGTGCGCCATTGGGCTTGCATCCTCAGCAAACTGGGCTGAACGCATTACTTTGACATTGTTGATACGGTTAACAGAGCGAGAACCTAAATCTGAACTAAATTCTTGATCGCGGAAAACGGTTAGCCCTTCTTTAAGGCTCAATTGGAACCAATCACGACAAGTAATGCGGTTTCCTGTCCAATTATGGAAATACTCGTGGCCAATCACGGATTCGATATTCAGATAGTCTTTATCTGTCGCGGTTTCGCTTTTGGCTAAAACATATTTCGAGTTAAAGACATTCAACCCTTTATTTTCCATTGCTCCCATGTTGAAGAAATCAACAGCAACAATCATATAGATATCAAGGTCATACTCTAAACCAAAGCGTTCTTCATCCCATTTCATGGCATTTTTAAGGGACTGCATTGCCCAAGGAGCACGGTCTAAATTGCCTTTATCAACAAAGAGCTCTAACGCAACTTCACGACCACTGCGAGTGGCAAAGGTGTCTTTTAAAACGTCAAAATCACCTGCGACTAAGGCAAATAAATAACTTGGTTTCAGGAATGGGTCTTCCCACTTAACCCAATGGCGGCCGTCTTCTAACTCACCTTCTGCGATACGGTTCCCATTTGAAAGTAAATAAGGATAACGTGATTTATCCGCTGTAATTGTGGTGGTATAGCGAGCTAATACATCTGGTCGGTCTTGGTAATAGGTAATATGGCGGAAACCTTCTGCTTCACATTGTGTGCATAACGCATCACCTGAAACATATAACCCTTCTAGCGCAGTATTTTTCTCAGGGCTAATTTCATTCACAATCCGTAGTGTGAAAGATTCAGGCAATGATTCAATAATTAATTTACCTTCGGATTCTTTATAGTTTTGCCACGCTTTGCCATCGACTTCTAGGCTGACTAACGATAAATCTTCGCCATTGAGCTCAAGCGTTGAAGATTGCGGATTAAGGCGTTTTACCTTACTTACTGCGGTAACAATCGTTTTCACTGGGTCAAGATTAAAATCGAGGTCAATCTCTGTAATTGTGTAATCAGGTGCTTGATAATCCTGACGATATTTCGCTTGTCTTAACTGGGTCATAAGTAACCTTTTAATTCGTTATATTCAATATCGTACTGCTTTATTACTTATACAATACTATAAGCCACAATAATGTGAATGGATTTGAGAAACATTTTCATCAAAAAATGTTATCTATTTTTATAGCCATGTTAGTTTTATATAACACACCGTGCTTAACTTTGTTAAAAATTCGTTTGCTTGTTGGTGCTATTGCACTATTAAATATTTTATGGCGTGTTAGTATCTTTTGGTGATTAATGCTTTCATCTGTTTCTATGAGGCACAATACGAATAAAGCGTATTTATTTGATTCCATAGTAATACAGAAAATAGTCATACAAAAAAGCAATACGCGAATTTAGATTGCCGTGCTCCTTGAAAGCAAGAGGTAGAATAACACTTCTATCTTTTGCTAAAGTGGGTATACTTTTGCAACTTTAACGATTTAGCTAACAACTATTGCAACTTTTATCTCATTGTGACTTTTTGAAAATCAAACAGCTTTCAAGAGAAACAAGAGTAAAAATTAACAGCATTAGTGGTAAAGATAAGCTCCGCGAGGATGTCTGCGTTCCATGAATCTAGACGCTACACCAATTATTACATCACTGCTTGATACCGATGCTTACAAGCTTCATATGCAGCAGGCCGTTTTCCACCGTTACTATCAGGTACCGGTTGTCGCTGAGTTCCGCTGTCGTAGCAGTGAGATCTTAGGTGCTTACGCCGATGAAATTAGGCAACAAATTCAGTTAATGGCTAAATTGTCACTTTCTGATGATGAGCTGAATTTTCTCCGCCGCTTACCTTTCTTCCAAGAAGACTATCTTATGTGGTTAAAGTCATTCCGCTTTAACCCAGAACAAGTCGTTGTTAGTACCACAAATGAAGGTCAGTTAGCGATTCGCATTAGTGGGCCTTGGCGTGAAGTGATCATGTGGGAGGTACCACTCCTTGCATTGGTCAGTGAAATCATCCAAAAAGATAGGCATCCAAACATTCATCCTGACGATGCTGTTCAGCAACTCAAAAAGCTGCTAAATGTTTTCTATCAACAAGCCGATGAACACCAGCTTGATTTGTCTCACTTTAAGCTCATGGACTTTGGTACACGCCGCCGTTTCTCCTACGACGTACAATCCGCCATTGTTTCAATGCTTAAACAAGAATTTCCTTATCTTGTTGGGACAAGCAATTACAAACTTGCACACGAATTAGATTTATCCCCTGTTGGCACACAAGCCCATGAATGGTTCCAAGCCCACCAGCAAATCAGCCCTGAATTAGCAAATAGCCAACGCGAGGCATTACAAAGTTGGCTAGATGAATATCCTAATCACTTGGGTGTCGCATTAACTGACTGTATCACCATGGATGCCTTTTTGCGTGATTTTGATGTTAACTTTGCGAACCGCTACCAAGGATTGCGCCATGATTCAGGGGACCCGATCGAATGGGGTGAAAAAGCCATTGCTCATTACCAAAAATTGGGGATTGACCCGATGAGCAAAACGCTAGTGTTCTCAGACAGTTTAGACTTGCAAAAAGCACTTGAATTATATCGTTATTTTCATCAGCGGATTAACCTTGTTTTTGGTATCGGCACGCGTCTAACCTGCAATATTCCAAATGTAACCCCGTTGAATATTGTGATTAAACTCGTAGAGTGCAATGGTAAGCCTGTCGCTAAGCTATCTGATAGCCCAGGAAAAACCATTTGTGAAGATGATGAGTTCGTCAATCAACTCAGAAAAGCGTTCGACCTACCTAAAATGGAAAAGGCCTGTTAACTAAGTCGCTTTTCCCCAGCTCTGAGTAAGAATTTGCACTTTTCTTGCCCAGAGCTTCAAAACCCTCTTTTTCTTTTATTCACTTACTATTACTATAGCTTTTAAGCTCAATACCCACGCTTCGCTTCAACAGAAATGTTTTATCGCGATTTTTTACTTGTTTCCTAATAAATGGCAAGTAACATAGAGCTTTGGCCCCTGAAAAATGGGATTTCGTTAATATCCCTACTTTAACTATTTTAATCGCCATAAGCCGATGACATTTTTTGAATAATATTCATAGATATAAGCGGTCGAATGGATTTAAAACAATTTGAATTACATCCTAAATAATTCGAGTTGTAGGAAGGCGGCAAACAAAGTGAGCCCTAGGAGCATACATAAGTATGTGACTAGGGTCGGTTTGTGAAGCCAACGCATCTACGGCTCGAAGTATGACGGATTGAGATAGTCGAAGTAGATATCGTTAAATATGAAGAGAGTGAATTATATGATAGTAGCGCCTGTAGTCGACGTACTGCAAGGCCGAGTGGCGGTAGGCACAGAAGTCACCGTTCAAGGCTGGGTACGTACAAGGAGAGATTCAAATGCTGGTTTTTCTTTCCTCGCCGTTTATGACGGTTCTTGCTTTAATCCGTTACAGGCTATCATTAATAATAATATATCTAATTATAATGACGAAGTCCTGCACCTCACAACGGGTTGTTCAGTTGAAGTTACGGGTACCGTAAAAGAATCCCCAGGCCAAGGTCAATCATTTGAACTTGAAGCCACTGCTGTAAAAGTCGTTGGCTGGGTTGAAGACCCTGACACCTACCCAATGGCAGCAAAACGCCACAGTGTTGAGTTTTTACGTGAAGCAGCGCACTTGCGCCCGCGCACTAACTTAATTGGTGCTGTTGCACGTGTGCGCCACACTTTAGCGCAAGCAATCCACCGTTTCTTTGATGAACAAGGCTACTTCTGGGTTTCTACGCCAATCATTACCGCTTCCGATACCGAAGGCGCAGGTGAGATGTTCCGTGTTTCCACACTGGACTACAACAACCTGCCACGTAATGACAAAGGTGAAGTGGACTTCAGCGAAGACTTCTTTGGTCGCGAAGCGTTCTTAACTGTATCAGGCCAACTGAATGGTGAAGCTTACGCAACTGCAATTAGCAAAGTCTATACTTTCGGCCCAACCTTCCGTGCTGAAAACTCAAATACTAGCCGTCACTTAGCTGAGTTCTGGATGGTCGAACCTGAAGTGGCTTTTGCCTCTTTAGACGATGTCGCAGGTCTGGCAGAAAAAATGTTGAAGTTCGCCTTCAAAGCTGCTCTTGAAGAACGCCGCGACGACTTAGAGTTCTTTGCACAACGTGTTGATAAAGACGTTATCAACCGCTTAGAAAGCTTTGTTAACTCAGACTTTGCACAAGTTGATTACACGGATGCCATTAAAATCCTTGAAACTTGTGGTCAAAAATTCGAAAACCCAGTTTATTGGGGCGTCGATATGTCGTCTGAACATGAGCGCTACTTAGCAGAACAACACTTTAAAGCGCCTGTTGTTGTGAAAAACTACCCGAAAGACATCAAAGCTTTCTATATGCGTCTCAATGAAGATGGCAAAACGGTTGCCGCGATGGACGTATTAGCACCGGGTATTGGTGAGATCATCGGTGGCTCACAGCGTGAAGAACGTCTTGATATGCTAGATGCACGCCTTGAAGAAATGGGGATGAATAAAGAAGATTACTGGTGGTACCGTGATCTGCGTCGTTATGGCACCGTTCCTCACTCAGGTTTCGGCCTTGGTTTTGAGCGTTTAGTAGCTTATGTCACTGGTGTCGGTAACGTGCGTGAAGTCATTCCATTCCCACGTACCCCAAGAAATGCTGCGTTCTAATAACCGCTTTTCTGTATTAACCCCCTAAATAACGGGTCAACTAATGTTGACCCGTTATTTTTCACTCTAATATATTTTTAACTATGGACTATTTCAGTCCATTACATAAAATTGCAGCCACATGATAACCCGATCACAATTTTTACGTTATCACCTTATAATTCACCCCAAAATGGCACCAATCTGCTACCGCTAAGAATAATCTGCTTTTTAATCTCACGATCCTCTTTTTACTGGTGATAAATAACCACTTTACATTCGCTAAACTGCTCAAAAAAAAACCAATTTGTCTTTTGAAAAAGTTCCCTAATTTTTGTAATATTTTTTAAACTGGTACGATGAGTGGTTATTTATTGGTCTATTTTTTACATTTTGAAACATCTTGTTACCATTTGTTTCAGAATCTTTGATTTTGTAGCACTTTGAGGGTGGATAATTTTATTTAGCAATGGAACACTGGTCGCCGACATAGACGACACTAATCTCTCACAAATAGTTCCAATTATTTTTTGCGAATTATTTTTGGCAGTGGCAGGTGTCCGAATAACACCAATGAGGGTAATAATAATGATGAAACGCAATATTCTTGCAATGGTTATCCCAGCTCTGTTAGCTGCTGGTGCAGCAAACGCAGCTGAAGTATACAACAAAGACGGCAACAAATTAGACGTTTACGGTAAAGTTGACGTTCGTCACTACCTCGCTGACGGTAGCAGCAAAGATGCTCCAAGCCAAGACGGTGATGATTCACGCGTTCGTTTAGGCCTGAAAGGTGATACTCAAATCACTGACCAACTGACTGGTTTTGGTCGTTTCGAGTGGGAAACTAAAACTAACAAAGCTGAGAACGAAGGCGAAAACAAAAACCGTTTAGCATATGCGGGTTTACGTTTTGCTGATTTCGGTTCAATCGACTACGGCCGTAACTACGGTGTGGTTTATGACACGAACGCATGGACCGACGTATTCCCATTATGGGGTGCGGACACTATGGATCAAGCAGACAACTTCATGACTAGCCGTAACCGCAACCTGTTAACTTACCGTAACAACAACGCGTTCGGTTATGTTGATGGCCTGAGCTTTGCTCTGCAATACCAAGGTAAAAACGGTGACGACAACCTGTCTAGCTCAAGCGTTCGTAAAGACAACGGTGATGGCTTCGGTTTCTCTACCGCTTATGACTTAGGCTGGGGCGTAACACTGGGTGGTGGTTATTCTAACTCTTCACGTACACCTGCACAGAAAAACTACCCTAACGCTGGTGGTAAAAAAGCTGAAGCTTGGAACGTTGGTGGTAAATTCGACGCTAACAATGTTTACTTAGCAGCAATGTACGGTCAAACTCAAAACATGACTCGTTA
This sequence comes from Providencia rettgeri, assembly GCF_023205015.1. Taxonomy (NCBI): domain Bacteria; kingdom Pseudomonadati; phylum Pseudomonadota; class Gammaproteobacteria; order Enterobacterales; family Morganellaceae; genus Providencia; species Providencia rettgeri. Next base: position 1,564,682 of record NZ_CP096258.1, on the reverse strand, counting down.
CGGTGCTGGCGGTACTAAATTTGATTCAGGTATTGCTAACAAAACTGAAAACGTTGAGTTAGTTGCACAATACCTGTTCGACTTCGGTCTGAAACCATCTTTAGGTTATAACCAATCTAAAGGTAAAGACTTAGGCACTTACGGTAACAAAGATCTGGTTAAATATATTTCTGTAGGTTCTTACTACTACTTCAACAAAAACATGTCTGCAGTTGTTGATTATAAAATCAACCTGTTAGATAAAAATGATTTCACCAAAGCATACGGTATCAGCACTGATAACGTAGTTGGTTTAGGTTTAGTTTACCAATTCTAATTATCAGTTAACTGATAAGTTAGAAAACAGTAACATGTTTTTGTAAGCAGCGCTTCGGCGCTGCTTTTTTATTTTTTCCTCTCCCTCAAACTTCCCCCCTAGAAACACTCAAATTATCGGTAAGACAGACTGATTCACCACCTTTATAGATATTTATGGTTAGATTACATGCAATTCCTACCTAGCTCACAAGATCTCGCCAATTTTTGGTAAAACGGTTGGCAAAAAGCCTTTATCACGTTACCCTGAGAACTCGACTCGTTCGACTAAACCCGTTTTCAGCTATATCCATCAATTTTAGTTGTATGGGCTGTTTACAAGCAAGGATAGCCAAAAGCATTCTCACTTACGCCTTCATACACTGTAAATTGTCTTGGGTACCACTACAGAGCTTTGGAATCGACAACATGTTTGAAAAAATTACTTCTGCCCCTGCTGACCCAATCTTAGGTCTTGCTGATAGTTTCCGTGCTGATCCCCGCGATAATAAAATCAACTTAGGTATTGGCGTCTATAAAGACGAATCAGGGAAAACCCCTGTGCTTGATACCGTTAAAAAAGCAGAAAAATTCCTGCTGGATAACGAAAACACCAAAAACTATCTTGCGATTAGCGGAATGCCAGAGTTCGGCCGTGTAACACAAGAACTGTTATTCGGTGCACAACATGAAATTGTCACCTCAAAACGTGCACGTACAGCGCAAGCACCGGGTGGTACTGGCGCACTGCGTATCGCTGCAGATTTTATTGCTAAACAAACCAACGCAAAGCGTGTTTGGATCAGCAACCCAACTTGGCCTAACCACAAAAATATCTTTGAAGCAGCTGGTTTAGAAGTTTTAACTTACAACTACTATGACGCTGCAAAACATGGTATGGATTTCGACGGTATGCTTAACAGCCTGTCATCTGCTGTGGCCGGTGATGTGATTGTTCTACACGGCTGCTGCCATAACCCTACGGGTATTGACCCAACGGCTGAGCAATGGACAAAACTAGCCGCATTATGTGCAGACAAAGGCTTATTACCAGTTTTTGACTTTGCCTACCAAGGTTTCGCAAAAGGCTTAGATGAAGATGCCGAAGGCCTGCGTATTTTCACCAAAAACAACCCTGAAATGATTGTTGCGAGCTCATTCTCTAAAAACTTCGGTTTATACAATGAGCGTGTCGGTGCTTGTACCATCATTGCTAAAGACAGTGACAACGCAGAGCGTGCATTTAGCCAAGCGAAAGCGGTTATTCGTGCAAACTACTCAAACCCACCAGCACACGGTGCGGCAGTGGTGACAACTATCCTTTCTGATGACGTGTTAAAAGCGGAATGGATCCAAGAATTAACCGCAATGCGTGAGCGTATTAAACGCATGCGCCAACTGTTAGTGAAAACATTGGAAGAAAAAGGCGCTAAACAGGACTTCAGCTTCATTATCAACCAAAACGGTATGTTCTCCTTCAGTGGCCTAACAAAAGAGCAGGTAGAGCGTCTACGTAGCGAATTTGGTATCTATGCCGTTAGCTCTGGCCGTATTAACGTGGCGGGCTTAACTTTAGAGAACATGGTTCCGCTGTGTGATGCTATCGTTAAAGTGCTGTAATCATTACTTAGCACATGCTATCTAATACAAAAGGCACCTAACTAGGTGCCTTTTACATCAAACTATTAAGCTCTTCAAAATCAATCACCAAACAGGTTGTTCATCTTGCAAGAAAGGGTTTGTTTTACGCTCAAAACCTAAGTTTGACATGGGGCCATGCCCTGGAATGAACTGAAAATCATCACCTAGAGGTAATACTTTGTTTTTTATAGAGGAAATTAGGTCTTGATGATTACCGCGTGGAAAATCACTTCGGCCGACTCCCCCTTTAAAAAGGACATCACCCATTGAAATTAATTTATCGGCGTGATTCACAAAAATAATGTGGCCGGGTGTATGACCAGGGCAATGCAGTACATCAAATGCCATATTGCCGCAAGTCACTTTGTCCCCTTCTTCTAACCAGTAATCCGGCGTAAAGTCAGGGCATTCACCAATATAAAACATCGCATTTTGTTCTGCGAGGTTTTCAATCCAAAAAGCGTCTTCTTTTTGCGGGCCATAGATAGGCACTGAAAAATGCTTAGAAAGAATAGCTGATGCACCGATATGGTCAGAATGACCATGTGTTAACAGAATTTTAGTTAACTTCAGCCCAAAGTTTTCAATAGCAGAAATTAATTTCTCTGCTTCTCCGCCGGGGTCAACAACAACCGCATCTAACGTATTTTCATCCCAAATAACGTGGCAATTTTGCATAAATGGTGTTACTGGGATAATAGTATATTTCATCGAGCAATTACTCCGTAATCTGTGTCACCTATGCACAGATTACCACGTTCTTGCAGGTCCTGTATCAATATGTATAAAATTGCTTCGAGGATAGTAACCAACACCACCCGCTTTCATTTTTAGCGCAGCTTTGCGGATATTGCTCAGTTGTAACCCTTCGATATGGAAATCCATCGCTTGCCCACGGGTATGGTAACTTTTCTTTGCCACGCCAGAGCTTTTACTGCGCAATTTATTGTTAGTCTCTAAAGAACGATAACCAGAGATCAGTTGGACAGGTTTGTTTGTTCCCATCATCATTTGTAATAAATAGATTTGGTCAAACAGTTTTGGGTCAATAGTTTTTACTTTGTCGCAACGGTAATCACGGAAAAAATGATTTAAACGCGCTAATTCAGACTTATTATAACGGCGCCCGTCAAAAAACTCAGTTTTTAGCGATTCGCCTGTATTAATGTTTTGAAAACGCAAAATACGTGGTCTAGGGGTCGTCATCGCAGCAAATACATGGCTTGGTAATAAACTAAGGCCAACTGTTGCGGCCCCAATACCTAACCACTTCCTGCGGGATTGATCAATTATATCCATAGGTGATAGCTCAGATTCTAATATTTTCAGTATTAATCGATAAAATTTTGGCAACCTATTGAGTCTAGCAAATCACGCTTATCTTTAATGTATAATTATGTAAAGATATGCATACTTCGCAGAAATTTTATTGCATTTTTCGTCAAAAAGAGAGTTTTATCACTAGAACTGCTCGAAACATGCAATTTAAGACACAAAATATGCTGCCTTTATCAAAGGTAAGCAAAATAGTAATGATTGAGCAACCATAAAACAACGGAATAAATAAGATAAAAACGGATCCTAGAGGTAAGGTCACAGAATGGAAATGTGTAAAAAACTGCGCTCAAGCAATTAACTCTTAAAATAATTAAGGGGAGAAAATTCCCCCCTTCAAATTAAAACCTACAATTAGTGTAAAATCTTTTTCAACATTGGCAAATATTTATCTGCATTATTAATCGAATTATCATATTGATAAATATCGGCTCGATATTGTGGTTGCTGGTCTTTATCTACCCATGCGGTTTGGTAATACAGAAAAACGGGGATCCTATCGGGTATATTGACATACCGTGTTGACCCTTCTTTCAACGCACCATCAATGCGTTTTTTTTCCCAACCTGCGTCACCTAATAAAATACTCGCTAGCTCACTTGCTTTATTCACTCGTACACATCCAGAGCTTATTGCACGTGCATTACGATTAAATAAACTATGGTTTGGTGTATCGTGTAAATAAATCGCATCTGAACTCGGCATATTAAACTTATAGCGTCCTAATGAGTTAGTTGGGCCTGGTGCCTGCCGAATACGGTATGGGAAATTTGCGGGGGTGATATTTTCCCAATCTATCGCATAAGGATCAATTTCGTAAGAATCTGAGCCCCACCCTGAATAAACCGTATATCCTTTACGACTAAAATAACTTGGGTCTTGTTTTCCTCTTGGAGCGATATCTTTACGTGCCATACTGGTCGGCACACTCCAAGGTGGGTTAATAACTACATTGTTTAGCGCACTGCTCATGATTGGTGTTTTGCGATCAGCACGACCAACAATCACTTTAGAGTCTAAAATCACTTCGTCATTTAAATAGAAATCTAAAGAGTAGCCAGGAATATTCACTAAAATCCCTGTCCCACTACTTGCAGGTATAATACGTAAGCGTTGAATATTGAGTGCCATTAAACCTGCTTTCTGCTTAGGCTGCATGTTTAACCAAACACGCGTGCCTTTTCCAACAACACCGTCTGCTTCTAAGCCATATTGCAATTGGAATTTTTTTACCGCATCGACGAGCTCTTGATCATAGACTTTCGACACAGAGCTCGCAGGTGCATCAAGTGTTCCTGTCGATTCAGTGGCTTGTTCAGTTGCCAGTTCTGCTACTTGAGCCATGGTCTCAGGAGGCGCGATGTCTTCGGTTACATTTCCGCCTTCAAGTAACCCTTCACGTTGCAAGATTTGACGCAAAATAACTACATCATCGCTAGACTGCCCTGGCTTTAATGTTTTCGTTCCCACAATTTCCAGGTTATCTTCAGGGATCGCTAATAATTTCAACATTTCTTTGCGCATTGGCAAATACATTGGGTGACTCGGGGCTTGCGATTTAACCCAATCACCTAAGTTATTAGACTCGATGGCATCTATCCATGGTTTCATTTGAGCGGCCGTTGGAGCCATAATTTTATAAGGTCGATTAGTGTATAACCAATATTGCCCATTCGCTTCTATCGACGATAAATACTGTAAATAACCAAGCATGGCATCAGATAAAACAACGTCACGGCCTAGCTCGTTTAACTGATTATTTTCCAGTATCGCTAACCACTCCCCAAATTGAGGCTGAACGCCAGAAAGGGATAGTTCTGCCAATTGTTGCTGAAATTGGCTAATTGCCGCTTCATCTTGCCACAATAGCTGCATTTGCCTATCAGCGTATAATTTTGCTAATTGCGTAGAAAAGATAGGTTTCACATCCGCAGGAAGCGACTGTGTTATTTTGACTAAACTTTCTGCTGGTGTCACCGAAGCTATCGTTTGAACTTCAGAAACACTTTGCTGCGTATTTTCTTCATTTGAGAATGCGGGAAACTGTAACGCCATCAACCCGCATATTACCGAGACTTGCAGAGCTCTCACTCTTCTCTTTGCCATACATCCACCTTAATTTACAACATGGATAATAATATTTTTATTATAATTACAATTTTATTCTATTTAATTTTAGCAGTAATGTTATAGGAATAGGCTAATTTTCCTTTTTTCAGATTATGTACTGCTAAGTTAACAATTAATGAGAAAAAGAATTATTTTCATCATAGGGAATTCAACAGTGTATTCGTGGTTTAAACATAGATGAATTTTATTTTAATTAAAAGTTTACCTAACGCTTTCTTTGCCACTTAATTACCATATAAAAAAACCGATATTTATTTCTAAATACCGGCCTTCATTTCACTCACAAAACTATTACTGCAATGTTGGGGCTTGTACAGTCGGGGGTTCTTGCCCGAAGCCTTTTAAGCCAACTACATGCACATGTTCATGATTACCAACCACTTTACGAACTAGTTTATAAGTTGTGCCCTTCTCAGGACTAATATTCTCTGGCGCTGCAATAATTAGCTGCATTTCTAACCTGTCACACAGTTCAAATAAGGTTGCAATTGATTTAGCATCTAATCGCGCAGCTTCATCTAAGAATAATAACCGGCAAGGAATAATATCTTTAGCACGCAGACGGCGAGACTCTTCTTCCCAGCTTTGTACTACCATCACTAAGATGGACATACCTGTACCAATAGCCTCACCGGTGGATAACGCACCACTTTCTGCTTTTAACCAGCCATCTGAACCTCTATTAACCTCAACTTCTAATTCTAAGTAGTTGCGGTAATCGAGTAATTCTTCACCGATGGTTTGTGGCAACCGCTGCCCAACATCCACTTGAGGGTTGAGGCGTTGGTATAATTTCGCCATTGCTTCAGAGAATGTTAACCGTTGGCTGGTGAATAAGTCTTGATGCATTTCGCTCTCTTCAGAGAGCACACTCAGTAACAATGCATGACTTTCTCGAATATTCACATTGAGGCGAACCCCTTTAACCTGACCAAACGCCACCGCTTGCAGCCCTTGGTTTAGCATACGAATTCGATTTTGTTCGCGCTGAATGGTTTTGCGAATAATATTCGCCACACTTTTTGAACTGATTGCCAATTTTTGCTCACGCGCGGTTAGTTCTTCTGTTAAGCGCGCCAGTTCAATTTCCATTTGCTCGATTGCATCAATCGGGTCATCGGTACGAATAATATCTTGGCGAATACGTTCACGTAAATGTTGATATACGGCGATAAAGAATTTTATCTTCCGTTCTGGGTGTTTTGGATCTTCGGATAAACGCAATACATCACGTAAATGTTCGTTATCCGCAACCGCTAAACGCAGCGCACCTAAGGCTTTATCCGACATGGAACGTAAGCTATCACCGTCAGTATAAGCCAGTTCACGGCGATGCAAACGACGCTCGACACCATTGTCTTTCACCAAGCGCATTACCGCACACCAACCTGCTTTTGCCGTCACGACCTGCTCACGCAGCATATAGTAGTCTTTTTCTAACTTACGAAGGCGCTTCTGTAAGTTATCCATTTCGGCTTCACATAATGTCAGCTGTTTTTCTAACTGGTTAATACGGCTACGATTTTCCATGACACGCTGGTGCAACTCATCGCGTCGAATACGAGCGCGCTCTTGAGCATCAGGATCGGCTTTTACGCCGATCTCTTGCATCTCGACTTCGAGCTCTTTCAACATCTCTTGTTTGGTATCGAAAGAACTGCGTAACGAGGCAAGAACCTGATGGAACTGCGCACTTTGTGCTTGGTGCTGGCGTAATTGCTCGCGAGCACGTGTACGTTCGGTTTCTGCCTGCTCTAAACGCTGACGTAGTTTTTCATTTAGGTCCGCGTTTTCATTCACCATTCCGGTTGAATCACTGTAACTAAAGTGAGCACGGCGCTGAACAACCTCTACTAATGCAAAAGCTTGCTGTTTCGCATTTTGCTGGCTATGTTTTGCTGACTCATAATCTTTGCGTAATTGCTCGTGTTGTTCAGGATCACTGAGTAACACCGTCACAATCGGCTCTAATTTATCTAACGCATCGCCATGTTTATTCAGGAAATGTGCCGCTTCTTCTGCTTCCGTTAGCTCTTCGTTTATCTCTTCAACTCTGTCCGCCAATGTTTCATCGAGTAATAACCCCATTTGAGGCAATAAACGATTAAGAGCCGCAAGGCTTTCTTTACCTTGGGCAAATTGTTGACGTTGTTGCTGAGTTTGCTCTTCAAATTGAGCTAAAGCACGTTCAATCTCCGAACGTTTTTGGTTGAGTGTACGAATTTCAGCTTCTGGATCATCCTCAAAAGCCACCGAAATGTGTTGGCCTATAAACCGGCTGAATGCTTGGTGTGAACGCTGAATTTTCTGTACGTCAAATGACAGATTCGCATAGCGCTCTGCCAGCTCATCACGTTCAGCCGTTAACGACTCTAAATGGCTTTCACGTGCGGCACGACCAAATAAAGGCAATTCAGGATAACGAGAGTAACGCCATTGACGCTCAGACGAACGGACTAATACCGCATTTTCAAACTCTTGCGCATCAAAAACGCTATCGTCGAAAGAAGATGGATCTCCCTCGATAAAATACACATCATCTGGGCAATCTTGTAACGAATCCAATTGATTACGAACTACATCAAGGTCTTGCACCACAATTCCGTGACGTGCAGGACCATATAGCGCGGAGAAATAAGCCGCGTCTTCGATGGTAATATCATCATAAATTTCAGATAACAACACACCATTAAAACGTTCTGCCAACGCTAACATGCGGCTATCTTCCGCACCACTTGGCTGGCTTAGTCGCTCAATTTGTTTTTCGAGATCTTTCCGTTGCGCAGCTACTTCATCTCGTTCAACCGTTATTTCCCGTTCTTGTTCGAGGAGTTGCTGCATAAACTCAGTCACAGCAGTACTTGACTCAAACGTTTCATGGGATTGCTCATTAAGCTGCGTTAGCGCTTCTTGAGCCATAATCCATGCAGGGGCTTTAGATGAAAGTTGGCTAATACGCTGGCGGATCTGCTCCAATTCTTGGCGCATTTGCATCCGTTTTTCGCCACTCTCATTCACACCAATACTCAGTTCTTCTTGCTGTGCTTCCAGCTCAGCCATTAATGCATCAAGCTCATCGGGCTCATAACTTTGGCCATGACGCTTACAAAACTCTGCCAATAAGCGTTCAGCATTTTGCTGGCTATTCAGACGTTGTTGCAATTCAGATAACTGCATACGCAACGGCTGCACGCGATCTGCTAAATGTTGTTGTGATGACCAATCACGCAGTAATGTACGCGCTTGCTGGTATGCATCACTGCGGCTAACTTCCCCTACCATACTTCTAACTAATTGATAGGCTTGCTCAAATTGGCTATGTGCGGCATCTGCCACACTCATTTTTTGCTCAAGCGCTAATAACGCTTGGGTTGCTTGCTGTTCGCGTGCCTCGAAGGTATCTAACCATTCATCCGCGTTATCAATGGATAATTCAGGAAGCTGGCACAATTCACGAGCACGCGTTAAGGCGTGCAAGGCTTGCTGGTACTGAATAGCGCGTGTTTGTTGTACATCCAGAGCCTGTTGGTAATCGGCGAGTTGATTTTTTAATTCGTCAACTTCAATTTCCGCAGCTTCAGCTCGTGCTTCATATTCTTCTTGAGTTTCAGTTGCTTCAGCAACGACTTCACTTTGTTCTTCAAGACGATAGGTCAGTTCTTCGATATCCGCTTGATAGCGGTCAATTTTCTCTTGCTGACGCAGCGCGGCTTGCACTAAATTTAAATGGTCACTGGCCGCTTGGTAGTCTGCTTCTAATTCTGTAGAAGCCCCATTCTGCTCATTCAACTCACGCGCCATTTCGACGCTTCGAACCTGTTCAACACGCAGTTGTTTACGGCTGGCTAATAGCTCATTGCGTGCAGCCAGTGCTGCATCAAGGTGAATACGTCTTTCATTGGAATGGCGCATATAATCCGCAGAAACGTAATCAGTCGCTTGGCTAATCAAATGCTTGAATAAGTCACGGTCTGATTGCGTTACACGAATGGCTTCTAATGTTAAACGGTTTTCACGCAAAGCCGCTTCCATATCTTGGAATGCTTTACGTACCCCACTGTTTTCAGGTAACAAATAATCACGTAATGAGCGAGTAATGGCACTAGAAATACCACCATATAGTGACGCTTCAATCAGGCGATAATATTTGCTTCGGTCACTCGCGGAACGTAAACGTTTAGGTAAAACCCCTAATTCAAACAGAGTCGAATGGTAGTCAGTTATTGAGTTAAACTGCTTAAACAAAACGCCTTCCTGTTCTTCAAGACGTTCTTTTAACTCGTTGAGTGGAATGACTTTGGCTTGGCGACCATCAATAACCTCCGTCAATATTTCCGTTGGCACCGTCGCCAATGGAATGCCTTGGACCATAAACGGCTTAATATCCACTTTTTTATCGCGCCCGGCGACTTGTTGTAAACGCACACCCACCATGACACGCTGATGCTTCGAATTTAACACATCCAAAATTGCGTAACAGACGCCTGGACGTAACTTACCATGTAAGCCTTTATCACGAGAGCCAGAGGTTGCGCCCGCTTCCGTTGTGTTACGGAAGTGAAGCAAGGTTAAATCTGGGATCATCGCGGTAATAAATGCCGCCATGGTTGTTGATTTACCCGCACCATTACCACCCGATAATGTGGTCACTAATTCATCAAGGTCAAAAGTTCGGGCAAAAAAACCGTTCCAATTCACCAGCGTCAGTGAGCGAAATTTTCCGCGTTCAATCATTATTCTTCATCCTCATCACTTTCTGCCGGTTCTTGATTCTCTTCGCCACCCTCTTCTTCACTGTCTTTCAGCGATAATTCCCCTTCAAGAGAGATAGCTTCACCATCACGGATCATCCGTAACTGGGCATCTTGTGGGTTATCGCCACTGCGCACATCGGCACCAAAACGGAAGACAGATTCGCTAATAATAAATTTACTCGGATCATTTTGCAGAAAGTGCACCATTCCCAAGCGACGTAAACGGTTGAGTGATGTTCTGAGTTTTTCCTGCAGTTTTTGTTTATCTAAATCAGAACCTGTCGAACGTTGATTAACAAATTTAAGTAATTTGCTTTCATCCGCTAATGATAATAACTCTTCAAATAACTCTTGTGAGGTAAAAATACCTTGGTTACTCAAGCGTTCGGGGCTGAGATAGAGATAACAAAGAATTTTCCCAACCATCATATCTAATTCAGATAACACAGAGCGAGGTATTAAGGTTGTTGAGCGCGGACGTAAATAGAAGAACCCCTCAGGGGCACGAATTAATTCTACGTTATATCGTGCATAAAATTGTTCTAATGCTTCCTGAAAATCCATTAAAAATGCATGGTTATCAAGGTCATCAACACTAATATGGCGACCTGAACGCAATTGGCTGTCTAGCTCTGGAAAAATCGGGTTAGCTAATGCTTGAGCCAGCTTAACTGGCATAAATTGTTCAATATTTGTCGATGACATGTGCCTGTACCTTGGCTCCGTGATCATTAATAGCTTGCCATTCTGCCGGTAACCCCGCCAAATCAGCCTCTGCGATACCTAGTTTAACAGCTTGGTCGATAATAATTCGAGCTACATCAAAATGACGTTTTTGTGGATATTGCAGTAAATAGTCATGCAACACACGGCCAACATCGAGCGGCCGTTGCTCTGCTTTATAAATGGCTAACTCAACTTCCATTAGCTCAGCAAGCTTATCATTTAATTCACTAAACTCTTCAAATTCAAGCTCTGGTGGTAATTCACCCATCACTTCTTCATCATGCAACGCGAGCTCTTCATCACGCATATCGAATAACCGATCCGCATTGGCGTAAGTGAGTGCCCAAGGGCTATCAAGGTAGTGCTGAACAGATTGACGTAACCGCTGAGAAAATATTCTATTTTTATCCATATCGATAGCTGTACGGATAAACTTATGAACATGACGATCATAGCCAATCCATAAATCGATAGATTGTTGACCCCAACTAACAATACGGTCTAGTTTATTTTGCAGGTCAAAAACCAGCCTATCTACTATGTCAGAGAACACTGGCGCATTCATATTGGCTTCTTGAATACGTAATAAATTCGCTTGCAGTTTGTCCCCTGCGGCTTCTAATGTGTCTTGCAATTCACGCAATGTACCTGATGTTTCTGACAGTAATTGCTCACAGTTAGCAATAGCCGCCTGCCAATCTTGATTTAATAATGCCGCAATATCTTCTTTTACTGAATTTTGTTGTTCATCCATAATGCGTTGCGATAAATCAATACTGTCAAAAATTTCAGCAACTGAATATTTTAGTGGGGCAAATACATAACGATGCCAATAAAATTCATCGCCCCCTTCCTCTGCGGCTTCAGCGGCACGTTGCAGCTCTCCTGCAACAATAGAAAGCTGCATAGAAAGTCTTAATGTTGAGAACTCTCGCTGACGAATATAATAATCGCTGATACCGATCCCCAGAGGGGTTAAGCGGTAAATGGCATTACCTTCAACAATGTCACTGGCAAAACGGTTAAATATCTTCTGGCGAACCATATCATTGATGGCATTATTGGCTCTTACCGCCAAAGATTCTGTGGTCTGTTCAAACCCTTTGCAAACCTCACGAAAGGCATCAACCAGCTCCACTTCACTCATTTCACCATTGACTCTTTCACTATTTAATACCGCCACCGCAAGCAAAAATGCCAAACGTTCAGCGGGAAGTGAAATCGAAAAATCATTTTTTCGTGCCCAAGACACAAGTTCAGGGACGGTCTGGGAAAAATCACTCATAAATCGTCCTTTTGTATTTGTTTGCGTGCCATGACATGAATATAACGCCCCATACTAATATAGGGTTCTTCACGGCAATACTGCTGCTCTAATGCCAACAATGCTGGAAAATCTTTTTGCTGTAACTGCCGACTTTGTAAATAGTCATGAAATACCCTAACACCACTTTTACCGATAATCTGCATATTACACTCACTCAACCAAGCATCAACTTGATGAGGAAAAAGTGGTTTTTGCGGTGATAACGAGCGTTTGCGACGACGTTGGATATGTGGCGTTGCAAGATGAAAATTTCCCAAAATTGCGTTACGCATCACCAAACCATTTGCATTATAGAACATGACAGAAAATACGCCTTCTGGTCTAATTATATCTACCAGTTGTTCAATTGCATATTTTTGATCGCTAATCCATTCAAGTACCGCATGAAACAGAACAAGGTCAACAGGTTCATCAATGTATTGTGCAACATCTTGCACCGCACAATGTACAAAACGCATGTTATCGCTAATACCTTGTTCCTTGGCAAGTTCCCTGCCTCGTTCCAACATCTCTTCAGATAAATCGCAAAGTATCACCTGATGCCCCATTTCGGCGAGTTTGCGTGAAAAATGCCCTTCACCACCACCTGCATCAAGTATTTTTAGGGTTTTCCCCTCAAATTGGCTGTGCAATAATTGAGTCAAATCTTGCCAGACTACCGCTTCTCGTATTTTTCCTTTTGTCGTTCCGTAGATATTTTTTGCAAATTTATCGACAATATCATCAAAGTTGCGGTCTGCCATGTGCTATCCGGTTACCTATCATCTATTATTTAAAGCGGTTTATGAGCCAATTTGTCGCGAAAAAACGTAAAATGGTTGATTACATCTTGATTATGGAGAAAATCAACGCTAACCAGAAATATTCTCACATTACATTGCACTTATCACATACAATGCGAGGCGACTGTTAAAACAGGAATTATAACAGATAATAGCTATATTTTTGCATAGTACTTTATTGTGCCCAGCAAATTTCATTTTGACGCTATTAAACACCATGTTGTTATTTTTCCTCTAGTTTAGCCGTTTTATTACGTATTTTTTCTGCAGATACCACCGCAATGGTGGCTCGATACCCCCATAAGAATAGGCTTAGTTATGTTATTTATCTTAAAAAAATATATTGGCTCTCTATTGATGCCATTACCATTATTGCTCATTGTCGGGTTTATCGGGCTGCTTTTACTCTGGTTCACACGCTGGCAGCGTTGTGGGAAGACTTTGACTACTCTAAGTTTAGTTTTAATAACTCTGTTGGGGTTACAACCTGTTTCAGATACTTTGCTTGCCCCTGCAGAAAAGCAATTTAATAAACGCTATGAACTGATTACTGAAACACCCCCTCAAGATGTACGTTACATTGTTGTGCTAGGGGGCGGCTTTACATACAACCCAGATTGGAGCCCAAGCTCTAACCTATTGAATAATAGCTTACCTAGAGTGACTGAAGGTGTTCGCCTTTATCTTAAACACCCTGGTAGTAAACTTATTTTCACCGGCGGTAAAGCGAGTAGTACCATCAGCAGTGCCGAAGTTGCCGCACAAGTTGCGCAATCCTTAGGTGTTCCTGCACAAGATATAATTCCCCTCACTGAACCCAAAGATACACAAGAAGAAGCTTATGAAGTTGAAAAAATTATTGGAAAATCACCTTTTTTATTAGTCACTTCAGCTAATCACCTGCCTCGTGCGATGCCCATGTTTACTCAACGAGGAATGAATCCTTTCCCTGCACCCGCAAACCAGTTAGTTATCACGAGTGAAATTAATCCATGGGAGAAATACATTCCTTCCTCATATTATTTTGGTCATAGTGAGCGTGCTTGGTATGAATTTCTTGGTACCATTTGGTGGCATTTAAAACCCAATAATATACAGGCATTAGACGATCAACTTGCTACACCTGAAGCTATTGCTGCTGAATAACAACAAAAAAGGTGTAACCTATTGAGATTACACCTTTATTTAGCTAAATCGCATATTGGCCATTTTGACCATTAAGAAAATACTGACTACTGGATAAATTGCTTTCTAACAAGTTCAAGGTCTTCAGGGGTATCAACACCAGCGCCTGGCGTAGTTTTCGCGACATCCACATGAATTTTTTCTCCGTACCAAAGCACCCTAAGTTGCTCTAGCATTTCGATTTTTTCTAATGGACTTGCTTCCCACTTAATGTAGCGACGAATAAACCCTGCGCGATAAGCGTATATCCCGATATGGCGTAAAAAGGTATCGCCTATTACATCATGGCTTTTGGCAAAGTTGTCCCTATCCCAAGGAATAGTTGCTCGAGAAAAATACAGTGCATAACCTTCGTGGTCAGTAACAACCTTGACTGCATTTGGATTAAACGCTTCATGAGCATCATTAATAGGTACAGCCAGTGTCCCCATCTCAGCTTTGCTCCCCTGAAGGTTATGAGCCACTTGACTAATAATCTCAGGTGGAATTAAAGGTTCATCACCTTGCACATTCACGATGATTTCATTGTCAGAAAAAGCATAAGTATCAATAACCTCAGCTAATCTTTCTGTTCCAGACTGATGATTTGGGTCTGTCATACAGGCTTCACCGCCCGCTTCAATCACCGCTTTAGCAACATCAGAGTGATCTGTCGCAACTATCACCCGGCTAGCCCCCGACTTAATAGCTTGTTCCATCACCCGAACAACCATTGGCTTACCATGTATATCAGCCAAAGGTTTCCCTGGTAAACGTGTTGATGCATAACGAGCAGGAATAATAACCGTAAACATGATGATTACTGGCCTTCATCTAATGAAACAGGGCGCGCTTCATTTTCTAGCAATACAGGGATGCCATCACGAATGGGATAGGCTAAGTGATCAAACTTACAAATAAGTTCGAGGTTTTCTTTGTTATAACTTAATTTGCCGTGGCATACAGGACAGGCAACGATTTCAAGTAAACGGTGATCCATGTTTTCTCCCGAATGGATTTTAACTCACTTGGAGTCAGGATATCACATGCAGATATCACCGTTAACTTTAATCTTCCTGAATAAGATCTCCTGCGAGAGATGAGAGGATAAAGGCAGGAGAAATTGTTCTGTTTATTATCTAATAAGCGATAACGTCAGCTGCCGTTATGCCATCCGAATTACGAGTAACAGAGAACTCAACGCTTTGACCTTCGAATAATGATTTGATTTTTTTATTAGCAATTGACTTTGTTGTCACAAATACATCATCACCACCATTGAATGGGGAAATAAAACCGTAACCTTCTTTTGCGTCAAACCATTTAACTCGACCCATATGTAATTGAAAATTCATATTAAAACTCCTTTTGTTCTGAGAACAATATTTTTTTTATCTTTGTATCATTACTCTTTCTTGCTTCCCATTTATAAACTGCCGATCTATTAATACATCAAAGAGTAATTAAACTTTACCAATTCATGCGCACAAATCATTGTGCATATTTTATAACGCTCATATATGTAAATTTCAGACACCGCAAATCTACTGTGAAGTTAACAGTCTATTTTGACATTATGATGACAAAACACGGTGACAGCGACTTTACAGTATAGATTATGCGAGGATATGAAGACTAACTAAAGAACGGAGCGTGAAATTTAAGCTAGTATAAAATCCAATTATCAATGTATTGCATCTAGATACATAATAAGTGGATCTATATCACATTGGCGATATTATTATCACAGAAGAACGTTATAGACAAGTTTTTTTGTTATTTGTGATAAGTTTTTTTATTCCGCTTAAGATTTTTTCAGCGTCTGGAGCTTGTAAATGTGCTTGGACTGGAAGAAACCACCAATTTGGTTGTGCGAAAGCACGGCATTTTACAGCATCTTTTTCGGTCATTAATAAGTTTTGTTCATTTTTAACTAACCGTGAAAGCTGTTTTAATTCATATGACTGATGATCAGCAAAAGCATGGGTACTAATGACCTCGACCCCTTTATTTTCTAATGAGGCAAAAAAACGAGGAGGATGACCAATACCTGCCATTGCGATAACTGCAGGCAATTGTGTAACCGCTTGTTTTTCACCACTAACAAGGTTACAAGCAACATCGCCTTCAAGAGCCATTAAAGCTTCATTTTCTTGTGGCTCACCACCATTAACAATGACAGCATTAACACGCTTTAAACGCCCAGCCCTTTCACGCATTGGCCCTGCTGGTAGCCACCAACCATTACCAAAACGGCGTTGGCCATCAATAACGACAATTTCGTAGTCACGTTGCAGCGCATAGTGTTGCAACCCATCATCAGTAATAATCACATCTAACGGAAATTTTTCGAGTAAGGCTTTAACGGCATCACTTCGCTTGGGCGCGACTGCTACAGGGGATTTTGTACGATGAAAAATTAATACAGGTTCATCCCCTGCAACTTCGGTTGTGGTCGCTTCATCAAGTATCAGCGGATATTTTTCAGCTTTACCGCCATACCCTCGAGAAACAACCCCCACGCGGTAGCCTTCTTTGGTGAGTGACTCCACTAACCAGATAACAACAGGGGTTTTACCATTTCCCCCCGCTGTCAGGTTTCCCACCACTACCACTGGAATTGGCGCTTTCCATGAACGTTTCAGCCCGATTTTATAAGCCATATCTCTAATTACCGTTACCAATCCATAAAGGAAAGACAACGGCAGTAATAAAAGATACAGCCATGATTTACCAGACCAAATACGTTCTATCATTGTTTAAACTGAATGCTGTGTAACTGTGAATATGCGCCATCTTGAGCTAATAGAGATGCATGGTTGCCACGCTCAATGATCCGTCCATCTTGTACAACTAATATTTCATCCGCATTTTCTATTGTCGATAACCGGTGAGCAATGACTAAGGATGTTCTATTTTTCTGTAACTCATCAAGAGCAGCTTGAATAGCACGTTCTGACTCTGTATCTAGTGCAGATGTTGCCTCATCAAGAATAAGAATTGGCGCGTCGCGTAGAAGTGCGCGAGCAATTGCTATTCTTTGACGTTGTCCGCCAGAAAGCATAACGCCATTTTCGCCAATAACCGTATCCAAGCCTTTTTCAAGTTTAGCAATGAAATCCATTGCATAGGCCATTTCT
This sequence comes from Providencia rettgeri, assembly GCF_023205015.1. Classification (NCBI taxonomy): domain Bacteria; kingdom Pseudomonadati; phylum Pseudomonadota; class Gammaproteobacteria; order Enterobacterales; family Morganellaceae; genus Providencia; species Providencia rettgeri. The sequence continues at coordinate 1,547,389 of NZ_CP096258.1, read as the reverse complement.
GCTGCTTTCTCTATTTGTTCGCGGCTATAGCTACCATCTGTTGCATAAGCAATATTATTCGCTATCGTATCGTTAAATAGATAAACATGTTGAGAAACTAACGCGACTTGGCTACGTAATGAGGATAATGTGTATTCACGGATATCATGACCATCAATTTGAATAGAGCCTTCATCAATGTCATAAAAACGTGTAATCAAATTTGCAATAGTAGACTTACCTGAACCTGATCGCCCAACGAGAGCAACTGATTTTCCAGCAGGCAAAGTAAACGAAACATCGTCTAACGCAGGATGTTCTTTGGTTGCATAGGTAAAAGTGACATGTTCAAATTTAATGTCCCCTTTAACCTCTTTTAGTACTTTAGTTCCGTTATCTTTTTCTTGTTCCGAATCTAAGATTGCAAATAACGTTTGGCAAGCCGCCATACCACGTTGGAATTGTGAGTTAACGTTAGTTAATGATTTTAATGGACGCATCAATGCGAACATTGATGAGAAAACAACGGCAATGGTTCCTGATGTTAATTCATCGCGAATTTCGGGAAAACTCGCAGCATAAAGAACAAATGCTAATGCAAATGATGCAATTAACTGAACAATAGGGTCAGAGATTGCTGAAGCGGTTACCATTTTCATATTTTGGCGGCGCATGTTGTTACTGACTTTATTAAAACGTTCAGTTTCAACTTTCTGCCCACCAAAAATTAATACTTCTTTATGACCCTTTAACATCTGTTCGGCACTTGCCGTCACATGCCCCATACCCGTTTGCATATTTTTACTAATCTTACGGAAACGCTTAGAGACGATGCGAATAGTGATTGATACAATAGGGGCTATCACGATTAGAATAAGAGAAAGTTGCCAGCTATAATAAAACATCATCGCAAATAACCCGATGATATAAGCACTTTCACGAATAATTGTAATTAATGCCCCAGAAGAAGAAGATGCAACTTGTTCTGAGTCGTAGGTAATTCTAGATAATAGTGTTCCTGTTGATTGCTGATCAAAAAAACTAACGGGCATTCCCATCATATGACCAAACAGCTTACGTCGCATGTTCATCACGACTTTACCTGCTACCCACGAAACACAATAGGTTGAAACAAAGGTAGACCCACCACGAACAACCATTAACCCTAACACCGCAAGCGGAAGCCATTTTAAAACGTCATTATCTGCTTTATCAAAGCCTTCATCCAATAAAGGTTTTAATAAAGAAATCATAAATGCATCACCTGCTGCGTTTATGATAAGTGCTATTGCTGCAACGATTAAACCCGCTTTAAAAGGCGCAATTATCGGCCACAAGCGACGAAAAGTTTGTTTTGTCGAAAGGTCTTTATCATTCATACTTTTAATTACCAGACTTAATGTAAGCGCACTATTCTACTCGGGAAATAGCGGTAAGCCAAACCACAGATGATACCAGCGAGGCTGAATTTCATAGCGATAACGTGAGATTTTAATTTTTTCCTTTTTAAACCATAAAGTTAACTGACCATCTTCTGCTGTATTTAACCATTTAATATTACTATTTTTATATCTAAAATAGACTTTTTGCGACGGAATTTTCCATGCACTATACCTTGCAGATGAGACTACCACCATGGAAGGTTGAACATTTCTTAACAATAAATCAGTTGATGAAGTGCTACTTCCATGATGAGGGGCGAAAAGAAGACTCGAACGTAACCGGTTCTTGTACATTGCGACAAGTGATTTTTCCCCTTGTTTTTCGATATCTCCTGTTAATAAAATTTTATGAAACCCATCTGTCAATTGAATGACACAAGAATCATCATTATGCGATATTGGTGCTAACTTCTCAGGCCATAATACTTCAAAAGTTAATATTCCCCACTGCCATTTTTGGCCTTTAAAACAGGGAAGATGTTTCATTTTTTTTATATTATTATTTTTTTTCTTGTATACCAAAGTGTTCTGGGGTCCAAAACTACTTCTTACACTTAACCATGGGTATTGTTGAATTAAATAATTCACTCCCCCGGTATGATCTAAATGATCATGGCTTAAAATTACCCCGATGGGGGTTATATCATGGTATTTAAGAAAAGGAACAATTTGACGCTGTGCATTACTCCCCCCTTTCCACGCATTTCCAGTATCATAGAGTAATGCCAAGTTATTTTGCTCTATCACAACGGCTAAACCATGCCCGATATCCAATACCGTCATTTTCCAGCCTTCTTTGTGCTGTTTACTACTTCCTCTTTCAAGGAAAATTGAGATAATCACACAGCCAATCAGCCCAAAATAACGTTTGTACCATTTAAATAAAATGACAATGACACTTAGCCAACATATTAAAAATAAATAATAAGGTACATTAATAAACTCTGACCAAAAAGCACTGAAGTAAGGTAATGGCTTTAGCCCTATATCTATCACCCTGTCTACTACATATAAAAGAGACTGCTGAACCACCTCTATTGGCACTAAAAACACGACCAAAATAACAGGAACAACACACCAAGAAATTAACGGAACAAACCAAACGTTAGCCACTAACCCCATTATGTTAATACCATTAAATATAATAAGTTGCATTGGAATTAGTAAGATGAGTAAGCCTATTTGTAAATGTACTAACCCTATAATTTTACCTTTCCCCCCTTTAGCTAAATGGTAGGTTAATGGAAATATCGATAACCAATACAGAATAGCGAGTACAGCGAAGCTAGATAGCCAAAAACTATCCGACAAAATAGCTAATGGATCTAACAGTAATATTCCCGCTATGCTCCAAAGTGCCCATTGCCAAGCAAAGTACCTTGCAGGCTTATTTCTAATATATACCCATAATAGTAAGGCAAACAGTGCCCGTGTTGCAGGGATAGCAAACCCCGAGATCCACGCATAAAAAATAGCTAGCCCTATACCTATTACTACTGGGAGTATTTCATTAATATATTTTATTGGTAAAAAATATTGAACTCCTCGAGTAATAAGAAAGCCAAACAAGTAAGCTAAGCCAATATGTAAGCCCGAGATAGCCATTAAATGTGTCAAATTTGTTTTCTGCAGTAAATAGGTTTGATCTGCGGGCAATAAACTTCTATCGCCAAACATTAACCCATAAATAATTCCTTTATTAGATAATGAATCAATTAGTTCCATATAGTTATAAATGATTTTTTGCCTTACAGAACACGCCTTTTCTAATGGCTTTTCTTTTTGGCTTTTCAAAACTCCTATGATCCTATTAGCTAAATAATAACGTTGTAGGTTAAATCCGCCTTCATTTAGTGAACTGTGAAGTGGCTTTATTTTGCCATTGACCCGCCAAGACTGCCCAGCACAAACCGTTTCCTTCGTTTTCCATGTAGCATATAGCGGAGGAAAAACAATGCGATTGTTAATTTTATCAATACGTACTTTGATTTTTTGCTCTTTGTTATTCAAAGGAATACCAACAATAACCACATCAATATCGTTATTTTTTTCAGATAGATAATTAATATGATTAATTATATTAACTCCATGCCAATTAGCCCATAGAAAAAACATAATAATTAGTGCTAAAAATTTTCCTGATTTACCAAATATAAAGAATATTATTAATACCGATACAAACAAAAAAACAAATAATAATTCACTCAGTATTAAAATTTTAGGTATAAATAAAAGTGGTAATATACCTAAAATCAAAGCAATAGAAACCATTGTCATCGAAACAGGTAATTCCCTATTAAAGATTAAATTATATTTTTTGAGTGAGTTATTTAGCCATCTTATTATGTAGATGATGTTTTTTATCAACTTTTGTATCCCTACATAGCGTTTATTTACTTTAGTTTATTTATTCCTATGCATTTTTTAAGTCTCATTTTTTTATTTTACGTAACGCTTCCCAATCTGTTTTTTGCTAACAAGAAGATACATATTAGTTTGCGAAGCGCTTCGCAAAACATGTCTATATCTCTAAAGCTGATTTTGGATTTATTTTATTGTTTTATAGGCATTAAAAGTGTTGGTGTTGGTGTTGGTGTTGGTGTTGGTGTTGGTGTTGGTGTTGGCTAGATATAAAAAACAGTGCCGTATAAAATACAAGCACTGTTTTGATGTAATAATTAAGATTTACAGCCTGATTATTGGCCGTAAATATTTACACGATCACGTAATTCTTTACCTGGTTTAAAATGAGGAACATATTTACCTTCTAGTTCCACTTTATCACCAGTTTTTGGGTTACGGCCAACGCGTGGAGCACGGTAGTGAAGAGAAAAACTGCCGAAACCACGGACTTCAATACGCTCACCGTTAGCTAACGTATCCGCCATATGCTCAAGAATTTCCTTTACAGCTTCCTCAACGGTTTTTGCTGAAAGATGAGACTGCTGGCTAGCCAGTCTTTCAATTAATTCAGACTTGGTCATAGTACCTCCCTAAACTACCGTTACAAAGGGGCAACGCTACTGTTGCCCCCACTTAATTATTCGCCTTTAGCTGCTTTGAAAGCTTCAGCCATAGCATTGTTGCCGAATGCTGTATCTTCTTGTTTGTTCACAGCTGCAACAGCGTCTTTCTCATCAGCTTCGTCTTTAGCGCGAACAGACAGGTTAATTACACGGTTCTTACGATCAACACCAGTGTATTTAGCTTCAACATCATCACCAACGTTCAGAACCAGTGTTGCATCTTCAACACGGTCACGTGAAGCTTCTGATGCACGCAGGTAACCTTCAACGCCCAGTGTCAGCTCAACAGTTGCACCTTTAGCATCAACTGCGATTACTTTACCAGTTACGATTGCGCCTTTCTTAGTTGCTGCTAAGTAGTTATTGAATGGATCTTCAGCTAACTGTTTAACACCTAAAGAAATACGCTCACGCTCTGCGTCGACTTGCAGAACAACAGCTGCGATTTCATCACCTTTTTTGTATTCACGAACTGCTTCTTCGCCTGCAACGTTCCAGGAGATGTCAGACAGGTGAACCAGGCCATCGATGCCGCCGTCCAGACCGATGAAGATACCGAAGTCAGTGATAGACTTGATTTTACCTTCAACGCGGTCGCCTTTGTTGTGAGTTTCTGCAAATTGCTGCCATGGGTTAGATTTGCACTGTTTCAGGCCCAGTGAGATACGACGACGTTCTTCATCGATATCCAGAACCATAACTTCAACAACATCACCAACGTTAACAACTTTAGATGGGTGGATGTTTTTGTTAGTCCAATCCATTTCTGAAACGTGAACCAGACCTTCAACGCCTTCTTCGATTTCTACGAAGCAGCCGTAGTCAGTCAGGTTAGTAACGCGACCAGTCAGTTTAGTACCTTCTGGGTAACGTTTAGCGATTGCGACCCAAGGATCTTCGCCCAGTTGTTTCAGACCCAGAGAAACACGAGTGCGCTCACGGTCGAATTTCAGAACTTTAACATTGATTTCATCACCAACGTTGACGATTTCGCTTGGGTGTTTAACACGTTTCCAAGCCATGTCAGTGATATGCAGCAGGCCGTCAACACCGCCCAGATCAACGAATGCACCGTAGTCAGTAAGGTTCTTAACGATACCTTTAACTTCCATGCCTTCTTGCAGATTTTCCAGCAGTTGATCGCGCTCAGCGCTGCTTTCAGATTCAATTACAGCACGACGAGAAACAACAACGTTGTTGCGTTTCTGATCCAGCTTGATTACTTTGAACTCAAGCTCTTTGCCTTCCAAGTGAGTAGTATCACGAACTGGACGTACATCAACCAGTGAACCTGGTAAGAACGCACGAATACCGTTCAGTTCAACAGTGAAACCACCTTTAACTTTACCGTTGATAACACCAGTTACAGTTTCAGCTTCTTCGTAAGCTTTTTCCAGCATCAGCCATGCTTCATGACGTTTAGCTTTCTCACGAGACAGGATAGTTTCACCGAAACCATCTTCTACTGCATCCAGAGCTACATCGATTTCGTCGCCAACTTGGATTTCTAGCTCACCCTGAGCATTTTTGAACTGTTCTACTGGGATAGCAGATTCTGATTTAAGACCTGCGTCAACAAGGACTACGTCTTTATCGATGGCAACAACAGTACCACGGACGATAGAACCAGGACGAGTTTCAATATTCTGCAGGGATTCTTCAAAGAGTTGAGCAAAAGATTCAGTCATATTAATGATCTTCAAGAGTTTTTATTTAACGTCCACTTAGCTTCCCGCCAAATGGGGTTGTTTCACATACCCCACAACATTCCATGTCGCAAGGTTGATGCTATGCTAATAATATAATCACATAGCGGTAATTGCGTATCTTATCTAATTATAAGCTAAAATAAAGCCTATTATCACGATAATTGTAGAATTTTTTTTGCATAGGTGTGTGCTTTTTCAATAACTTCCTCAATAGACATACTTGTGGAATCCAGCACTAATGCGTCTTTCGCGGCAATGAGAGGCGCTACAGAGCGATTACGATCACGAAAATCACGCTCTTCAATTTCGCTTAAAAGACGTTCAAAATTAACATCAAAACCTTTTTCTTGCAACTGCTTCATCCGCCGATGAGCACGTTCCTCTGCGGAGGCATCAAGAAAAATTTTGACTGGGGCATCTGGGAAAACTACCGTTCCCATATCACGGCCATCAGCAATAAGCCCGGGTAAGGTTCTAAATGCACGTTGGCGTCGAAGTAACGCTTCACGTACGCGAGGAAAAGTTGCTGTTTGGGATGCTGTATTCCCTACTGTTTCGGTTCTAATTTGATTCGAAACATCTTCCCCTTCCAGAATCACTTTCAGGACATTATTTTCAGGAACAAATTTCACATCTAAATTTGCAGCCAAAGGAACTAACGCATCTTCGGATTGGATATCAACATGGTGATGCAACGCCGCTAACGCTAATACACGATAAATTGCACCAGAGTCTAAAAGCTGCCATCCAAATTCGTTTGCTAATGCTTGGCAAAGTGTACCTTTACCTGCTCCGCTTGGTCCATCAACGGTGATTACAGGGGCTATCGCCACCATATAAAAATCTCCTTTTCTGCAAATAGCCTAGCTACCCGCAATTAAAATCTGTGAAAGTATTATACCAATTCAGTAGATTTGTGAAATAAGCAGGTTCTGATGATTACTAAAAAATAAGAAAAGTTGATGTTTGAACAATAAAAATCAGGTTGATATCAAAAAAACAATACCAACCTAACCAGTAGATTAGTGACTCAATCGCGCCAATTGTTCAAAGTAATCTGGGAAAGTCTTTGCAGTACAGCCGGGATCCAAAATTGTTACTGGTGTATCCGATAATGCAACTAACGAAAAGCACATCGCGATACGATGGTCATTATACGTTTCAATTTCAGCATGTTGTAATTTTTCCGGTGGAACGACACGAATATAATCATATCCTTCTTCCACTTCAGCGCCAACTTTTCGTAGCTCTGTCGCCATCGCATATAACCGGTCGGTTTCTTTGACTCGCCAGTTATAAATATTACGAATAACCGTTTCGCCTTCAGCAAACAGAGCAACCGTTCCAATGGTCATTGCCGCATCAGGGATCGCATTCATATCCATGTCAATGCCCGTCAATGTGCCGCGTTCACATTCAACGAAGTCGTCACCCCAACGAATAGTTGCTCCCATTTTTTCTAAAACGTTGGCAAATTTCGTATCACCTTGCAAACTATTACGCCCAATTCCTGTTACACGCACTACGCCTCCCTTAATGGCAGCCGCTGCGAGGAAATAAGATGCGGATGAGGCATCACCCTCAACTAAATATTCACCTGGTGACTGATATTGCTGCTGACCTTTGATAACGAAATGTTCATATTGATGATTTTCGACATTAACACCAAATGTTTTCATTAATGCTAACGTGATATCAATATAAGGTTTGGAAACTAACTCGCCAATAATTGTAATTGTTGTGTCTTGTTCTGCACGGGGCGCTGCCATTAATAACGCAGTTAAAAATTGGCTGGAAACAGACCCATCAACTGAAATTTGACCACCGATGAAACCACCTTTTAAGCGTAGTGGCGGGTAGTTTTCCTGCTCTAAATATTCAATTTCTGCGCCACCTTCCCTTAATGCATCGACCAAATGCCCAATTGGGCGCTCTTTCATGCGAGGCTCACCCGTCAAAATAATATTATTGTGACTTAGTGATAATGCAGCAGCCAGTGGGCGCATTGCCGTTCCGGCATTGCCTAAAAATATCTCTAGATCATTTGGATGAGATAAGTTTCCGCCTATCCCTTCCACACGACAACGTGTTTTGTCCTCAGATAGTTGATATTTCACACCTAACTGGCTTAATGCATTCAGCATATGGCGAATATCATCACTGTCTAATAAGTTAGTGAGTGTGGTCGTTCCTTTAGCCATCGCGGCTAATAACAGTGCGCGGTTTGAAACACTTTTAGACCCTGGCAAATTAATCGTGCCGTTAATTGAAGAGATAGGTTGTAATGTCAGGGATTGCATAGAAAGCAGGTTCTCCAGTGAAGTTTGCAAATAAAAATAACCGAGCTCTTTTTTCTTTTTAATTAACTATAAAAGAGCCCGAAAACTGGCAAAACGTCCTATTTTACCAGCTTACTCAATATGTTAAGCATTATGGCGTTCAAAGTTTGCCATAAAGTCAACCAAAGCCTGTACACCTGCTAATGGCATCGCATTGTAGATTGATGCACGCATACCACCAGCCACTTTATGGCCTTTTAGCGAAAGTAAGCCTTGCTCTTTGGCTTCTTCGATAAATTTTGCATCAAGAGCCGGATTTTGCATTTGAAACGGTATATTCATCCAAGACCGATTTTCAACTGCAACACGGTTAATATAGAACTGGCTATCATCAATTGCATTGTAAAGTAATTGTGATTTCTCATAATTACGCTTAGCCATTTCTTGCAAACCGCCTTGCTCTTTTAACCATTTGAAGACCATCCCTGCAAGATACCAAGCGAAAGTCGGTGGAGTATTAAACATTGAATCGTGTTTTGCTAATACCGTGTAATCAAATACCGATGGGGTCTGAGGTGAAGCTTTACCGAGTAGGTCTTCTCGGATAATAACGATGGTAAGCCCAGCTGGCCCAATATTTTTTTGGGCCCCTGCATAAATCACACCATAGCGACTGACATCAATCGGTTTAGATAAGATAGAAGAGGAGTAGTCAGCAACAATAATTTTATCTTCAGGGAAGTCAGGTTCCTCATGAATGGCTAAGCCGCCAATGGTTTCATTTGGACAATAATGGACATAAGCGGCATCATCACTTAATGGCCAATCTTTCATAGGTTTTAAACTTACAACACCGTCTTTTTCTTCGGTAATTTGAATCACATTAGGTGTGCAGTATTTTTCAGCTTCTTTTGCTGCAGACTCTGACCAATAGCCGCTTACGATATAGTCTGCGGTCGTTTTATCACCTAATAAATTCATGGGTAACGTTGCAAAATGGGCTCGAGCCCCACCGTGACAAAATAAAACTTTATAGTTATCAGGGATATTTAATAAATCACGTAGATTTTGCTCTGCTTCCGTTGCCACTTCGATAAAGTCTTTTCCGCGATGGCTAACTTCCATCACAGAAACACCTAAACCTTTCCAGTTACAAAATTCTTGTTCAGCACGACGCATGACTTCAACAGGTAGCATAGCTGGGCCTGCACTGAAATTATAAACCTGACTCATTGACCTCACCCTATCCATCTTCAATTATGGTTAATAAAATTCACTCAGATACATAAAGTTGTACCACTCCAAGCCTTTAGCTGCAACGGTTATTGTCAGCAAGCAAAAAAAAGAAAAGGGCGTTATTTTTTGATAATGAGGAAAAGAATTTTGTTAATCTCGTCACACTCTCGACAAGCATCATTTTATGGAGAAATTAACAATAAATAAGCGATAATATCCCGAATTACATCATAGCGTTGCATTCGGGATATTTATTGAAATGTCTTTTATGAAGGGTTAAAAAATTAGCGAATAACTTTACTAACGATCTCAATCGCTTCTTTTTCTATTTGGCGTAAATGCGCTTCTCCACGGAAGCTTTCACAATAAATTTTATACGCTTCTTCCGTGCCTGATGGTCTTGCTGCGAACCAGCCATAATCAGTCATGATTTTTAAACCACCAATTGGCGCATTATTACCGGGGGCAGCGGTTAAACGCTGTGTAATTTTATCTCCCGCCAATGTGTCTGCTGCAACCATTTCCGGCGATAATTTACTTAATTTCGCTTTTTCTTCATGGCTGGCTTTCGCTTGAATACGATTATAAATCGGAGCCCCAAATTTTTTCGCTAAATTATTGTAACGTTGTTGTGGATTCTCACCGGTAACAGCTGTAATTTCCGCTGCAAGTAAGCAAAGGATGATACCGTCTTTGTCTGTTGACCAAGGGGTGCCATCGAACTTTAAGAACGATGCCCCAGCACTTTCCTCACCGCCAAAACCTAGCTGGCCGCTGAATAACCCATCAACAAACCATTTAAACCCAACAGGCACTTCAACGAGTTCACGCCCTATATCGTTTACAACACGGTCAATCATTGCACTTGAGACTAGTGTTTTCCCTACAGCAACGTCTTTCCCCCACTGAGGACGATGTTGGAATAGGTAGTCGATTGCCACTGCGAGATAGTGGTTGGGATTCATTAAACCAGCTGGTGTAACAATACCATGACGGTCATAGTCAGGGTCATTAGCGAAAGCTAAATCAAATTTTTCTTTCATCCCAAGCAAACCTGCCATTGCCCAACTTGATGAGCAGTCCATACGGATGACACCATCATGGTCTAAAGGCATAAAACGGAATGTTTGGTCTAGTTGGTCGTTTACGATTTCAATATCTAATTGATAATATTCAGCAATTTTTTTCCAATATTCAATACCAGAGCCGCCCAATGGGTCTACGCCAATTTTTAAACCAGATTTAGCAATTGCTTGCATATCAACAACTTCGCCTAATGCAGAGACATAAGGCATAACCAAATCTTGCTGAATGACGTATTCACTCGCCATCGCGCTATCAAAGTTGGTTCTATTAACCCCTTCAAGGTGATTGGCTAGTAATTGGTTAGCATTTTTCTCAATGACAGACGTTAAATCGGTATCTGCTGGCCCACCATTCGCAGGATTATATTTAATACCGCCATCTTCAGGTGGGTTATGTGATGGGGTAATAACAATACCATCCGCAACATCCTGATGTGATTGGTTATAACTCAAAATAGCATGAGAAACGGCAGGCGTTGGGGTAAATCCATTATTTTCCTGAACAATAACATGAACTTGATTTGCCGCTAAGACTTCAACCACCGTGATAAATGCCGCTTCTGATAACGCATGGGTGTCTTTCCCCACAAAACAAGGGCCTGTTACGCCTTGCTTTTTACGTAAATCAGCAATCGCTTGTGCAATAGCTAATATATGGTTTTCATTAAAGTTTTTACGCAATGAACTACCACGATGCCCTGATGTGCCAAACTTAACAGCTTGAGATGCATTTCCAGGTTGCGGTTGCTGTGTATAATATTGAGCGGTTAATTGAGCGACATTGATCAAGTCACTTTGAAACGGAAGCTGCCCTGCACGTTCATGTATTGTCACTTGTTTTCTCCCAAAGCACTGATGCTTTGCTATCAACATCAGTGGCCTTTCAGTTTTAAATAGTATTACAAACTTTTTCAATCACATTGGCTGGAAATTGCATTTCCTGCATGATCGCATCCACCATACTACGCTTACGATTCGTATTCGTGTTCGTGATCACCCAATAGGGTGTTCCTGGGATATGACGCGGTTTAGACTGTTTACCAGCTGCAAGTAATGTTTGTTCATCACCAGCAAAATAAATACGAGTTCGGCCATGCATTAGCTCTGTCGCACTCGCAAAACGATTTGCATCTAAACTATATAAAGTAGATAAAATCAACATAAAGCGGTCAATCGCTTTACTTTTTTCTGCGTAAGCATCAGATAGCAGAAGCTCTCTCATGACTCTAACAGGATTTAATGCAACAGCAGGTATACTCATCGCAGGTTCAGCTTTAATAACAGCATGTTCCTGGCCCATTTCTTTTGCTTGTACTGGCTGCCCGGATTTGAAATTTAACATACGGCGCAAAATATCCGATGCACTTTCACCGATATGCTGTGTATGGCTCGCAATATAGCGGTAAAGCTCTTCATCAACTTCTATCGTTTTCATTTTTTCCCAGTACTTATTTAACTAAAATTTGCGGTGTGATTATAAGACAGATTTAAAAAAAACAAAACAATTAAAATTTCAATGACTTAAAGTAAACATTATTCTAATGTTCAAAGATAATTCAGTGGGTTATCACGCCATTACTTTCAATATTTCACCTCAGTGACCCAATTCAATTTTTTGAAATTTACTGGCGGCGATCCCCTTAGTTATCCCCCCATTAATTTACAGCAGCCAAGATTGCCGTTTATTTGACCATTTGGATTTTATGCAGAGCCGTGACATGATAAGGCGCATGTACCGCTGACGAATTGATCAAACAAATATGACTGTATTACTTAACCATACTATTCATAAACCTGAAAATCCAATCTCAAATAGCCCTATAGTACTCATCCATGGGTTATTTGGTGACCTTAATAACTTAGGTGTTTTAGGACGTAATTTACAACAATATTTCGATACGATCCAAATTGATGTTCGTAATCATGGCGACTCATTTCGTGATGAGCAAATGAGCTACCAGCAAATGGCTCAAGATGTTATTACGTTAGTAAAATCTTTAGGTTACAAAAATGCTATTTTAATTGGCCACTCAATGGGGGGGAAAATTGCCATGGCAGCAACCGCAATCGCCCCTAATTTTATTGATAGTATCGTGGCGATTGATATGGCGCCCGTTGCTTACCAAGTCCGTCGTCATGATAAAATATTTGCGGCTCTTGATGCAGTCACAGCAAAAAATGCAAAAACTCGCCAAGAAGCTACCGTGATTATGCGTGATTACATTAACGAAGATGGCGTAATCCAATTTCTGCTTAAATCTTTTAAACAAGGTGAGTGGAAATTTAATTTACCTGCTCTCAAAACTAATTATGAAAGCATTATTGGTTGGGAAACAGTACCTGCCTGGGACAAATCCGTATTGTTAATCCCCGGTGGAAACTCCCCCTATGTACAAGCTGAATATAAAGACCAAATCGCACAACAGTTTCCGCAAGCCAAAGCATGGGTTGTCGCTGATACAGGCCACTGGGTTCATGCAGAAAAGCCAGACCATGTTTTAAGAGCTATCCATCGGTTTTTATCTATCCCCGAATAATTAATTACATTTAAATATAGATATTGAAGAGATATACAACTTTTCAATATCTTTAAATATATTTGCGGTTAAATATAATTTCTTCATTAATTACATAATGAGACTAACTTCAATACACAGCGAATTACAAACCCTGTATTATCCAAATTCCGCCCTATTTTATTATTACCTACTGTATATTTTATTAACACAGGTTTTAATTAAGAAATTAAAATAACTTAAGGAATTTATTAATATAGAAAATGGATAGTCTCAAATCAAAATCGACATTATACTTTATTAGTGTTATTGCTAAGTTATCAGGGGGGATAAACCCTAAAGAACTGGAAAAAACACTCAATGAACCTATTAGTTACAATGAAAAACTTAACCTTATTAAATCGAAATACTCCATTCGCTGTAGGAATAAATATCAGAGAAATAAAAATCTAACTAAAATAGTTTGCCCTGCTATTTTATATAATACCAAAGGAGAGGCTTTCCTATTAGCTAACCGCAACCAAGAACAAGTGCTCGTCCAGCAATTTGGCCATACACCGCCAGAGATATGGAGTATTGAAGAACTGAATCAGCAATGGAGTGGTCATTGGCTACAGGTCAGCCTTAAACAGGGGCAATTTGACATCACTTGGTTCCAAGTTGAATTTATGAAATACAAATCCATTATTTTGTGGGTTTTATTCTTTTCATTTATATTGCAAATACTTGCATTAGTTTCCCCTATTGTTATGCAAGTTATTATGGATAAAGTGCTCGTTCATAATAGCTTAGTCACCTTGGATGTTTTAATTTTTGGGTTAATTATTGCAGCACTAATAGAAGTGACATTGAAAGGGTTACGTGAGTATATTTATCACCATACCGTTAACCGCATTGACATGACACTCGGCTTAAAGCTGGTTGATCATTTACTTAGGCTGCCTATCCCCTTTTTTAAAAGTAGGCAAATAGGCGCAATTGTCACCCGAGTGAAAGAGCTCGAAACTATTCGTGAATTTTTAACCAGCAGCTTTTTTACTCTATGTGTCGATGTGCTATTTTTATTTGTATTTATTTTTGTGATGAATTTAATCTCTACAACACTCACAATAATATTTCTGTGTTCTATTCCATTTTATCTTTTATTAGCTTGGTGGTTAACACCTAAAATTGAATCCGCAGCACAACAACAGTTTACCAATATCGCCATCAATACCTCTTTTTTGACCGAAAGCATTAATGGAATCGAAACTGCGAAAAGCTTATCCGTAGAACCAAATTTTACTCGTCGCTGGGACGGCCAAACCGCTGATATGAGCCAAACTAACTTTGTATCAGGGCAAATAAGCTCACGTTCTGAACATCTGGTTATGGCTATTGAAAAAATCACCAGTGCCATTGTATTGTGGGTTGGTGCCTCTGAAGTTTTAGCATTGCAGATGACAATTGGCCAGCTTATTGCTTTTCACATGATGGTTAATCATGCTAACCAGCCTCTCATCAAACTCACTAAACTGTGGGGGGATTACATTCGAACCCGTGTCGCTATCGAAAAACTTTCCCAAATTATCAACTTACCTATTGAACAGTCTCAGCAAGAAAATAAATTGCCTCTTCAAGGGCACTTAAATTTAAAGAATATCTCGTTCCGCTACCAACCTAACATGCCATTTGTTCTAAAAAACTTTAATTTAAATATTAAAGCGGGTGAAACTATTGGTATTGTTGGTACTTCCGGGTCAGGTAAAAGTACCCTTGCTAAATTGTTACTGCGGCTCTATACCCCAGAGAGTGGCACCATTTTCGTGGATCACACGCCCATATCCGCGATTAACTTACACTCCCTTCGTCAACAAATTGGCATTGTGCTGCAAGAGAATTTTTTATTCAGCCAATCCGTTTTTCACAATATTGCTCAAACCTCACCGGATGCTTCCATGGACGAAGTCATTCATGCGGCCAAAATGGCGGGAGCACATGATTTTATTTTGAAATTGCCAAAAGGTTACGACACCGTTCTTGCCGAGGGAGGAACATCCCTTTCTGGCGGTCAACGCCAACGTATTGCAATTGCTCGGACACTACTCTCAAACCCGAGAGTAATTATATTTGATGAGGCGACTAGCGCATTAGATGACGAGTCCCAAGCCGTTATTCAAGAAAATATGCATATCATTGCAAAAGGAAGAACCATCATCACTATCGCTCATCGCTTATCAACTATTCGCCATCACCAGCGGATCATTGTGATGAAAAATGGGGAAATCATTGAGCAAGGTAGCCACCAGCAACTTATTGAACAAGGTAATTTTTATAAACACTTGTGGACTCTACAGCAGTCTCTGAAATCAGACATGGACGTAAAATGAAACATCGATTAGACAAAAACCGTTATAACAGCTTTTTGCCTTCACACTTAGCGATATTAAAGACACCTCCGTCTTATTTGGCTCTCTATGTCGCTATTTCTATTGGTATAGGCGTTTTTCTTGCTGTAACTTGGTCATTTTTTGGCAAGTTGGATATTCAAGCAACAACTCAGGGCAAACTAATTGTTTCGGGACGAACACAGTTAATTCAAGCGTTTGAATTAAGTCGTTTAGAACACATTCATGTTACTGATGGGCAAATCGTGAAACAAGGGGATCCTTTAATCACTGTCAATGTGCTCGGCGTTGACCAAGATATTCTAAGTTTAAATTATCAGCATAATTTCCATGTATCTGAAATATTAATTTATCAATCATTGATTTCACAACAGCCCCTTGAGCAGTTGCCTTTATTTAGTCAATTAACTGAAACAGAACAGAACAATACACGGGCTAGCTATCAAACACAAAAAATAGAATTTGATTCATTAATTAATGAACTTAACAATGAAATTCAATTAAATATTGTTAATCAACAAGCTAGAAAAGATGAATTACTAACCATCAACTCCCTCATTGTGAACATCAAAAAGCGCCTTGATGCACACCATTCGTTAACAGAAAAGCAGTTAATCAGCCAGAAAGAGTTTTTAGAACAAGAGCGGGAACTATTAATCGCTAAAAAAGAAAAAGTCACCAAATTATCTGAGTTATCAATTCTAAAAAGCCAGCATCACGCCTTAAATGAAAAGATGGGCAGAATGAAAGCACAAAAAAACCAAGAGTGGGATGAAAAATACAAACAAGCCGACTTTAAGCGAGTTTCTCTTGAACAAGAATTATTAAAAAATAAAGAAAGAAACCAATTAGAAATCATACGGGCTCCCGTTGATGGCACGATACAACAACTTGCCACACACACTTTAGGTGCAGTGCTACAACCCGCACAGCAGTTAATGGCTGTAGTACCTAACAATGATGTTCAATTAGCTGAAATTAAAATTTTGAATAAAGATATTGGGTTCATCCATGAAGGGTTAAGAGCAGAGGTGAAAATAGATGCTTTCCCTTACACTCGTTATGGCACAGTTGAAGGGGAAGTGATTTCCGTCTCTCGTGACAGTACTCTCGATGAAAATCTTGGATTAGTGTTCTTAGGGCAAATCGGTCTTAACCAAAAAGAACTAGTAGTTGATGGTGAGTCTATTGAACTGACACCCGGTTTATCCATTGTGGCAGAAATAAAAACAGATAAACGCCGTATTATTGATTACTTACTTAGCCCAATCAATGAATACACCTCAAACGCGATGAGGGAGAAATAATCGATGGAACAGTTAAATAATCATGGCTTGGATGCCTTAGTTTGGGTGGCTAAATATTACCAAAACACTGTTTCATCTGATCAACTCAGGCATGCAATTGGTATGCAAACTTTATCCCCTACTGAGTGGGAAATTAGAGAATGTGCACATACATTAGGGTATGAAACCGAGCTTATTACCGCGCAATATGCACAATTAAGCACGTTGCCTTTGCCTGCTTTAATCTATATAGATGGTTTTTGGCAAGTAATTAGCCAAGAAAATGAATTGGCACTCATAAACCCTATTAATGACAAACAGGAACCCATTCATAACTCTGGTGCACTTCCAGATACTGAATTTGACGTATTACTCATTAAAGAACAACTAGAGTCCGAGCAAAAAAAAGCCTTTGGCTTTAGTTGGTTTATCCCCTCTATTTTTCGGCAACATGTTAAATTACGAAATATTTTTATTCTCTCTGCCATTATTCAGCTTTTCGCCTTAATTAGCCCTTTATTATTTCAAAACTTAATCGACAAAGTGTTGGTTGGTCGAAGCCTTTCAAATTTACATGTTATTGCGTTGGCGATTTTTGCCATTGCGGTTGCAGAGCCGATATATGGCTTTATTCGTAATAAAATTTTTAGTCATAGTAGCAGCCAGATCGGTGCTGAATTATCAGGCAAAATTTATCGCCATTTAATGGCCTTACCTTTAAATTATTTTAAACTAAGGCCAACAGGTAAAATTATCGCAAGGATCCGTGAATTAGCCCATATAAGGCAATTTTTAACGGGTTCAACGCTCATGCTATTTATAGACTTTATCTTTGTCATTCTTTTTGTCGCTGTTTTATTTTCCTACAGTAGTTTGATGGCGTGGATTTTATTAGGCTCTATGGGGGTATTTTTTGTTTTATGGATGATCCTAGGCCCAATTATTCGCCAGCAAACTGAAAAATCCTATCAAGCCGATGAAAATGGTCTCACATTTCTCACTGAAAGTATTACGGGGATTGAAACCATAAAAACGACCGCGACAGAAAAATACTTTAATCAACGTTGGAAAAAAATATTTAGCAAACAGCTGACTCAAAGCTTTAAAGTTTCAATGCGCAGTGAAGTGGCCTCCCAATTAATGACATTCGTGAGCAAAATAACTACCGCAATTCTTTTATGGGTGGGTGTCAAAGAGGTATTAAATGGCGGGATTTCGCCTGGTGAATTAGTGGCATTTAATATGCTAAGTGCGCATGTTACACAACCCGTATTGCGGTTTGCCCAAGTTTGGCAGGACTTCCAACACACCATCATTTCCCTACGTCGAGTGGGAGATATTCTTGATGAACCTATAGAAAATGAACGCAAGGGGATTGCAAATACGTCAAATATTCACGGAAAAATCGAGTTTCAAAATATCCGTTTTCGTTATCAGCCTGATACGCCCGAAGTTCTCAATAATTTGTCATTAACGGTTAATGCAGGTGAATTTATTGGCATTACCGGCCCTTCAGGTTCCGGGAAAAGTACCCTAACAAAATTATTACAACGGCTTTATGTCCCACAACATGGGCAAGTTATTGTTGATGGTATGGATCTCGCGGTCGCAGATACCGTTTCATTACGCCGAAAAATGAGCGTCGTATTACAAGAAAGTACCTTATTCGTCGGGTCTATCGCTGATAATATTCGATTAAGTCATCCACAAGCGACTGACGAACAAGTTATTCACGCTGCAAAATTGGCTGGTGCTTATGAATTTATCATGACATTGACTGATAATTTTAATTATCCCTTATCAGAAAAAGGATCGAATCTTTCAGGTGGTCAACGTCAACGAATTGCACTTGCGCGTGCGTTGCTCACCGAACCCGATATTTTAATTCTCGATGAAGCAACTTCCGCACTCGATTACGAGTCACAGGGTGTGCAAATATTGATTAACGATTTTTAGCTAGCAAAGCCGCACTACAAGCCAGCCAGCATTTTTGCGATTTGCTTATTTTTGTCTATTTTTACCCATTCATATCATTTTTGTGTCACAATTTCGGCACAGCTCGGTGTATTGATCAATGATTGATTACATTTCATACCAACCATCACTAAGCTTAACTAATGATACGCACCACAATGGCGCTGTATATGTTGTTGTTTTCCCACTCTTCATGAATAACTTAGACCCGACCTGTGGCTCATTTGACGCACTATGCTGAAGCTCTAAGTGCCCCCCATTGCTACCCGAAAACGTAATCTTGTCACCTATATTCCCGTTTGTAATACTAGATAAAATAACCAAACCGCTTGTCACAACTCCAGTTTCTACGCACTCAAAGTCTATATTTCTTGTTGATACAGAATCTATTACCCTAACACCAGATGATGACTCACCGATGACCCTTTTAGCACTAACAGAATCAGAAACGAGCTTGGAATGTGACGAGTTCAAACTGCCCAGCATTCTACTTGTTGAATCAATCATTATTCCGCTTCCGGTGAATGTGTTATTTTGAAACAGGCAGTTTATTGATGAGCGTATGGATAGATAACCAGAAGTTCCTTTTCCATTAAACAAGCAACTGTAAAATTTAGTATCATCAGCAAAGCCTCGGATAACGATAGGTGTATCAGTGCTAGTGTGATTTTTGTATTTGCAGAAATTAAACACAACCCCTTTAATCGCGCTAACAACTACGTGCTGATTATTCTTTATGAATGAACAGTCGTTGAATGTTAAGGATAATATTTGCTCATAACTTACAGTGTTATTTTTTTCAGCGTATAAGCCAAACAACCCACCACTAATTAAGCATGAGTTAAACACAGTACTACCTTTATTCCCTATAAAGCGAACGCAGCTAGAGTTACCTATTCCTGAAAACTCACAGTTGTTAAATATGACTTGAGAATCAAATTTAATGTATTCCGGCATTACTACTCCCTCGAGAGTATCTAGTATTTGTATGCTTACTATATTTCTGGGTGTTAATGTAGGGGTTATTATTCTTGATTTGCAGTTTGTGAATATTGCCGATTGATTGCATCTGGATATTCCCCTGTCACCGCCGTAAACATCGATAAATGCAGGGACATCTAACCCAGTGCAATTCAAAAATTCAACGTTATATGATCCGGCGGTTCTTAAAAATCCTTGCATTGCATTTAGTGATTCACCGTTAAATGACTCTATAGTTACATTGTGAGGATGCCGGCCGTTTTCATCTGAATTATCAATCGCTGGGTCAGTAGGAGCCCTGCCCCACTCAACATCAACACCAAATCTCCATGCTCCCCTTACTATATTGAAATTGTATAATCTAACTGACCTTGATTCACCCTGGATAGCAGCAACAATACCTCCGTCAAAGTTAGAGTCTGTCGCGTAGAAATTCTCCACCTCAGAGTTAGTCGTTACATCATTACCAAACTGCTGGCCGCCAATCCAAAAAACCACTGATGATATTCTTGTTTCTTTGTATGAATTATCTCTAGTATCTGATACTTCGTAGATTATATTTTTTATTTTTGTATTTTTATTGTTATACGACAAGAATGTTGGATTAGACCTTCCGTTAGTTTGTCTGCCTTGCACATTATCTATTACTGTTGCTAATCCAAAGTCAATTTCTATTCCCGATACGCCCCTCAAATCTATCATTGAATCAAGTCTGTACTTTGCACCTCTCGTGCCGACAATTTTTGCAATCCAGCGTCTATCAGTCATGCTTCTAATTTGCTCAAGCAGGGCGTTAATGGGTGCAGAAGCATCAACATCACCATCTCTTGAAGTTATTAAATCATCAATATAAATTGTGCCACGATTAATAATTTCTTGAACAGTTAAGCCGCTTGATGTGCCAATTAACCCTGCACCTGAACTTGACTTAATATAAGATCGCAAGCTAGCATCACCAACACTAACCCAATTGCCTTTACCAATGCCTCCAGTAGATCGCGGAGTTGACCCTGCTGGGACTTGTTTAGGTAAGTCGCCATCCCATCGGTAATATTCGCCTGTAGTTTCATCGCGAAGAATATGGTTGCGTTGAGTTAATTCGTTATTTGGTAAATCAGCACCTTGCTGGAAGCTATCGATAGTAATATATCCAGCAGCGACAATGGCGGTGTTCATGTCTATTTTGAATTTCTCGACCAACTCTTTGAACAACCACTCCATGCCCGCCGCAGTAAGATGGCAGTTACCAAAGCGGTCAATGTATTTAGTCTCTAGGGATGTGGCCCATATATCTAATAATCCTGAGTTAAAGAAAAGGTCTTTGATATCACTACTTGGAACTGGCTTTTGTGTTGGTTTAACTTCTCTCATGCTTATTTTTTCCAATAAAAAAGCCAGCTCTATGGCTGGCTTGTTGGTTAATGATTGCTGTTATGCGTTATAGTCTAATTTTGCGTCGAAATATTCGGTTGCAGTTATTGTGTAGCGCTCTCCACCGAGTGGGCGTTTGTCCGTGATGACCCATTTAGTCATTTCTAACTCATCTGAAGTGGCAATGATGTAACGTGATGCAACTTGTTTGTTATATCCATCGTAGAAATTGAGCTCGATGTATTCTGGCACACTTGCGATAAAGCCGAGCTCAGTATCATTCCGAGGCTCTACTTTGAATTTCTGCGTTGTGTAGCCCATAGAATCAGTGAGATATACCCACATTTCCTCATCAAATTTGATTTTCTCACTGGTTGTGAATGCCTCTCCGTTTCGCTCAGTTACATAACCTGCTTGCTGGTTTGAATCGTATGTATCAGCAATTAGCACCATGTCTGATGGGTACACATTCCCGCCGTCAGCAAGGGTCGTTAAGCTGATACTTGTACGTTGGTGAATGAGTCGGTTAGCTTCTAGCAGAGCCCTATCCAGTGCTTGATATCGATTTCTACAGCCTTGTAAAATTATTTTGTTTGGTGTGCGTGATAGCCCTTCCGTAATTCCGTTTTCATTAACTCGAAAGCGGATATAATCCTTTTTATTGCGAACAGGTTCGACATACTCCAACTCAATGCCGTCATAGCCACTCGGCATGGACATGTCATACGATATTTTCATGTCGTTACCTGTGATATTCGAGCGATTGAAGGTGGTCATTGGGAATTCACTAGACTGCTCACGGGAGAATGTGAGCACGGCATTATCGAAATAAGCGGTTACTCTCGCAGCATTACAGATAGTTTCGATGCGCTGACCAAGAGAAATATCCTCATCGTCAAAGGTGTAATCGAAATACCCTAGCCGCTCATCTGGCAAGCTATCGTTAATTCGATATAACCCGTCGATGTCTATATTCTTCTCACTTTCGCCTGCGGTAATCAGCCAAGTGTGCAGAACTGCATCAGCAAAACTTCTCGATGGCCTGAGCGTGTAATCAACTTGCTTTGATACTCGGTCATACGAAATGTGCATGCGTGTGGCCAACAAGTTGTATTTACGCTCTCTCGCTCCTGTTGGCGCTTCCGTTGCCCTCACTGACACATTAACAATAGTGTCATTATCAAAAACAACATTCTCACGAACTCGGACAATGTGAGCGTTTTCGATTTTCATGATGCTTTGGTCGCTACTGTTATTGCGTCGAGTGAGCTGTACAGCGTAACGTCCACGTCCTGAATTCAGAGTCACTTTGTCTGTTTTGTAATAAACTCGCGCACCATTGTTAGCACTTAGTGCTGTATTGAAGCTTTGACGAGTACCCGCTATTTCCTCGTTATCCGTGTCTATCTTCCAGATTTCAACAGTTGCATTGCAGTTATCACCGCCACCAAGTTGCGCCTGTAGATGAATCCACATCTGGTCACCGTCGACAGGAGAGAAGAACGGGCCCACTGTTAAAAACTGATTGTCATAGAGAATGAATTTTGTCGTATTCACTACTGCATTTGGTGGAAGTTGCGCTAAGTCTGTTCCGCTTAGGTTGGTAAAGAAGAATTCGTAATACTCAGCAGGGTTAATCAATGAGCCGTCGTCACTCTCTTTTGCATCAACTAACTGAGCGTCGATTTTTACATCTTTAGTTACCGAACCTTGAGGCGTGTCGTAGCTCACATTTACAGTCATTGAAATAGAGCGCGGTTTTGTGAGTTCGTAGAAGTACTCAAACTCATCTTGTTTAACGATTTTTATCGCAGCTTCGCCACCTTTTATCTCACCCGAAACGACCTCATTTGCTGTCGCCGTTTGCTGCGGGATATCTTTACTTTCATTGGGACCCGGTAATTCCTGTCCGTCGATGTCAGGGAACTCGAAACCCTCGTTAATCAGTGGGATAACTTCTTTCGGCTTGTATATCTTGTAGCTAGCCCCCGCCATCGCTGTAAAATCAGATTCGGCAAATCGGATACTTTCCGTTTTATATTCGCCAATGCCGATGTTTAGCCATTCAGTTACTGTCTTGAGGTTGTTATTGTACTCAAACATTGACTGCTGAATGAGGTCAGGGAACGCCCTTACTTGACCGTGTATTTCTGGTCTTGCTTGGTATGCTCGAGCAACGTTTGTTTGTCCTGTGAGTCGGTTATTTGGGCTATCTTTGACATTCGACTCAGCAGCAGAAAACGACGGTGTTTTTGGTGCAAGAAACGAAAATACTTTTGTAACCAAGTTAAACACTGGATTCAGGATATCGCCGATAACGCCTTTAGGTTGGTCGAATACTTGAATAAAGTGCGTCGGTGTTATCTCGAAATCTAACTCGTCATCATCTTGCATCTCACGACCGTTAACGATAATCGTCGCATCGCTATGCAATTGCTGATGCACTAAAAAATCGCTATAAAAAAAAGAGCCGACTGTTAAATCGACCCTTTCTTTAGGTGTTCCCGCTATTCGTTGAATTTCAACTATCGGCATATTTCATAAACTCCAATTTTGTGAATTTCTTCTCAAGCACAATGAGCCTATCCATTCTTACAGCCCCATTCTCTCCTCGGCTATGAAATGCATTGCCATCGATAATTAATCCGATATGGGCTGGCTTAGAGCCGCGATAGCCAATGAATATCCCATCATCCACTGGGTGCTCTGTGCGCTGCCAGAATTCGACTTCATTCTCATAGCAAGTTACAAAATCATGGTCCGATTCGTAGCCAGCGTCATGATGAATTTCCGTACCTAGTACGTACCTAAAATACAACACGACAAGGCCCCAACAATCACACGCATCAAGCGTACACGCCCGATTCTTCCACGGCTTGCCAATCATCCGATTAATAAACTCTAATTTCGTCATTAAACAGTCTCCAAGCCTGTGAATTCTTCCATCGTGTAAATGCGCCCAACGTTCTTATTCAGCGGGTTATTCATCGACAGTGTGACAGTGACCGACTCGGCATCGAGTGAGCAGTCTTTCACATACAGCGACCACTCGCTTATCGGGTTATCTTTGTCGGCTGAATCAAACAATCTAAACGTTGCGATAATTGGCTTCATTCGAGTGTTTGACCGCCATAGCTTGAGTTGCTGCTTAAAGTCCTGTGCGACTCGGCTGAACTTAACCGAAGCATCGATAATCGGCGTTTTGCTCTGCTGGCTTTCAGCAAGTTCGAAGTTGCACGGCTGATACTCAATACCCCCAAGCACTTTAGGCTCTATCTGCAAGCTGACTAGATGAATGTTTCCGAATGATGGGTGATAGAATTGAATAGTTTCGTAGAATGTGCGCATTGGTCGTTGCGCTCTGTACTCTCTTAACTTCATTCTCCCCCCTTGCATCTCGGTAATCGCTCAGTGACGACGATATCGAGCAAGCCCCATTCTTCAGGTAATAGCTCGACTATCAGGTCTCCGAACTCATCATCTGTATTGTTCAGTTTTCGGCAAATAATGCTTCCCGTCCATGTCACCACACCAGCAACTATCGACGTCTGCACTGGCATTTGAACGAAGTGAACTATTTGCTCTTGCAGTCCACTACCGCCCAAATCAATCTCCATCCGAAACCAACGCTTACCGTTATCAAGATAGTTAGGGCTTCGCAGCCATTGAGCAAATCGCCTTTCCTGCTCTCGCCGCAATACCCATCGCACACTCCAAACGGTTTTCAAATCATCTGTCAAAGATTGGAAAATAGGAGCGCCAACCTGTGGCTGGTCAGTCCTAAATCCCGTGTCGATGGTCATATTTTTATCTGCCCTAATCGGCAATGGCATACCGCGAGGGTAATCAATAATTTCGTCCATATTTCACCAGTTAAAGCTTGTGAGATAAGTCATCATTTTAATAACTAATCAATCATCAGCGTTCACAATAGATTAATTTAGGTTATGTTTAACATTCAGCCCAGAGAAATAGACTGAGAATATGGCTGATAATTCTCATAATAGGATTCACTTATGCAGTTTTTACATAAAAGGATGCACTTAAATGCAGGAGATATAGTTGTTGTTGACTGCAGCCATCAGTGCAATATTCGATTAACAACTGATTCAAATTTCAATAGTTATCGAAATGGCAGGGGGTATCAGCATCATGGTGGCGGTGGTTTCTTTACCCACTTGCCAGCTAGGTTGCAAGCCCCTCACTCTGGTTATTGGAATGTGACGATAGACTTGGGTGGTGGGTCAGCCACCATAAAACATTCTATTTCAGTCATTCCAGCATGATAATTCGCCTTTAGCTTGAAATAAGGCGTTCTCAAGGGCGGCGATAATCTTTTCCTGTGTCCCGTCCTTTATGTAACCTGTTGATGCCATGCCTTCTAGCTTTTCTTCGTCGCGATACCAAATTGTTTTTCCGTTTACTTCGATTGATACTTTCATATGTTACCTCTTGATTGTTTAAAGTGACCCAGTTGCTTTTCTTGGTGCGTTATGGTGAGTTGATACAGCCCCGCTTATTTCTCGACCTTCCATGATATTGCGTACAACAATATTAATTACATCCTGTGCGTTCAGCCCCTTCTCAGTCGTTACATCAACCGTTGCGCCAGAAGCTTGTTGGTATACATTGATGATAGGAGGAAGATTTGAGCCCCCAGCCTTATCCGCTGGTACAACCTTCCCTGACTTATTCGGAATGAAAGCCTGTTTCCCGTCGTAAGTCTGGAATATCTCAGATTCACCCGATTCATTAATGCGATATGGATTACCGCCTGATACGTTACCGCCGTAGCGACGACCACCGTAATTAACACCTCTTACAGCATTAACCAGTTGAGAGCCTGCCGCCATTGCTTGCGCTATTGCTGGAATGTTTTTAGGCCACGGAATAGCAAGAGCATTGCCGATTGCCGTTTGAAGGTTTAACGATGCTTGAGCAATTGCAAACGCTTTACTAAC
Source organism: Providencia rettgeri (assembly GCF_023205015.1). Lineage (NCBI taxonomy): Bacteria > Pseudomonadati > Pseudomonadota > Gammaproteobacteria > Enterobacterales > Morganellaceae > Providencia > Providencia rettgeri. Next base: position 1,521,157 of record NZ_CP096258.1, on the reverse strand, counting down.
CGCAAACAACGCTTTATATGCTGCATTTGACTCGCCTACCGCATCACCGAACGCTCCAGCAAGTGAACTCGCAAACTCAGACGTGGAACCAATGAGGCTTAGCATGTTATTTTGATATTCTTCTTGCTCCTTCTTTAATAAATCTTCTCGCTCATACGCGGCTTGCTGCATGATTGCGGTTTTAGCATCCTCATACAGTTGAGCGTTTTCAGTATCAATAAGCCGATACTTTTCTAAGGCTTCTAACTTTTGCTGTTCCTGTAGGTTTATCTGAGCTAGTGGGTCTTCTGCTGTATCGGTGTAAGGGTTTTCAGCAACCTTGGCAGCGGCTATCTCTTGATTGGCGTACTTTCTTCCCTGTTCTGCTTGAGCTAGGTTTCTTACCGCTTCCTCAGCCTTCCATTGTGCCTCAGCTAATTCCTTGGCTTTATTAATCTGCTCTTGTGTCGCTTTATTACCAAGTCTCACAACGGCATCATACTTAGCCATTTCCAATGAGTTATCTTTATACCCAGTGTTAAGTCTAGCAACTGCTTCATACTGACTTTTTAATGCATCGGCTGCTTCATTGGCTGTTTTTGCCCCTTGTTTATCAAGCTTATTTTTTTCTCTCTTTTGTTCATTGTTCTGGTAAGTAGCTACAGCATCATCTTGTAATTTCTGTATTGCCATTGGGTCAATGACGCCAGAATCATCAGCCGCAAATTTAACCTGCAACCTTACTTTTGCTTCACCTTCTAATTTTGATAATGCTAAATCCCTTTCTAGTCTTTGCTTTAACTTTTGACCATCATCTCCGCCGAAATCCAACATCAGGCTTTGAGAGTTGAATTTTTGCTTACTCTTGGTTGCATTATCAAGGTCTACACCGTACTGCCTTAGAGCTGCACTGCCATTCGGTAACAGAGTTTTAGCCTCATGAGACAATAACTCTGCGCCTTGTTTCAACTCACCGTTAAGGTCAGCTTGAAGGATCCTTATGGCGCTTTTCGCTTTCTGATAATCATTTGAAGCCTTTTCTGATTCTTGGATAGCTGCTGTCAGGGATTTCTGCGCCCTTTCAGCGCCCTTTTGTGCTACGACATAAGCATCGCTTCCCTCTTTTGCTCTGCTTAACTTTTGGTTCCAATTATTAAGCTCTTCCTGAGCCTCTCTTACTGCTTCGCCAGATTTTCCTACAACCTGAGCCAATCCTAAGAGCGCTGTGTTTATATTGCTTAATTCTGATTTTTTTTGCTCCCTATTCATATCCTGCATTCTAGTGATTAGCCCATCCAAGCCATTAGCTAGCTTGACTGCCTCATCACGAGATCGCTGCATTTCTTGATAGAAGTAAAATATTGCACCAGTTGCAAGCATTGCAGCACCAGCTGGCCCACCTATTAATGAAAATCCGCTTTTCAGCAAATTCATAGCACCAGATGCAGCTCTTGATGCAACACTTAGCCTTGATTGAGCTGCTGCAAGTTGATTAGTGGCTGCTGTTTCTGCCTTGGTTAATGTGGTTATCTCAGCAGAGTTTGCCGCAAGCTGACGTCTTATAGATGAGCGCCGTGACTCTGCTTGAGTTGCCGATAGTTGAGCACTTAAAGATTGTTGTGTAGCTACAGCAAAAGCTTTCTCTGCTTGAATTTGTTGCAATGATGCTCTGGCGGTGTTTAGTTTTTCAACAGCTAGTCTCTTGCTGTCAATGGCTGCCTTGGCAGAGTCAGCGCCAAACTTAACAATTCTATTAGATAAATCTCCAAAATATTTAGCAGCTCCAATGGCTACTACTGCTGCAATGGCGCTAGCTAGATAATCAAAGTTTTCAGTAAGCACAGCAAATCCAGCGGATACTGATCTGGTTATTCCCAGAGATTGGTTTAGCTCACCATAGTATGCCTTGGCTGAGTTCGTTAACTTTGTGAAACCATCAGCAACAGTGTTATCCATGCTATCAGCCATTGCATTATTAGCTTCTTTAGCTTTGATAACCGCATCAGCAAATAATTGGAATGAGATTTTCCCTTCAGAAGCCATTTTCTTAACTTCTGTTTCAGTGACTTTTACGCCACCTCGCATAACTGATAACTCTTTTGCAATATCGCCAATAATGGTTGGCGTTGCATTCATAATGGAGTTCCAGTTTTCACCTGCGACTTTACCAGCAACCATTGATTTATTTAGCGCGTTAATCATTGACTGGGTTTCGTTTGCGCTTGATGCGTTAGCTGTTAGCGAGGAAGACAATGACTCAATATAATCTACAGTTTGATCTGTGTTATATCCCAACTCCTGCATTGATGTTGCTGCGCCAACATAGAGTAATTGAGTGTCTTCTATTGCTTTACCGTTTCTGTTACTTATCTCTAAGAAGCGTTCCTGTATTGCTCCGTATTTGGTGATATCACCTTCAACAGACTTGAGCGCCATTTTTATTCGAGCTGCAACCTGTCCCCACTCATCAACCATACTTACAACAGCACCAACAGAGATTGCAGAAGTTACTAATGCAGCCGTCTTAGAAAGAGCAAACATTGCCTTTTCTGTTTTATTTACTGACTTGGCAGCTTTATCAAAGCTAACATCAAGATCGCTTAAGCTCCTATCGACCTGTTTATTAGCAACTAATAACTGTTCGGTATCGGCTTTTATGATGAACTCTACTGACCCAGCGTTTAATGTCATGATTAACCTCTATAAAAAAGAAAGCCCCGTCAAAATTGACAGGGCTGTTAGCTAAAAAGTTATGTTTGGTTATTTTTCAGGTGGTGAATAAGTTACAGAGCCAACATAAGGATCTAGTGTTAAATAAATTCTGACCTCTCCATATGTGGTGTTAAATTTCTCGTAAAAAGCGTCCCTTACTGCATCTGGTTGAACTTTAATGTCAGGGCAGCTTTTTGCAGCATCAAATAGCTTTTCGCCATCTTTAATCACCCCAGTCAAATATTTACTTTCTTCTCTCAATAAAACACAGAAGTATTCTTTATCATCAACAGCATTAAGAAATGAACTTACTTCAACTAGCTTATCGCTTTTGAATTTAAGCCTGTTTTCATAAGTCCATTCATTAAACGGAGGGGTGTTATCAAAAGTGCAGATAGTTTCAGCTCGTTTTTTCTCACAGTGACCATCATTAATGAAGCTGACGCTATCCATGCTCTGCCCCCACTTTAAGCCAAACGGGGCATCTTGCTTGCTATCACATCCAGCCAGCAAAGCAACCACCGCAGCCACTGCTAATATTCTTTTCATCTCACCATCCCATCAATTAGTTTCAGTAATGTTAGCTTAGCGGGAGTGCAAATTGAAGCAAACAAAAAACCTGCCGAGGCAGGTTAGATGTATTATTTTTGATGGCTTGGTTGTTCTATTGAATGTGGCGATGGTTGTTGAACGTAGATAACGGTAGGTTGAGGTTGCTTTGTATCTGCCTTTTCTGCGCTAGCAATAATTGAACTAGAATAAATCATTACCGTAGATAGAATTATTGTCACAAGCGCTATGCCTATAGTCATGCTCCATTGGGTGGTTGTTAGGCTAGTTTTTAACCCGTCTATTTTCCCATCAACAGCATCAAATTTAGAATCAATCTTAGATGATATAGTCGACAATGTTGCGTTAAGTTGAGACATTTGAGTGTTTTGCTCTTCCCTCCACTTAGCCATCTCTTCACGCATACCAGCAGCAACAGCATCAACCTCTGCCTTGCTTGCTCTAAGCAATGCATCTAGTTCTGTTTTTGATAATTTAGAATCGCTCATGTCATTACTGCCCTCAACCTTATTCTTTGGAGCTTGATAGATATCATTAAAGTCTGTTATTTTTATATCACTACCTTTAAAGACCTCATCAGCTGTCATTGCTCTACTCATTTCCAGCTCCTGATTTTCTATCAAAAAGCCCCATCCACTTCATTACTCTAGATACGTTAAAGTATATTTCATAACCACAATCTTTGCATATAGCCCGATACTTGAAATTAAGTGGGTTAAATGGATATCTACCTGCAAGGTCTTCGCATTTGATCGGCACAAGAAAAGACTCGCCGTCATTAATGCTAATTGATGGAAAGCCCATTCCATCAAAGCCACATATTGGACACTTTAAGCTCTCCACCCCGTTACTAAGCAGAAACTCACGAAATTTTACATCAGTTACTTGCTTGAACATCTCCCAAAGCTTAGCTTCATTCTCCTTGAGCATTCTCTGCCCTTCGGATTTAGCTTCATCTTCTGTCATAAATCCCCCATAGATTAATGAGAGATATTTAACCATTTGTTTTAGGGGAAGCGTTACTGATCTTATTTACAGCATAGCAAAATGCCTCAATTCAGAGGCGCGTAGGATAATGTGAATGGATTAGATGTATCCGCTGTGCGTTTCTTCTACTAAATCATTTTTATAGTCAGATAGAATGCGTAGAGTGGTTGATGCTTGTTTGTAATCAAATTCACCCATGGCTGATAAAATTGTTAACTTAACCAAATAAACAGAAGGAAATAATTTCACACCATTAAGCTTCAAGAATATTGTTGCGGCCTGAAAAGCTGTTCTCTTATTAGCATCATTAAAAGCATGAGCCTTAGCTATAGCAACAAGGTACATTCCAGCCAAATCAAACACATCATTATTATTTTCATAGTCAATAAGTGATTGAACGCGACCAAGCGCACCTGATAGCTTGTCGATACTCGGCTCACCACTATTAGGTAGAGTTTTTTCCTGTATCTTGACAACCTCTTCGACTGTTAATAATCGCATACACTCATCACTTATCTTCTAAATCTTTAATTATTTGAGCATACTCTAGTTGTGTATCTTTAAGTGCCTGCTCAAAGTCAGAAGTCGTAGTGATTGACCTCATGCAACGCTTTATAGTACCGCTAGATGTCCCTACGATGCCAGAGGAAGGGAAAGAGACTCCATCATACTTTTTTACTGTATGTGATGTTCCAGTTTGATTTGTTTTCTTTATAGTCATGATAATTACCTCCCAACTATCTATATGTATAGAATAGCAGTAAATCATTAGGTTTTGCTAGCCCATCCTTGGGCTATGTGTGGGTCAGGCTAATAACTTAGTTTCTGGCTTTTCTTTAAGGCTTAATAAGTTGCAGTAAATAACTCCATTCAGTTCAGATAACTGCTTGGTTACCTCTGACTCTAAGGCTGGATTTAATTTTTTAATTGCTGGCGCTAGTATGTTTCGCCATTCATCTATAATTGACTTGATGATATTGTGAGCCACAGAAGTATTGCTTAACAAAACATCTGATAGCAGCTTTTCTTTTCGATTTAAACTACTAGTATTAACTTCGTAACGATGCTGTAGTGCTTTTAGCCAAAAATAGGCTGCATCTATATTTACACCCATACCTCTAAGCTTAGTCAGTATTTCAATTAGTGGGTTCGGGTATTCAGCCATATTCTTAAGCATCTTTTGAGGATACCTATAGAATTCAGATAGTGATTCTGCTTTATCAACACCCTCAAGATCAAACAACCAGTCATATTCATCAAAGAATGACATTGGCATCGCAAGGCTTTCAAGTCCAACCTGTGGTAGCTGCTGTTTGGGAATATATTCACCTTCCATTACTAGCTTGTGAACATACTCTACCGCCATTGGTATCTGGTCGGCTGTTAGTTCATCAATTCCGCTAACATTAAATTGCTGATGCACTAGTGAATACGCTTCTGGGTACATAATCCCCTTTTTGCTCACCAGTAAATTAACAGCGTTCTTTAATGGGTTGCGTTCCTGAACCGTTGATTTGTGTTTAGCCTTAACCTCGCCAGTAGTCCAATACTCATAGAGTACGTCGTCGCATTCTTCTTGATACTGGATCACCTTATCGCGGATTTCAGGTTTAACTTTGTTAGGGCTGATAGTGTGAAGCCAGCCAGCAAGTTTACGGAGAGCTAGGCAAATCATATTTCGCTCTTTACCATCCGCGGCAACTATAGAGATTTCCTCTACGGTTGATTTAAACTTTTGTTTTAGCTTGTTTAACTGACCTGTCCAGTCCATTCCCATCCCTTCAACGATAGGGCGCATAGGAACATAAGGCTGACCATTATAATTAACAACATATAAATTGTTACCGTGGAAAGGTACGTTAATTGTTGATATAGTATTCATAGTTCGTTTCTCTCTAGGTTTCGGACTAAATTAGAAGCCTCGACTGTTCCCGCAGTTGGGGCTTCGCTGTTAATTAGCACTCACAACACCTTCTTTCTTCAAAAAATCCATCACAATTCTGTGAACTTCATTATTTAAAGATCTTCCGTTTTTTTCTGCCCACTGCTTAACTAGGTCAATATCCTTTTCAGGCCAACGAAAATTAAGCTGTGGTAGCTTTCTCGCTCCTTTCATTTTACATCTCCATATAGAGTCACCGTGGTTCAATTGAGAATGTACTATCACCGTTATAGACTGTCAAGAAAAATAAAGGTGATTATATGAGCAGAGAATACCCGCAGTTCAAATTGCGAATGCCGCCAGAAACAAGAGATAAGTTAAAAGTAAGATCTGAGATGAATGGCAGATCAATTAATGCAGAATTATTGCAAATAATAGATGAAGCTTTATCTACACCATCATCAGTATCTGGCTATAAGGATGACGTAGAGAAAATGGCAGCCACTCAGGCTGATGAGGTTAGAAAAATGGTATTTGATACATTAGTTAAACTCTACAAAAAGGATCAATAAATGGCTAGAGATGAGCCTAAATTCACCTTCAGAATGCCGCCAGAAGTAAGAGACAAACTTAAAGAAAGGGCTGAATGCAATGGCAGGTCATTTAATTCTGAGCTATTGCAGATAGTCTTGGACGCTCTTGAAAGCGAAAATGAAACACAGTCAAGTAATACAGAAACCAAAAAGTTAGCTGAACACCAAGCCGAGGAAGTTAAAAAAATGGTATTCAGCACTCTAATGGAACTTTACGACAAGGATAACAAGTGATGACTTATGATAGATATAATCCTGAGTGGCAACAAAATATATTACTCGCCTTTTATCACTGCAAAAATGGACGAGTTAGCAGAGAACAATGGAATGAACTATGTGAGCCTTATGAAACTTATAAGGATTTCTACGATAACATAATTTACTTGTCCGATAGTGGTCTACTTAATACAGCAGATTGCCCTGTATCTCGCGCTGACGATGAGTTTGAGGCTAACACGCCGCTACTTCTTGACCCTTCTTTTATAAGAATAACCAACTTAGGAGTAGATTTTCTCAGAGCCGATGGTGGGTTAAGTGCGATACTGAATGTCAATGTGATCAAATTACATGATGATACTTTATCGGCTCTATCTTCATATGTTGACAAAATGAATGTTAGCGATGGCGAGAAAAACGCAATCAAAAACGAACTAAAGAAGCTACCAGTTGACGGGTTACGCCATGTAATGACCAAAGCCATTGATACAGCATTGAATAACCCATCTGAAATACTACGCGTTGTGCAGGTGGCAATTCAATCTATTTGACCTAATGATCGCTTCATTATATCCAATGCCATTGTGGAGTAAGTAGAATCACTCTCGTTGTATGGCATTGTTTTGTTTAGGATAGTCTCTTTACCTTTTTCTTGCGTGTAAAAACTTATTTCTCCATTACTGAATTCGGTAATAATAAACTTACCATCCACCAATTCATTCATGAAAACCATTTTAAATATTTGTTTTTTAACATGGTTGAAATCACAACCATCTTTTTCTATCAACCCAGCTTTTGTCAATGTGGCCACTAATTCTTCTGTACTCATGCGGTGAAGTACTTCAAGTGCTTCTTTAGCTACCTGCAACTGACTTTTCCCTCTCTGATTTCTTTCTGAGCATTCAGGGCAGAAATAAGAAACGCCATCTTTGATATCGAATGAGGGAACAGGCTTTGTTGTTGGTTTTGGTTCTCTCATATCAACCCTCTTTTTCTTCTGTCGGAAGCTCAAATGTGGTCTTGCTTTCTTTGATTAACAACCCCATATGCTGCACGCAATTACCAACGCATGTACTACAGATTCCCGCAGTCTTATCATTTGCTAAAATAAGAATTGGAACTTTAGTTTGACTACGACCACAGAAATTACATTTTAACTCAGCCATACCCTACCTCGCATTATCACGCATAATAATTTTATCAGCCCAATCCATAGCTTCTTCATACCGCTTATTGGATGGGATTTTATCTTTCTCACTACGGGGAAATTTAGCTTCCATGGCAGCGCGGAAACCCGTCATTGTCATTCCCCAAGCTTCCTGTTCGCTAATGCCCAAATGGGCTACGGCAAGATAGACATAAACGCGCGGGTCGAATTCGTTTGTGAATTTACCCTGCGGCTCTTCGTCTTCATCAGGCTTTTGGTCGCCCATGATGCCGTGACGCATGAGGTGACGAGCAAGAGTGATAATATCCTGTAACTTCAAGCGCCCTTCTCGATAGCTTAGCCAGCCTTTACGGTTGACGCTGAGATTGCCAATTAACGTACTGACTTTTTCGTTACAGCACTTTTCAATCACTTCTTTGCATTCCATGACCATATTAGCAAAGCAAATGGCCTCTGCATTTTTTGCTAGCTTAGGGTCCTTTAGATTAGGAAATCGACCTCCGTGTACAGTAACGAAAATATCAGTTAATCGTGTGGGTGAGTTTTGAGATAGCCTAGCCATTGCCGAAAATGAAGGGATTAAATGATACGACTTACCATCGACAATCACCGCTATTTGCCCTACATCCGTTAATACTTGCATGAGACCTCAATAGAGGGGCTTGCGCCCCTTAGATTAAGAAATGGTGACTGTTGCCTGACTAGAAGTAACACTACCCGCAGAAGTTGAAGTAATGACGCAAGTATATTCCCCTGCATCACCAGCAACAGTTGCCTGCTTGGTAAATGTAGCAGTAGTACCGCCAGAAACATTACTGTTACCTTTCTTCCACTGATAAGTTAGCGCCGAGCCATCGGTGGATTTAGCTTCCACAGATAAAGTTAGCGTTTGGCCTACCGTCAGTGTTTGGTCTACTGGCTGTTTGGTGATTACGATTTCTTCTGGAATATCACGGATATCGACACCACCTGCGCTATTAGCTTCAATAGACCAAGTCGCTACGTCATCGTGTGGATATTCATCACTCCAGCTAGTCACTAAGAAACAGCCTTCAGTGATATCTGTAGGGCTAACAATCTTGAACCATACGTAAGGCTGACCTGATGTAGTTTCAGGGTTGTTAACGTGGCGCTTAAGCTCTTTCTGACCGTATAAAGACTCTTTACGAGATACGCCATCACCCGAGAAAGTGACGTTTTTGTACGAAACTAAGCTTTCCTGTGTATTTTGTGGCGACATATCGCCCGTTGCGTCTACCGTTTCCCATTCAGTAGCAGACGACTTTCCGCGCATCATACCAAGGCGACCGTAGTCCATTGGTGATGGTTTGTTCTCAGGACACGCAATTGCATAAAATACAACCACGTCGCGCCCTGTGAATGCACCTGATTCACATGCCATGTTTATTTACTCCGTTATCGTGAGATTATTGTGTTGAAATTAATTTCGAGGACTAAGCGATTTCTGTCGCTCATTGATTGGTTGATACCGCCGATTGGCTCTACATAGGTCATGCATCCGATTTTGTGGTCTCGGATTAATGCTTCTCTAATACTAAAAGCTAGGTCTTCAAGTGCTGATTGACCGCCATCGACCTCAGATATAAGCAGCATTCGGTAAGAGTCACGTATTAGTGCTTCCTCTGGCTTAGCACCGCCCATTCGCTGAATGACGATAAATTTATCTAGTTGCTGACCATCTTTCCAAAATCGATACTGAACATCGAAACCATCAGAGAAGTGATTAACCTCCAGCCACTCAGTAATTTCGCTGTAAATATCACTAGGCTTCATATTTTGTAGCCTCGTTTAATGATTTCCTGTATTTCTGGCGCTGCGTTTTCAAAACCTTTGCGTAAGAAATCAGGCTCTGCGTTAGGGTCCCAATATCGCCCTTTGCCAGTACCGCCACCAAATGAGACACCGCTTCGAGTTTTGCCAAAATCCTCTCTTGGCTGACCTTTAAGTTTGCCTTTCATCTGGCTAACCGCTGCGGCATAGTTTGCTGAATAACCGACTCTGGCCTCATACCCGCTGGGTATTTTCTGCAATTGTCGATACTGACTATTGATGAGATTGGATGTGTCGATAGGGGTAATTGCCGCAGCATAAGCCGCACCAGTGATAGATATCTCTTGCATAACTCGGGCTGTTCGCTGTGTGGCAATAACCTCTAATTCGCTATTGATATTCCCTCTAACTCGCCTGATACCTTTGACTTTTACGCCCATGATCACGTCCTTATCTCGTAGTCGAACTCTTCACCGAAAAAGCTCATATCATCTTCTTTAACTGTGATGATAATGTCAGCTCCAGCGACTCTCGGGTCAGATTGAGAAGTGGTATCACCTTTGGCAATGTAGAAGCCGCGCTCTGGCCTTTGCACATCTACACCGGTACGCTTCAATTCAGTGTAAAACACGTTATTGGTAACAAACTCCTTCCCCATATCGTCTTTCACTACTTCATTGCTAGATTGCCATGTGCAGTCGATAAGATATGGAGTGCCATAGGTGATTGTGTCATCCCATTTTCCACCGCCGCGAATAACAGGGTAAATAGTGGCGAGTGCGGTATATGACCAGTTAGCGGTAGTGCTCATCGACCACCTCCGCACATACAGCCACCTTTCGCAATCCACAATCCAGCATGAGCTGTTTGAGTCGGGTCAGAAGGGATTAGCCCATTAGCGCATCCGTACTTATCTAAGCCACGTAGAAGCGATGTAGCTGCTTTCCATCTATCACCAAATGATTGATACCGAAATGACCGTGACGCACCGTTGGGGGCTGATTGTGAGCTGATATACTTATCACCCTGACCAAGTGCCATGAGTGCAAGCAAATACATCTGAATCAATAGCGCTGTTGCCGCTGGGTAATGCTTATCAAGGCATTCCTGAATACTACCGACCTGCTCAATCAATGCGTCGAGAATAAAATCAGGTAACTCTATTCCCTGCCCCGTCAGGTATTCTTTGGCTTGCTCTTTTGTGATCATGATTACCTCACAAAGCAAAGCCCCCTTTCGAGGGCATAAAAAAACCGCTTTCGCGGCTATTCTTCTGGAAGCAGAGCAATTAGCTCATCGACCTTGGCTTTCTCGTCAAACTCAATGCCTAACTCGGTGAGCTTTTCGATTACCTCTTTCTTGGTTGGCTTTTTAGTCTGCTCAACTGATGGTGTTAATGCCGCAGCGGCTTCATCTGACAGCAAGCGCACATTTGGTTTTAACACTGGATGCAATTCTTCAAACTCAACTACCTGCCCCTTAATAACTCCATGCCAAGGGATAATAACTTCATACTTAGCCATTTTATCTCCTTAGCTCAGTTTCGCGCCGTAAACTACACCAGATTTACCTTCACCATCACGAGTGATTTGCAGACCTGCCGCGCTCATGATTTGGAAGTTGTAGTTGTCCTGTGGTATAAAGCGAGGCTTAGGAACAACACCTGTTGCCATACCGACTAAAGGGGTTACTACATCTTTGCGGCGCTGATACGCGATGAACTCAGTTCCTTTAAGCGCATAAGTTGGGCGAATTTCCTTCACACCTGCATATGGCAGCAAGGTATCAATAACGCGACCATTCACTACGCTATTGCCAGCACCTGCGCCAACCGCAACCACTGTAGGCTTAATCAGATTACCCCATGCTTCGTAGCTCACCCACATAACATCGTAGAAATCTACTTTGTTATTGAAAGCGGTTTGACCAAATGCACCTTTGAAACCAAAAAATGCTAACAGCGCTGGTAAATCAGCAGTAGTTAAGTCGATGTTTGCACCAGATGTGCCTAAATCGATTTTTGCTGTGTTGCGGTGATTTTTCATGCCTTGGCCTTTGTAACCATCGACACTGATTTTGTCATCACCATTCAAGAAGTAATTAACAACCTTCTTATTGAATTGGCGCATCTTTGCAGTTTGAGAATCTAATACTAAGTCGATTCCCACAGTGCTTAGACCTGCCGCATGACGCCAGTTAACACCATAACCAGCGGTGAACACTGGAATCGGGTCACCGTCTGAACCGTATTCAGTGTGGTCATGTGAATATGGAGCTTGACCATCGATACTGATTGATACATCGTCAGCAATATCACCAACCACATTGTACAGCTTAGCAGTCTTACCAATTGGCAATACTGTTTGCAGGCCCATTAGATCATTAACGATTTCCATGCCTGTTTCTTGGTCACGCAATTGGATAATGTTACTGTCAATCTCAGCCCAAAACTCGCGAGCGAAGCCGCCGACTTGGTTTGCAGCTAAAGTTTCACCATCCATCACGTTCTGATACTGATTTATCATCAGATTATGCTGCGTATTGTAAATATTACGTGTCGCCCATAACCCTTCCCACTGACGTTGCAGTCGGCTATTTGTTGCTAAAGTTTCAGCAGTATAAAACATAGTTTTTCCTTTTAATTATGCAGCGGCAACAGTGCCAACACGGAAGCGAACTCGAATGAAATCCGCGCTAGACAGAGTTACTTCATCTTGGCTGTAGCCAATAACCGAGTCGGTATCAGCAGTTGCCAAAGCACCTTGACCATCCGCACCAAATTTAATCGGCGAGTCTTTTTTGTAAGTGCCAGCAGGAACCAATAAAGCAAGCTCTCGACCTTCTTCCACATACTCACCGACAGCAGAGTCACCAGCAGGAATCGCATCACGAATTGTCAGCCCTTGGTGATATGCAGGATTAGTAATGTAGATGCGACCTGTTAGCGCTGCCGCTTGTGCAAACTCATCATTTGCATCAATAACTACGAAAGTACCGGGCAACACATTCGCCTTTGCTGCGCGTGTTTCTGTGATTGATTTGCCGTCAAGATTTACACGGCGGTAACGACTAGTAGCCATTATTGAGCTCCTTTAAAGTATTCCGCTGGGTTTGGTGCGCCAACTTGTTCCTGCTGTGCGCCTGAGTTGCCAGCTAATGATGCTGCTTCACCGAGTTGCTTATGCATATCGATTAACGCTTGGCCTTGCAGTGAATTTGCAACCACTTCGCCATATTTAGCCGCTACCTCTTTACGCATTTCTGTTTCTTCAGCGCGCTGGTTAGCGGTTAATGACTCTTCCAGCTTCTGGTGGTTGACTTGAAGAGCATCAACCTTTTCATTGATTGGCTTTAACTGCTCTGCAAAGTTTGCCGCTAATGCCCGTGTGATATCGCCTACTAAGTCTTTCTTTTCTTCTTGAGTTAAAGGCATGTCGCCCTCCGTGCTATTGTTGATTGCAGGGCTTGCCTGCGGTTTACTAAATAGTGATTTAAATTTGTTAGCAGCCATAACTACCCATGACTCCTGCCTAACTACAGGGCTACCAGAGTCATCAATGAGTATTTTCCCGCCTTCATTTGTGTAACCAAATACCTCTGCCTTTCCACCGTTTCGAACAATCACAAGTTGAGAGTCCGTAAAGTCAGCAACCCATGCGTAATCATCCTGTGTTATGACAAACTTATCTTTTACTGCTCGTTCGATTCGGTTCTCTTTTTCACGGTAGGATTCACCAATAAGAGCGCCAGAGTTTGGTTTTAGTGATATGGCTTGGTCAGCGTTAACCATAAGGCCTACGCCTTTATCGGGCCCTGCCGCAGGTGGTTCATCTAACAATATGGCGTCATGGTCAATGGTATGAATCTTCACCACCCACTGAGCGCCTTGCTCTTGCAATTCTTTTGGTGCTTCGGTTCGCTCCCTGAATACGGCGACACTTGACCAAATAGGGTCAGATGACTCCCCTTTCTCTAGTGCTGTTAATTTAGCCATAAGACGCTGACCGCCAGATGACTCCATGGCCTTTTCTACATCTACCCACTTCTCTGAATAAACACGATTACCTTTTAGGCTTACGTTCCTATTCCATGCGCCTACAAAACCTTGATTAAGGCCTTCAGGTGAAAAAGCCGAAACAAAATGCCCATCTACAGTCGGGTGTCCAAGTGGGGCGATAGTCCCCTCCATGCTTAGGTAGTTAGCTTTTATTTCTGCCTCTGGGTAGAACTCGCCATTCATGATGACGTTTGCTGGCAGTGTGTAGCTCGGTATGATAATGTGCTCACGGCCGTTATAGGTTTCACGCCTGATTGATGCGCTATTAACCTTGGTCGTGACATTTACTTGAATCGGCATCGTTATTCCTCCGCCCATTGGTAACCACGTTCTTTCATGGCTTCTTTTTCCTCTTTCAATTTATTGAGTAATGTATCGTTGTATGGCCTGCCTTCTTTGTCGGTAAGAATAGTCACCGTCGAGCACTTACAGTTGATTGAGTTACCATCTCTAGCCCACCAATCGCGCTGCTCGTCAGTGGTAAATATTTTTCCGTGACGTGATGCATGATTAGGTCGAGTTGTTGGGCTCAGCGCAGATATGTGGACCTGACGAGTTTCAAGGTTAAGAACTTCACTAGCCTCATCAGCTTCATCCATTCTTGCCCTACGCAATGCTGTGGTGATTTCCGTTCTGGCCACACGATTAGCACGACGAATTTCGATACCTGATTGCTCATTCAGATTTCTAGCTACCTCACGAGGATTTAGCCCTCTTGCTATGCCATCGGTAAGAATGCGAGCCATATCTGCTTTGACTTGAGCAGACAGCCCTTTCATTTCCTCAAACACACGAGCTCGAACCAATGCCATGCGAAGCTGATAAGGCTCACTGAGCAATATCGTTGCCACACTTTGTTGTGTTGCTGCGTATGCCGTTGATTGTTGCGCTAAGTTTGCATACTCCTGCGCTGTTCCTCGTTCATATGCTGTACTGACGTACTCATTGAAAAAGAAGTTATTGAATTCACCACCCTGCAATAACACCTCATCGACCATGAGCTCACCGTCTCTCAAGATGATTGAAAGATAGTTAGGGTCTAGGTCAAATTGGTATTTTTTATTAACTACGGGCTCGAATGGAATTCTATTGAGTAGCTGTATGTAGCCTTGTGATACTTTTTTAATGCGCTTTGCAAAGGCCTTCATTGCTCCGCGCTCTAATTTATCAACCGCTGTCGGATCGGCTTTCGTTCCTGCTCTTATCGCGGTTCGTATCTTCTGGATTTTCATCGAATTCACCTAGCGGTGGCTTATTATCAGTTTCGTAGTCGGGCCCTGCTGCTGTTCTAATTTCCTCAACCGTAAATACAGGCCCTCCAGTTGCTAGTGATGCCTGATTAATACGGCTCATCTTCTCAGCGCTATCAAGCTTCTCAGTAGCTGATTGCTCGTTCAGGTCATCCCAAATAACCGTTTTCTCTGGTACAGGCTCTAGTACTTTGATTCGTGTTAAGTGGTCAATGAAGTCCTCTATTTCGAATGAAAGCTCACTCTCCCTACGCGACTGACAGCGTGAATTAAAATACTTCTGGTCTTCGGTGCTGGCTCTTTCTCCTGTTTGCATGCCGACGAGTATTTTCGATGGGATATCCATTGCTGCGGCGGCAGTTTGAAGATTGACGTTATATGTAGGCGTTGGGTCTGATACAGCAGTAACTAACGGGTTAACGTTAGCTCCCTGAGTGATCATAACTGCGTCATTGCCTATGTTTATTTCCCTAGCAACATCGTTATAAATCTCCTGCAACTCTGACATTTCAACGCCGTAGGCTCTTGCTAAATCATCAAGCTTGGCCTCTTTGTCAAAGTTCACTGACAGCTGTCTGGCTGCATTTTTTAGGAATGACTCACCAGAACCGCCTTCGACTTTTTCAAGGCTCACAAATGCGTTATACGCCGGCTCAAGGAAGCCAATAGCATCAATCGAGTAATCACCTAGAATGAACACTCTGTCAGGGTGAATATTGATGTTTCTAGTACCGCCATTCGGTAGCGATTCGGTGTATTGCCACATCTTCGGCTGACCGTAATCAGGCGAGTTAATATCAGTCACCCACTCAGTAGGTTTTATCGCACTAGCCCATGCAGGAGTAACCTTTCTCAAAAGCTTTGAGGCTTTAACCGGCTCGTGCCATTTGCCATTGTCATTGATGTGAAGGATTAGGCCAGAATAGCGACCGACAAGACGGCGCTGATCTGCCTCTTTAAACTCTTTCCATATGCGTTTGTTAATTGCTTTTTTGAAAGACTTTTCCCACGCCGTTTCATCTTTCGACTCATCGGCACTATCTCCTTCAATGACTTGCGGAGATGTTTTCCAGCACGTGCCACTTAATTTAGTTACCCCGCCGTATGCAATCCCACCACGGCGAAATAGTTTGTATAAATCATCAAAGGTTAAATCTTGTTTGAATCCGTATTCGCACCAAGCAGATGATCGCTTAGCGTCAAGCCCCATGGTTGGATTGACCAAAGCCATACGGGCACGAGCTATCGCATCATTCACTAGGTGATTGACGGCTAGTTTCATGTTTTCTTGCATTTTATCCCTCTATGGATTCTTTGGTGGAGGCTTGATTTTCCATGTTAACTTGCGGTTATGGTGATATCCAAGAGATGATTTGTGGCGGCACTTCATATCATCGATTTTTTCAATAATTATCAGCACCAAAACGATCAACAATGCCTCCATCATTACCTCCTAAGTAATCTTTTTGGAACCAGTAGACCTGCGTTAGATTTTTGTGTGATATACCCATCAAGCCCATATCTAACAGCATCCCAACAGTGGTTATTAGCATCCAGTATCACTGGCAATACTTCACCAGTAGTTCGGTCTGTTTTATATGAGTAGAGACGGGCTTCTTTTGCTGTTTCTTTACAGCGAGGATGAATGATGATTTGCTTGAAGCCACGCAAGTGTGTGATGCCATCTTCTACGCTGCCCTGCCACTTTTTAGCGGCTGAGATATTAAATCCCTGTCGCTTCAGATAACTGATAGTTTCGGGTCGCGCGGAGTCGGCTTTAATAGGCCACTTACGAGCTTCAGGTATTTCATCGTAAAACTCTGGCATATGGTCAAGTTCAACGCCAACGCCGTAAGCCTCGCGCTCGATGTACAGACAGTCATCCAAGATAAACATGCGAATAAGCGTGTTGGGGTCTTTAGCAAAACCAAAGTCAGCACCGAAAAGTAACCTATCTGCTTGCTGCCATAAATCATCAGGGAATGATTGAACGACATATTTATTGGCTAATACTTGCTTATCAGAGTTTTCAAGATAAGCACCTTCCCATATCCACGCATAAGTAGCGGAATCTAATCTGGCTTGGTCATTTAACCGCTCATCTTCCAACACTGATGGAAACCATGGGTTATCATCGTAGTTCATTTCAACCACGACAGCATTGTCAGGTGGATTCTTTCTAAATCGCTTATCTGTCGCGCTACCGTCTCGCTCAGGGTTCCATGTCACCCATATTTCAGAGCCAGCTTCACGAACAGTAGGCGCTAGTTTTGTCCATGCTATTTCTGATACTGACTCAGCCTCATCTACCCATGCGATTAATATTCTCGCCTTGGATTTGATGCTGTCCAAATTATGCCGTAACCCTGCGAACACATAGCTAACTGAGCGGCACTTAGTGCGAATGTATTTCTCACCAAGTTCATAGAAATCATTTAGCCAAGGCACAGACCTAATCGCCTGTTTAACCTCTTCCATTGATGATTCTTCTAGTGAGTTCATATACTCACGAGCGCAAAGTATTACGCCAGATTGACCATTCATCGCAGCCATGTAGCCACGAATAGCCGTCATTAATGCGAATGTTCTTGTCTTTGCAGAGCCACGCCCACCGTGTGAGCAGCGATAGCGATAATTACCTTCGAATGCTGGAATTAATTTAGGCGGTATTTCAATCCTCGCTACCGTCATTGTTACCTCCGGCAACCAGAACTATTTTTGTTGGTGACATTGAGCTATCAGAGGATTTGTGGTCAACCTCCTGCTTCTCGCTGTAGCCATGATTGGCAAGCATTAACTTGGTTATTGTTGGATTGAAATCACCGTTAAGCCCCTTATTGATGAGCTTATTTTCTTGCATTGCTAAAATGCCTTCTAACGTGTCACTTAAGTCGGTACTTTCTTTTACCCATTCATAAACTGTCTTACGTGATACGCCTAAATAACAGGCTAGACCAGCCACACTTGGTACAACATCACCAACCGTTTCATATCCGCCCATTAAGTATTCTTTTGCTTTAACTAAACTCTCTGCAAATTTACTTGGGCGACCCATTTTTGTTTTAGTCGCCATTAATTAACCTCAATCAGAACAATTAACTGGTTATGTTTATATACCATCGGCAATCAGTGATACCTTTGCCGTCATAAACTTATATAAATCTCTATTAACGCCACTCCATGAATGACGTTTGTAGAATTTTATAAATTGGTTATTCTGTTACTTCATCGTTGAATAACGTTTTCTTTGTTTCCTGCACTCGTTGATAGACGGAATCAACTTTCGTTAATGTATCGACGCTGCCGTTATCAAAGTTGCCGTTGTTATTACTCCACAGTTGGAAAAATAACTCATACTCAAGTGGGTCATCCTTGATGAGTTTTATTGCCTTTGCGGTTGCTGCGGTGTTATTGCCTGTTAGCTTAAGTAAACCTAAGCGGATTTTCTCTTTTGCTGTTAGTTCAGTAGTCATGATTTACCTTGTTGTTATGTGTTTCGTTGTAATCAGCCCATGCTTAGCAATGAACTCGCCTACCTTTTCGTAGTTCGGTTCAATACCAAGCGTTAGGCAAAATAGTTTTAAGGTGGATATGTATGGATTGACCCACCATTTAAATTTCACTGAAATTTGTAGTTCCAATGTTCCTGTTTTCATATTCCACCCAATAAAAAAGGCCGCTGAGCGACCTATTGTAATGTTACAGTGTGTGATGGCTGTCGATTGCTTGGAAAGACTAGAAGTCCCTGCATTCCTGACTTTCCAAAAGCCTGAACGCATCTAGCTTCAAAGTCTTTATAGTCAATGCAACCGTTAGCTAAAGTAGTGACAGCGACTAATTGATCCTGCACCAGTTGTAAAGCTTCTGGTTTTAGGTATTGGTGTATTTTATCTTTACTGTCCTTTGCCATCTGCTTAGCTTCTTCATAAACAGAATCAGGTAGTACAGCCTGATATACCCACTTAGCTGTTATCATCCCAAATAACGATGGGCAACCGCCGACATGACCAGAATAAGGCAAGCCAGACATTCGGCTTAATGCTTGATAGAAAGGTTGTTGAAAACGCTTTTCCCATGATGTTGGCTTATCAAGTAAGAATATCGCATTGATTCTCTCATCGTTATAAACTGGCATATTGCCACGGATAAGAGCATCAATTTGTTCATCACACCATATTTCAAAATCAACAGACAACCAGCGAGCGAAACGCACAGCTAATTTAGAGTGTAGCCATGTTCCGCCACCCCTATCTTTCCTAGCTTTGCTAGTTTTTACATACGGGATTTTCCCGTATCTACCTTCAAGTGCTTGAATATATGCTATTGTTTCAGGAAGCCTGACCCACTCATTGGGCACTTTCCCAAATTTAGCTGCTATATCGGTAGCATTGATCCATCCGTCGTTATTAAAACGCACAGGGTGTCCATCATATTCGAGAGGAATAATATTATTCATACGTATTACCTTCATTTGAAATGAACCCTCGTTCACATAGAAAATCAGCCCGTCGAAGCTCGCCAGCTATAACTGACTTCCTCGAAGGCTCATATCAAAGTGATTGGATTCGACGTTTTAGAATTGCTCTGTGAATGAGCGGTGAAATGCGTAGAGTTCGCAGCCTAGCGATACTCTGCTAAGCCACTTCTAGTCTGTTCCTAGCAGTCAAGATAGTGATCACTCTCCTTAATGGATAAACGATTTATCTAACCCTGTCGGGGTTGTTCTTTAGAATCGCTCAATGCGCTGAGATAAAGTTTCAGAGTAACTGCGCATATGACCTAATTGATTACTCAATAACTCTTGGTCGCGATGCTCTAGCGTCTTGCAGATATCGCCATTAATGAAAGTTGTCAGCTTTGTGATTTTGTCGTCTAACTCAGCTTTCTCATCTACTACTCGTTGTTGATGTGGTTGCATTTGATTCTCCTGTAGGCATTAAAAAGCCCCGCTATTGAGAGACTCTGATTTGTAATATCTGATTGAGATTACTACCTTTTTAATATTGTAGTAATTCACGATTAACGTATAGTGACGTCACATTCATGAACTGTTATTCTCGCTTCGCCCCGATATTTGGGGCATTTCTTTGTTGTTCAATTTCCCGTATTGCTTTTTTGTCGAGAGTTAAGATTTATTTAACTTTGTGGTAAGAGTCACAAGATCAATGAAGTCCTGACAGAACTCCAATCGGTGTCCGTGATCGTCAACGAAGTTATATTTGTTAAAATGTTCTAATATTTCCTCGGGACTTTTCCCGTTAATAGGAGATTTAGAAATTGAATCGTGTTCCTGTTTCATCTTCAAACCTTCAATCAGTTGGTTATGACCCAGCCACTCATGTGTTAGAAATTGCATTTCACAGCAGTGGCATTTATCAGTATTTAAATGTACCTGCTCATATTCATAGCGGATTAATGAGCGCACCATCCAAAGGTCAGTATTTTGATGTCTATATCAAAAAAGCTGGCTACCCTTATCGCAAGGTTGGATGATTAGTTAAAGCGGGGACATCCTCGCTTTTTCGATTTCTCTAATAGCTTTCTTGTCCAAGTTACACTTTGCTATTGAGTTCATCGCATCCGTTAGCAACACAGGCAAGTCGCCCCACTTCATCCTTTCTGGTATGACTGGTAATTCGCAATCAGCGGTTAAGTGGGCTGGTATCGGTACTGGCTGCACGGGCACGTAAATCTCTTTCGTACTTCCGCAGCTCACTAACAACATCGTCAGGCACAGCAGTATTAGCGCACTCATTGTCCTTGAGCACTGTTTTGATAGCAGTCTTAACTTTGACATGCTCTGAGTCCTCTAATTGCTTTGCTTTGATGTTGTCGAGTGATACTTGATAGTGAAGAGTAATGGCTGATTGGGTTACTTTGTTTAGTATCTGGCTTGCTGATAATTCGCCATTCAGTGATTTAATTTCACGCTCTAATTTTGAGTTTTGATAAATAAAAAAGAGCGCAACTAATAGCGGTATGAAAGCAATCAAATACTTTATCGCTATTTTTAATAACTCTTTGGCTATATCACTCATGTCACGACTCTTTCACTGATAACGCAGCATCACCAATAGGTAGCGGTCGGTTATCTACTTCAACGCCATCAGGCCAGCGATAAGCGACTACTCGGTCAGTTCCAAACGCTTTGATGTTTACTGCGTCTGATTGATTACCACCCAAGATAAGAAGTGAGCCATTTTCAGTTTTACCGACACAGAAACCAACATGACCACCACCCGAACGAGAGAAGCGAACGATGCAACCGTATTTAGGCTCAGTTAGTTTCTGTCCGAAAGTATCGAATGAACTTGAGGCATCTTTGCGAGGGGATTTAATACCTGCTCGCTCTAACATGGCATTGACGAAACCAGCACACCAAGGAACGGTTTTTGCTGTACCAACTAATCCACGTAACTTGCTATCAATCCACATCTGATCGACGGCTTGAGAGCCAGTCGTAGTATGTTCAGATACGCCAATTTCTTTTCTGGCTTCAGCTAGCCATTTAGGTTCAGTCATTATTCACTCCTGCCTTACCTTTAATCATTTTACTCAGCGTTTCTACGCCCCAGTAGCCAATCAGTACACTAGTGAAATAAGCAAATTCAGGGTTCATACCCATAGCTGCTAGTAAGTCTTTAGCGAACCACCCGAAGAATGCACACAACGCACCATCTAGCAGGGTCTTCTTCCAGCCGCCGCCGTTATACATCCCACGCAATATTGCAACAGTCCCAGCTAGACCAGCCGCAGCAGCTTGTTCTTTTGCTGAGGAAATCCAACCAAGAAAATGATCCAGCCATTCAGGAGTGTTATTCATATATTTCATACTCACCCCCTACGTTGGAGGAATTTAGTTAATAGATAGCCGCGCACAATCTCTATGCGTCAATTAAGTGTGTGTGATTAGAATTCTGTGGCGGCGTATACGAAAAAAGACCACCGAAGTGATCTTTTATATTTGAATAATATCAATAGCGGGTTTTAAACCATTTCATTGGGCGCTCACCCGCCTTTTCTGCCCATTTGTTATACTCGTTTACAAGCGCAGTAAGTTCATCATTAGCTGACTCAAATTCTTTTGATTTTTGATGAAACTCTTGAATATCAACTTCGTGGACTCTCTCATACGGGTTAGGGTCTGGGCAGTATTTTTCTGTCATACCTCTAAATGCATCATCACGCTTACGAGCCGCATCTGCAATCTTAGACCTTAAGTGATGACAACGACCTAGAGCTTCGAAATCTATTTCAGTCATAAATGTATAATCCTTATTCATAATTAAATTGCACATTAATTATACCCTCTACACTGAAAATACAAATCATTAAAGCTTAATACGAAAAAAGCCGCACTAGGCGACCTCTTGAATATGAACTATCCGGAAATTCCGGAGAGTTGGAATTAATGCCCGTTTCGTGGGCTAACGGCATGGAACGTTACTCATGCACCAGTCGGGATTTACTAAGGCGATATGCCCGTTGTTACCACGTTCTGTTTATTCCCTCGAATTCGGGGGAATTAAAATCCGTCAAATTCGTCGAAGCCTTCGAATTCATCAAGCATATAAACCTCTATAACGAGAAAAGCCCCACCGAAGTGAGGCTCTGTTTTCTTCGACCTCTCAGCCGATGCGGTTGGAGTTCCAGTCCAAATAGACGAAGTGACCAACTAGGCGGGATCGATAACAAGTGCCGCCTCTTTTACCTTGTTACCTGCTCTTTGCCTTTCACGACCGAGCATAACATAAACAGTATACTATTTAGGCGCAGAATGCAATAGATTTCTCCTATTAATAAATTACATAGAAAATAATGCTACTTGATATCACTAACCATAGGATGAATAGCATCTTCAATCATCGCACAAGCCCATCTAACTCGACGTTTAGCTGAGTCTAGGTCTATACCTGTTTTCCTCGATAGCTCCTCTAGAATGTTTTGCGGGCTTTTGCATTGCTTATAGCGTTTAATAACTACATCACGAAGCGGGTTGCTCGTTGGTAAAATTTCGTTAATACACTTTTCAACAAATTCGGCGTCATCTTTTTCTTTGGCGAGGCGAAGTGCGCCGAGTGTTGATTTGTTTGGTGCAATAATTTCTTTTACCTTTTCGATTAGCTCATTGCCTGTGTATCCCATCTTTCTACAGTTATCGAAAGTGGCGCGAATCAAAGTTGCTGAGCCGTCGTCCCATTCATCCCTTGTCATTAGTCGACCAATAACATTTATATTTAGGCCATCTGGAGAATCGTCTCCTTGGTGGCTTCTTCCCCATATGGTAAGCATATATCTAGTCCATGGTCTTTCTGATGGACTTAATTTTGGAAGTGATCCGAAAAGCTTTTTCCTCATTTCCTTTTCAGTTCTGAAGTAAGCTATTTGTTCAAATGAAGCCTTTCTCATCTTACCTCCGGCAATACTGTGTGATGGTCGTCATCGGCTGTTGAATATAAATACCTAACGCCTTCCATAATTCCGCATAACACTTCCATGCATTCCATTACTTGAAGAACATAGAAATTAACTCGACCACCTGATTGAGATTTCAGATATCTAGCCTCTTCAATTGCTGCGTCTATGTCAGTGAACATCTTTCAGCTCCTTTAGTTTCTTCCTGAAAACCTCTTTGATGGTTTTACATTCATCAACAGTCCACTTGTGGCGATCATGGTCACACTCGATAGACTCAACGGCTTTCTGTCCTATTCGATTAATAAGCTCTACGCGATACGGAACTAGATTCCCCGACTTATGCTGATTACAAACAACGCATTGCCGATGTATGTTTAGCTCATCGAATCTCAGTTGTGGAGCCGCAGCGGTAGTCCGATAATGACCAGCATCCCACTGAGCAGATTGGAACGTTCCGCATGATATGCAGGGCAAATCACGGTCTCTTTCTCTGATATATGCGTTGACGGCTTGTTGTGCTTGTTTAATCCAATAACTGCGGGGTTTTACTGCTAACTTGCGGGCTTTGAGTTTTTCACGGGCTTTTACTTCTTTTTGCTTCTGTTCTTTCTTGAGTTTGGCTTCTAGTTTTTCTCTCTCCTTACTTCGCCGTTTGATTGCTAATTCTGCTCCATGTTCCGGACTACACCACTCTATATTTTCGTACTTGGGATAAAACCACTCTCTACATATTTTACAGCGCCGTCGCCTTGGGTTAGCCATATTTAACAGCCTCCACGAAAATACAAACTGCGGTAACTATCAGGCCAACAATGAGACCAAAGAATAATTGCTTCTTCATGCCCTCACCTCACTCAACAAAGAATCCATGCGTTTTAGGAATGCGCTACCCATACCTTGCACATTAGCCTTTTCGACATAGACCATTCCACGGCCTACTATTTCATCGTCTATTTTTTTAGGTGCTGGCTTGAAAACCTCAGTAAATTCACGCTTAACAATCTGCACAGCATCAGGTGATATTTTGTATTTCAATGTACCTTTGCTTTTCCCTACAACTGACACAGCCGAAAATTTACGCATTAGGCTGATAATGTAACTTACTGTTGAGTAAGGGATTCCTGTTATATTTTGCGCTTGTTTTGTGGTGAAATATTCAAGCTCTCTAACCGCTTTGATTATTTCAATCGCGTTCTTACCTTGCTGAGTCATAACTTCTCCTTGTTTAGATTGTGACGATTTATTAACTCCCTGCGGCACTCATTTAGATAAACAATTAGCTTATGCACTTCATCTAAGCGTTCATCTAGTTGCTTTAGTTTTTCTTGAGGTGTCATTTTCTCGCCCTCCGCTTCTTGGCTGCTCGGTTTATCTTTGCGTGACCTGTGATGCGCTTAGTTGATATTGGGTAGCTGTACCAACTGCGACTATGGTTGATACTCCATAAGGCGCTATGTGATACTAATGAAGCCATAGCGATTGCCATTTTTGATATGATGTTCATCTCTCTTGCTGCTCCTTGAGTTTCATGTATTCCGAATTGTTTGGGATTGTCACGAGACAACCTATACCCGCTGCCCAGCATTCAACCTGCTCCATGAAGTGGAACATTTCACCCGTATCTAACTTTGATGTTTTCCGTAGCGTCCTGACGCGCTCTATATCCTGCGTGGTGGCGTCTATCATTTCAGTGACCTCATAGCCTAGGAATGTATGCTTTAACATCTCCTTGACGGTCTCAGGCGTGAAATTAGACTTTTTCTTGCATAGATACTTGCTTATCTCTCCGCACCACATATGGAAAGTGGAATTCTGAGATAGTGAGCGTGTGGACTTCCAAGGCTTGATAATGATTCGGTGTGGTTGGTTTGTTGCTAGAACTTCTTTGAGGTGTTGCCATGCTGCGGTTTTGGTTGATTCGTGGAAGAGGAAATCTGCTTCCAAGTTAGCCTCCTAATCAACTATCAATATTTCTCGCTGGTTATTGCTGCATACATCATCGCGCTCAGGAACTATGCCGAACCAACGAAGAAAGGCTTTACCACTTGGAGCAACCGCTTTCCACATCTTCCCAACATAAACTCCTGATGGCACTGAGCCTGAGTAGTCAGCTAGTAACTCATAATCTAAACGGGTCATCATGGCGTGCGTGTCGTCAATTGTGATATTTGCAGGGTTTGGCTGTTTCCAGTGCTTACCCAATGGATTTGTTATTGCGGGTATTTTATCACTCACTGTTAGCTCTCCTAATCGTCAAGTTTCATAATCCTAATGGAGTCTTTTTTTATCTTTCTTAATTGCTTTTTTGTTGGCTTGGATGGACGGTAACATTCAATATAACGACCATAGCTAAACACTATTACAGCCCAGCAATTCCAATTATTCCCTGTGTCATAAATTACTTTTGTTCCTATCATAACAACGGCTCCCGTAATCCTGTTTTCACATATTTGATATCGTAGGCAATGTAAATTTCCCACCCGTTATAATCGTGACCGTAGTAATTACCGCCAGACCATGCGCGTTCGTCTTGGTCATTCAGTATGAAATCCCATTGCTCATCATTGAGTGCAACAATCCTGTCAACGTTGGCGTCGAATACCTGTTGCTTAATCATTCTTGTAAGTGGTGATTCCATCATTCACCCTCTGGCATTGGTGGGAGTGCTAACCAGTGGCTGATGCTCTCATGGTTGTAGCTGAAATTATCACCTTGCCAACAACGCATGTTATCGTCATAGCAAGCGACATCGAGTATTACACTGTCTACATAAACAACGCACCACTGACCGTCTTCTGGTAATTCATTTGCCGTCTTAACCCAATTAGTTCCCTGCATTAGATGCCTCCGCG
Source organism: Providencia rettgeri (assembly GCF_023205015.1). Taxonomy (NCBI): domain Bacteria; kingdom Pseudomonadati; phylum Pseudomonadota; class Gammaproteobacteria; order Enterobacterales; family Morganellaceae; genus Providencia; species Providencia rettgeri. The sequence goes on along the minus strand of NZ_CP096258.1, from coordinate 1,494,682 downwards.
GCCTTTAGTTTTTCGCATAAATCGCATACTTCTTCATCTTCAAATCCGATGCTAAATTGATACTCTAATACCCCAATCAATATTTGAAGTTCTTCGGGCGTTAGTTCAATTAACGTTGTTCCTTTCATCACTCAACACCTCGCTTAATTGCCCGCCATAAACTCGCGCTTACTAACTCGCATGTATGCCTTGCCTCTTGGAAAACACCTGTTCATTTGCCTAATCAATCGCGTTGCTTTTCTTTTGATTGGGTGATCTGCGGTGTCTACCAGTGGGTGGTTTATCCATTGCTGACTATCGATTAGCAACTCATAGTTTTTGTAGCAGTTATCTAAATCTGAATATGGGTAATCCTTGTGAAATAATACGCTCATCTAGAAGTCCTTATGATTTGGTGTGTTAGGCTGCTTGCTTGCGCCATAACTCCTGTTGAAATACCTTTGCCCCATTGACTAGCATGTCGTTAAAATCGCCTGTTCCGTCAATCCATCGGACGCTGACTTTTTCAACATCGTTGTTACTTAGAATGTTTCTATTGCCACACTCAAAGGCGGCTGCTAGCCCTGTGCCGTTGCTGTCCGTGTCTGCAAATATGATGAGATGTTTAACGCCTTTCGGTGCTCTAAACTTACGCATGAAATTGGCGTTAAGCGTCGACCATGTATTACAGCCGTAGACTTGCTGACAGGAAAGAGCCGTTTCTATTCCCTCGGCGATACCCAGCGTTGATGCTACTGGGGTCATTCGAATGGCGATAGAGCCAGCAAAATCTAAATAATTATCTTCCTGTAGTTTGGTAAGGCGTTTATTTCCTTCAAAGTTTGCCTTTTTTTCACCATCCAAGAACGTCCTATGCAGATAACAGCCAGCACCGCGATCATCTGTTGCAATTGACCAGAGCGAAGTAAATCCGTTCTGTTGCATGCTGCTGTATCTGATATGCTGAGACGGTAAAACGTTGATCCCCCTGCCCATCAAATAACGGTGAGCGGATGTGTCTTTAAGAGGGATTAGTGAGGCGAACTTTGCGATAACTTTTGAATGAGTGGCTTTTACATCTGATTGGGCTTGCGGTACTGCTTGGCCTGAATAACTATTTCCGATTAATCGGTCTATCTCACTGGCTAAAACTCTAAAATCTTTTTGCTGGGTAAGTTCCAGTAGCTTCCAACCATCCCCAGCCCCACATGAACATATCCAAGATCCCTTTCCGTTTTTATCGTCTATCCTGAATTTCCCTTTCTTGCCACATATTGGACATTCACCTAGATAATGTTTTTTCCCTGTGATTGGCGGTAATTTGTAATACTCAAATATTTCAGGCCATCGACCTACTACTGCTTCTACCGTCTTCACGATTACCTCCTAAACTGAGTTGTTCTCGTATGCTTTTCAGGTGTGACTTTGCAGAGTCCATTTTTTCAGACTCTGTTTTCGGCTTTACCTCTTTGGCGTTTTGCTTCTCCTGCATTTTTGCAAAGGCGATATTTTTTGACCGAATGTAGTTACTGACTTCGGGTGTTATTTCCTGTGGTGAGTCGTGTAAACCACGAGGCCATACACCAAATTTTTTCTTGTATGTGTGAGCACACCAACCATCTGAAATCGGCTTACCTGATATCTCACGCTGTTTTTGATAAAACTTGATTTGTGACCACCAACTCTGTTTTTGCTCCTTGGTGAATATCTGCTCATCCGCTTTCAGCTTTTTGAGTTCGCGAGTTTCATCGACTTGAACGTTTTCTCCCATCAGTGGTTTAAATCCACACTTAGGGCAAACATAAACACCTGCTGGCTTCATGTAGTGACACGATGGACACTCTTTAGGTTTTTTCTCAGCTTTTTCTTTCTCGCTGTAGCCACTTTGAGTTTTCATCCCATCGTTTTTCTTTTGCAAATCGTCGTATTCGATATCATCAGGAAAGCCAAGTAAGTGAACTGATCCTGAGTGGTCGAATATGAGACACTTGTCTTTTCCTTTCGCTGTTCTCAATCCGCGCCCAAGACACTGAACCCATCTAATTTCTGACTTTGTTGGCCTTGCGTAGATGATGCAGCGAACATCACTATCGAACCCAGCGACTAGAACCCCAACGTTAACGATGATTTTTGTCGCCCCACTCTCAAAACGGTTAATAATCAATTGCCGCTCATCGTGTGGAGTATCTGCCGTCATTACCTCAGCGTTGATCCCCGCTCGGTTAAATTCCATCGTGACGTAGCTTGCATGGCTGACATTGACGCAAAAACAAACCGTTGGCCTGTCCTCGCCATGTTCTAGCCAAAACTTAACGATATTCCCGACTAAATCAGAATCGCCCATGATTTTGGCTAACTGCTCCTCGTTGTAGTCATTACCGAATGCTGATAATTTTGATGTTTTCACACCGCTAACATCAGGGTTATCTGGCGCGTAAAACTCGTAAGGACTCAGATCACCAATTTCGATTAACTCTTTCATCGTCGTTGGTTTAATCAGTGTTTCGTAGTATTCCCCCATCCACCCAGCAAATGGCGTTCCTGATAATCCAACTACGCGAATATCCGTATCTCGAATAATTTCGAGTATTTTTTTTCGCTTCATGTGGGCTTCATCGATGATGAGTAAATCGATATTGTCAGGAAACTTACGACGAATTAGCGTATCTGCTGATGCAATTTGAATTAGCTTGTCGGGGTCATACAGTGGATGATCTCGCCACACATAACTGATTTCGTCCGGCGGCAAACCATATTCAACAAACCGTGTGGCTGTCTGGTCTAACAACACTGTGTAAGGCGCTACAAACATAACTCGCAGCTTCCTAGAAACTAGGCCATCTGCCATGAATGCGGCTATTGCCGTTTTGCCAAACCCCACACTTGCCGAAAGTAACATCGTTCGATGCTGATTCCAGTTTTGCCTGAGCATATCCAATGCGGTGACTTGCTTAGCTTTTGGCGTTATACTGAGCATGATTAATTCCTTTTTGCGTTACGCCCGTTTGCCTCCCTCAAGGTTTTTCGGGCTATCTCCTCAAGCTTTTTTGAATTAATGGCTTCTGCTGCGTCATTAAAATCAATAACCTGAGCACCTTTTCTGTCCATCGTGTAGTAACAGGATTTCGATATATTCCAGCTCCTCCCCCCCCAGTTAAATTCTGGATTTATTGCGTATATGCCACGCTTGAATTTGATTAAACCTGCAACCTCAAGCTCTTTGTTGGCTCTCTGAATACTTCGCGCTGTGACGTTTAACTCACTTGCTACCTCTGCCGAAGTTGCAACAAAACGCCCATGCCGCCAGTCACAATTCTCAACGATATGTCCGTACAGCTCCGTTGCTACGGGAGACAATCCAGCCATTCGTTTAAACAGCTCCTTGGCTTTAAAAACTCGTGACCATTTGTGCATAAAATCGTAACCTATTGATTTTTAACAAAGCGACCGAACCTGTCGCAAAAAGCGACAAACCCTGTCGTTTTGATGTTGATTAACCTCATGATTTTTAACGAATTTCTTAATTGCCCTCTCCTTGTCCTTATAGGGGTAAATTCAGAACTCGGATTTTCTTCTTTTTGGTTTTTGAATCAGATACTTATGCCTAGTGCCATGCATCAGCATTGCTACACTTTCCAAGGAACAGGCCATATTTTTGTATTGAATTCGGTGATTCAGGCGACGCCTTGAGATGGTTGGTTCTTCTGGCTAGTGCCTTGTTGAAAAACTCTCGGATCAGAAACATGCCCATCGAGATAGGAGGCGTAGTTTTTTACAAAGTTTCTCAGCCTCGTATTTGCTGCTTTTCTGCCAGCATTTATTTTTTTGTAAGATATAGGCTCGTCGTCGAAATGTTCTTGATAAACCTCAGAATATTTAACTGATACCTTTGGCCTTACTGATGGCCTTAGTCTCAATAGCATTTCTCTTATCCAGTTTTCATCTTGTTCAAAATAATAACTTGGCATTAAAACATTGACGTTATACTCATAATTATCCATATACTTTTTAACTCCATGAATTTAAAGCCCATTAAAAATAAATTAACGAGCTTATCTATGAGTGATCAAATCATTTGACTAACACTGAATATTCGTCCAGTATTAATGGGTAACTACAATTAGATGTTTAAACTAATTTGAGCCTCATCGGTTGCCGCCTTTGAGGTTTTTCTTTTTGGGTATCTGACATGCTCTAGCATCTGAATTAATGCCCTAGCCTCATCACCCTGAATAATCACATCTTGAATTGGCGCATCGAACCCTATTGCGTCCAGCAGTCTTGCTGCCTTCTCAACAAAGCCGTTCTCAGCTTGCCATCTAGTGATTTGGGATTCGTGTACACCGACAGCCTTAGCAACTTGCTTAGGTGTGGTTAAGATGATCCCTTTGCGAATACGAGCCTCAATTGCTCGCACGTTGCGTGAAATTGCGTAGTCCATTTGTTAAATTCCTTTTGACGTAGTTAGTCCGTTGCTCACGATCCTGTGAGTTAAGTTTTGCTCCAACGCATATTCAGAGCGGTTTAGCGATGTTAAAGAACGAGTAAATCTATGCTGCTTTAGGCGGAAAAATGTCATCGATAGTGACGTTAATCCCGTTATTGTTAAAAAAGCTAACTAGCTGTCTGCATACTTCAAGGTCTGCTTTACGTCTGCCATTTTCATAATGGCTAATGTTTCCTTTTGTGCAGCCTAGCTCTTTAGCTAAATCTGTCTGTGTAAGCCCAAGTTTTTTTCTATATCGGCTTATGTAATTCATCTGAACCTCCTTATTGTTCATTACGAGAGTATACATAAAGTATCCGTAATTTCAATATAAAAGTATACATATTGTCTGTCTACATTTATGTATACATATCGTATTATTGGGTTATGAAAATGAAATGGTATGAACTAGCCAAGTCCCTTATGAAAGATAAGGGCATTACATACGATCATCTGGCTGAGCATTTTTCAGTATCGAAAGGTGCCGTTGGGCATTGGATGACAGGAAAGAGAGAACCAGCATTTAGTGAAATAGCTGGGATACTTGCATATGTTGGCGTCAATAACCCGACCATAAATCAAGATGGCACGATTAGCATTGATGAGGAGTCGATTAGTAGAGTTGAACCAACCTATGAATACCCATTACTCTCTAAAGTACAGGCTGGATCATTTACCGAAAACAGTAATTCATATACAGAGAAAGATGCCATCGCATGGATACCAACAGCCAAGAAGGCAAGTGATAGCTCATTCTGGCTGGAGGTTGAAGGTCACTCAATGACAGCCCCTCAAGGTGGTCGCCCTAGTTTTCCTGAAGGTATGCTGATACTTGTTGACCCCGATCAAGATGTAGACTTCGGTGATTTTTGTATAGCACGATTACATGGTGATGAGTTTACATTTAAGCGGTTAATTAGAGAGTCGGGGCAAGATTATTTGGAGCCGTTGAACCCACGGTTTGACCTTATCCCAATTAATGGCAATTGCCAGATCATCGGTAAAGTAGTTAAGTCTCAGTGGCCTGACGACACGTTTTAGGGTGTGAGTGGTGTTAATATAAATTATCAAATAATTTTAATTCATAGGAATGGTAAGGATGGCTAAGGATACTAGAAGCAAGGTAGTTCATTACAAAAGAGCGGTTATTCCTAATTGTGAAGCAACTCTGCAAGAAATATTAAGCTCCATTATATCCAAAGGCGGGACTGCATCTAAAGTGTCTGATAGACGGGAAAAAATATCTCCATTAGACACTAATAGTCCATTCCGAATGGTGAACAAGAATGAGCTATATAAGACGATATTATTTGGTCAGTTAATTCTTTTTGAGCAGGGTAAAAGCCAAGCCTTGATGACCATTAATGAAGACTCTGAATTTTATGATATTAACTCAATAACATCTGAACAAATACAGCTTTTATCTGATGAGGAGCTAACCAAAGAGGATACAAAAAGAATAAAAAGGGAATTTATTGACTCCATCCTACACTTCGGCGTTTTCCAGAATCACGTAATGATAGTTCAATCCAAGGCATTGACATCAAAGGATATAGAAACCCACTTCAACTGGTTAATACATAGTTTTTCAGATCAGTTAAATGATGATGGTTGTCTTATTTTGCAAGATAAGCCAGCAGAAAAAACCATATCTATTATGGAAAGCACCCCAGTTCGAAAAATAAAACTTGGCAGCGTTCCAGTTAAAGCAGAAAGTGGAAATGGCGATATCTCAATTAAACACCAATCAGAAAGCAAGCAAGAAAGAGTCAAAAAAATAAAATATATGCCAACTGGACGAGGTGGCAATATAATCAGAGCCATGCTTGGGGATAAGGAATTCAGCAACCTCAAATTAGAAGACGCCTTAGATGATGCCAATATTCAAGTTACTTTAGAGATAACTTACTTTAGAAAAACATCGAAATCAGGACAAGCTGTGTTAGACAGCTTAGCAAGCTCAATGAGACATATTGACGAGGAAGATATACAAATAGATCTGGATGGTGGAGGTATGATAAAAGGCAGTGAGCTAAGGCTAAGAGGCAATCTAAACGTTCAATACAACAATGGACTAATTGACGAAAATCACTTATATTTGCAAATGCATAAATGGCTTTTATCCAAAGTAGATGCGGGGGAGATCGGAGCTAAAGATTAAGTAAATAGGAGGCTATATGAGCACTAAAAAATTGCTTTTTAATATGATAGTAGCCTTCATTATTGGTTTTTTAGTTACTAAGATTGCGTCTAACTACATGGCAATAAACACCACAATAACGCCTTGGATACTCGTGACGCTTTTATTATTCCCAGCCACCTTTTCTGTGCAAGCTATGCTTAAATTACCAGAGTCTAGCGAGCACACCGAACTAACATCTTCGGAGATTCGTAGGTTAAAAGGGATAGTAACCGCAAAACAAAATAGGCTGTATGCTCTTATTTGCTTTTATTTCGTTTCAGCCATAATTTTTGTAGTGCTATTTTTGCTTGAACAGCAATTTATAAGTATGAGCACAATCATTTCTATTTGCTTTGGCTTGATTTTTTCTTCGCTATCAACACTCATATACATTCGCTCAATAATGCATGAAATTCAGTCGTTTAAGAATTTAATGATACATAGAGCTGATAAGAAAAAGAAAAAAGAAGAGCTTCTAAAGAAATTAAAATCTGACGATTAGCCCTTCCAGCCCTCCCCGCGAGGGCTTTTTTGTGCCCGCAATTCCCCGTCTGTGTGATTTTCCTCGCAAGATAAATAATTTTTGAAAATAAATTGCCTGAAAATACAAATAGTTGACACCATTACGCAAACAAGGTCTACATTTTGTATTTACAACCATCTACGAATCGTATACATTTAACTCCATCGAAGGCAAGCAACATGAAATATACGCCTTATGCTCTTTAATAATTAGGAACCAGATCTGACTAAGCGTTAGATCACCACTGAGTGGTTTTTGGGGTGATGGTCGAAAAGACAAGCAGTCGCCTTGTGGGCGAAAGACAGCTACCGGAGGCATTCGGCATCACCACCAAAGATCACTTAGGAGGGAGTTATGGCAACAATTAATGTTATTCCAAAGAAAGACAACGCGAAGAGCCGCCGGTTAGCAAAGCAAATGGCGTTCTGGGACGGAAAGCGTGAGGAGTATGCAGCGAAGCCTAAAAGCCGCTCAGTGGAAGAAATATGGGATTCGATTATCAAACCAGTAGACGAAACCGATGTACTGGCCAACTTACTTATCGGGATAAAAGACATACCCGATGTAGAACGCAAGCAACAACGGCTACGCAAGCCGATTATGAGTGATGGAAGTGTTACGGCACGTTAAATAGGAGATTCACAATGGAAGAATTAGAAAGTTTAATCAATACAGTAGCTGAAAATGAAGGTATTTCACGACAGGAGGCAATAAAGCTGGTTGTGAAGTTAATTAATAACAGACAAGCCAGCTTACCTACTGGTACGGCTGAAAAAGGGTCAGGGTTTGGTATTGTGGGAGTATAAAAGTGACGCCCAGTTACTAAACTCACAAACAAATATAGATGGTGTCTGTGAAGATAGTGGAGTCGCTATTTTAGTAATAGCATCCCTTAATTCAGCCGCTGATAGTGTAGATTGACCCGCATAAGTACCATCAGGTAAATCCTTTCTTACTCGCGAATCATTATCAAAATATTTATGCATATGTAAAAGCTCCATTGCTTCATGAAGAGATTCATATTCATTTATATCAGCATTATAAATTTCAATTCTTACAAAATAATCTGCCATTTGAAAAACATTCCTTATTTTGACTGTGGAATAACCAATATATCAATTTTCCTTGACTGTGGAAAGGAAGGAAACCACCTCGCCTGACGTGGTTAAAAGCAGGCACAGTTAACTAATTACAGTCCATCAAGGTGGGCTGTGGTGAGGTAGCTTTTTTGACAGCACGACAATAAACCAAAGGCGATAAATCGGTCTCGTCTTTACGAAAAGTACCGTCTGAATCGGAGGATTTATGTAACAAGTAAGCGGATAGACCGCATCTTGCAAGCTGAAGTCATGATTCAGCCCCGAGTCGCGTAATGGCGAGCAGGTTTAGCACACCGTTGTGAGGGTTAATAAGCGAATATGCTCTGGTAAAGCAGCGTACAAGCCAAATACGCACCAGTTATTAGCGGCTATATGCGACATGAACTCAAGGGCATGAGCGCGTCCACTGCGAGAGTGTGGATTATCAATAGGTTGGTGAGTTGATTAATAGATAGGAGCTGCAATGAAGTGTAGCAATAAATATTGCCAAGACGGCATTGAGTTTATTACCTGTTGCTCTGGTCGTGAATGTGGCTGCATGGGTCAACCAGTAGCGGCAACAAATTGCAAGGAGTGCAATAAAGAGAATCGAGAGCCAACAGACGAGCAAGTTATTCAAGAGATGCAATACCTTGAATGGATTGGTGATTAATAGATAGGAGATAGAGATATGTGTGATTGCTTTACAAAATTAGGCGATGACATGGAAAGCCGCATCAAAGCAAAACTACCTGAAGGCGCAAGCCTACGGTCTTCTGGCTGGAAACAATCAGGCTTGTTTATGTCTGGCGGCGTCATGTCAGTTAATTATTTCATTGAATACAACGCCAGTTATCAGGAAGTCAAAAAGGACGGCACACCGAAAGCCCGCCTAACAAAGCAGGATTTCCCCGTTACGTTCTCATTCTGCCCTTTCTGTGGCGTAAAATGTGAAAGCAACTAGCATCGTGTTTAGTTAATAACGGAGGGAGTATGACAGATAAACAGAGTTTACCGTGGCAACTGGAAGAGCTGCGCGACAAGTTCGCAATGGCGGCACTGAATGCTGTAATCATCGGCATATACAACGATGCGGCAACTCAGGGCGTGTATCACAACTGGTCAGAAGATGAATTCGCCACTGAGGCCTATAAGCTGGCAGATGCAATGTTAAAGGCTAGGGGGTGATATGGGAAAAATGACATTCGTAGTTGAGTATGAGGATGGGAAGGAGCCGCCTATAAATGCAGGAACGGATATTTTAGGTGGTCGATTAACAGCCGCAGCATTCTATGATTACCGTGATGATTTGCTTACTCAGGATGAGGCTCAAGCTGTAAATAATTCCATTGAATTTACTGTTCTGCGAGACTACTGCGAAGAGTTCGAAGTTGATTTTGATGAAGTTGTCGCCAAGTTAGAATTACCACTCTAGCAATCGCAAAAGCCCTCGGTCAGCAGTAACCCACCGCACCAACACCAGAACCTAAATAACAATCGCTATCGAAAGATACGTGAGGGTTTCGCACATCTGGAGGTAAGCATGAACATTGATAAATACAAATTACGTGTAGCCCAAAGCAAAGCTGGAATTGCACGTTATCTCAAGGATGAGAACGGATGGAGCGAAGCAAACGAAACATTAAAAACAGCATACGGAGTACAACATGAACGCAAAGCAGAAACACGCAAAGCAACAGATATTCACCCTACTTCGCGAGTCTGAAATGACTGAGCAACAAGTCGAATTATTGTTTGCTGATTGGAGATTTAAACAGCAATGCGAAAAGACAAATCGCATTTTACGTCAAGTTAATAATCGTGGGTCATTCGCATTCACGTAAGGGCGCAGCATGAGAATTTCAGAGTATGAACTCAAGCAAAGGCAGGATGCCGAGAAGCGACGCAGGGAGCGTGAGGAAGAAGCTGAATACTATCGCATGGAAAGCCTTGGTATTCAGCCTCAGTCAACGCCTAACAGGTGGATGAGAGGTGAATATGGGTAAGTATTTAATACCTGCATTCCCTAGTCATAAAAGCAAGGATGCCGCCCTGAAATATGCTTTCTCAATGATTGATGATGATATCGAAAGGCGAAGAGTGCGTGACTTAACTGGCAATGAAATTCAACCAGTTGAAAGGGTTTCAACACTAGAATTAGCTCATGCCGCACTAGTTAAAAGTCAAAACTTAGAAATGTCTCAATTCTACCCTCCTCTACCTGAACACATTCAAGCGCAACGAAGACAGGCTGACTTGAAGCGGTACGCAAGGCATATATCCAAAGGTAACTTTGACCCTTATCTAAACATTACAGAATTGTCAATGGGAGGTAGAAAAGTTGGTGACTAAATACAGAACAATAGATACCGAAACTTGCGACTTTGACAGCGGAATTGTTGAAATAGCAAGCATCGATTTAAACAACTCAGAAATTGATTATAACTCGCAGCAATCCCACTTTATAAACCCTCAGAAACCAATCTCAATAAGCGCAATGGCTATTCACCATATCACCGATGAGATGGTTGAGCTATCCCCGCTTATTGAAGATGTAATTGATGTTTATAAAGGCGCTGATTATCTGGTTGCACATAATGCCGAGTTCGATAAACGAATGATGCCAGAAATGGACGTGCCTTTTATTTGCACTCTAAAACTAGCGAGGCGTTTATGGCCTGAGCTAGAAAGTCACAGCAATCAATATCTACGCTACGCACTGAAACTTGATGTTCATGTTCCAGAGGAGCTACACGCTCACAGAGCTCTATATGACTGCATTGTTACAGCGTCATTATTTAAACGGATCAAGGATGATTCCGGATGGTCAGATACGGAAATGTTAGAAATAACTAATCAGCCATCACTATTAAGCAAGTTGCGTTTCGGTAAGTACAAAGGGATCACATTTACCGAAGTAAAGAAAGAAAACGCAGGGTATTTAACTTGGCTGCTAGGCCAACCTGATTTAGACCCTGATGTTGAGTTTAGTATTAATTATTGGCTTGAGAGGTAAATATGGACTTAAACAAACTAGATGAGCCATTCAGCCCTAACGATATTGAATGGAGAGTTCAGCAATCAGGAAAAACAAACAAAGGTGCTTGCTGGGCAATGGTTCTCGCATATGTGACAAATCGAGCTATTCAAAAGCGATTGGATGAAGTTTGCGGAAAACAAGGCTGGAAAAATGAATTCACCCCAGCACCAGATAAAGGCGTCATGTGTGGAATATCAATAAAAATTGATAACGAATGGATCACTAAATGGGATGGTGCTGAAAATACCGCAGTGGAAGCGGTAAAAGGCGGTATGTCTGGCTCAATGAAACGCGCGGCAGTTCAGTGGGGCATTGGTAGATACCTGTATCAACTAGAAGAGTCATTTACCAAATGCGTTACTGAAAAGCCCAAAGATCAAAATGGATGGGTTAGAGCCAAAACCAAGGATGGAACTATATTTTGGTGGGAAATCCCTACACTACCAGCATGGGCACTACCTTCATCTAATGCGCCACGAAATGAACATAAACAGCAAGCGAACCAACAGCAGGAAGCTGAGACTCCACTTGATGTTTTTACAGCCTATCTATTAAAGGCGACCAATGAAGACGAAATCATGACTAAATATAGGGAAACGTGGGGCGCACTGGAAGGCAATAAGCAACTTCAGGATGAATGCCATAGATTAACAGGCATTAGAATTAACGAACTTAAAAAGGCGGCGTAAATGGCAAGTAAAGGCGTAAATAAGATCATACTTATTGGTGGCGATTATGGATGAAGTGGAGCTATACCTCTCAGGAATGAGCATAACAGAAATCAGTAATAAAACTGGAATCCCACTATCAACAATTCGATTCAGATTAAAAAAGAAAAATATACTCAGAAGTAGAGTTGATGCAATAAGGCTAGCGTCATCGCAAGGCAAGCTCGGCAAAGGACTTCTAGGAAAGAAAAGAACATTCACCAAAGAATGGAAGGAAAATATATCTAAAGGCAGGTCTGGAATAGGAAAAGGATTCTCACTAAAACCTAGCGGATATATTGAAATAACTATGGGCGAGAACAAAGGAAGGTCAGCCCACGTTGTAATTATGGAAAAAATAATAGGGAGAAAGCTAATGCCGAATGAGTGCGTTCATCACATAGACCACAATAGAAGTAATAACTCACCAGAAAACCTTCAACTAATGACCAGAGAATCACACGCAAGGCATCACGCTCTGGAGAACATTAAAAACAGAAAAAGAGACCAAAATGGGAGATTAAAATAATGGCAAGCCGTGGAGTTTGTAAGGTAATACTCATTGGTCACTTAGGCCAAGACCCTGAAATTCAGCACATGCCAGCAGGTGGCGCAGTAGCAAATCTCACACTAGCCACATCGGAATCGTGGCGTGATAAGCAATCAGGTGAAATGCGCGAGAAAACTGAATGGCATCGAGTGTGCATCTTCGGGAAATTAGCTGAGATTGCAGGTGAATACCTGAAAAAAGGCTCACAAGTCTATATCGAAGGTTCTTTACAGACGCGTAAATGGCAAGACCAAAGCGGTCAAGACCGATACACAACAGAAGTAGTGGTAAATATCGGCGGCTCTATGCAAATGCTAGGCGGTAACGGTGGCAATAATCAGGCAGGAAGCCAGCAACCAACGCGACAACCTCAGCAGTCACAAGCGCCGCAGAATGAGCCACCATTAGACTTTGATGATGATATGATCCCGTTTTAGAAGGAATCGAGAATGGATAATACGCAATTATGTATAGAAAGTTACTCTCGACATAAAAACCTTAAGTTAGTTGGCATGGAGCTAGGTATGCCGTGGCAATCGGTATATAGCACGCTAAGGAAGGCGGATTATCCAGTAACTGGCGATAAAGCTAGATATGGTTCAGTTACAGATAGAATAGCGGTTATTGGTGAGCAAAAGTTTAAGAAGGCAGTTCCAATAGCCATAGATAATAATGACTTGAAGTATCAAGCAGATATTGATTTCACCATTGGAAATATAACGATAGATGTTAAAACGTCAAGAATAAGGCGAAAACAGCAAGGGAGAGGCATTAAAAATGCAGCCCCAAGATGGGGTTATTGCATAAACAAACAAAAGGATACCGCTGACTTCTTCGTTCTATACGCTCTTAATGATGACAATGAAACTGAGCATGTTTTTCTGATGCCGAATGAAATTGTAACTGCCGCCTCAATGATTTCAATACCTGAAACACTAGCCAGTAAATGGGCGGATTACAAAATAGAAGAAGGTGAATTACTGCCATCCTTCCAGTCTTTGTGATTCGCTCCTATCGGGCTCCCCTACCCACGCCACGCTATTTATGTGATTTAACCAAAGGATATAACCATGGATATATTTGCAAGGATGCAATGAATAAAAAAGCCGCCACAGAGAGGACGGCAAGGGGACGTGCAGGAATGAAACTTATAATTTATCTGTGTATGCAGTTTAAGAATAGTTAAGGCATGGAATTTAGCAAGGAAGCTAGATAAAAAAATGCCGACACAGGGAGAATCGGCGAGGACTACAAAAATAATTAGAAAGTTCAAATTAACTATAGGTCATAAATTAAAAACATTGATGAATTATTTTAATCATATCGATTAAATAGATGCGATAAGAGGAATGAATAATGGCAATAATTCAGTTTTACATAGCTGACAGCAAAGATGAAGACCCATCAGAAATTACCAACAACCTCCGTTATGAATTACCAGATGACCATAATTTCAGTGCTGATGATGACCTCGATTCATGCATTGAAGAATGCGCAGGATATTATCACCATGACTGTGATGGATGGGAGAGCAGATTTCCATGCTTATTTATGCTCTGGATTGACGATGAATACCTAGGGATATTTGAGGTTGAGCGTGAATTTGAGCCAGTATTTTCAGCTAAAAAGGTGGAGTGATGGATAAATCAAGGCAGCAATTTGAAGAAACAATAAAGAAACTTAGCGACCCGTCAGAATTTGAATCAAAACTTAAACGCGCAAATAACGGATTAAATTACGCTGACCGTGACATTGATTTAATGTGGATTAGCTGGCAAGCATCACGCGAGAGTTTAATTAATAACTTGGAGCCTGTTGGTTATATGGAATCAAATGGTATTAATTATATCAATCAGCATGGATTCACTCATATTAACGCCGAGCAATCAGGCTCAATAAATATTCCACTCTATAAATTAGATTAAACAACAATGCAAATAATCGGATATGTATTACTCATGCTAATACAGGGTTCTGCTGTGCCTGTATCTGAGCAAATATACACACAGCAAGAATGCGAGAGTCGTGCTATGCAGATAATGCAGGTGCGGGATGTTGAAATAGTTTGTGGTTAGGTGATGAGAGAATGGATAAATTAAGAGAGAGAATAATAGGAGTTCTTCAATGCAATCAGCTTACCACAGACGAGCTATATCACTTATGCAGCCCTGATTATTCAAGGAGTCAGGTTAGTTGTGTGATTGGTCACTTGGAAGCGGGTGGGATTATTAAGAAAAATACTTGTGAATATTGGGAGTTAATTAATGAATCAAGTTCAAGCAATGACGACACTAGTATTAATTGATGGCGTTACTTATCAAATAGCATTACCAAAACAATATGTTTTACTGCAAACAAAGCAAGCATTGATGTTTGCTCAAGAGTTCGGTGGTTTAATTATTCCATGTACGTTTACTCACATAAAGCCAATGGAAGCGGATGGATTACCTTTTAATATAAGTGATAGCAAGGATGAAAGCTGATTACGGAGGTAGCCACACACCAAAGGAATTGCGTGATAGATGGCAAACTCCCCTACCTTTATTTACAGCATTGGACGCTGAATTCGCTTTCTATTTAGATTCCGCCGCCGATAAAAATAACCATCTTTGTGCTCATTACCTCACCGAAAAAGACGACTCATTAAATTGTGACTGGGAAAGTTACGGCGCTATTTGGGTGAATCCCCCGTACAGTGAAATTCAGCCGTGGATTAATAAAGCCGCTGAGCAATGTAAAAAACAATTACAGCCCGTTGTTATGTTAATTCCTAATGATACATCAGTAGGCTGGTATGAGTCTGCGCTGGAAACAGTTGACGAAGTAAGATTAATTACTGGAGGTCGAATATCATTTATTAATGCGTTAACAAAAAAGCCAGTTAATGGAAATAATAAAGGCTCGATGTTTTTAATATGGCGGCCTTATATAAACCCTCGCAGGGTAATCAATACTGTAAATAGAAATTATTTATTAAATATCGGCAATCAAATATTAAATGAATGGAAAATAGCATAGGTGAATTATGAAATTAATAATTCGCGGCGAAGTCACGCCCACAGAAAGGATTGCTATTAATGCGGCATTGGAAGCCCATAAAAAGAATCACAGTAGAACAGGTATAATCGTTAATCACAAAATAAAGATAGGAAAGAATATCTACCCTGTCGAAATTCAAAACTGTCAAAAGTCTTATATGGTAACAATGAGAAATGAAAGGCAGAGGATATGAATGAACAGATATTAGAAAACGGACGCCGAAAGATAGCAAGGGAATGCCGTGACAAATTAAAGCAACTCAAAAAACTCAGCGATAAACAAAGTACAGCAATACTCAAAGATTACCTTCCAAAGTTTCAATTAACACTCAGCGAAAAGCACAAGAAATTCCCACCGATTATGTGGTTGACTTATTACGTCAACTCTATCGATAAGGAGATTAATAGTGGATGACCAATATTACACTGTCGAAGAATATTCAAAGCTATTGAATCTATCAAAAGGCACTATCTATAGAAAGCCATCGAAATATTATATGTTTAAAGTCGGCGTCTCATGGCGTGCAAACAAGGAAAGCCTGAAAAAGTTTGAACAGGCGCAGTTTAACGACAATAATGTCTATCGGCTGGCTTTGGTCGGTAGTAAGAGGAAAACCAAATGCCAATATACAAAAGAGGCAGCAAGTATTGGGTCGATGTATCCACCCCAACTGGCGAGAGAATTAGACGCTCTACTGGCACCTCAGACAAAATAAAAGCACAAGAATATCACGACAAACTAAAGCATGACCTGTGGCAGCAGGATAAGCTTGAGAAGCAACCAGATCGGATATTTGAGGATGCAATCATTTTGGCTCTTAAAGATGCCAAGGGGCAAACAAGCTTTAAAACTAAGCAAGCTTACTCTAAGTATTTTATCGCTATTTTAGGTGGAAAAAAGCTCTCATCAATCACTAGTGATGATATTGCAAATGCAATACCGGATTATAGCCCCATTACTAAGCGTAAGTTAACAAGTGCAACAAAGAATAGATATCGCTCATTTATTCTAAGAGCTTTTTCACTAGCGCACAAAATGGGATGGTTAACCAAGTCATCCTATATACCACGAATGAAAGAGCCCACTGTTAGGGTTCGATGGCTAGAAAAGTGGGAAGCTGAACTACTACTGTCTAACATCAAAGTTAAGTGGATGAAGGATTTTGTTTCCATTGCTATTTTAACGGGTATGAGAAAAAGCGAGATATTATCGCTTAAATGGAAAAGTGTAGACCTAGTTAGAAGAGTTGCTCATGTAACAGCCGATAATGCAAAGTCAGGACGAGCTAGACCGGTTCCGCTAAATGATGTGGCCATTGAAATTCTAAATGGAATTGAAAAGGATGGCGACTATGTATTTTCCAACGAAGGAAAGCGAAGGAGTAACTATTATCGTGAATGCTATTACCAAGCATTGGATGATTCTGGCATAACTGATTTCACTTTTCACGACCTCAGACATACATGGGCAAGTTGGCACGCACAAAGTGGAACTCCGCTGATGGTATTAAAAGAAATGGGTGGATGGGAAACACTAGAAATGGTTCAGAAATACGCACACTTTAGCGGTCAGCATTTAACCAAATATAGTGAGCATGTCACAATTTCGACACAGTCGAAGAATGAAGCCAGTCAAAAGCCGCATCTAACACTTTTAACTGGCTGATGTAAAACGATTAATTTCACACATCCAAAATTCAAAATCACTTCGACTTTAGATTACGAGTCAGAAGCCGCCATTATGGAAAATATGCCATTAATTACTCAAGGAAGAACCGTCATTAGCATTGCTCATCGGCTAAATACGATTATGCACGCTGATAGGATATGTGTGATTTGCCAAGGAGAAGTACACGAGATGGATACTCACGAAAACTTACTCAACTCAAATGGCTTATACGCCAATTTATGGTACCAACAAACGCAATAACATGGATAAAAAAGCATCACGTCTATGGCAAGTGGTGCTTTTTTACTAAAAGTGCTCATTTTACAACCAATTAAACCAAATCATGATAGATGAAGCTATAGCACAAGGGAATTAGCTAGGGTATCATGGCGCGCTGAATTACTGGCACACCCTTTTAGCAGTTATAAACATGGCAAAAGAACAAACAGACCGAACTACGCTAGATTTGTTCGCTGAGGAACGAAGGCCTGGGCGACCTAAAACAAGCCCGCTATCACGGGATGAACAATTAAGGATCAACAAACGCAACCAACTGAAACGAGATAAAGTGAAAGGATTGCGCAGAGTTGAATTGAAACTGAACGAAGAAGCTGTCGCGGTATTGAATCAGTTAGCTGAAGATAAAAATATAAGCCGTAGTGAATTGATCGAAGAAATTTTAATGTCACAACTTGAGCATGTTGATACATCAATACTCAAATAGCGTTATCTTGGTAAATCACACAAATTTGACAGACTTAGCAACATTTTTTCGCCAAAATAAGGCGTAATATTCTATCTATTTTCGTTCTAAATGGGCTCTAGAAGGCGAGTTATCACCTCTAGCTCTCTTAGAAAAACAAGAGGTTAATCACTTTATGGCAGTCATAGGCATTTTCTTCGGAAGTGACACAGGTAACACAGAAAATATTGCCAAAATGATCCAAGAAAGATTAGGCAAAGATGTAGCAGAAGTTCACGATATCGCAAAATGTAGCAAAGAAGATATTGAAGCTTTTGACATTCTACTTCTCGGTATTCCAACTTGGTATTATGGTGAAGCCCAATGTGATTGGGATGATTTCTTCCCTACTCTCGAAGAAATTGATTTCGAAGGTAAACTTGTCGCCTTATTTGGTTGCGGAGACCAAGAAGACTACGCTGAATATTTCTGTGATGCAATGGGTACGATCCGCGATATTATCGAACCTCGTGGTGCAGTTATTGTTGGTCATTGGCCAACTGAAGGTTATCACTTTGAAGTATCCAAAGGCATGGCAGATGACAACCACTTTATTGGTTTAGCGATTGATGAAGATCGTCAACCTGAGCTAACTGATGAACGTGTTGATGCATGGGTAAAACAAATCTCTGAAGAAATGTCTTTAGCTGAAATTTTAGGCTAATAGGTCATGTAAAGAACCCTTACCCATAGGTTACGCCACTGTTTTGCACAAAATGAATCATCTAAGCCAGTGGCATAATCTAAAATAACCGATAAGGTATCCTAATAGGATAGGTTCTCACGAGATTATCAAAATAATGAGACAATGCATGGTTTCTATTTTTATTTTCCATGCCTATAATTGTAAATCAGTTTAGAAGACAACTGTATTGATGTTAAAAATGTCTCATTATTGTTAAATTTATGATTTAAGATACAGGACAAAACCCGCATGACAGACAACAATAAAGCATTGAAAAATGCTGGACTCAAAGTCACTCTTCCAAGATTAAAAATTTTGGAAGTACTTCAAGAGCCTGAGTGCCACCACGTCAGTGCGGAAGATCTCTATAAAAAGCTGATCGATATGGGTGAAGAGATCGGGTTAGCAACCGTATACCGCGTATTGAACCAATTTGATGATGCCGGTATCGTTACCCGTCACAACTTCGAGGGTGGTAAATCTGTATTCGAATTAACCCAGCAACATCACCATGACCATTTAATCTGTTTAGATTGTGGAAAAGTGATTGAGTTTACTGACGAATCCATTGAAACCCGCCAAAAAAATATCGCTGCTCGCCATGGCATTAAACTATCTAACCATAGTTTATATCTATATGGTCATTGCGCAGATGGCGATTGCCGTGACAATGCTGACGCACACGAAGCCAAAGAGTAACAGTATTCAACCATCGTTGATGAAACGTAATGGTTAAAAATGCCAAAACCCTGATAAAACAATTTTATCGGGGTTTTTTATTTTAAGTATTGATACTCTTACACTCTATTAGTGATAATTCCTAGTGAATAACCTAAACATAACTATTTACCACTAGATCTCGCCGATAATACGAATTTTATTAAAAACCTTAATAGTTGCAATTCAAATCAAAATCTTTATATTATTTCACGGATAATTATAATTTGTTATCTAGAATTATGCTTTACCAATCAATGTGGTATATAAATAACATCATAGATGATTTCTATCATTTCATACTATTTAAAATTATTTAATTACCTTACTATAATTTTAACTCTAAATTAGAGAGTTAGTGATTCAAATGTAGTCATAAAGTTAACGTACAATTTAAATGTGTAATTGTATTTATTGGCTAAACTTATTGAGTACTTTAGCAATTTGTAAGAGATTAACTGATGAAAAAAACATATCTTTTTCTCAATACAAGTTTTTTCTTCTGGTTTCTTACTTTAATAGGGTGGTTCTTTAGTTATTTAACTAGCGCCTTATTTTCGTTTGCATTATCAATACTGTTCTTGATCGTACACTTCAATCAAAAAAAGGTAAGTAAAATGTTCACCAAAAGACAAAACAAGCCCGCGCCTACAGCGACTCCCCCTTCGGTAAGTCATGAGCCTGAAGTGACTGTAAAGATAGAAGAACAAGTCACACTATCAACCCCAACGATTAGTGAAGAAAAAACGAATACAATTATCTCTAGGGACGTTGTTTTTGAAGGAAATATAACCTCTAATGAGCAAGTGCATATCTATGGAAAAGTCATTGGGAATATAACCGGAAAAGATAATACGGTTAAAGTCATGTTAAACGGCCAAGTGACAGGAAATATCACCTGCAAAGAACTGGTGGTAAATGGGCGTATTGAAGGTGAATGCCACTCTGATACTATCAGTATTGAAAATAATGGAGAAATCCACGGTACTATCCATTACAGCAGTTTATCGATTAAAAAAGGTGGGATTTTATCTGGTCAAGCACAAGTTAAAAATCCAGCTCATCATTCAGAAAAAGTTACCGTATTAAAAGATAAACTAAAACAAGACGCTTTGATACTCAATGAAAGTGTAAATAATGCATCTTTATAATCACAATAAAAATAAGGTGAAAATACTCACCTTATTTTTAAGCTTTAATATAGGCATTTATCCTTACGCTAATATCCCATTCATTATTAAAAATATAAGGTAATACCTTTTAATGACTGCCATGGTTTCCCCTATAGCAGTCATTGTGACTAAAATATTTTATACTTTAAAATACAGTAAATGGCATCATCACCATAAACTTAATATCTTTTTCATCTTGGAAGATATTTCCGTAACCACCGCCATAGCTCGGAATATCTGTATGATTATCATACTTGGTAAAATGCAGCTTAAATAGTGTATCTTTTGCTCTACCTGACTGCACGGTATATAAAATATCAAAGTTCCATGCACTTTCTTTTAAGCGTACATCTTGAGCATATTGGCTATTCGTACTTGGTTTAGCGTCCCATCCATAAATATATGAGGTTCCAACCTTCCATCCAGCTAAATCCCAATTTTTTAAATCATACATAACACCCGCCATAACGGCTTTTTCATTATTAGCATTCCAGTCTGAACGGCCATCCCACCAGATATCCATGCGGCCATTTGATGTTGCCCAACCAGGGGTCATACGCTGTAGGAAATAACCTTGATTACCTTTAGCTTTTACATAGGTTCCCTCAACTTTAAAATCAAACTCATCGTAAGTGTAACCTAATGTCATCGCTTGCAACCAAGCTAAGCCGTCATAAACATCGTTAACTCCGCCGTCTGAAACCTTGTCTTTTGCTCCATAAAATTGATAAGACATACGTAAATCACGACCTACAACAGGAGCCGCATAAGAAACTTTGGCAAAATATTGATCCATATAACTTTTAGCTTGCCCATATGCACCTTCAAGAACTAGATTGTTTTTAAAGTCATATTTAAAGCCAATTGAGTATAAATAGCTGATCCCAGTTTTACCATCCGCTTCACGAAAGTCATACATACTACGGTACCAAGGCGCTTTATAGCGGTCGGTCCACATATAGGACATGCTCAGCTCGCCATTTTGCTCAAAATCAAACACCCCACCTACCTCTAACCCGCGGTATGTCCCAGGCATGTAGCTCCAGTGGGAAGCTAATAGAGTTTGTCCCGTTGGTTGAATATAGCCTCCTCTCCCCCAGAAAGGGCCATATTTTAGTTTTGCAGCGGCCTTATAGAAAGTCACACCACTGCGATCCCCGGTCCATTTTTCATCCCAACGTGATTTTGCATCACTAAATCCGATTTCATTTGGCGCAGCAGGCCCACTATTTGATAACTCAATGGCAGTAAAACCGGCTAAATCAAGCCCGATGATGTCTTGGAAATAACCGGATGAAAAATCGAGACTCGCATTAAATGTTGAGTGCTTAAGATTATCTGCATATTTTTTATATTTATCGCTATTTGGGTCTAAATCTTTACGTGAACGATCTCGCTGCCAGTAATAAAGACCACCAGTAAGTTTTGAATCCTCAAGAAATTGTTCTGCATGCATGATAGGCTGATAACCGATAGGAAGCATCGCAATCGCAATTTTTAAGACGAGCAATTTCCTGCCAGTATTGACATTTTTATTAACCATTCTTGTATTCCTCTAATATTTTTTAATTTTATTTTTCGGCCGAAATACGATTTAACTTTCCATTTAAATCTAAATATTCACAATGAGTTATGCCTCTTGCGATGTATTTAGCCTATTTTTTGCAACGCGAATTATCAACACAGATACAGGCTTTGTTGCCAAAATATGATCAACGGCACATTAATTTTAATTAACTGCCATTATCACCGGTGATGACCTTACTAAAAATGAAATTTAATATATTGATAAATATGAAAAATAATGAAGAGAAACCCATTAGGTGGGGCTTAAGATAAAATCAGTAAATTAACCCTTTGGACCTTAATTTTTGCTATTTGATAAGAATTCTCTAATTTCTATCACCACATTGACCTAATTGTCTTAAAAAAAATCAGATATTGAGTGAAATGATTAGGATAAATGTTGTTATGCTGAAAAATAACATACATATATATAAAATTTACCAATAAATAATAAAATAAAATTAACAGCATTAATAAGAAAAGCCTCGTATTGGTATTTGATATTATAAACTCTCCTTTTCAACATAAAGAGTTCATCTATGAAAATAGACTTAACAGGTAAACGTGCATTAGTCAGCGCATCAACAGCTGGAATTGGCTATGCTATCGCTAAAGGTCTCGCTAATTGTGGCGCAGAAGTTTTGATTAATGGCCGCAATGAAGGGCGCGTTAATGATGCAGTTTCTCGCTTGAAAAAAGAGTTACCAAACGCCAAGGTATTTCCAGCTATCGCGGATGTCAGTGATGCAAAAAGCGTTGATAAGCTACTCAGCGAAATTAATGAAATTGATATTTTGGTTAATAATGCGGGTATTTATGGGCCAGAAGATTTCTATACAATGGATGATGCTAACTGGGATAATTACTGGCAAACAAATGTGATGTCCTCGGTGCGTTTATCCAGAGCCTTACTTCCTGCAATGGTAAAAAAAGGCTGGGGCCGTGTGGTATTTATCTCATCGGAATCGGCACGCAATATCCCTGCGGATATGATCCACTATGGTGTGACTAAAACGGCTATGCTCTCCCTTTCTCGAGGGCTAGCAAAATATGTCGCCGGTAGTGGTGTTACCGTAAATAGTGTCTTACCGGGGCCAACACTGTCTGATGGTTTTGCCAATATGATGGAAGATGAAGCTGCGAGAACGGGGAAATCGCTTGAAACCCTCTCAAAAGAGTTTGTGATGGCTCACCGCCCAAGCTCAGTGATCCAACGCGCAGCGACTGTCGAAGAAGTTGCTAATATGGTGGTTTATACCTGCTCTGAGCAAGCGTCAGCCACTTCCGGTGCGGCCTTACGTGTTGATGGTGGAGTTATCGATGATATTGTGTAATTCGTGGATTCAATAATATTACATTAATGTCACAGCAAAATTAACGGGGTACAGGCTACTGCACCCCGCTGTATTAAATTAACACTTATTTTAATAATTAGTATTTCTCAAATAATGCCTGAATTTGCTGAGGATCCTTAGTCTGGGTTAATGCTAATTGTAGCAACACACGCGCTTTTTGCGGGTTTAACCTTTCTGAAGCAACAAATCCATATAAGTTATCATCCACTTCGGCATTTCTTGTTGTATAACCTGTTGGCACACGGCTTGAACGAACGACAACTACATCTTCTTTTGCGGCTTTTGCTAAAGCGTCAAATACCGCTTTATACATATTACCGTTACCCACACCTGCGCTTACAATTCCTTCAACCCCTTCTTCTCTCAAGGCTTTCACAGGAGCGGCTGAAGCATTAGCATAATTGTAAACAATACCTACTGCAGGAAGCTTTTCGAGCTTACTGACATCGAATGCTGCTCTATCACCACGTGGTTGCGGTGCTTGGAAATAGGTAACTTTACCATCATGAATAAAGCCTTCTGCCCCACCATTAACGGCATCAAATGCCTGTACTTCAGTGGTGCTCATTTTCATCACATTACGGCCTTGCACAACTTTATCGTTCATTGCCATCAAAACACCACGCTCTGCGGCAGACTTATCTGTCGCTAAAACCACCGCGTTATATAAGTTCAGAGGGCCGTCCGCTCCCAAAGCCGTTGAAGGGCGCATTGCACCAACCAAAACAATCGGCTTTTTACATTGCGTAGTTAAATCAAGAAAAAATGCTGTTTCTTCTAAAGTATCAGTACCATGAGTGATTACAAAACCATCTGTTTTATCGCAATCTTGGTTAATTTTTTTAGCCAGTGTCAGCCAGACTTGGTCATTCATGTCTTGTGAACCAATATTCACCAATTGCTCACCGCTTAAATTGGCAATTTTTTTGGTTTCAGGCACCGCATTGATTAAGGCATCAATCCCGACTTTACCCGCTTGATAACTTGAGGAAGTCGCTGAATCCCCCCCACCTGCTATCGTTCCTCCTGTCGCCAATACCGTAATATTGGGTTGAGCGATAGCAGATGCGGCAAACAATGCAACGAGTGTCGCTAAAAGCGCTTTATTTCTGTTTTTCATCCTATTTTCCTTCAATAAATAAACTTCAGTTATTATGTGGATTTATGCTGAATTTTATGTGACCTATATAATTATTTTAGGATAAATAATGAATCTTAAGATGATTTATCTATGAATGAATAAAAAGCGTGAGGCTTACTGCAAAAATCCGTATCATAGCCCGCTTGAAACACTCTATTCACAAGTGACTGACAATATGAGCCAAACATTTATTCCCGGCAAAGATGCCGCTCTTGAAGATTCCATCGATGCATTTCAAACCAAATTAAAGAAATTAGGGTTTGATATTGAAGAAGCCTCCTGGTTAAACCCCGTACCCAACGTTTGGTCTGTACATATCCGCGATAAAGCGTGCCCACTGTGCTTTACTAATGGTAAAGGGGCGAGCAAAAAAGCCGCATTAGCCTCAGCGCTTGGTGAGTATTTTGAGCGTTTATCAACGAATTACTTCTTTGCGGACTTTTACCTTGGTAAATCTATCGCTGAAGGGGATTTTGTTCATTATCCTAATGAAAAATGGTTCCCATTAACCGAAGATGATAGTTTACCTGAAGGGTTATTAGACAATCGTTTGATTAAGTTTTATGACCCCGACAACGCCTTAGCCGCTAGCCAATTAATTGACTTACAATCCGGCAATGAAGAACGTGGTATCTGCGCCCTGCCATTTACCCGCCAATCAGACAACCAAACCGTGTATATTCCAATGAATATTGTCGGTAATTTGTATGTCTCTAACGGTATGTCTGCGGGAAATACAGCCAATGAAGCTCGTGTACAAGGTCTTTCCGAAGTCTTTGAACGTTTTGTGAAAAATAAAATCATCGCTGAAAGTATTAGCCTGCCAGCTATCCCAGAAGATGTTATGGCGCGCTACCCTGCAGTCGTTGAAGCGGTTGAAACCTTAGAGAAAGAAGGTTTTCCAATTTTCTGTTATGACGCATCACTAGGCGGTCAATACCCTGTAATTTGTGTGGTGTTGTTCAATCCACAGAACGGGACGTGCTTTGCCTCATTTGGTGCTCATCCTGACTTTGGTGTGGCCCTTGAGCGTACTGTCACAGAATTGCTGCAAGGCCGTGGCTTAAAAGACCTCGATGTGTTTAATGCACCAACCTTTGATGACGAAGAAGTAGCAGAGCACACGAATCTTGAAACTCACTTTATTGACTCAAGCGGTTTAATTAGCTGGGATCTGTTTAAAGATAATGCCGATTATGCCTTTGCAGATTGGAGTTTTAAAGGCACAACTCAAGAAGAATTTGCAACACTTATCAGTATTTTCAATACATTAGATGCTGAAGTCTATATTGCAGATTATAACCATTTGGGTGTCTACGCTTGCCGTATTTTAGTCCCAGGTATGTCTGATATTTACCCAGTAGAAGACTTACATATTGCCAATAATGCGATGGGCGCTTATTTACGTGACACCATTATCAACCTACCTGATAGCCAATGGGAAAAACAAGATTATCTTGCCCTTATCGAGCAATTAGATGATGACGGCTTAGATGATTTTACCCGTGTTCGTGAATTACTTGGTCTGGCTGTAGGTAAAGACAATGGGTGGAGTAACCTACGTATTGGCGAACTAAAATCCATGTTAGCACTGGCTGGTGGTGACCTCGAGCAAGCACTTGCTTGGGTTGAATGGACACAAGATTTCAATAGCTCGGTATTTACTGCTGAGCGTGCGAATTATTATCGTTGCCTGCAAACCCTATTGTTGTTATCCCAAGAAGAAGAGCGTGATCCTGCGCAATACTACAACGCCTTTGTACGGATGTATGGGCAAGAAGCAGTAGATGCGGCATCAGCCGCTATCGCTGGGGAATCATGCTTCTATGGCTTGTGGTCTATTGACGAAGAACTTAAAGCACTTCCTGCGCATCAAGCCTTACTGGCCGCTTATGAAAAGCTGCAAAAAGCAAAGCGTGATAATGCATAATGTGAATTAAATCGTTGACGGGGAACTTGCCCCGTCAACATTTTTGCATTTTATTGGTTTATATTAATTATAAATCCAATGAACGTTTCCATAATTTCCATAATAAGAAATCAAACTGTTCTAGCCTATCCGCTTGGGCCTGATAGTCACCACTTGCCGTTTCAATCACCCGTTCAAATAACCCTTTACTTATTGTCGGTAATGGAACCCCATCAATAATTGGTCCGCAATCATAATCAATTATGTCTGACAAACGTGTTGCAATTGCGCTATTGGTCGATATTTTTAAAACTGGTACAATTGGATTCTCGGTGTAAGTTCCATCAAAAAAACTGATTGTTTAATTAAGATATATCGCTTTAGTTCATAGTTTTATTTATATGAATCTTTTATTATTTGCATAATTGTTAGATAAATATTGCAAAAATACGATTTGGCTAAGAAATATATATCGGGATCCCCCCTAATTAAATAGGGCATTATGCAAACATAAGTTAAATTAACTGCCAAAAGGATCATATTCATCTTAAATAGTTAACATTTACGCGTATATTTTTACTTATTTTAATGTTCAAAACTGACTTTATAAAAATTTTCAATAAATTTTAAAAAATATTTTTATCATTAATTTCATTGAGTTACGCTTAATTTTAACATTGCATTAACCATTTTCACCTCTCTCTCTAGCGAGTTCATGATCCACATCAAATTTCCCATTTATCCCCTTTGTTACTATTATTGCGTGCTATAATTAATCAACTTTGTAAGAGAGTGTTGGTATGAAAGCTGACAACCCTTTTAATTTATTGCCACCTGCTGTAATGGCGCAAGTCGCAGATGATGCCTCTTTTTATAAGGCAAATAAACATCCTGCAATTACTTACTTGTCAGCATTCACTGCCGGTATTTTTATCTCTATTGCGTTTGTATTCTATATCACAGCAACAACTGGGGCAGCTGAAGCGCCTTATGGTTTCACTAAACTTATTGGCGGGATCTGTTTCTCCTTAGGTCTGATGTTAGTGGTTGTATGTGGCGCAGACCTTTTCACTTCCACCGTACTCACTATCGTCTCAAAAGCCACAGGTAGAATTACTTGGGGGCAAATGTTCCGCAACTGGTTTAATGTCTATATTGGTAACTTAATTGGTGCGCTATTTTTTGTTGCGCTGATTTGGTTTGCAGGGCAATACACCGCAGCCAATGGCCAATGGGGGTTAAATGTATTACAAACCACCAGCCATAAATTACACCATACCTTTATTGAAGCGGTTACATTAGGAATTTTAGCAAACTTAATGGTTTGCCTTGCGGTTTGGATGAGTTACTCAGGTCGTAGCTTAACGGATAAACTGGTCGTTTTAGTTTTACCTGTCGCGATGTTTGTGGCGAGCGGCTTTGAACATAGTATCGCAAACATGTTCATGATCCCATTAGGCATTATGATTAAAGAGTTTGCACCCGCTGAATATTGGTCTCAAATCAATATGTCTCCTGACCAATTTTCACACCTAACAGTCGGTAACTTTATTACTGATAACTTAATTCCAGTTACTATCGGAAATATTATTGGCGGCGCGATTTTAGTCGGCCTCATTTATTGGTTTATGCATTTACGTAGTGGCCAAAAACATTAATAGCCACTGACACACACGAAAAGATTTATTAAGATCCCTAAAAGATCCATTGTTAAAAGGTAAAAGTATCATGTCCGAGTTAAATGAAAAATTCGCTTTAGCATGGCAAGGTTTTAACCAAGGTGACTGGCAGAATAACGTCAACGTACGTGACTTCATCCAGAAAAACTATACTCCATATGAAGGTGATGAATCTTTCTTAGCAGGCTCTACTCCAGCAACTGACACGTTGTGGGATAAAGTCATGGAAGGGATCAAAATCGAGAACCGCACCCATGCGCCTGTTGATTTTGACACAGATGTCGCTTCAACCATCACTTCCCATGATGCAGGTTACATTACTAAAGAATTAGAAAAAATTGTTGGTTTACAAACTGACGCACCTCTGAAACGTGGTCTTATCCCGTTCGGTGGTATCAAAATGGTTGAAGGCTCATGCAAAGCATACGACCGTACTTTAGATCCAACAATCAAAAAAATCTTCACTGAATACCGTAAAACTCACAACCAAGGTGTTTTCGACGTTTATACGCCAGACATCTTAAAATGCCGTAAATCAGGTATCTTAACAGGTCTGCCTGATGCATATGGTCGTGGTCGTATCATCGGTGACTACCGTCGTGTTGCACTGTACGGTATTGATTACCTGATGAAAGACAAATTTAACCAATTCACCTCTTTGCAAGAAAGATTAGAAAAAGGTGAAGACCTGCAAATGACTATCCAACTGCGCGAAGAAATTGCTGAACAGCACCGTGCATTGGGTCAAATGAAAGAAATGGCTGCAAAATACGGTTACGATATTTCTGCACCAGCAACAAATGCACAAGAAGCAGTACAGTGGACTTACTTCGGCTACTTAGCCGCAGTTAAATCACAAAACGGTGCTGCAATGTCATTTGGTCGTGTTTCTACCTTCTTAGACGTGTATATCCAACGTGACTTAGAAGCAGGTAAAATCACCGAACAACAAGCGCAAGAGTTAATTGACCACTTGGTCATGAAACTGCGTATGGTACGTTTCTTACGTACACCTGAATACGATGAGCTGTTCTCTGGTGACCCAATCTGGGCAACTGAATCATTAGCAGGTATGGGCCTTGATGGTCGTACTCTGGTAACGAAAAGCACATTCCGTTTCCTGAACACACTGTATACCATGGGCCCATCTCCTGAGCCAAACATGACTATCCTGTGGTCAGAAAAACTGCCAATGAATTTCAAAAAATTCGCGGCAAAAGTGTCTATCGATACCTCATCAGTTCAGTATGAAAACGATGACTTGATGCGTCCAGACTTCGATAACGATGATTATGCAATCGCATGTTGCGTTAGCCCAATGATTGTTGGTAAACAAATGCAGTTCTTCGGTGCTCGCGCAAACTTAGCGAAAACCATGCTGTATACCATCAACGGTGGTGTTGATGAAAAACTGAAAATGCAAGTAGGTCCTAAACATGCGCCAATCATGGACGAAGTCTTAGATTTCGATACTGTGATGAACCAAATGGACCACTTCATGGATTGGTTAGCAACTCAGTACGTCACTGCACTGAACTGCATCCACTTTATGCATGATAAATACAGCTATGAAGCTTCTCTGATGGCACTGCATGACCGTGATGTTTATCGCACCATGGCTTGTGGTATTGCGGGTCTATCTGTTGCTGCTGACTCACTGTCTGCAATCAAATATGCGAAAGTTAAACCAATTCGTGATGAAGACGGTATCGCTATCGACTTCGAAATCGAAGGTGAATATCCACAATTTGGTAACAACGATTCACGTGTAGATGATATCGCGTGTGACTTAGTTGAACGTTTCATGAAGAAAATCCAGAAACTGCCTACTTACCGTAACGCGGTACCAACTCAGTCAATCCTGACCATCACATCTAACGTTGTGTATGGTAAGAAAACAGGTAATACACCAGATGGTCGTCGTGCAGGTGCGCCATTCGGACCAGGTGCAAACCCAATGCACGGTCGTGACCAAAAAGGTGCAGTAGCTTCACTGACTTCGGTTGCTAAACTGCCGTTTGCTTACGCGAAAGATGGTATTTCTTATACTTTCTCTATCGTACCAAATGCGTTAGGTAAAGATGATGATGTTCGTAAAACTAACTTAGCAGGTCTGATGGATGGTTACTTCCACCACGAAGCGTCTATCGAAGGCGGCCAGCACCTGAACGTTAACGTTATGAACCGTGAAATGCTGCTAGATGCAATGGAAAACCCAGAAAAATACCCACAATTGACTATCCGTGTATCGGGTTATGCTGTACGTTTCAACTCACTAACTAAAGAACAACAGCAAGACGTTATTACTCGTACTTTCACAAGTTCAATGTAATAATAATTAGCTCATTAAAATAAAGTAAATTAAAGACCCCGCTTTACGGGGTCTTTTTATCTATACCAGCAACGATATTTTTGCTCTACAGTTTGCGGTATGACGGATATTTTGGAGTACCTGCTATGTCTGCCAATACAATTACAACAACTGATATCACTAAAACTGAAGTGCCTGCAACCCTCGGCCGTATTCATTCATTTGAATCATGCGGAACGGTCGATGGTCCTGGGATCCGTTTCATTGTATTTTTCCAAGGTTGTTTAATGCGCTGCCTCTATTGCCATAACCGCGATACTTGGGACACTCACGGTGGCAACATCGTTACCGTCGAAGAATTAATGAA
Organism: Providencia rettgeri; assembly: GCF_023205015.1. Taxonomy (NCBI): domain Bacteria; kingdom Pseudomonadati; phylum Pseudomonadota; class Gammaproteobacteria; order Enterobacterales; family Morganellaceae; genus Providencia; species Providencia rettgeri. The sequence continues at coordinate 1,463,785 of NZ_CP096258.1, read as the reverse complement.
AGAGGCCGTTACCTATCGCCATTTTATGAATGCTACAGGTGGTGGTGTTACCGCCTCAGGCGGAGAAGCTATCTTACAAGCTGAATTTGTACGTGACTGGTTCCGTGCCTGTAAAAAAGAAAATATTCATACTTGCCTTGATACCAATGGATTCGTGCGCCGCTACGACCCAGTGATTGATGAACTGATGGATGTCACTGACTTAGTGATGTTAGATTTAAAGCAAATCGATGATGAAATTCATCAAAAATTAGTGGGTGTTTCTAACCATCGTACTTTGGAATTTGCTCGTTACCTTGCCAAACGTAACCAGAAAACTTGGGTACGCTATGTTGTCGTGCCAGGTTGGAGCGATGACGACCATTCGGTACATTTACTGGGTGAATTTACCAAAGATATGAAAAATATCGAGAAAATTGAATTACTCCCCTACCATGAACTCGGTAAACACAAATGGGAAACCATGGGTGAAGAATACAAACTAGATGGCGTTAGACCACCATCAAAAGAAGTGATGGAACGAGTTAAAAGTATTCTAGAAAGTTATGGTCATAAAGTGATGTACTAACCAATCTGAGGCTCTTTATAGAGCCTCAGCTTTATTTGAACAGTGCTAAATAGCCAATTATCTGAGTAACTGCCTTTTTATATCCTACCAGCCCAATACCAGCTAACTGAATATTTTTATATTTATGTTCTAATAATTCTTGCTGATATTAATTATATGTACAGCAAGATTGAGCAAGCAAACTAAAAAGTATATAGATAATTGTCTTATCACGATAAAAATATTTTATACAAGAAAATTTTAATCAAAAATACCTTACCAGAATAGTCTGCTTTATAATAAGCTAACTTATCTGCATACTACCGCCGATAAGTTACAAGAATGAGTATAAGCTCAAAAAACTTATTAATAATAATTAATCGCTAATTCACTACGACTAACAGGTTCCTTTTTTATTATGAATAATGAAAACTTCAGTGCAGATAACAACCCTGCACCTACAATTAATGCGCAAACTCAAGCTGATACATTTGTTTTTCACGCAGAACCGCGTGCAGTAGATGCAGGCGAAGGTGTTAACTGGATCAGCCAATCATGGTCTCTCGTTAAAGAAAAACTGGGAATGTGGATCTTGATTAACATTGTTCTGTTTGCTGTGATCTTTATCATTTCAATGATCCCATTCTTAAATTTATTAATTACATTTATTACACCTATTTTTATCGGTGGTATTATTGCTATCAGTGAAAATCAACGTAAAACAGGTCAAGCAGAAATCGGCTTATTATTTGCAGGCTTCCAAAATAAATTTGGTACCCTATTTGCCGTTGGAGCAATCAACTTTGCTGCTAACTTAGTAGGAATGATCATCGCATTTATTATCGGTGGTTCTGCAATGTTCGGTTTACTGATGGAAAGCAACCAATATGGTTCACCATCTGATGCAGCTATCCTTGCCTCTTCAGGTACATTCTTCTTTGCAATCATCATAATGGCCATTGCAGCATTAGTGGGTACAGCCTTAACTTGGTTTGCTCCTGCATTAGTGATGAACCATGATTTCACTGTTGGCGCTGCAATTTCTGCAAGCTTACAAGCCGTTAAGAAAAACATCCTGCCAGGTATTCTGTTCTTTATCGTTATCTCTATCTTAATGATAATTTCAGTTATTCCATTAGGTTTAGGTTTATTAGTTTCTATGCCAATTATGTATGTTTGCTATTACAGCAGCTACCGTAGCCTGTTTTTCTCACAAGTAAAATAGGTTCGAATAACGCTGTTATTCTGTCATTCTCTAAGGGAAAGCAAATGCTTTCCCTTTTTTTATTACGTTATTTAATAAGTTAAAAAAAACCGCAGCTATCACTAGCCGCGGTCTATATTTAGGTTAATGAGTAATTAACCGATAAACTCTAACCCTTTCATGTATGGGCGCAATACTTCTGGAACTTCAATACGGCCATCAGCTAATTGGTAGTTTTCTAAAATCGCCACCAATGTACGACCAACGGCTAAACCAGAACCATTCAGAGTATGAACAAGTTGTGTTTTCTTATCACTCTTACCGCGGAAGCGTGCTTGCATACGTCGTGCTTGGAAATCCCACATGTTTGAACAAGATGAAATTTCACGATATGTATTTTGTGCTGGTAACCACACTTCTAAGTCATAAGTTTTACGTGAACCAAAGCCAATATCACCGGTGCATAAAATCACTTTACGATAAGGTAAGTTCAGTAATTGCAACACTTTTTCAGCATGGCCAGTTAGCTCTTCCAGTGCATCCATAGATTTTTCTGGATGAACAATTTGCACTAACTCAACTTTGTCAAATTGATGCATACGGATCAAACCGCGTGTATCACGACCATAAGATCCCGCTTCAGAACGGAAGCAAGGCGTATGTGCCGTCATTTTCAGAGGAAGTGAATCTTCATCTAAAATTTCATCACGAACCAAGTTAGTCACAGGTACTTCAGCAGTTGGGATCAACGCATAAGTACTGCTGTCAGCTTCTTCTTCCAGTGGTTTAGTATGAAATAAATCTTCACCAAACTTTGGTAATTGGCCAGTTCCATACAGCGTGTCATGGTTGACTAAATACGGAACATACAACTCTTGGTAACCATGTTGTTCAGTATGCAAATCAAGCATGAATTGTGCCAATGCACGGTGCATGCGAGCAATTTGCCCTTTCATAACAACAAAACGTGCACCTGTCAGTTTTACCGCAGCTGGGAAATCTAAGCCACCAGATAACTCACCAAGACTGACATGGTCTTTAACTTCGAAATCATACTGACGAGGTTCACCCCAACGTGCAACCTCAACGTTGTCAGAATCATCTTTACCATCAGGTACTTGGTCATCTGGAATATTCGGGATACTTAAAGCAATATCACGGATTTCTTGTTGCAGCTTATCTAACTCCGCTTTTGCAGAATCCAATTTTTCGCCTAATTGGTTAACTTCCAGACGTAATGGTTCGATATCTTCACCACGAGCCTTCGCCGCACCAATAGTTTTCGATCGCGAGTTACGGTCTGCTTGCAGGGTTTCAGTTTCAACTTGTAAAACTTTACGGCGTTCTTCTAATTCACGCAGCTTTTCCACATCAAGGGTAAAACCCCTGCGAGCCAGTTTTTCAGCAACCGCGTCTAGCTCCGTACGCAGTAAATTGGGATCGAGCATGCTTATCCTGTGATTATTGTGAGTAATTAATGATACTTTTTGAGGTGCATTCCAGCACGACAAATAAAATAAAGTATTTCGCTATATAACCTTACCGCATTGCCCAGTTTAGCGATAGCGTTTTGTGGTGCTAATTTGATCCTGTTGGGCTAACCAGTCTAGTTTTTCAGCAAACTTGCTTTCTTGACCCCGTTTTGTCGGGTAATAATAACGTGTTGTTTGCATCGCTTCAGGGAAATAGTTTTCCCCTGCCGCATAAGCGTTGGGTTCATCATGCGCATAGCGATATTCTTTCCCTGCCCCCATCTCTTTTAATAGTTTAGTTGGGGCATTTCGAAGATGTTCCGGCACATCGTAATCTGGCTGCATTTGTGCATCTTTAATCGCTGCTTTATAGGCGGTATACACAGCGTTACTTTTCGGCGCACAAGCTAAATAAACAATGGCTTGAGCAATCGCCCTCTCGCCCTCCGCGGGCCCTACTCGCGTAAAACAATCCCACGCTGAAATAGCCACTTGCATCGCCCGGGGGTCTGCATTCCCCACATCTTCTGATGCAATGGCAAGCAATCGGCGAGCAACATACAGTGGATCCCCCCCCGCAGTGATGATCCTTGCAAACCAGTACAGTGCGGCATCTGGTGCTGAGCCCCTAATAGACTTATGCAAAGCAGAAATTAAGTCGTAATAGCGGTCGCCTTTGTTATCAAACCGAGCAGTACGCTCACCACTAACCTCTTTTAATAAATCCGTGGTTAAAACGCGCTGCCCTTGAGTGTCAGCTTCGGCCATATCTGCCATCATTTCCAGCAGATTTAATGAACGCCTAGCATCCCCATTAACCAACTGAGCGACCATTTTACGTGTGCTATCGGGTAGAACAATATTTTGCCCACCAAGGCCACGAGAGGCGTCAGCCAGTGCTTGCAACAATACCTGTTCAATATCATTCTCTTCAAGAGATTTAAGCAAATACACCCTAGCACGTGATAACAATGCAGAGTTTAATTCAAATGATGGGTTTTCTGTTGTCGCACCTATAAAGGTGATCGTGCCATCTTCTATATGCGGTAAAAATGCATCTTGCTGGCTTTTATTAAAACGATGAACCTCATCCACAAATAAAATGGTTCTTCGCCCTGCACTACGATTTTGCCGAGCTTTTTCAATAGATTCTCGAATCTCTTTAATACCAGAGGTGACTGCTGAAATACGTTCAATATCGGCTTGTGCATAATGACCAATAATTTCAGCAAGCGTTGTTTTACCTGTTCCTGGCGGTCCCCATAAAATCATGGAGTGCAGATGACCCGCTTTAATCGCACGTGGCAACGGTTTCCCCTCTGCCAATAAATGCTTTTGCCCAATATATTGCTCAAGGGTTTCAGGCCGCATTCTTGCTGCTAAAGGTTGAAATTCATTCTGCGAAAAATCAAGAGACAGGTTACCCACTATATCCTCTTTTTTACCACTTAAAATATCTTATTTATTAACCAACAAGCACGACTGTTGCTGGCTAATATTTTCTCTAATCAAGCTTATTTTGCGTTTGAGCGCTGGTCATCTAAAGTGACGCCTTTTGGTACTGTAAATTTGAATTTACTTGCATCAACGCGACCATTTTTCTGCTCTTTTAATTGATAAGCACTCGTTTGGCCATCTTGCTCAACTGCTGAAAATTGCTCAATCGTCCCTTCGGGAGAAACCGTAATCGAGAAACGCTTTAAAGTTCCACTAGTTTGCTTTGGTTTTAAATCAAACGTATTTCCCTGCTGAATGATTGAGTACTGTTTCCAATCTTTCGGGTCGTTACGCGTAATCAGTAAAAATGGCGTATCCTGCGTGGCATCCGCTAAGTTAGTCACGGTCACTTGTTCTACGAACGGGTTATAAAACCACAAGTTTTTTCCATCTGACACAAGTACACTTTCATCCGGTGATGTCATGTTCCAATTAAATAAATTTGGCCGCTCAAGCCATAAATCCCCAACACCTTCTTGAATCAAATCACCTTCTGGGCTCGTCACCTTTTGTGAAAAGCTAGCTTGAAAGCTATTGACCTTATTTAAACGTTCTTGAAGGTCTTGGCTTGCGTCCGCAAATACTTGGCCAATATGTAAACTCAGGGCTAACGCACCCAATAACATCATTTTTTTCATCGATGAAAGACCTTAAAATTATTACCATAAGAGGTGTTACGTCTTTATACACCCCTTAAATTAAACCAGCAATTAGCACACTAAAATTATTAATGTCCCATTGACGGAGGTGCAAGAACTTCACGGTTACCATTGTGCCCTTGCTCACTGACAATACCTTGGATTTCCATTTGCTCAACAATTCTTGCAGCTCGGTTATAGCCTATCCTGAATTGACGTTGGACCCCAGAAATGGAAACGCGTTGTTTCTCAACAACAAATTCAACTGCTTGGTCGAATAGTGGGTCGAGCTCTTCGCCGCCACTATCGTAACCACCACCTTCGCTATCATCGCTACAGGTGGTAATGCTATCAATATATTGTGGTTTACCGCGAGCTTTCCAATCATTCACAACCGCATGAACCTCTTGGTCACGAACAAATGCACCGTGTACCCGCACAGGTATTGAAGAGTTAGGTGGCAAATACAGCATATCCCCCATACCAAGTAAAGACTCCGCGCCGCCTTGGTCAAGGATCGTGCGTGAGTCAATCTTACTGGATACCGTAAAAGCAATTCGCGTTGGAATATTCGCTTTGATTAACCCTGTAATAATATCAACCGATGGCCGTTGAGTTGCCAATACCAAGTGAATGCCTGCTGCACGCGCTTTTTGTGCTAATCGTGCAATTAACTCTTCCACTTTTTTACCCGCTGTCATCATCAAATCAGCAAACTCATCGACCATGACGACAATGTAAGGTTCTTTTTTCAACATTGGATGTTCGACATCCATGCTATCTCCGGGTTTCCAATGTGGATCAGGGATTGGCCGCCCCATTTCTTCTGCCGCTTTGATGCGCTCGTTATAACCCGCGAGGTTACGTACCCCTAACGCAGACATCAATTTATAACGACGTTCCATTTCATTCACACACCAACGCAAGGCATTTGCTGCGTCTTTCATGTCAGTAACCACTTCCGTCAATAGATGTGGGATACCTTCATAAATGGATAATTCGAGCATTTTTGGGTCAATCATGATAAAGCGGACATCTTCGGGTTTCGCTTTATACAAGATACTGAGGATCATCGCATTCACCCCAACAGACTTACCAGAGCCCGTTGTCCCTGCAACGAGTAAGTGCGGCATTTTCGCTAAATCAGCAACGACAGGATCGCCTTCAATATCTTTACCTAGTACGATTGTCAGTGGAGACGAATTTTTACGGAAGTCATCACAATCTAAAACTTCACTTAAATAAACGGTTTGCCGTTTCTCATTAGGAAGTTCAAGACCCACATATGGTTTACCTGGTATCACCTCGACAACGCGTACTGCTACGGTTGATAATGAACGAGCAAGGTCACGTGACAATGTGGATATCCGCGCTGCTTTTACTCCTGGTGCTAAATCAAGTTCAAACCGAGTAATGACAGGCCCTGGAGAGAACCCAACGACTTCAGCTTTAACACGATAATCATTTAGCCTTGCTTCAATCAGCCTTGCTGTTTGTTCTAGTTTGAACATATCCACTGGCTCTTCTTGCGCTGGTGGACTAGCCAGTAAATCAAGAGATGGCATTGGCGTTGTAGGTTTTGGTAATGGTTGATCATTACGCACTAAGAACGGGTGGAATAAGCTATCTTGCTGTGGCTGCTGTGGCTGCTGTGGCTGCTGTGGCTGCACAAAAGTTTGCGCTACGGATGGTGAGCTGCCAAGCCCTTCTACAACATTATTTTGTGGAACCTCCGGTGGAACGGAAGTCGCACTAAATGACGGCATAAATAATGGGTCAGCAGGCTCATTGTCAACCAAATCATCAACAGGGGTAAAGCTATCCAGTACAGAGAACTCTTTGCTTAAATCAATCTTAGGCTCAAAGTCGTCTTGTTCTTGGGAAGAATGTGCTTGTGTAAACTGCGGCTGATAGCCGTTATCCACAGTTGTTGGGGCTTCTTCAGGCTCTGGAATAGTATGAATATTATTGGATAATGGTGACGTCGACGCCCAGCGATGTTCAATCGCTGGCTGCGTAAATGCACTGGCTTTATTTTCTGCCATTGGCTCATTTTGCCATTGGTTTTCATCAGAATATCCGCTATTTAACGGCGCCTCATAATCAGTTTCATCAACGTCACCATAACGTTCGCGTTGCTGTTCTAAAAACTGCGCTCGTAGTAATTCGTCTTGTTGCGCTTCATCATCAATTGCAGGTTCGTCAACTTCACTCGTAGACCACTGCTGATATACCTGCTCACGTTTAGAAGCCTCTTCTTCACGCCGTTGTAGTTCTGCATCACGTAACGAAGGAATGCGAATGCCATATAATTCACGACGCGTCGGTAAGCGAACAGGATTAGGTCGCGGAAGCTCTGGCTCCATATTTTGTTTAACTTGGGCATGGCGCTCCAGTGCCGCGACTGAAATACCCGCAGCCGCTAATGCTGCAGGATTAGAAACCCTTTCAGTAACAGATGACGGAATAATGTTTTGCGTGATATTTGAAGGATCAAGTGATGGCACTGATGTCGCCTGTGGTTCAAATGCCGCTTGATTAACAGATGTTACCTGATTATTCGAATACTTTGGAGAAGCGATGTTATCCTGTTTTTGAGGCTCTGTTTGTTGATTATGATGAACACCAAACATCGATTCTTCTGGTGCAACATACGCAGACGATTGAACTAACGGCTCATTCGCTGTTTCTGAAGCTGTTTCTGATATTGCGTCAAAACCAGCGCTGAGCTTAGGTTGGTAATCTTCTGGTACTTCAAAATGATATGTACTCGGTTCATCAACTGTCGAGAAAGTGGGTACTGGATCTTGTTCTAATTCATTTTGATTGACCGAAGGGATTGGACTTTCTGGCGCTGTAATCGCTTCGCTCGTCACTTTTTCCGTTGTTGGGGCGACTTCTGTGACTAATTCCGTCACTGTGGGGGCGGAAAATAAAACATCATCTACATCAAGATGTTCTAGATCATCATTGGCTCTGTGTTCCGCTTCTTGCGCACGCTGTAAAGCCCCTTCAGTTTCTTCAACATCGTAATCATAATCATCTAAATCGTCTCCCCTTGCTCGATTTGTTAGCAACGTGATCGGGAGAAGAACGGCAGCACCAATTTTTTCTGCAATGGTAAGCCATGACCACCCAGTAAACAGCGTAAAGCTTATCGCCCATAAAAACAGTAATGCTAAAGTGGCACCTAATGAATTGAACCACGGCATAATTGCACTACTAAATACGCTGCCAATCACACCGCCAGAGGCGAAGTTAGGCAAGTCGTCAAAATTGAGAGCCGCGAGACCACAAGAGGATAAAATAAGTGCTAGCCCACCAATTAATCTTAATGATAAAGAGAAAAAGTCAATATATCGGCGTTGACTTTCATATTGGAAAATCGCCCAACACCCTAAAAGCAATAATGGAGGGATTGCAAATGCAAGAATACCAAAAGCAGAGAAAAGGATATCTGCACTCCATGAACCAACACTCCCTCCTAGATTCTGTACAGGGGCATTCCAAGTCGTTTGTGACCAGCTTGGATCAGAAGGGCTGAAGCTCAATAAAGCCACCATTAAGAAGAGAGCGCTCAAGCATATTGCGAGCAAAATAACCTCTAATAGCCGTCTTCCGCTACTTAGTTTTTTAAATTTGATATGTTTATCTTCTGTATATTCTTGGCTCATTATTGTTTCTTTGCTAACTGATGTTCTTGACTAACTTAGATTTATTCTACCATTAAACCCCTGACTCTGCCTGCTTTACAACGACTAAGGGAAATCAGGGCCTCACCAAAGCACTAAGATGCAGTATTCCATCTAATGTATGATGATTCAATTTCTATTTCTCGTCAAAAATCCTAAATATTTATAGCTTTAGAATCAATAAATTGGAAATAAAATTTATCAATTGCTAAGTAATTGACGTAAAACACAATAGAAAGTTTTAGATAGCAACCAATTGAAGCTATTAAACAACAAAATACGGCGTTTTGATAAAGCAACAGATGAGGTGAGAAAAACGGAACAACGCTGAGTAAACTCAGCGTTGAAACTGCAGTGCGGCAACAAAGCTGAAATGCTGTGCTGAATTGAGGTTAAAAAAGCAATAATTAGCGAGTTTTGATCACTAAACGATTGCTTTGTTTAACTTCTTCCATAACGACATAGGTGCGAGTATCGTTCACGCCTGGTAAACGTAACAGAGTTTCACCTAAAAGTTTACGATATGCGGACATATCAGGCACACGCGTTTTCAACAAGTAGTCAAAGTCACCAGAAACTAAGTGACATTCTTGAATTTCTTCCAGTTTTTGAACTGCAGTGTTGAATTGCTCAAACACATCTGCAGCGCCACGGTTGAGTGTAATCTCAACAAATACAAGCAAAGATGCATCTAAGTAGTGTGGGTTTAATAACGCCGTATAGCCAGAGATAAATCCTTGTCTCTCAAGACGACGTACACGCTCTAAACAAGGTGTTGGTGATAGCCCCACTCGTTTAGATAATTCTACGTTAGAAATTCGCCCGTCTTTTTGTAGCTCGTTTAATATATTCCTGTCGATACGGTCAAGGTCTTTGCCAGGACGCTTTTTATTGTCAATCATCTCTTTATCTCTCTTTCTCTAATTGTTATTTTCTACATCTTAAAATAAGCACCTTAGCCACCACCTTTATTCATTTAGGAATTTGTGTTCAGGAGCAAATTTTATTCATAATGCTGAAGTTAGTGTGAATGTAAGTATCACCCACAATTTTTACTTGTCTTTTAAATTTGTAAGTAGTGTAAAGTTAATCTTCCAATAAGAACAAAAATGCGCCATTTCCATTTATCCGCTAGATAATTAACTCTTACACTGATGTTTTCGCAAATGCGCAGCCGATTGTCAAAGCAAATGAATAAAAATCAGTACAAGATTTCGCTTTTTTTTCCAGTAAAACGTTTCGCAGCCTTAATTCAAGATAATTCCTAAAAATTGTGATGCGTGACACAAGTAACTTTTTGTTACATTTTATAGGCATTACCTATTGATAAAATAAGCTAAATAAAACTAACTTATACTTAAACCACTTTTGTTAGTCTCTTATTTCTCCTACAATCTTGTAAATGCTTTTTAGATTAAAGAGGAATTCATGAGCACAACAACACATCGCAAGTTAATCATTCTTGGTTCTGGCCCTGCGGGCTATACTGCAGCAGTTTATGCCGCACGTGCAAACTTAAACCCAGCTTTGATTACTGGGGTGGAAAAAGGCGGTCAATTGACCACCACAACTGACGTTGAAAACTGGCCTGGTGACCCAGAAGGTTTAACTGGTCCAGGGCTTATGGAACGCATGCATGAGCACGCAGCAAAATTTGAAACCGAAATCATTTCTGACCATATCCAAAAAGTGGACTTAAAACAACGTCCTTTCCGTTTAATTGGCGATGAAAATGAATATACCTGTGACGCTTTGATTATTGCAACAGGGGCTTCCGCGCGTTATATCGGTCTGCCTTCAGAAGAAGCGTTCAAAGGCCGTGGCGTTTCAGCTTGTGCAACCTGTGATGGTTTTTTCTATCGTAACCAAAAAGTCGCTGTCGTTGGCGGTGGAAACACAGCGGTAGAAGAAGCATTGTATCTTTCTAATATCGCTTCAGAAGTGCATCTTATTCATCGTCGTGATAGTTTCCGTGCAGAAAAAATCCTTATCAATCGTTTAATGGATAAAGTTGAAAACGGTAATATTATTCTGCATACAGACCGTACATTAAATGAAGTATTAGGTGATGATATGGGCGTAACCGGTGTGCGTTTAGAGTGTACTAAAACACATACAACTGAAGATATCCCTGTCATGGGGGCGTTTATTGCCATCGGCCACAGCCCAAATACAGGCATCTTTGCAGGGCAACTAGATTTAGATAACGGTTATATTAAAGTACAATCTGGCACCCAAGGTAATGCAACTCAAACCTCTGTTGAAGGTGTGTTTGCTGCAGGTGATGTCATGGACCATATATACCGCCAAGCAATTACGTCTGCGGGCACAGGTTGTATGGCAGCCTTAGATGCCGAACGTTATCTAGATGGTTTAGCATCTAAATAACCATTAATGGCTATGATTTAAATAGGCTTCAAATTTTAATCATTTGAAGCCTATTTTATTATTTTAAATACCAATCTTAACTATTAGTTTTACATATATTTTTAAGAGCAAATTTATACTGAACTTCTTTAATACTGCCTATACTGTTTTTGCATAACATTAATTAATACAATGTATGGGCAACACATAGAACGTGATGCCATCGCGGTTATTTTTCTTTTACTATTGTCTTACTTTCCGCGATCCAAGACATCGTCTTCGCAGCCAATTAAGCACCGCCATATACCTCACTATTTTGCTCACAATTTTTGTTCCTTATGCAATAAGCGACCTAATTACTCATGTAAAATCCGCCATTTTTTTCTCAACATTATGGTTAATAATAGACCTTGTTCTTAATTCTAATTAAAAATGCTGGCGGCTTAACATTCTTTGTTAAGCCGTCTTTTCATTAAGTAAAAATACAGTAACATCCCAATATTATTACATATCAATCTCTACTGAAATATTAAATTTACCTTTACAAAACAATTTTATAACAAAACACAAATCACTTTAAATAACCCACTTTTATTATGCAACATATGGTGACGAAGCTGTTATGATGTAGCCTAATACTCGAATTTATGGGTAAGATCAAAAACGCAGATTTCCTTATAATTACCCAATGCGTGACTCGATCAAAAAGTTATCGTTCTCATGCGGTTTAAAACAGCCCTGCTGAATTAACGCATGGTAAAAGCAACGTTAGGTTGGTACTTCCTAACTATACTCAATGACATTAAAACTACACCTGCTAACTAAATCATTATGGATAAATCAAGACAGACTGAATTGGTACGTTGGTTAAAACAACACAGTGCCCCTGCCAAGCGCTGGTTGCGGATCTCTATGTTACTAGGCATTTTGAGCGGATTACTGATTATTGCTCAAGCCTGGTTCTTAGCTGTTATCTTACAAGCATTGATTATGGATAACGTTCCTCGAGAACAGCTATTAACCCCTTTTATGCTTTTGATCTGCGTTTTCGTCTTACGCGCAATTGTCACTTATATACGAGAACGTGTTGGCTTTCGTTGTGGCCAAGTTGTACGCCAAGAAATACGCACCATGGTACTCGATAAACTTCAAGAAGTTGGCCCTGTGTGGGTAAAAGGTAAGCCTGCGGGCAGTTGGGCTACGATTATTCTTGAACAAATTGAAGACATGCAAGATTACTATTCACGCTATCTTCCCCAAATGTATTTAGCTGGGATCATCCCCATTATGATCCTGATTGCTATTTTCCCATTTAACTGGGCGGCCGCCCTTATTTTATTTGTCACTGCCCCGCTGATCCCGATTTTTATGGCATTAGTCGGCTTAGGTGCGGCAGACGCTAACCGTCGTAATTTTATTGCATTAGGCCGTTTAAGTGGCAGTTTTCTTGATAGGTTACGAGGCCTAGATACCTTACGGTTATTTTTTCGTGAAAAAGCAGAAATTAAGCAAATTCGCGAGTCAACAGAGGATTTTCGTTCCAGAACAATGGAAGTACTCAGAATGGCATTTCTGTCTTCAGGCGTACTTGAGTTTTTTGCGTCAATTTCGATTGCTGTTGTTGCCGTCTATTTTGGATTTTCCTATCTTGGCGAAATGAACTTTGGTAGCTATGGTTTGCCTGTCACACTGTTTGCTGGTTTTCTTGCACTGATACTTTCGCCAGAGTTTTTCCAACCATTGCGTGATCTTGGTACGTACTACCACGCCAAAGCGCAAGCTGTTGGTGCCGCTGAAACACTCGAAACGTTATTAAGCAGTGATGGAGAACAAAGCGCTCAACAAGGCACCCAAACTCTGAGCGATGAGGCTATCTATATTCAAGCTAAACAGTTAGAAATTTTATCCCATGACGGTGTACGCCTTGCAGGGCCGTTAGATTTCAATATTGAACCACAACAGCGTATTGCCATTGTGGGCCAAAGTGGCGCAGGAAAAAGCTCATTACTGAATTTATTGTTAGGTTTTTTACCTTATCGCGGCTCTATCACCGTAAATGGTATTGAACTTCGTGAATTATGCCCTGATAAATGGCGTGAATTACTGGGTTGGGTTGGGCAAAACCCTCACCTTCCAGAGCAAACACTGGTTGAAAACATCTGTTTAGGCAAGCCAAATGCTACAGAGGCAGAAATTCAACAGGCTATTGATAATGCCTATGTTTCCGAATTCTTAGCCCATTTGCCTGACGGTCTAAATACCAAACTCGGTGACTATGCTGCCCGTCTTTCAGTCGGCCAAGCTCAGCGAGTTGCCGTTGCTCGAACCCTGTTGAAACCCTCTCGTATGCTACTTTTAGATGAGCCCGCCGCAAGCTTAGACTCCCACAGTGAGCAACGTGTCATGCAGGCACTTAACCAGCTATCAAGCCAGCAAACGACCCTCTTAGTCACCCATTTACTGGAAGAAACCCTTGATTACGACCAAATTTGGGTAATGGCTAATGGGCAAATCATTCAACAAGGTAATTACACACAATTGAGTCAGTCAGAAGGCACTTTTGCCCAGTTACTTGCCCACCGCAGTGAGGAGCTTTGATAATGAAAATTTTATTACCTTTCTTAGCCCTTTACCGCCGCCATTGGTTTTTAATTACGTTAGGCATCATATTAGCAATTGTGACCTTACTGGCGAGTATTGGTTTACTTACCCTTTCCGGTTGGTTTTTAGCTGGAACCGCAATTGCGGGGTTTCCGGGTATTTATTATTTTAATTACATGTTACCCGCGGCGGGTGTCCGTGGTGCTGCGATTTTTCGTACCGCAGGCCGTTATGGAGAACGCTTAGTTAGCCACGATGCGACCTTTAAGGTGCTTGCTCATTTACGAGTTTTTGCTTTTAGTAAAGTATTGCCCCTTTCGCCGGGTGGAATCAGTCGTTTTCGCCAAGGGGAGTTACTCAATCGTCTGGTCGCTGACGTAGAGACCCTAGATCACCTCTATTTACGTGTATTATCGCCGATCGTTACGGCCTTTTTTGTTACCTTTGTCCTTATTTTTGGTTTAAGTTATCTTGACCCTCGTCTTGCGTGGACTCTTGGTGGCATCATGCTGTTTTTACTGTTTACCATGCCATTTATATTTTATCGTGCAGGAAAGCCCATTGGCCGTGAGCTAACCGAATTGCGTGGAAGTTATCGCACTATTTTAACCTCGGCACTGCAAGGACAAGCTGAGTTAACATTATTTAGTGCCACAGAACGTTTTCGCCAAAATTTGCTTAACATTGAAAAAAAATGGCAAGTACGCCAACAGCAGCAAGCGGCACTCACTGGGTTATCTCAAGCCATTATTTTGTTTGCCTCTGGGATCACTGCAACACTGCTCCTTTGGATGGCAGCTGAACATGTAGGGGGCGATACTAAACCGGGGGCACTGATTGCTTTATTTGTTTTCTGTGCGTTGGCCGCTTTCGAAGCATTAGGCCCTGTTGCTGTTGCCTTCCAACATATGGGGCAAGTGATTGCGTCTGCGACCCGCGTTTCTCAGTTAATGACCGCGAAACCTGAGGTGACGTTCCCAAGTGAAAGTCCATCAATCGCAACATTAGAAAAACTGACTGTCGATAATATTTCATTTACCTACCCAGAACAGCCATTTGCTGTTCTTCACAATGTGTCTTTAACGTTAAATAAAGGCCAACACCTTGCTTTATTAGGTAAAACGGGCTGCGGTAAATCAACGCTACTCCAATTATTAACCCGTGCTTGGGATGTCGATAGCGGCAGTATTTACTTAAATGACACGCCTATTAACGAATTTAGCGAAAAATCGTTACGTAATATGATGTCTGTTGTGCCACAACGGGTTCATGTCTTTAGTGATACATTACGCAATAATTTATTACTCGCCAATGAACAAGCGTCTGATGTCGAATTAAACGAAGTATTACAGCAAGTTGGCTTAGGTAATTTATTAGAAAACGAATTAAAGCTTAATGCGTGGATGGGTGAAGGCGGTAGACAACTTTCTGGAGGGGAACAACGCCGCTTAGGCATTGCTCGTGCGCTGTTACATAACACACCATTAATTCTAATGGATGAACCAACAGAAGGGCTTGATGCACAAACTGAACAACAGATTTTAGCGCTACTCAAAGAAAAATGTGCTGATAAGACATTAATTGTCATTACTCACCGTATGCAGGGCTTAGAGGAAATGGATAACATTTGTGTGATGGATAATGGTAAAATCATCGAACAAGGTACCCATAAAGCGCTGTTAGCTATGCAAGGCCAGTATTATCAGTTCCGCCAGCGCCACTGGGCACAGCAACCGCTCTGAGGCATATATGTACCAATTAGATGATGACTCCTATTTATTCCCTCCTGTGTCTGAAGCGATGCGGGAGCCCAATGGCTTATTAGCGATTGGCGGAGATCTTTCATCAAAAAGGCTGCAAGCTGCTTATTATGATGGTATCTTTCCTTGGTTTAATCCTGGAGAGATGCCTTTATGGTGGTCTCCAGACCCTAGAGCCGTACTCATGGTTGGTGAACTCCATATTAGCCGGTCAATGAAGAAAGTTTTAAAAAAGCAGACTTATCGCATTACTGTTAACCATGCATTCAAGCAAGTTATTGCAGCTTGTTCTATACGCCAAGAAGGCACATGGATTTTACCCGAAGTTCAAGATGGGTATTTAGCACTACACCAAGCAGGTATGGCGCATTCCATTGAAGCTTGGTATGGCGATAAACTCGTTGGAGGCCTGTATGGCGTGAACATGGGGCACCTGTTTTGTGGGGAATCTATGTTTAGCAGAATGAATGATGCATCTAAATTTGCTTTTATTACATTCTATTTTCATTTTTTGCGCTATAATGGGCAGCTTTTTGATTGTCAGGTACTTAACCACCATACTGCCTCGATGGGCGCGAAAGAGATATCCCGTAGGGATTTTTTACATATTCTTTACCGGTGGCGTGACAAAGCGATTGACCCCGCCTGCTGGTTACCGCAATCGATTGAAATACCGCCAATTTTCGAGTAACGAATATTGGTTTTATAGTAAATTTATACCCTCATGTAAAAATAAAGCTCGCGTTAAAATGCGACATTTCTTTACTTAGTGTGGGTTTTTGGGCATTATCTTGCCCGTTAAAAATCACGGTTATTAAACTTAGAGGATTAGATGGCCAAAGAAGACAATATTGAAATGCAGGGCACAGTTTTAGATACCCTGCCAAACACAATGTTCCGTGTTGAACTGGAAAACGGTCACGTGGTGACTGCTCATATTTCTGGAAAAATGCGTAAAAACTATATCCGCATCCTGACAGGCGACAAGGTAACTGTAGAGTTAACACCTTATGACCTGAGCAAAGGCCGAATCATTTTCCGTAGCCGTTGATATTCTCTTCAGGCAAGGCCTGACAACCACAGGTGCATTGATACACCTGTGGTCTATTCGTCAGAATACCGCATCCTCCGGAGAGGCCTTGTGCACGCTACTGAAGTTGTATGTCAGTGTGTTACTTTTTTCATCAAGCCCGATACTTACAGAGCCACCATTCGTTAATGAACCAAATAGCAGCTCGTTTGCTAATGGTTTTTTCAGGTTGTCCTGAATGGTGCGAGCCATAGGTCGGGCACCCATTGCTTTATCATAGCCTTTCTCACACAACCAGCGGCGAGCCGCGGCGCTAACTTCAATTGATACACCCTTTTCATCAAGTTGTACTTGTAATTCCACTATAAATTTATCAACGACCTGCGTAATAATTTCTGGGGTTAATGCGTTAAACCAAATGATGCCATCAAGGCGGTTACGAAACTCTGGTGAGAACGCCTTTTTGATCTCAGACATCGCATCAGTGCTATTATCTTGCTCTGCAAAGCCAATAGAACGACGCTGAGTTTCTTGTACCCCTGCATTAGTTGTCATTACCACAACAACATTACGGAAATCCGCCTTACGGCCGTTGTTATCCGTTAAAGTACCGTGATCCATGACCTGCAATAGGATATTAAACACATCAGGATGGGCTTTTTCGATTTCATCCAGCAACACCACTGAATGCGGGTGTTTAATAACGGCATCCGTCAGTAAGCCACCCTGATCAAACCCAACATAGCCAGGAGGCGCGCCAATTAAGCGGCTAACCGTGTGACGCTCCATATATTCAGACATATCAAATCGCAGCAATTTGATATCCAACGCTTTCGCTAACTGGACGGTCACTTCGGTTTTACCTACCCCCGTCGGCCCAGCAAATAAGAAAGAGCCCACCGGTTTATTTTCTAACCCTAGACCTGCCCGATTCATTTTGATAGCTTCAGACAACGAATCTATCGCTTTGTCTTGCCCAAAAACTAACATTTTCAAACGTGAATCAAGTGTCTTGAGCTTGTCTTTATCGCTGGAAGATACGGTTTTTTCAGGGATGCGAGCGATACGTGCCACGACAGTTTCAATTTCAGGCACGCCAATGGTTTTTTTACGCTTACTCGGTGCAACCAGTCGCGTTCGTGCCCCTGCTTCATCAATCACGTCAATGGCTTTATCTGGCAAATGCCTATCAGTGATATATTTAATAGATAAATCTACCGCTGCTTGAATTGCTTTTGCGGTATAACGCACATCATGGTGCGCTTCATACTTAGGTTTTAACCCATTGATGATACGAATTGTTTCTTCTGGTGTTGGCTCTACAATATCAATTTTCTGGAAACGACGCGCCAGCGCTCTGTCTTTCTCAAAAATACTGCCGAATTCTTGGTATGTTGTTGAACCAATAACACGAATGCGCCCGCTTGATAGTAATGGCTTAATTAAGTTAGCCGCGTCAACTTGCCCGCCAGATGCTGCTCCTGCACCGATGATCGTGTGAATTTCATCAATAAATAAAATGCTTTTTGGATCTTTTTCCAGCATTTTCAGTAATGCTTTGAAGCGTTTCTCAAAGTCACCACGGTATTTGGTTCCTGCCAGTAATGAACCAATATCTAATGAATAAATTGTGCAGCCTTTCATGACGTCAGGTACGTCATCTTGCTCAATACGCCACGCTAACCCTTCGGCAATAGCCGTTTTACCAACACCTGATTCACCAACTAATAATGGGTTATTTTTACGACGGCGACACAGTACTTGAATCGTACGCTCTAATTCGGCCTGACGCCCTACCAGCGGGTCGATATTCCCCTTCTTGGCCTGTTGGTTCAGGTTAGTCGTAAAGTTGTCCATATGGTCTTCAGAGACCGGCTGTTCTTCATTTTGCACGCTATTAGAGGAGATATCTTGTTCTGGTGACGACTCTTCGCCTTTTATCGTGCCATGAGAAATATAATTAACCACATCTAAGCGGCTAACATCATGTTTCCGTAATAAGTACGCAGCTTGGGACTCTTGCTCACTAAAAATCGCCACTAATACATTTGCACCGCTGACTTCGTTGCGCCCAGAGGATTGCACATGAAAAACAGCGCGCTGTAATACACGCTGAAAACTCAACGTAGGCTGGGTGTCTCTGCTATCATTTTCGGGTAACAAAGGTGTAGTTTGCGCGATGAAGTGTTCAAGTTCTTGACGTAATGCAACAAGATCAACCTTACAAGCATCTAAAGCTTCGCGCGCAGAGATATTACTCAGTAACGCCAGCAATAGGTGCTCTACAGTCATAAACTCATGGCGACTGTCTTTCGCTTTCGTAAAAGCTACGTTTAAACTAAGCTCTAGTTCTTGATTGAGCATAAGCACCTCCCAAAATTGATATTAAGCCAAGTTAGACTTTCTCTATAGTGCAAAGCAAAGGGTACTCATGTTCACGAGCAAAAATATTGACTTGCGCCGCTTTAGTTTCAGCAACCTCTGCAGTAAAAATTCCACAAACTCCCTTTCCTTGAATATGGACATCTAACATTATCTGTGTAGCGCGTTCTTCATCAAAAGAAAAGTATTTTTGTAACACTTCAACAACAAAATCCATCGGCGTGTAATCGTCATTATTTAATAGCACCTTATACATCGATGGCGGCTGTAAGGTTTGCTCTATTTCATCTTTAAAAACGACGTCAGTTTTAAATGTGCCTAGAAAATCACTCATTACTTTCTTGCTCAGTATTTAACTTCAATTTAAGCATAGTCTTTATTATCAACGATTTCTATCAATCATATTGATAGCGTCATAAAACTATACCATTTAGTAACTATGATATTTTTTGTTTATATTGCATCAAATGACAGTGTAGCATGGGAATCATCTTTGCTTCCATGATTAGCAATCTGTGAGCCATATCAAATATTACAAAAAATGAGCGTTATTGATTAGAGAATTCTTAACACTTTACACTAATTCCTGAACCTCACCTCTTGACCTTAGAAGGCAATTTATTACAGTATGTTTTACGAACAAACGATACAGTATTTATACTTATCTCTCGTATGTTTTTTTATATATTATTCTAAACGCAAACATAGTTCTAAACGCAGACATAGTTCTAAACGCAAATATTGGTAAATTTGAAGGATGAAATATGGAGACAGGTATCGTTAAGTGGTTCAATAACGCAAAAGGCTTCGGCTTTATTTGCCCAGCTGATGGCGGAGAAGATATTTTTGCACATTATTCCTGCATCCAAATGGACGGTTACAGGACACTAAAAGCAGGCCAAAAAGTTCAGTTCAGTTTAACTATTGGGCCCAAAGGCAACCACGCTGAGCTTATTATCCCTATTGGAGTTGAAGACAATTCCGCTAATAGCAGCGAATCGAGCTAAGCTTATACTCAATAGAGCACAGTTAATTATTTCAATTACATTGATTAGTACAATAATTAACTGTGGCTATTCTCTGCAATGACTAAGTACGATTACCCGCGGTTTGTAGGTGACGCATATCACCATACAGTGCCGTTAATAATGTATATTGTTCAACATCATAAAATGCACACTGATTCGCGGTAAACTCTTTCGCAACTTCTATCATAAATTTCACAGTACTCGCAATATCAACTTCATGACTAGCCCCTGTAGAGCAACCTGGCACCACGGTCTCTGTACAGATAGCGACACCAACCACGGGTGCAGACGTAGATACTGCAGGTTGTAATATACTGTTGATGTGATGTAGGCCATTACCATATGGCGTGATATCTTGAATTGATAGTGGGAATGTCACTGCTTTTTGACCACTACTCCACTCCATCAAGCGAATTAAATCCTCTGATACCGGTAAAATATAACCATTTTTTACCGTTGGCGATAGCGCATACCCTTTATGATTAAGTAAACGATTTCCCTTCGTGGTATCTACTGACAAAATAGCATCCGCTTCTGGGATCGCCTCATGTTGATTCATCGTGGCATCATCAAGAGGTGAATCCATGAAATCAACAGGCGTGTGCGGGCGTGTTGGCGCATTTGGGCAGATATGGGTCGTGATCACCACATCACCGAGTAATCGGTCACCCTTTTCATGCATTTGTGCCAATTTAAGCGCTGTTGCAAGTGCGGCAATCGCACCATCTGCATCAGAAACAACACCAATACGAGAAGGCCTGGCGCCTATTCCACCTAAGCGCCCAATGATCCCGAGTGTCGGAGCTTCTTTATGTTGTGATTTACCTTGTGTTCCTGGAATAAGGATGCGAACAAAATCACTTTGCCCTTTATGATCCTTAACCGTTTTAGATATAACTTCAATGTGTGGAAAATCTTGGAACAATGCAACAATGTCTTCACCTTTAACACTAGCGCAATCGATTAGCTCATATACGCAAAGAGTTTGTTTTAGACTCATTGTACTTCCTTTAATTTTTTTTATGGGAGTGAAGAGCTACTCAGGGGTTAACTCGCCTAAAATAGCGAGTTAACCCCATTTCGCTCTAGATGAAACCTCACGTAATCGAGGCCCCATTTTTCCTGATGAAGGCGTATTCACGCACTTAAAATACTCATAATATAAATATTTATAATTTACTGCTTACTTCTACTACCTACTTCTTACTACTGTTTACTTTTATGAACAAAATCAGCTTATGACTTATTTATGCTTTTTTGCAACCAATATGGGTCACCCACCATACAACCAAGATAGGCGGCTTTATGGCAAAGACTTATAGATAACTGTGCTTTGACCTCATCATTCATTTGTGTTGCAGGTAAACTTAAGCACAAGGCATACAACGTATTTTGCGCTGGGTCGAAAACCGTGCTTGATATTGACGCGACGCCAGCAACAGATTCATCCGTCGAAAATTCCCAGCCACGCTCAGCCACGAGGTCCAAACGCTCAACTAATTTAACTCGTGCTTTCTCTTCTTTTAGTTCACGTTCAATAATTTTTGACCGTTCATTTGGCGATAACCTTGCTAATAACGCACGCCCTGTTGAAGTCCCCAATATGGGTAACCGCGTACCCGGCTGAGTGATCACTTGCAGCATGCTATTACCAAAGCGCGCATGAACGACACGAACCATATCATCATCAAGTGCCGACACATAACTGGTAAACCCGCTATCTTTCGCAAGTTCATCAAGTGCTTCAAGCATCATATCGATTAATGGATTCATTCCTCTGGCCCGATGCGCTAATTCCATAATCAGCAAACCCGGGCGATATATCGGTGCATTGTTTTTCTTTTCAAGTAACCCAAGCTCAGCCATTTGCTTTAATAGACGAGAAGCAGAACTTTTAGGCATACCTAACTCATTAACTAATGTTGTTACCGTCAGCTCATTCCCTGAACGCAGGAATAATTGGTAAACATCAACAACGCTAGATAAAATACTCATGACCCTAAACCTTGGGTTAATACACGATAACTTTGTGGCTTTCTGTCTCGCAGATAAGGCACATTTAAGCGCGTATGGGCTTGGTTTAAAAAATCAACCTCGCCGATTAATAGCTCCTCACCTTCACAGCCCGCTTCACAAAGTACTTGGCCGCGAGGACCTAAAAGCTTGCTACCACCAAATAAATGCAGGTCTTCTTCATAACCCCAACGGTTCACTGCAAGTAAGTGGGTTCCATTTTCTAATGCTCGACAGGCGCTGTTAATATCCCAGACATCTCGGTCTTGAACACACCAAGCTGAAGGCGCTAATAATAATTCCGCGCCTTGTAATGTTAAAATTCGTGCGACTTCAGGAAAACCCATGTCATAACAAATCATGACACCGATTTTACCAATGGGGGTTTCAAACACAGGGAAACTATCACCTCGTCCAAACCACTGTTTCTCTATACCAAAGGCATGAACTTTACGAAAAACGCCACTAATACCATCACACCCAGGGTTCCAAACACCGACAGAGTTATAGATATCACCTAAATATTCACCGCGTTCAACAAAACCGCTAACAATGGTGATATTTAAACGAGTAGCAAGTTCGCTAAATAACGTATAAGTTTCACTTCCGATGGAATCGCTTAAATCCCACAACTTGGTAGTCAACAAGTCACCACGGTAACCCGTTGTCGCCAGTTCAGGGAAACAAATCAATTTTGCCCCTGAATCCGCAGCTTGCTGGCACAACTGTGCCATACGTTGCAAATTATTTGTTTTATTGCCAAGTTCTGAATCAAACTGAGCCAGAGCAACTTTAACTTTTGTACCTGACATGGTTTAATCCTTAATCTAAATGAGACACTTTGCGAAAGTGTACCGTTTCAACACCTTTGGCTTTCGCCTGCCAGCGCATTCCTATCCAATAAGCGACCGCGCCAGTAATTAAAGAGTTAAGTGCAGGAATGCCATAGTCAGCGTGCAGTGGACCTAACTCTGATGTCCCCCACCCAACCAGCACTGCAATGACCCACACGATTAGTGTTACAGGGTTATATGCTTCACAGCTCGGCGGTAATATTCCTTGCTCTCGAGTGAGATCTAACTCTTTACGGTCACGTTTTAACAGATAATAATCAACAACCATAATCCCTGCGACAGGTGGGATCGCTATTCCTAAATAGATCAAGAATCCAATAAAGTTATCTAAGATCCCTAACATTGAAGCGATAGTCCCAAAAATGCCAATCACCCAAGTTAAATAACGACGATCAAAACGCTTATTAAAGATGGCATTTAACAGTGTTGAAAAACCTAACGACGATGAATACAGATTGATATCATTCATTTTTATTGTCGAAAAGATAACAATCGATGCGCCTAATAGGCCCGTCAGTGCCATCATTAAATCAAATACTTGACTCGTCCGTAATGATAACGCCATCAATACAGCTATCATATTGACCAGTAACTCACCAAAAAATGTGCCAATGAGCGTCATCCAAAACACATCTTTAGGCCCTTTCATAAAGCGGCTGATATCGGGTGTTGTGACGGCTGCAATAATAAAACCGCCAGCAACCATTGTAATGGCCGCAGGCATAGTCATTAATGGCCCGGCGGGTTCAGTGTCATTGATAAGCGTACCAATATCTTGACCTGATAATAAATTATATGTCGCCCAGCCTAACGCGAATAAAAATAGCGGCGTTGAGATATTGGCAGTAATAGATAAAAATCGATACCCATATACTGTTATAACCGTCACCGCAATACCTGTAATAAGTGACCAAGTCCCTGGTGTTAGCACATTAGTCGCTTTATACATTCCATCCGCAAAGAAACCATTTTGTACGCCAAACCAGCCCATTAAGGAGATAGCAATCGCGCCACCAATGAGAGCTGAGCCTAACTTACCAAAACCCGCCCACCGAGACAGTAGGCTGATCGACATTCCTTCACGGCATGCAGCCGCTCCAAGCCCCCAGCTGACAACCTGTAAAATTACAGAGCCAAGCATTGTTGCCCAAAACGCCTGCCAAAAAGTTAACCCATAACCAAGAGCCGCACCTAGCATAACTTGTGAAACACAAGCTAGTGCACCTATTCGTAGAATTAACACTTCATAAAACGGCCTACGAGCACTTTGAGGCACCCGAGCCAAAGAATAATCTTCACCTGCTTTATTCGCCATATTGCACCTACTGTGTGGTTGTCTTTGCTTAGTTTTTTTACTGGCTTTATTATAAGTTCCATTATATGGAACTAGGTTTCATTTATTCTACAGGGCAAATCATATCCATGATCGATACCAATTCGCAAGCAGAATTTATCTTTTCAGACAGTTTTTTATTATGAAATATTTTAAGAAACGAGGGAATATATAGATTAAAAAAAATATTATTAGAAAATTAAGGAGTTAAAAATAACGTATTTAATTAGCAGAATTTAATTGAGGAACTCAGTTCCAATAAATGGAACTACTCTTGAGTAGATATTTCTTCAAGTTAGCATTTAATATCTTCTCTCATCTTCTGCATCAAATCCTATGATGCAGAAGATACCCAACGAACATTTAGCTCATAAATAATTAAGCTGTATACTATTCCCTCGCCAACGCATCAATTGGGTTTAAGCGAGCCGCATTTCGAGCAGGTAAAAAACCAAAAATAATACCAATGGCCGTTGAACACACAAAAGCACTGACTAACGCCACGGGATCAAAAGAAAATGTCCAGCCCGGTAACGCCATTTGAGCCAATAAGCTAATCCCATACGATAGTCCAATACCCATTAGCCCTCCTATCAAACAGACTAGTACGGCTTCGATAAGAAATTGCTGCATCACATCGCTAGTTCTAGCGCCTACCGCCATTCGAATACCAATTTCTCGCGTTCTTTCAGTAACGGAAACTAACATAATATTCATCACACCAATTCCTCCGACCACTAATGAAATAACCGCCACTAGTGTGAGAAATAACTGCATTGTTTGGGTTGTTTTCTCTGCCGTTTTAATAAAGGTATCGAGGTTATAGGTGAAAATATCCTTTTTACCATGGCGCAACGTGAGTAAGCGGGTCAGTTGCTGTTCTACCGTTTTCGCATCGTAACCGTCTTTCACCCTAACAACAAAGCTCTCATAGTATGGACGGTTCAGAATTTTACTATTTACTGTGGTATCCGGTAACCAAACCGATAGTGACTTACTCGAACCAAAAGTCGATTTTTTCTCTTCAAGCACACCGATAATCGTTACAGGCATATTACCAATGAGCAAAGTTTCGCCAATAACATGTTCTTGTTTAGGGAAAAAGCGGCGCTTAGTATTGGCATCAATAACCACCACTTGTGCGCGCTTATCCACCATATCTTGCGTGAAACTCATACCTTCTGAAAATTTAGAGGCATAAACATTAAAATAATCCCGCCCAACACCGGTGAGCTGTGCCGAAGCGTCAACATTCCCTTTTCTTAAGCGTGTAGAGTGGTTGAGTTCGCCAGAAATCGCGTGCACATAAGGCTGTTTTGCTAATGCATCAATATCTGCGGCTCTCAAGGACTGACGATTTTTTGCATCATCGTACCCAAAGTCTTCCCCTGGATAAATTGAAATGGTATTCGTCCCGATTGATTTTATATCATTAAGGACCATACCTTGCGCGGCATCACCGATCACCATTATGGATACCACCGACGCAATACCAATGATAATCCCAAGCATCGTTAGCAATGTACGCATCTTATTAACGACCATGGCACGCCAAGCCATTAACAAAGCCTCGCTAAACCGACCATACATTTGGTTTAATGTCAGTTTTCTTGCAGGGGCTTTTGGTAATGAATTTGTTCGTGTTGTGGTTTTGCTACCTGAGTCATTCAAAATCTCGCCATCTTTAATTTCTACGATACGTTCTGCTTGCTGAGCTATTTCAGGGTCATGCGTGACAATGATCACTGTATGTCCTTGGGCACAAAGGTCTTTTAAAATATTCATGACCTCTTCTCCCGAATGGCTATCCAGCGCTCCTGTTGGCTCATCCGCGAGAATTATCTGCCCACCATTCATAAGAGCGCGAGCAATACTCACGCGCTGTTGTTGCCCACCAGACAACTGACTTGGACGATAATCCACGCGCTCCCCTAGCCCTAGACGCTGTAATAACTGGGCTGCTCGCTCACGACGTTGGTTCTTACCCGCCCCTGCATATACCGCAGGTACCTCAACATTTTGTTCCGCACTTAAATGACTCAGTAAATGGTAACGTTGAAAAATAAAGCCAAAATGTTCTCGGCGCAGTTCTGCCAATTGGTCATTATCTAACGTTGCGACGCTTTGGCCATCAATGCAATAATTCCCTTCTGTTGGTTTATCTAGGCACCCAATAATATTCATGAGTGTGGATTTACCTGAGCCCGAAGCGCCAATAATCGCCACCATCTCACCTGCATTAATTTGTAGTGAGACACTTTTTAAGACTGTAACTTGGTTTTCACCTTCCCCATAGCGGCGAGTGATCCCTTGAAGATCAATTAACGCAGACATAGTTAGTATTCCGTCTCGCTGTGCCCAATGACCACTTTATCGCCTTCATTAAGGCCTTTGGTAATTTCCACATACACATCGTTTCGACCACCGATTTTAACTTGTTTTTTCTCGACTTTATTCTCTTGCAGAATATCCACTTCATAGGTTTGTGGTGAAATTTCATTGCCTAATGCAGATAGCGGCAGTAACAGCACATTTTTACGTGAGTCTAATTCAATGGTGACCTGTGCAGTCATTTGTAATTTCAACAAATGTTGCGGGTTAGGCACCTCAAAACGCGCATAATAGAAAATGGCATCATTAATTTTTTCAGGTGTCGGTAAAATATCCTTTAATTGCCCAGCAAATTTTTTATCTGGAGCCCCTAAAACGGTAAAAGAGGCATCTTGGCCCGGTTCCAAATAAATCACATCGGCCTCAGAAACTTCAGCTTTGACGAGCATCGTGTCCAAATCCGCAAGGGTTAAAATTGTTGGAGCTTCCTGAGCAGCGATAACCGTCTGCCCCTGTAGTGTTTTAATAAAGGTGACAATACCATCCATTGGTGCCGTAATTTGCGTATATTTTAGATTTGTTTTTGCTGAATCTAGGGTGGCTTGGTTACGCTTAATTTGAGCTTGATAAGTGGCGACTTGCGCTTTTTTTACTTCTACATCGGTTTTCGCTTTATCAAGTTCTTGCTGAGAAACGGCCTGCTGTTTTGCTAGGCTTAAATGACGTTGATAAGTCACTTGGGCAAGGCGAAGCTCTGCTTGAGCTAATGATAAATTGGCTTCGAGTTCACGTGTTGTTGCTTCAGATTCAATAACATCATTTTGGGCTTTTTTCGGGTCAATAACCGCTAATAAGTCACCTTTTTTAACATAATCGCCCTCTTTAACATACAGTGTTTGTAACTGCCCACTCACCTGAGCCCCTACATCGACTTTACGTACTGCATCGAGTTTTCCCGTTGCCAGTACTTGTTTGTCTAAATCGCCCTGTATGACATCTACAGTTTGGAAAACCGCTTCTTTTTCTCTATTAAAAAGAAACCCAGCAGTGACTAGGGCAAAAATAATGATTACCAAGTAAATCGGCCACTTTTTTTTAGGCTTTGCCTTCATGTTTACCTACTTCCTATGAACAAAAAGAGGGCATAGCCCTCTAAATTGCTAACAACCTGTAAAAGGAGCGAGTTTCCAATTTGTTGCCAGCTAAAAACTAATGCCCCAATTATATATCACTTAAGTTATCAATTGATTCAACATGAAATAGCCATTCTTCAACGATCAATCAACAACAAGTAAAATTTATCAATATTACCATTAATTTGCTTTTCCCCTTGCCAGCCATGCCACACGAGAAAACATACTTTTCAATTGCAGCGGAATACTATCAGGGCCTAATTCTGCAGCTCTATTCACCGTGGCTAGCGCTAAATCTGGTTTCGATGTGCGAGAAATCGCTTTAAGAATCACCCGCCTTGTTGAAACCTTTGCATTATCTGGGATATCCGCAATTTCATGATAAAGACTTTTAAACCCTTCGCGATATAGAAAATGTTCCATATCTGGTGCAGGTAGCATCGTTAGCCTATCCCTATTTGAGGAATTAATTTTGTGAGCGTAATGTGTCGCGGTTGCCGCATATTTACGCCCAGCCTCGTCACCATCGGTTAAAACATGCCATTCAATTCCCATCTTATTGGCAAACTTCAGCAAAGGTTTCAAGCCACTTTGTGCAAATGCAATAACTTTTATTCCTTCAGTTTCAAAGTAATAGTTACACTGGCGCGAAAACTCATTCATCAACCAAATTTCTGTTTCTCCTTCAACTAATAACCAACAACGAGCAAATAAGGCTGATGGACGATTAAAACGAATATGGAAAGAAATTTTACGTAACTCTTCAGCGCTTAGATCATTTTCATTCAAACGATAAGCTGAAACTTTATTGGTATTGCGAACCAAACGACACAAATCTTCCAGAGGCGCTAATGAGAGTAACTCTCCTGAGTTCGTCGTCGTAATCCGCTGTAGAGAAAATAAACTAAATAAGCCCCATGCGATAGAGAGCATAATCGGATGTAAACGCGTTTCTGGATCTTCAACAATAATCAATGGCCGCGCATGTTTATCTAAGTGAATATTACCTTTTGATTGTAATAATGAAGAAAACATTCCTAAAATAATTAATCGAATATTGCGTTGATTTGGCTTTGCAATTAAACGACTAATGTTATCAAGCGCTTTCCAGCCACGCTTACGTGGCTCTATTTTAACAATTGAATTATCTGACCGAATAATATGGGAGCTTTGCCCAGAAAAATAATGGCTAAGCAACTGTTGCATAGCATCAATTCCATCACCAAGGTCTTCATCACTTAAGCGCTCAGGGTTGTTGACCAATGCACTGGTTAGCTCCTTAATACGGGCATTAAATAAGTCACGCACCTCTTTTTGCCCTGAAACTATCGTTTCTGGGTTAAGCGAGTGTAAAAATCGGGCATCTCGTAGGCGAATAACTGGGTACAACCGAATAATTTCTTTGATATATTTACCTACATTATCCAAAGAAAGCTTATTGCCGCCTGCATTTAAAAAGGTTTTATCGACGGCTATCGAGCCATCATCTCTAAGCTCTGCACTAACACGATAGAAAATATGTTTAAGGCCATCTCCGTTATCGACCCATACAGAGCTAAGATTATGAAAACGATATGATTGATGACGCCCTTTTCGCCGCTCACCAAATTTTAGAACAATCTGTAATGAGCGGTAACGCGATTCATCATTACCTGCTGGATGGTGAAAATCATGAAGACTGAATTGGTAATCTGTGTGTTCAGGAGAAAGAAGAAGATCAAGTGCATCAAGTAAACTCGATTTCCCCCAGGAATTCTCACCGACTAAAACCGTACTATTATTTAGTTCTAAAGAAAGCCGGTTAATCCCTCTAAATCCGTATATTTCCACACGTTCCAGATACATATTACTCTCTCCTTGAAGTATTTATATTCCCCCTTCTATTTCATCAG
This sequence comes from Providencia rettgeri, assembly GCF_023205015.1. Lineage (NCBI taxonomy): Bacteria > Pseudomonadati > Pseudomonadota > Gammaproteobacteria > Enterobacterales > Morganellaceae > Providencia > Providencia rettgeri. The sequence continues at coordinate 1,434,011 of NZ_CP096258.1, read as the reverse complement.
TTGCCATTACGTACTGAATGATTATGCCAAGTGAAAATATAAAAGAATAATAACCAAAGCTTACCGATTAACCACATTCATTACTATCACAATATATGCTAAATAAAAATTATTCATAACAAAACAGAGAACTATATTGAGCATCTAATAGCAGTGTTATAAAATAGTAAAACTTTCATTTTTAGTGTTTTTGACCTATTTTTCATTGAGACGCCAATAAAAAAATTTTATCACAAAAAATTCTTTTCTTACTCGGCGCTATATCAGGTTTATGCTTCGATAACCTAAATAAAAAAGATAAGCATAACTCTTTGTTTATAGTTACCTAGTCTATGGGTTAACCTTTAAGGATCCGGCCATGTATTCAGGACTTTTGATTATACTGCTACCATTAACACTTGGTTACCTTATTACTATTAGAAATAAACAAATTCTTCATCGGGTTCACCAATCACTTAACTCAATGGTCTATGTTATTTTATTTCTAATGGGAATCACTCTCGCACTGCTTGAAAACTTAAGTATTCACTTAATTTCTATTTTAATTTATGCCATTACCTTTTTTGGCTGCATATTTTCATTAAATGTTATCTCTTTGTTATTACTTGATAAATTTGACCCTTGGAAAATTCCACAACACAAACAAGAAAAGCCGCCATCTAGGATCAAAATGGTTTTAGAGTCTCTGCAGCTTTGCGGGGTGTTATTGCTGGGTTTTATTGTCGGGTTAACGGGTTTTAATTTCTTACACTATGCCGATAAAGGCAGCCAGGTTGCACTAATGTTGCTGTTGCTACTTGTTGGCATTCAATTACGCAATAGTGGAATGAGTATTAAACAAATCTTAATCAACCGACGTGGAACAACTATTGCGTTTGTCATGGGGGTCAGCGCACTCGCGGGCGGTGCATTAGCCGCGTTTTTACTCGGTCTTCCAGTAAAAATGGGGTTAGCAGTCGCCTCAGGCTTTGGCTGGTACTCATTAACAGGAATTGTAATCACCGATGCTTATGGCCCAGTCATGGGAAGCGCGGCTTTTTTCAATGACTTAGCAAGGGAACTTGCTGCAATCATGCTCATTCCAATTATTATTAATCGTTATCGTTCAACCGCTCTTGGCATTTGTGGTTCAACGTCAATGGATTTTACACTGCCTGTTTTACAACGTAGCGGTGGGGTTTCAATTGTCCCAGCCGCCATTGTTCATGGCTTTGTACTTAGTCTTATTACGCCAATTCTCATGGCCTTCTTTACATAGGTAAAATTTCAGTCACAATAGCTGTTACTTTGCGTGAAACAGGAAATTAACATGACAGATAAACAACGTGTTTTAGTGTTGGGCGCTAGTGGTTATATTGGTCAGAATCTGATCCCTAAACTTATTGAGCAAGGATATGACGTAACAGCTGGCGCACGCCGTGTTGATTGGATGTTATCCCAAGGCTGGCAAGATACCCAATGCATTTATGTAGATCTTCACGATCCTGAAACATTAAAAGATGTCATGCAAGACATCGATATTGTTTATTTCCTTGTTCATAGCATGGCCGACCAAGCTAATTTAGTCGAACGTGAACGCACAGCCGCTCGTAATGTGCAACAAGTCCTTGAAGGCTCAAGCGTTAAACATGTTATTTATCTTAGCGCATTACAGCATGGGCATACCTATTCACCGCATTTAATTGCACGACGTTTAACCGGCGATATTTTACGTGAAAGCCAAATCCCTGTTACCGAAATCCGTTCATCTATTATCGTTGGCTCTGGTTCTGCCGCATTCGAAATTATGCGCGATATGGTTTACAACTTAGCTATTTTAACTCCGCCACGTTGGGTCCGTTCTAAATCATCCCCCATCGCTCTGTCGAATATTTTGTATTATTTAACGCAACTGGCGAAAATACCAACAACCGAAAACCGAATTTTCGATGCAGGCGGCCCTGAGTATATTAGCTATCAAGAGCTATTTAAGCGCTTTATTAAGGTCAGTGGTAAACGTCGTTTACTTATTCCTATCCCGATCCCGATTAGTATGATTTCCGTGCATTTCATCAGTTTGATCACCTCCGTCCCCCCATCTATTGCTAAGGAGTTAATCCAAGGCTTGCAGCACGATCTCCCTGCAGATGATAAAGCGCTACGAGAGCTGATCCCTCAAACCTTAATCTCTTTTGATGATGCCGTTAGAGCGACTTTAGCAGAAGAAGCCGATGCTATTGATAACGCAGATTGGGGCTATGACCCAGAGGTCAGAAAACGCTGGCGCCCCGGTTATGGCTATTACCCAAAACAAGCGGGAGCAACCCTTGGAACAACAGCCAGTTCGGAATCGCTCTGGTATACAGTGCAACAAATCGGTGGAAAAAACGGCTATTTCTATGCCAATGGCCTGTGGAAAACCCGCGCCATCATGGACGATATGATGCTGAATAAAGTAAAGTACGGCCGCCCCGACCGTGAAGAACTCCAACTCGGTGATGAAATTGATGGCTGGCGCGTGATTAATCTTGAACCGAATAAACAACTTAGCTTGTTATTTGGTATGAAAGCGCCAGGCCTTGGCCGCTTAACTTTTACTATTCATGATAGCGGGAACCGCCGTTCTATTGATGTTCGCGCATGGTGGCACCCAGCTGGCTTTTGCGGCCTACTCTATTGGTTTGCCATGATGCCTGCCCATTTATTTATTTTTAAAGGTATGGCAAAACGCATCAGCGAACTGGCCTATGAGCGGGATAAACAACTCGCAAAAGAACAGCAAGCAGAGCAACTGACCGTTAAATCAGATTAATTTTAGCGTAAAAACCAAATTTTTATGCAGAAATTATTGCATAAATATGCTCATAGGATTAATATCGCAGATAGTGAAAAAAGATATTATTGGTACACATGAGCATTCAATTAAAAAACATCAACTGTTTCTATGGTTCCCATCAGGCACTCTTTGATATCAATCTAGAGTGTTCTGCTGGTGAGACTATGGTATTACTCGGGCCAAGCGGAGCAGGTAAAAGCTCGTTGTTACGTGTCCTCAATTTATTAGAAATGCCACGTTCAGGCCACTTAAACATTGTGGGTCAGCAATTTGACTTTACTTCTGCACCAGATGCGAAAGCGATCCGTGAGCTGCGTCAAAATGTGGGAATGGTATTTCAACAATATAATCTGTGGCCTCATCTGAGTGTCATGGACAACTTAATTGAAGCACCTTGTCGCGTGTTAAAATTGTCAAAGCAAGAAGCGCAAGCAAAAGCCTCTAAGCTATTAGAACGCTTACGGTTGTCGCAATTTGCTGAGCGCTACCCATTACACTTATCTGGTGGGCAGCAACAGCGTGTTGCGATTGCAAGAGCACTAATGATGGAACCAAAAGTTTTATTATTTGATGAACCAACGGCTGCACTTGACCCAGAAATTACCGCACAAGTAGTTGATATCATACGTGAACTATCAGCAACTGGAATTACACAAGTGATCGTCACTCACGAAGTGGAAATTGCGCGCAAAACCGCTAGCCGTGTCGTGTATATGGAAAACGGCCATATAGTAGAACAAGGGGATGCAAGCCATTTCACTGCACCTCAAACAGAAGCATTTGCAAATTATCTGTCACACTAATAGATATAGGATTAAGCAATGAAAAAAATTATATTAGCTGCACTGCTGGGCGCTGTAACCCTATCTGCAACTGCTGCGGAAAAAGAAACTATTCGTTTTGCAACAGAAGCGACTTACGCGCCTTTTGAAATGTTCGATAAAAATAACCAAATCGTTGGCTTTGACGTTGATTTAGCCAATGCAATGTGTGAAAAAATGAATGCAACCTGTACATTTACTCACCAATCTTTCGACAGCTTAATTCCTAGCTTAAAATTCCGTCGCTTTGAAGCATTAATGGCAGGTATCGATATTACCCCTGAGCGCCAACAGCAAGTCGATTTCACTGAGACTTACTACCCTAACTCAGCGGAATTTATTGCCGTTAAAGAAAAAATCAGCTCAATAGACCAATTAAAAGATAAAAAAATTGGCGTGCAAAACGGAACCACTCACCAAAAATACATCATGGAACAACATAAAGGGATGACAACCGTTCCTTATGATAACTACCAATCAGCTATTTTAGACTTACAAAATGGCCGTATCGATGCCGTTTTCGGTGATACCGCAGTCGCTGACGAGTGGTTAAAAGGGAAAGGTAATGAAAACTTGGGGGCAGTTGGCGAAAAAGTCACTGATCCACAATACTTCGGTATTGGTTTAGGTATTGCCGTTCGTAAAGGAAATAAAGAGCTGCTGGATAAAATGAATAAAGCCTTAGCAGAAGTTAAAGCAGACGGCACTTATGATGCTATCCACAAAAAATGGTTTCAACAGTAATCGATATAATTAATGAGCAACTTTCTATTTTTAACAAGTGCCGCCGGTATCACCGTCGGCCTTGCTGTTTCTGCGCTGATTTTGGGTTTGGTTCTGGCCATGCTGTTTACCGCATGGGAGTCCGTCCGTTTTAAACCTATCGCCTTTCTAGGAACTTGCTGGGTTACCTTGATCCGCGGCCTCCCTGAATTACTGGTTGTGTTGTTTGTCTACTTCGGTACCCTACAACTGATCAATATGTTTGGTGACGGTTTTGATATAAACCTTGGTTTTTGGCAAACCACCATCCAAATCGACCCAAGTATTTTCTTTGCTAATAGCGGCGAGTTTGACTATACCCCATTTGTTTGTGGCGTTATTGCCCTCGCCTTATTATATTCATCCTATGCATCTCAAACGCTTAGGGGCGCATTAAAAGCCGTCCCTTATGGTCAGTGGGAAGCCGGCTTTGCGTTGGGTTTAAACAAACGCACTATTTTCTTTCGGTTCATTATGCCGCAAATGTGGCGCCATGCTCTACCAGGGTTAGGCAACCAGTGGCTGGTGTTATTGAAGGACACCGCGTTAGTTTCACTCATCAGTGTTAATGATTTGATGTTACAGACTAAAACCATTGTAAACCGTACTCAGGAACCGTTTACGTGGTATGCCATTGTCGGTTTGATTTACCTTGCAATTACGCTAATCAGCCAACTAGTACTAAAGCGTATTGAGCTACGGACCACCCGCTTTGAGCGAGGTGAATCGAAATGATAGATTTAATATTAAAAATATTACCGGGACTTCCAACCAGTTTATCTCTGACGTTTAGCGCACTCATTGTGGCTTTTCTGTTAGCCATATTATTCACCTTAATTTTGTCGCTAAAAACGCCAGTGATCTCTCAAGCAGTGAAGGTCTACATTACACTGTTTACGGGTACGCCGTTATTGGTGCAATTCTTCTTAATTTATAATGGCCCAAGCCAATTTAAATCTTTGCAAGATTACCCTATGCTGTGGGAGATTATTTCCACACCCTGGGTCTGTGCAATGGTCGCTTTAGCCTTAAATAGCGCAGCTTACTCCACGTTGTTATTCCACGGCGCAGTTAAAGCCATTCCATCAGGCCAATGGCAATCGTGCCAAGCCCTTGGGATGAGCAAAATGCAAACCATGCGGATCATTTTACCTTATGCCTTCAAACGCTCATTATCGTCCTATTCCAACGAAGTGGTATTAATTTTCAAAAGTACCTCACTGGCCAGTACCATTACCATGCTAGATGTCATGGGATACAGCCAGCTTATCTTTGGTCAAACATGGGATGTGACAGCATTTGTTGCGGCAGGGATTATTTATTTAGTGGTCAATGCAATCTTAACTATTTTAATGCGTTTAATTGAACGCAAAGCGTTGGAATTTGAGCACAGAGGCTAACTTTTTTCTCGCCTAAACGTAAAAAAGCTTGGTATAAAAACCAAGCTTTTTTATGCAATTGACTAATTAGTTATCCGTTTTAATAAGGTCAACACCTCATAATGCGACGTATGAGGGAACAAATCAAACAACTGCACCTTACATACGTGATACCCCGTCAACCGCTGTAAATCTTGCGCCATTGTTTGCGCATTACAGCTGGAATACAGGATATATTCAGGCTGCATACGAGAAAGGTAATCGCATAATTCTTTACCTATTCCTCGGCGTGGCGGATTGACTAAAATAAGCTGCGGGATATCCTGATGTGCCGTGGCAAAACCCGTTGAATCCAGTGCGTTAAACTCAACATGCTTTAATCCAAGTTCATTCGCTGATTGCTGTGCGCTGGCAATCGCTGGAGCACTGATTTCGATCCCGGTTAAGCGAGTGTTTTTTTCAGCACAGTGCAACCCAAAACCGCCAACACCACAAAATAAATCCCATAAGCTATCGATATGTAGCTCTTTCACCCATTCTCTTGCTGTTTGGTATAATTTTGCAGCCACGATAGGGTTCGTTTGGAAAAAACCTTGCGGGCGAATAAACAAGGGGACTTGGTTAAACTCTTCACGTAGCGTGCGTTGCTCCGTTAAGAAAATTTCATCTTCACCCTCGAGTATTGCCATATGCACTGGCTGAATATTTGCAGTAATCACCCCAAGCTGTGGTAACTGTTCCTGTAACCACGGGAGTGCATTTTTTAGCTGTTCAATTTTTTTCTCTGAGCGCAAAACAAAGCGCAGCATGAATTTCCCAGAGTAATGACTTTGGGTTAATAATAGGTATTTTAATTCACCGCGTTTGCGCTCAATGTTATAAGGTGTCAGGCCAGCCTTTGCGATAAAAGGAATTAAAGATGCAAATACGTCAGAAAACTCAGCTGGGTATAAAGGACAGTTAGTCAAGTCAACGCCCTGTCCATCTCGCCCAACAATACCCAAAACAGGTTTTTCAACACTACCACTGACCACCATTTTGGCTTTATTGCGAAAAGCCGTTTGCGGCCCTGTCACTGGAGGCTGAAATAGAGAAATATCAATAGCCGGCAAAAGAGCCTGTAGTTGGCTCTGCTTTTCGGTAATTTGCTGTTCAGGCGTTAATGTTAGCCATTGGCATGAATGGCACTGCCCTGTGGCATATTTTTCACAATGCATAGAAAAACTTAGTGGAGAATGACTGAAGGTTTGTCGTCAAGGGAATGTTCAGAGTCTTCATCAACATTGTCATCATCTTCGCTGAAATCATCCTGATTGGCATACAGCAAATTATTGCTAAAGATTTCAAATACAATGGCTGAAATTTGATCTTCTGCTTGCTGTAAAAAATGGCCGAATTGACGATACGTCATCCCTGCTTCTAATGAAAATGATTGGCTGACAATCAATTTAGGCAAGTTTTCATTATTTATTTCAAGGAAAACTTTTGCCGTTAATGAGCTGGCATTGATTTGGCTGATATTCGCCACTAACGTCACAATCGCTGTCGGTTTAAGCTCAGCTAATGCAGATAACACCAAAACATTATTTAAAATATCGAGCTTTGCATCAAAAATACCGTCTATATTTTGCATATGGGGTAAATGTAACGCAGAGCAGGAATCACACTCGAAATAAGAGGTTTTGAGTTGGTCTAGCCATTCACGTAACTTAGTGATGTCAGGGTAACAAATAGAATCCATGGGTAGTAACCTTCTTCAACTCAAAATAGTCGTGCAATATCGATTTGTTAGGGTTTTGGCACATTTTCCCCTAACGAAAAAAACGAATAATTCTCACATATTGTAGGGCGAAACACCAGTAAAACTGCGCTTAATCTACTTACTCATCAGGTTTATTATCTGCAGAGTCTGATTTTTTAGATGCACTCTTTTCTGGCTGTTTATGATCAATACCCAAAAAACTCAGACCATGAATTGCTCGCCAGACAATATTGATCATTGCAGGCACCAAACAACCAATACCGACCATAATCATGCTCACGACCACCCCTGACTGCATTAAAGGCTCTGGCAGTGTAATATAGTCATTGAGTGCTAACAAAACAATGATAAGCAGAATGATGCCCACACCTTCTAACACGATAATGGGCTTTGGCATATCTGCCAATGAACGCATTGTCCCTTTAGATTGAGGTTTATGACCCATTCTTTTTCTCCTCTCATTATTGAGACTCTTTTATCAAACTGTGAATTATATGACATACCTATAGGTATAACAGGAAAATTCGACTTTTATTTCATAATTTATGTAGGCATAGTATTGAGCATTGCAATTAGAATCTGAGCTCAAGATAAAAAGGAGATACTATGTATACTGTTATTTTTGGTCGTCCTGGCTGCCCATACTGTGTTCGTGCAAAAGAACTCGCTGAAAAATTGAAAAATGAGCGTGAAGATTTTGACTACCGTTATGTTGATATTCAAGCGGAAGGTATTTCTAAAGAAGATTTATCTAAAACTGTCGGTAAACCTGTTGAAACCGTTCCACAAATATTCATTGATGAGCAACACATCGGTGGATGCACAGATTTCGAAGCTTACGCTAAAGAAAATTTGAATTTATACAAGTAGTTAGTCACATCCATTTTACATCCCAACAAGCAAAGTTGTTCACTTATTTATAAGTGTTAACGCTCTGCTTGTTCTTTTTGTGCTATTTAAGCCAAATTTAATAAAAATATTGCACTTTTTTCATCTAAGTAAGAACTTTCTTTTTTAGACGAGGTCTTAATTAATGCCACTGCTTTTCTTTGATGTCCCCATATTGAGGAGCCCGATAGCCAACTGTTTATTTTCATGCTATCGGGTTTTTTGTTTCTAACGACTGGGTTCGCCTTGCAATGTAATGACCAATCTACGCTTTCCACCATAGTTTCGGTGCTCACATAAATAAATCCCTTGCCACGTTCCCAAATTTAAACGCCCTTTCGTAATCGGAATAGTCAAACTTACACCCAATAAACTGCTTTTTAGGTGCGCGGGCATATCATCGCTGCCTTCATAATCATGCTTATAATAAGGCTCATTTTCAGGAACTGCATGATTAAAAAAACTCTCGAAGTCTTCTCTGACAGTGTAATCTGCATTTTCATTGATCGTTAAAGATGCCGATGTATGTTGAATAAAAATATTGGCTAAACCAATCTTAATTAAGCTAAGTTCAGGAAGCTGTCTGAGAATTTCTTCTGTCACTAAATGAAATCCTCTCGCTTTTGCGTTAAGTTGTATCTCTTTTTGCCACCACATCACTTTCTCTCCCTTTTACTTATCTAAATCTGTTACTGCACTCAATAATTATTGAGTAATAGTTAAACCGCAAGTAAATTTGTCGCACAAAGCTTTCAATAATAAGACAAAGGGACTTTACCTGCTCATTAAGACACTTTAATCTTCCTTTTATATCTATTCTGTCTTACTAACTATCTGTCCGAGGTACTAAACTGTGCTGGAACAACTTAACCTTGATCTATTCAACTTGATCAATGCTACTCCAGAAACCGCAAGTGGAACCATTGCTGTAGCAAACGTAATTGCGAAACGCTTAATCCTATTATTTCCACTATTTACTGTTGCTTGTTGGTTTTGGGGCGCCCAGCCAAATATGACTCGCCAACGTACCTTTGCCTGTAAAGCAGCCATTGCCATCGTCATTGGCTTAACAATTTCATGGTTAGTGGGCTATTTTGCACCTCATGACCGCCCATTTGTCATGGGAATTGGCACTAATTTCTCCGAGCATGAAGCCACGCCTTCATTCCCGAGCAACCATGGTACGATTGTCTTTACATTCGCTTTCGCATTCCTGTTCTGGCTAAGGACTTGGGTAGGGCTTGTCATGATGATCCCCGCTATTGTCATTGCTTGGTCGCGTATTTACCTCGGCGTTCACTGGCCTCTAGATATGGCTGGCGCCTTTATACTTGCGATTGTCGCATGTGGTTTAGCTCAAATCCTCTGGTCTGTTGGTGCGTATAAAATTCAATTACCTATCACTCGGCTATATAGTTTTATTTTTGCCTCTCTTATTCGTAAAGGTTGGTTTCAACCATAATAATGTATATTCAAATACTGGCATTAATTAATGCCAGTATTTTTAGCATTATAAAAATTGCGCTAAATCAAAGTTTCTGTTTATTTCCACTCTCATGATTAAAACTTTTTTGAAGTTATCAATGAAATTATTAAAACAATCAGTTAACAAATATCTTGTTACCTATTTTAATTATTTTTTTCGTTGCAAAAAAAGTAGCAAATATAAGCACAAAAAAAACGTAAAATAATTAATATATAGTTATCTTTCCTCTAGTTTTTAAACTAATTAGTCACGCAATGAACCAATCTGAAAAATAAAAATATTTCATTTATTATCAATTCGTTATAATTCAATCTTAACGTTTCATTTGTACTATGATTACAGTAAAGCTCAATATTTATATTGATATGGATGATGTTTTAACCAGCTCAATTTCAATCATTAATATAATAATATTTTTTCAGCAGAATTTAATTCTGTTGAAAACCAAGAAAATTTAAACTTATTTACCTTGTATCTTACTTATAAAAAAAGCAAACCTAACACAAATTTTATTAACAATTTTATAAAATATGATTATCTATCGCAATCTAAGGAGATATTTCTCTTTTGAGATGATGATCACGGCATTTTATTCTGGTAAACTATACATTCACACCCTCAAAATCCACATTTAAAATTTTATGATAAAAATGCAAAACTGATTGAAAATAAATTTAGACCTAATATGAGTTTTATTTTCAATCAGTTTGTTACGCAAAAGAAAACAATGGTTATTGGATAATTGTTCGTACCAAAAGATTAAAGTTCGTAATGCATTTGTCGTTACGCTAAATGATTTTTTTTGACTTATATTTTCGGAGACTATTATGGATGCAACAAAAGTTGGTTCCATCGACAAAACAGCCTCGCAAACAGTAACGAGTAATGCTTGGCGCAAAACTGACACAGTATGGATGCTGGGTTTATATGGTACAGCTATCGGTGCTGGTGTGTTATTTTTGCCCATCAACGCAGGTATGAGTGGTTTATTACCTGTTTTACTGATGCTGGTATTAGCCTTCCCAATGACATTTTTTGCTCACCGCGGGTTAACACGCTTCGTTCTGTCTGGTTCAAAACCAGACGGTGATATTACAGAGGTCGTAGAAGAACATTTTGGTCGCACAGCAGGTAACTGGATCACGCTGCTCTACTTCTTTGCTATTTATCCTATCCTTCTTGTTTATGGTGTTTCCATTACCAATAACGTCAATAAATTTTTAACCGAATTATTGGGCGTTGGCGCGCCACCACGCTGGTTACTTGCCTTGATCCTTGTAGGCGGAGTAATGGCGATTGTGGCATTCGGCGAAAAATACATCGTCAAAGTCATGAGCATGTTAGTGTTTCCATTTATCGCCGTATTGGTTGCATTCTCACTGTATATGATCCCACATTGGTCTGGTGATGTACTGAATACTTTAACTTGGGAAGGAATCACTGAAGCAACAAAAAATACGGGTGGACAAAGCATCTGGGTCACTATTTGGCTGACAATCCCTGTGATGGTATTCGCATTTAACCACTCGCCAATTATTTCTGCTTTCTCCGTTGCAAAACGTGAAGAATACGGTGATGCAGCTGAACAAAAATGTTCACGGATCCTTGCTTCTGCACACATTCTGATGGTGCTGACCGTTATGTTCTTCGTGATAAGCTGTGTATTTACCTTATCTTCAGCAGATCTTGCACAAGCTAAAGCACAAAATATCAGTATTCTTGACTACCTGTCTGGCTATTTTGACCAGCCATTCATTAAATATGCCGCTGCAATCATTGCTTTTATTGCAATTATTAAATCCTTCCTTGGTCACTATTTAGGTGCTCGCGAAGGTTTCAATGGCCTAGTCGAACGTGCTTACCGTGCAAAAGGCAAAACAATTGATGTTCGCAAGTTAAACCGTGGCACTGCAATCTTCATGTTAGTCACAACTTGGTTAGTGGCAACATTGAATCCAGGTGTGCTGGATATTATTGAAAGCCTCGGTGGCCCTGTTATCGCTATCTTACTGTTCTTGATGCCAATGTATGCAATTAGCAAGGTACCTGCAATGCGCAAATACTCAGGTAAAATCAGTAATGTATTTATCGTAATTATGGGTCTAGTCGCTATCTCTGCGGCAACATATAAGTTATTCTTCTAATTGAAGCCACTAGGTAGCGACCAACAACGGAAGCTACCTAATTTCAATGACTTTCTACAAAAGGAAGCACTGAATATGATTAGTGTATTTGATATCTTCAAAATTGGCATCGGCCCTTCAAGTTCCCATACCGTCGGCCCAATGAAAGCGGGCAAACAGTTTGTTGACGACCTTATCCAGCAAAAATTACTCTCTCGCACAACACGAATTGCAGTTGATGTATATGGTTCGCTCTCTTTAACGGGTAAAGGCCATGCAACGGATATGGCGATTATTATGGGCCTTGCAGGTAACTTACCGGACACCATTGATATTGACGCTATTCCTGCTTTTATGCGTAATGTTGAGCAAACTGAAAGGCTCTCCCTTGCACATGGGCAACATGAAGTTGATTTCCCTACTGAAGGGGGGATGAATTTTCATACGACCAATCTCCCTCTCCATGAAAATGGAATGAGTATTACGGCATTTAGTGGTGATGATGTTATTTACACCAAAAATTATTATTCTATCGGTGGTGGTTTTATCGTCGATGAAGAACACTTTGGCCAGTCTGACGAAAGTGTCGTTCAAGTCCCTTACCCATTTAAATATGCGGCTGACCTGCAAAAACACTGTAAAGAAACTGGTTTATCACTTTCCGCTCTCGTGATGCAAAATGAATTAGCGCTGCGTAGTAAAGAAGAAATTCATCAATATCTCTCATCCGTATGGGATGTCATGAAGTCTGGTATTGAACGTGGGGTGACAACCGAAGGTTTACTACCGGGCCCATTACGTGTGCCACGTAGAGCTGCTGCGTTACGTCGTCAACTCGTAACAACCGATAACACCAACATGGACCCAATGGCAGTGATTGATTGGATCAATATGTACGCCCTTGCCGTTAACGAAGAAAATGCAGCGGGTGGTCGTGTTGTGACAGCGCCAACGAATGGAGCTTGCGGTATTATTCCTGCGGTATTAGCTTACTATGATAAATTCATTCGCCCGGTGAATGAAAACTCCTATACCCGTTACTTTTTGGTGTCCGGTGTAATTGGTGCGCTGTATAAGATGAATGCCTCAATTTCCGGTGCTGAAGTAGGCTGCCAAGGGGAAGTCGGTGTAGCTTGTTCGATGGCTGCTGCGGGATTAGCCGAGCTAATGGGGGGCAGCCCTGAGCAAGTGTGTATCGCAGCAGAAATTGCTATGGAACATAACTTAGGCTTAACCTGTGACCCTGTTGGTGGGCAAGTACAGGTCCCTTGTATTGAACGCAACGCTATTGCCTCTGTCAAAGCCGTCAATGCAGCCCGTATGGCACTTCGACGTGTCAGTGACCCACGGGTTTGCCTCGATAAAGTCATTGAAACCATGTATGAAACAGGCAAAGACATCAACGCTAAATATCGTGAAACCTCCCAAGGCGGCTTAGCAATTAAATTGGCTCACTGTGAATAGTCTTGTTTATCAATGAGGTGCTATAAAAATGCCTGCATTAGCAGGCATTTTTGTGTTCACATCATTTTCAATTTAATCATTATTAACCGAAAATAGCACTCCACCAGCCGCTAATCGTTTTCATAATGTAATCCCAAATACGACCGAAGAACCCGGCTTCCTCAACGGCACTTTTTGCGACTAAAGGATGCTGCTCGATAACTTCATCATTAAGAATAAAGTTAATCGTCCCTACCGCTTGGTTCTTAGCTAATGGTGCTTCAAGTGAATCATTAGCTAGTTGAATATCCACTTTTAAGTTTTGTAACTGCCCTTTAGGGATCGTGATAGAAACATCATCGGTAACACCTAAATCAACTTCTGAAGTATCACCAAACCAGACACGCTGCTTTTTCAATGTGGCATCAGCCTTAATTGGCGTGACAGTTTCAAAGAAGCGGAAACCCCATGTGAGTAATTTTTCGCTTTCAGAAAAACGCACGCGGTCACTTGGTGCCCCCAATACGACGGAAATCAAACGCATATCGCCTTCTGTTGCAGAGGCGACTAAATTATGACCAGCACCACTCGTGTGCCCAGTTTTTACGCCATCCACTTTCAGGTTTTGGCTCCATAACAAACGGTTACGATTAGTCTGGCGAATTTTATTAAAGGTAAATTCTTTTTCCTTGTGCAGCGCGTATTCATCAGGCACATCGCGGATCATGGCTTGCGTTAACAATGCCATATCCCGCGCTGTACTGTATTGCCCTTCTGAATCTAGGCCATGAACCGTTTTAAAATGGGTGTTTTTCAAACCAATCTTTTGCACGTATTGGTTCATTAGACTCACAAATGAGTCTTGGCTCCCTGCAACATAATCAGCAAGGGCAATACTGGCATCATTCCCTGACTGGATCACAATCCCTTTATTTAGATCCAATACAGAAACACGGTCTTTTGGCTTTAGAAACATCAAAGAGGAGCCTTTAAGAACAGGGTTACCCGTCGCCCACGCATCTTCCCCTACTGTGACCATGTCTTGTGGCGTGATTTTCCCTGCATTGACGGCCTGGCCAATCACATAACTGGTCATAATTTTTGTTAAACTGGCGGGATCTAAGCGCTCATCAGGATTCCCTGAAGCTAAAATTTTACCGCTATTATAATCCATCAGAACAAACGCTTTTGCATCGACTTGAGGAGCAACCGGTGTCTGCGCCGCATAAGCACTGGTAGTTACGGCAACCAAAAGACTCAACCCAATACCAGCTCGACGGGTTTTTAAAGACAACATTTTCTTACTCATCGGTTATTCCTTCACTTAATTCTACACATTTAAATTACTGTCATTGACTCAACATCACTAAACGAGAACCCATCGCTGTGACAAAATTCGATAACTAGACCTAATATAAGACTTTAATTTCATAGAGGCCACCAGTAACAAATAAACATTTGCCTATAAGTGGATTTAATCTATCTTAACCGTGTCCGATGCCAAAAAAATCAATTTAGGAGACTGCCATGTTAACTGTTTGGGGACGCGTCAACTCTTCCAATGTCAAAAAAGTACTTTGGTGCTTAGAAGAATTAAATATCGCTTACAATCAAAAAGATGTGGGTGGCCCATTTGGTGGGCTAGATACACCTGAATATATAAAAATGAATCCAAACAGCACAATTCCAACTCTACAGGATGATGACTTTGCACTGTGGGAATCGAATGCGATTTTACGTTACCTTACGGAAAAATTTGATCATTCTCACTTATTACTCGCACAAGACATACAAGAACGAGCTGCCGCTGATAAATGGATGGATTGGAGTGGTGCTAATTTATTCGACCACATTAAACAGATGATGAACAAAATTGTTCGTGTCCCAGAAGCGGATAGAGACCCAGAACAAGCTAAAATTATTTATGGCAATATCAATCGGTTACTAACCATTGCTGATAATGCATTAGCTAACCAAGCTTATTTTAGTGGTGATAAATTTGGTATCGCAGACATTGCCATCGCGCCACTATTTTACCCTTGGCATGAAATTGTCACGCAGCGCCCTGAATTTAACAATTTGGAGCGCTGGTACCAACAACTAACCACCCGCCCTGCGTTCCAAAAAATTGTTATGATCCCAATTAAATAATTACAGGGTCATATTCATCAAACTTGGGTTTGGGTACTGGTATTCAAATCCAAGTTCTTGGCAAATTTTATTACCGTTAATAATTTTCCCCACTAACGCATTTTCCTCATCGATAAATTGAGGGGGGACTAAACCAATAGATTGCGCTGCATGAGTATAAAATTCGGCTCGTGTTGGGTGAATTGGCGCGCAGAGGTTATAAATATGCTCCCCTTGCCGCTGCTGGAGCAATAATAAAATGGCATCAATCACATCATCTTGATGTACCATATTGACAGGCTGGTTTGCCCCTTTCACCCCGGTTTTCCCCGCTAAAAAACGCCCTGCATGTCGTTTTTCACCAACTAATCCCGCTAACCGCAGAATATCCACCGATATGTTCGGTAACTGATGCAACCACTGCTCTGTCGCCACCAAGGCTTTAGCGGATCCCGTCACGCCATCCAATGGGCTATTCTCAGTCATTTCGCCATTTTGTTCCCCATAAACTGCCGTAGATGATGTGAAAATAACTTTAGGCACTTGAAATGCTATTGCGCTATTCACCAGAGCTTCAACTGCGGTCACATAGTATCCAGTATTAATTTTAGAGGGTGGAAGCAAAATGACGATAGCATCACTTTGAGTCATCAATTGTGATAAATCATCATCATCGCACTCAAGTTCTGGGGTTAATTTCAATGCATAACACTCTATTCCTACCGCTTGAGCGGCTTCAATACCATCTGCTGTTGTTTTAGTTCCAACCACATGAATGCCTTGAGACAATAAGGCCTGAGCAAGGGGGAGCCCAACCCACCCTAACCCGATGATAGTGACTTTCTTCATATGATAACTCCCCAATCGTTCAACTGACTGAAATTAACCACAGAGTAGCTGAAAACCATAAAACTTCCGAATACAATTTCTGAGGGATTTATCACTATAAAAAGTGAACAACTAATTATTATTGGTTATTTTTAAAAAAAAGGTTGCATTCATAGTGGGAAATCGGATAGGTTGGATAGCAATGAGTATTTAGTTAGCACAATGAATGTTTAGTCATTCACTTAAATAACAGAACGGAAGACATTATGAATCGTATTTCACGCAACCATCATCACCACCATCATCCTGACTAGTCTTTCGGGCGATGTGTGCTGGAAGACGTTCAACGAATCTTCCGGTGGCTGAAATGCGAATTGAGAGAACCCTCGGAAGATAATCTTCCGAGGGTTTTTTTATTCTTGAACAAAGAGTTATTAAACAAAAAATTTTAAAGGGATAAGGGTAAAGTCATGTTGGATAAATCACGTTTACGTATTGCAATACAAAAATCAGGTCGTCTAAGTGAAGAATCAAGAGAATTACTTTCTCGCTGTGGAATCAAAATTAATTTACAACAACAACGTTTGATTGCTTATGCAGAAAATATGCCTATTGATTTACTTCGTGTTCGTGATGACGATATCCCTGGTCTGGTCATGGACGGTGTCGTTGACTTAGGGATCATCGGTGAAAACGTTCTTGAAGAAGAGTTATTAAACCGCCGTGCTCAAGGTGAAAACCCTCAATACAAAACACTACGCCGCCTCGATTTCGGTGGATGCCGCCTATCATTAGCCGCACCATTAGATTTTAACTACACAGGAGCAGAATGCCTAAATGGCTCACGTGTTGCAACTTCCTATCCTCACTTGTTAAAACGCTATTTCGACCAGAAAGGCATTCAATTTAAATCATGTCTGTTAAATGGCTCAGTCGAAGTCGCTCCGCGCGCTGGTCTTTCCGACGCCATCTGTGACCTCGTCTCTACAGGGGCAACTCTTGAAGCAAACGGCCTAAAAGAAGTGGAAGTCATTTACCGCTCTAAAGCCTGTTTAATTCAACGTGATGGCGAAATGTCACCGGAAAAACAACAACTTATTGACCGTATGATGACCCGCATCCAAGGTGTTATCCAAGCGCGCGAATCTAAATACATTATGTTACACGCACCAAGTGAAACACTGGAAGAGATCATTGCCTTGCTGCCGGGCGCTGAACGCCCAACCATTTTACCGCTAGCGGGTGAACAAAGCCGTGTCGCTATGCACATGGTGAGCTCCGAGACGCTGTTCTGGGAAACCATGGAAAAATTAAAAGCGCTAGGTGCAAGCTCGATTCTTGTTCTACCAATCGAAAAAATGATGGAGTAAGCTGCCATGAAAATGGGATTTAACCAACCTGTTCGCTGGTCGGCTTGTAACCAAGAGCAACAAAGTGCTTTACTGATGCGCCCTGCGATTGCAGCCTCTGGCAGCATTAGTACTGCGGTAAGCCAAATTATTGACCAAGTCCGTAACGAGGGTGACACCGCCCTCAAAGCACTGAGCCGTCGTTTCGATAAAGCTGAAATCGAAACGGTGCGTATTCCTGCAAATGCGGTTGACGCAGCAGAGGCTCGTCTTGGTGATGAAATCAAAACTGCAATGAAAACAGCGATTAGCAACATTCGTCGTTTTCACGAGGCTCAAAAGCCCACTCCGATTACAGTGGAAACACAGGCAGGCGTCGTGTGCCAACAAGTCACGCGCCCAATAGATGCAGTCGGTTTGTATATTCCGGGAGGGTCTGCCCCCCTGTTATCAACGGTCATGATGTTGGGAACCCCAGCGAATATCGCAGGCTGTCGCAAAATTATTTTGTGTTCGCCCCCACCTATTGCCGATGAAATTTTGTATGCAGCGAAACTGTGTGGCATCAGCGATATTTTCCAAGTAGGCGGTGCGCAAGCGATTGCTGCAATGGCATTTGGTACCCAAAGTATTCCTGCGGTTGATAAAATTTTTGGCCCTGGTAATGCCTATGTCACTGAAGCAAAACGCCAAGTGAGCCAAAGCCATGATGGAGCCGCCATTGATATGCCGGCAGGGCCTTCTGAAGTGTTAGTGATCGCAGATAGCGGAGCAAACCCCGCGTTTACGGCCTCTGATTTACTCTCTCAAGCAGAACATGGTCCTGATTCGCAAGTCATTTTATTAACTGACGATGAAAACTTTGCCCAACGCGTGATCGAAGAAACAGAAAAACAATTAGCCCAACTTTCACGTGCAGAAATTGCGAGAGAAGCCCTGAGCGCCAGCCGTGTCATCATCGCTGATTCCATCTCTCAATGCGTTGAAATTAGCAACCGTTATGGCCCTGAGCACTTAATACTGCAAACACGCAATGCAGATGATTTAGTAGATGCAATTACTAGCGCGGGCTCGGTGTTTGTTGGCGACTGGTCGCCAGAGTCGGCTGGCGACTATGCATCAGGCACCAACCACGTATTGCCTACTTATGGATATACCGCAACCTATTCAAGCCTTGGGCTCGCGGATTTTATGAAGCGAATGACAGTCCAAAAACTGTCAAAACAAGGTTTATTAGGCTTAGCCGACACCATCGAAACGTTAGCTCAAGCAGAGCAACTCACGGCTCACAAAAATGCCGTTACTTTACGCGTTAACGAACTAAAAAAACAAAATCAGGAGTAAGTCATGAGCCAACTATTTAATGCCGCCAGTCTTGCACGTGAAAATGTTAAAACCATGACGCCTTATATGTCTGCACGACGTTTAGGGGGAAATGGGGACGTTTGGCTCAATGCCAATGAATATCCGCTTGCACCTGATTACCAATTCAGTGAACGTAACCTTAACCGTTACCCTGAATGCCAACCGGTTGCAGTGATCAATAACTACGCGGCTTACGCCAAAGTTAAACCCGAGCAAGTACTCGTTTGCCGTGGAGCCGATGAGTCCATCGAGTTGTTAATCCGCGCATTTTGTGAACCAGGCAAAGATGCGGTGATGTTTTGCCCGCCAACCTATGGCATGTATAGCGTCAGTGCAGAAACCTTTGGCGTTGAACAAAAGAAAATCATGGCGTTGCCAGACTGGGCATTAAACGTTAATGCGATCCGTGAAAATCTATCCAATACCAAACTGATTTATATTTGCAGCCCAAATAACCCAACAGGCAATATCATCGACAATAAAGATTTACGCGAAGTGCTAGATATGGCTGCGGGCCGTGCATTAGTCGTTGTCGATGAAGCCTATATTGAATTCTGCCCAGAATACAGTGTGGCAAGCTGGTTAGCGCAATACCCTAACCTCGTTATTTTAAGAACCTTATCCAAAGCCTTTGCATTAGCTGGTTTGCGCTGTGGTTTTACCTTAGCGTCCCCTGAAGTAATTGAAGTGCTATTGAAGGTTATCGCCCCTTACCCTTTATCAACCCCTGTTGCGATGATTGCTGCTCAAGCTCTTGAACCTCAAGGCATTGAGACGATGAAAAACCGCGTAACAACGATAACAGAAGACCGCATTGCACTTTGTGAGGCTTTGCGCGACTTATCGGTGGTTGAACACGTTTATCCAAGTGAAACTAACTATATTTTGGTACGTTTTATCGATGGTAATAAAGTGTTTAAAGCCCTGTGGGACCAAGGCATTATTTTACGTGACCAGAGCAAACAACCCGGTCTCATTAATTGCCTGCGTATTACTGTTGGGACAGAAATAGAAAATACCCGTGTTATTGAAGCTATTGCAGCACTTTGCTAATTAGGAATGACTCATGAGCCAGAAAATTTTATTTATCGACCGTGATGGAACATTAATTACCGAGCCGCCAACCGACTTCCAAGTTGATAGCTTAAGTAAACTCGCCTTTGAAAAGGCGGTCATTCCTAGCTTACTTGCCCTGCAAAAAGCGAATTACCGCTTAGTGATGATAACCAATCAAGATGGCCTAGGCACCGATAGCTTTCCAACTGCAGATTTCGAGCCACCGCATAATTTAATGATGCAGGTATTTGAATCACAAGGCGTTAAATTTGATGAAGTATTAATTTGCCCACATAAGCCTGAAGATAACTGCGCTTGCCGTAAACCTAAACTTCAGCTAGTTGAGCGCTATTTAGATAGCAATGTCCTTGATAGCGAAAATAGCTATGTGATTGGTGACCGTGAAACCGACATTCAACTCGCTAAAAATATGGGTATCAAAGGGTTACGTTATAACCCAACTGAACTTGACTGGGAAACCATCACCGCCCAATTAACAAAACGCAACCGCCATGCACTGGTCAAACGCGTCACAAAAGAGACCAATATCCAAGTCGAAGTGTGGTTAGACCAAGAAGGTGGCAGCAAAATTAGCACTGGCGTGGGCTTCTTTGACCACATGTTAGACCAAATCGCCACTCACGGCGGTTTCCGGTTAAACATTGAGGTCAATGGTGACTTGTTTATCGATGACCACCACACCGTGGAAGACACCGGCCTTGCACTAGGTGAAGCACTGAAAGTGGCACTTGGCGATAAACGCGGTATCGCACGTTTTGGTTTCGTGCTGCCAATGGATGAATGCCAAGCGCGCTGCGCGCTGGATATTTCTGGCCGCCCACACCTTGAATACAAAGCCGAATTTAAATACCAACGCGTCGGTGACTTAAGCACAGAAATGATTGAGCACTTCTTTAGCTCGCTTTCCTATGCAATGGGCTGTACGTTACACCTGAAAACCAAAGGGAAAAACGATCACCACAAAGCAGAAAGCTTGTTTAAAGTGTTCGGCCGCACACTGCGCCAAGCAATTCGTGTTGAAGGGGATACGTTACCTAGCTCGAAAGGGGTTCTGTAATGAACGTTGTCATCCTTGATACCGGCTGTGCAAATTTAGCCTCCGTAACCTATGCGGTGAAACGCCTAGGCTATAACCCTGTAGTGAGTCGCGATACCAACACCATTTTACAAGCCGACAAAGTCTTTTTACCCGGTGTCGGTACGGCTAGCGCAGCCATGGAAAAGCTGACTGAACGTGAATTAGTGCCGTTAATCAAAGCACTGACCCAACCAGTATTAGGCATCTGTTTAGGTATGCAATTACTCGGTTCCTTTAGTGAAGAAGGCCAATCTACGGTGCCATTACTGGGGTTAATTGATAGCCCTGTACAAAAAATGGATGCCAATGGGCTTCCTGTTCCACATAGCGGCTGGAACCAAGTCAAAGCGCTAGCAGGAAACCCACTGTTTCGCGATATCCCAGATAACGCCTATTTCTATTTTGTACACAGTTATTCGATGCCAATTTCCAGTCATACCATTGCGCAAACCCAGTATGGCAACCCGTTTAGCAGCGCGGTGAATTGCGATAACTTCTATGGTGTCCAATTTCACCCAGAACGTTCTGGCACCGCGGGTTCACGCTTGATTCAAAACTTTTTGGAGATGTAATTACCATGATCATTCCTGCATTAGATTTAATTGATGGCACGGTGGTGCGATTGCACCAAGGGGATTACGCCAAGCAAACTGATTATGGCAATGACCCGCTCCCACGTTTGCAGCAATATGAAAAAGAAGGGGCAAAATTATTGCACCTCGTGGATTTAACGGGTGCTAAAGACCCGCAAAAACGCCAAATTCCGCTGCTCAAAAAATTATTAGCTGGCGTCAGTGTTCCAGTACAAGTTGGTGGTGGTATTCGTACCGAAGAAGATGTTAAAGCCTTACTGGAAGCCGGAGCGACCCGCGTCGTCATCGGCTCAACGGCGGTCACTAAACCTGAGCTGGTCAAAACCTGGTTTGAAACCTATGGTGGTGAGGCCATCGTACTTGCCTTAGATGTACGTATTAATGACAAAGGCATAAAAGAAATCGCCATTAGCGGTTGGCAAGAGAACTCAAATTTAACGTTAGAACAAGCCATTGAAATATATCGCCCTTATGGTTTAAAACATGTTCTTTGTACGGATATTTCCAAAGATGGAACATTGACGGGTTCTAATGTGAATTTATATCAAGAAATTAGCCAAAAATTCCCTGATATTGCTTTTCAAGCATCGGGCGGCATTGGGGATTTAGACGATATCGCGGCTATCCCGCCATCTGGTGCGGCTGGCGTGATTGTGGGTCGTGCATTATTAGAAGGTAAATTCACCGTTGCGGAGGCAATCAAATGTTGGCAAAACGCATAATTCCTTGTTTGGACGTTCGCGACGGTCAAGTGGTTAAAGGTGTCCAATTTCGTAACCACGAAATCATCGGTGATATTGTTCCATTAGCACAACGCTACGCCCAAGAAGGCGCTGACGAACTGGTGTTTTATGATATTACCGCCTCGTCTGATGGCCGAGTGGTAGATAAAAGCTGGGTTGCTAAAGTCGCTGAAGTGATTGATATTCCTTTTTGCGTCGCAGGGGGGATTAAAAGTGTTGATGATGCTGCACAAATTCTCTCTTTTGGCGCTGACAAAATTTCCATCAACTCCCCTGCGTTATCTGACCCAACATTAATCAGCCGCTTAGCTGAACGCTTTGGCGTACAATGTATCGTCGTCGGTATTGACACTTGGTTCGATGAAAGCACAGGCGAATATCTCGTTTACCAATTTACCGGTGATGAAAAACGCACCACACAAACCACATGGAAAACCCTTGATTGGGTAAAAGAAGTGCAACAACGTGGCGCGGGTGAAATTGTGTTAAATATGATGAACCAAGATGGTGTACGCCAAGGATATGATCTACAACAACTCAAGAAAGTCCGTGAAGTCTGCCAAGTGCCATTAATTGCCTCTGGCGGTGCAGGTGAAAAAGTGCATTTCCTTGATGCCTTCTCTGACGCAGGTGTTGATGGCGCGCTTGCCGCTTCTGTATTTCATAAACAAATTATTAATATCGGTGACTTAAAACAATACCTAGCCGAAAATGGAGTTCAAATTAGAGTATGTTAACCACAGAACAATGTAGCCAACTGGCATGGCAAAAAGTCGATAATCTGATGCCTGTTATCGTACAGCACGCGGTTTCAGGTGATGTGCTAATGCTTGGGTATATGAACCCTGAAGCACTAAAAGTCACTTTAGACAGCCGTAAAATCACCTTTTTCTCTCGCACAAAACAACGTTTGTGGACGAAAGGCGAAACCTCCAATAATTTTTTAAATTTAGTGGATATCTACCCTGACTGTGACAGCGATACCCTGCTGGCTCTCGCACTGCCCGATGGCCCTACTTGCCATAACGGCACACAAAGCTGCTTCGCGCCTGCACAAAGTGACTGGGGCTTTTTGTTTGAGTTAGAAACCTTACTCAAAGAGCGTAAAACCGCTTCCCCTGAAAGCTCTTATACCGCACGTTTATATGCGAGCGGTACTAAACGTATTGCGCAAAAAGTGGGTGAAGAAGGGGTTGAAACCGCATTGGCGGCAACCGTTAATGACCGCGCAGAACTGACCAATGAAGCCGCTGATTTGATGTACCATTTAATGGTATTACTGCAAGACCAAGAACTTGATTTAAGCACGATAATCAAGCGGTTAAAAGAGCGCCATCAGTAATCGATAAACTGCCAGCCTCGCTGGCAGTTTATTTTATGGGTGCAAAATAGCCTCGATTTGCGCATCACTCAGTGAAATTCCAAAAAATTTCAGGTAAAAATCGGCAGTCTCTTGTTTTATATCGATATCCGCAAAGCGCTCAGGATAAAGCGTTTGTGCTAACCATAAAAATTGCAATGCTTCTTCTGAGGTTTCACGGCACCACCAAAACATCCCTTTTGGGTTGACATACACCCGTTGATTTTTTACCGCGCTAATGGCTTTCCATTGGGAAGACGTTCGGATGATATTCGCATCTTCTTTATTCATTGCGACAATTACATCGGGATTGGCTGCAATAATCGTTTCCAGTAATACCTCACCTGAGTTATTTTTTTTATCCGAAAACCAAATTTCAGCCACATTTTTGGCTCCCGCTAGATCCATCCAATCTTGATTTAACGAAGGGCGCCCCGAGGTAAATAATGTATTTCCCATACTATGATACACACTGCGTTTTTCTGCTTCTGTTAACCCGACTAAGCGTTCATTTACCAACCTGATATTACGGTCAAAATAGCGTTGATATTCAATCGCTTTATTTTGTGCATCTGGTCCTAGTTCTTTTGCTGTGGCTTGCACCCTTTCTTGTAACGATTTTAATGAATTTGCAGGGTACTCCACAACTTTTACCCCTGCACTTTCTAGTATATCCCGTTGAGGGACTTCCATACCTTTCGCCACAAACAATAATTCCGTACGTAATGAAATTATTTGCTCTGGATTTAATTGATTGCTAATACTGATAACTGGAACATTATCAATATTGGGTAACATTTGACGAAATAGTGGAATTTTTTTCGCTATCATTGATGTACCAACGATTTGCTCACCATAACCCAACATCATAATAATGGTGTTCTGTGCAGGCCATGGTGTTGCAATACGCAACTCGGGGTTATCCGTTTTTGCATTTAATAAGCTACTGACGAGTAACCCGGCAAGCAAAATCACGGATTGTAAGAACGTTATTTTTCTCATCTTAATGCCCCTTCTTTACTTCATCATAAAGAAGGGTGCTCCTTACAGTTATTGTTCGGCTATTAAAAATCAAATGTGACAGTTGCGCGAACTTCACGGCCAGAGCCTAAGAATGCGCTATTACCGCCACCTTGGCCGTTATTGCCTGATGGGAAAATAGACGCCCAATAACGTTCGTCTGTGACATTATCGACCGAGAGGCGAATAGTGGTGGGGACTTGGCTAATTTTCGTACTATAGCGAGTTCCTAAGTCTAACGTTGTGTAGCTACCAATCCAACTTGAGTTAGTATCATTTGCTGCTCGTTTACCGGTGTAATGCACATTTGCGCTGTAAACCAACTCAGGCATAGCTGGCAGCGCATATTCAACTAGCATATTCGCTTGGACTTTTGGAACTCCAACCACGCGTTTGCCCCGAGTGGTTGGAGAGCCTGTGTCTTTCAGTTTAGGGTCTAAAAATGTTATGCCGCTATAAACATTTAACCCCTGCCACACATGACCTGTGGCGGTTAACTCAAGCCCTCTATTCACTTGCTTGCCTTGCTCACGAAACACACTATCGCTATCCACATAAGCAAATGGCCGCTCTAAATGGAACAGTGCCACACCAAGGTTTAAATCAGCCACATCGGCTTTAACCCCCACTTCATATTGCTTACTACGATATGGGTCTAAAGTTTGTCCTTCATTTTTAACGCCTTGTCCTATCGGAGCCGTATCCCCTTCCTCCAATGAGTCTGCATAACTTACATAAGTCATCAATTGTGGAGTAATTTTGTACATCACGGCAGCATTTGGGCTTAACCCCTTGGCGTTAGTTTGGCTGGTTTTATGGTTCTGTTTGTCAAAATTACGACTTTCTATCCAACTTTGGCTGAGATAAAACATCGCTGACCATTGTGGGTCAAATGTAACGGTATCGCCGATAGTGATACTTTGTTGACTATTTTCCGCAGATTTATAGCGTGAACCGCCAGTGTAAATTTTACCATTTGCAGGTTCTATCAATGACGATGGGTGGTACATATTCGTTGAGCCAAGGTCATAGGCCGTAGCTGCCCCCTTTGCACTATAAATAGACCAAATATAGCCATTCGTCGCGAATGATAAATCGTGTCCGATAGCCCCCGTGTCTACATGTCCATTAAGTGTCGCTGAGTTACTAAGTACACGAAAACGCCCAGAAGCCGGAGAGTCACGGAGTGAACGCTTAATGTCACCTTTATCGTTGACCACCATACTGGTCACCGTGCGCATCGCTCTATCTGCTTGTTGATATCCGACTGCGGCATTCAATGTCCAATCTTCATTAAAATCATGAAGTAAGCGAGTACTCACTGTATCTGTGGTTAAATCATTCCCCGCGGTGTGCATAGCTAAGTTTTTATCTTGCGGATCCGGTGCTTTTGGTAAATTAATTTTAGGGCCATAGCTGAAG
The DNA here is from genome assembly GCF_023205015.1 of Providencia rettgeri. NCBI lineage: Bacteria > Pseudomonadati > Pseudomonadota > Gammaproteobacteria > Enterobacterales > Morganellaceae > Providencia > Providencia rettgeri. The sequence goes on along the minus strand of NZ_CP096258.1, from coordinate 1,407,567 downwards.
CTCCCCACATACCCTTTTTGTACAAAATTATAGTGGCTAGCATTGAGCTGTAACTGTGTCCCCGGTTGAATGTTCCAATCAAAGGCAACAGAAGCCAACTTACGACGTAGAGTGCTATCCTTTAAATTTCCCGTTCCTTCTTCATCCATTAAGTTTAAACGATAACCAAAGCGCTTATCTGTATCAAAATATCCCCCAAGATCAACATGGCCGCTGTAGGCATTGCGACTTTGATAACCTAAAGATAATCGCTGAATATCTTCAGGGCGTTTTGCCGTGAAATTGAATTGACCCGCAGGGCTAGAAGGACCGTACAAAGACCCCGTAAGGCTATTAATAATGTCCACTCTATCCAACATTTCAACCGGAAATGCCGTTGTAGAGACGACATACAAGCCATCTAACCGACTATTCGCTACGACACTTCCTTGCATCCCACGGCTTTGTGGGCGTCCCACATCCATTCCTCCACGTGCTTGCATTTGAGTACTCGGGGCATATTTAAGTAATTCACTGATACTTTTCGCTTGCTGATTATCAATCATTTCACGACTGATTGTTGTTGTGGAATAGGGAGTATCAATCCAATCCAAATCCCCTAACGGGCCTAAATCAATTTGAGAGGTAAAGAAGCCCGCGCCGGCTTGAGCTTCTGTTGTGACATCCCCTGAAGCCGCTGTCACCAACATTTTGTCTTGCTTGGAACTCGTAGGTTGCTCAGAGGATTGTGCAGCAACAAATGATGGGGCGATCCCTGCAATAAGAGGCATTAGAACATATAAATTTATTTTACGTTTCATGTTATCTATTTTCATTATATAAAACTTTATATTACCGAGAATAAAATGCACCGTAAATGATCAAACTCAATTCTTAACAATATGTATTCTCATTACCCCATTGAAATATTTTTTTATAATTAGTTGAATTTATTAAAAATAAAATAACAGGCAGAATATCCAATAGAAAAAAGCAGCATTAAGATAACAATACTGATAAAAACAGCATCTGATATGCAATTTAAAAAATTTCCCAACAGTATGATTTTAGATTCATTTCTTTTTACGATTGTATCTCTCAATGAACTTGATATCATTCCCTGCTATTGATGTGGTTTTAAAGGGAAAAAACGGTGTCTGAAAATTCTATTTTTTTGCAGCTCACACAATTACTTGATAAAAATAATGCCAAATATCGGGTGATGGAGCATCCCACTGCAGGTAAATCAGAAGAAGTGGCGAAAATACGTGGTACGCAACTTGGTCAAGGTGCTAAAGGTTTAGTCTGTCATGTAAAAGGAAATGGGATCCGCCAACACGTACTGGCAATTTTACCTGCCGATAAACAAGCTGACTTAAATAAGGTTGCCACCGCGATTGGCGGGACTCGCGCATCCCTAGCAAGCCCAAAGGAAGTTGATGAGCTCACTCAGTGTGTATTCGGGGCAATCCCCCCTTTTAGTTTTCACCCCAATTTAAAATTAATTGCGGACCCACTACTTTTTGAACGCTTTGAAGAGCTCGCCTTTAATGCAGGTACATTAGAGCGCTCTATTATTTTAAATACAGAAGATTATCAAAGAATAGCTGCACCGACTTTAGTTGAGTTTATTCGCACAGAAGATAATTAGTCCTTTATACAAAATGGGGACTCCACCGGATCCCCCTCCATCAATTATTTATATTTACCACAGAACGCTTTCTCTGGTGATGCATTCACCGTCAATATGCATTACACCAAGTAATCATTGGCTTGTTTAGTAATAATTTATTTTAACCTCACAAATTCAAATAAAATTAGTTTCCTCACTCATAGTGTGTCTTCCAATACTTCGCGTATCATTTAGGAGTAACTATTAAATAAAATATCTTTTTTTTAAAGATATTTTATTTTACCATCAACTATAAGTCCTACCCGCTTCTACTAAATCAAAACAGATAAGATAATATTTATGCCAAATAAAAACTTAAGCCCGACCTCATCTTTATTATTTATTAATAGCTTAAATAACTACTCACATTCAATTAAAGAAAACCATTCATTTATAGACACCAAAAATGAATTTAATTCCGTTATTGATTATTTTCATTTAATATCAGAAATAAACAAATCGTTTGACAATCTCTCCTTTTTACAAAATGAAAAAAGCAAACATTATTTCAACAATAACCGACTCACGAGTGATGTAACGGGGGAGTTAAAAGGAAATGTATTTTTCGCTCAAGCTAATATCATCCCATCTAAACTCCATATAGATGGAGATAGCAAGCCTAAATTAGTTAAAGAGCGAAAAACATTAATTATGTTTAAACCTCATGCACATATCCCTGAATTCAATGAGATTCAATTAAATATTTATGATAAGAATGATGAGCTAATAATAAACAAGCTACTATCCCCTCCATCTAAACTCCCAAAAATAGCCAATAACAGCCTAAAAGAAACTAATTTATCGCCTCATGATTTTAAATCGCCAGTAAAATTCGACCTTATCATTAGGTCTAACAGTGAATTAATCGAAATATCCCAAAATCAAAACCACTTACATGAAACAATATTAAATAATGATAGAATAAACTTAAAACTTAATCATGTAGAAAAACCGTTTATTCTACATAATAACATCAACTATAGCGGTAAAACGGTAACCCTACACAACACTAATAATAATGAAATTGAAGTTAACTATGGTAATAACACCGTCACTCTACCATCAAAATCAGCGACTCGATTTATATGCGATGAAAATGGGTATTGGCTAACAAAGGACGACGTTAAACAAATAAAATATTACAGCCCACCTAAAAAAACACATTCAAACACGCTTCCAGTTATCGATTATGAAATTGGTAATCTACCAGATATAGATGGAGAAAAAATAGATACCGAGTTCTTTGAAGATATACTAGAAAAAAATGGCACCATAAAAATAACTAAAATGGATTATGATAGAGTCAAAAAACTCACACTCATGCAGAACAAAAAATTCGCCTCTAAAAAAATTATATTTACATCAGAATCCGAAGAGCCCACCTTTATCCAAACTAAAAATAAAGTTTACGAACTAAAAAAAGACGGTTTATTACTATTCCATTGTAATTCTAATGGAATATGGAAAAATATTTTAGTTCCTGATAACAAATCAAAAATTAACGATTCACATCCGAGTAAATTCGATATTACTGTAGATAATAATAAAGCGATTATCGAAATTTCCAAAAAGCAAAAGCACTTCAATCAATTAATAAAAAACAATAATTCGATAAAAATATCTACAAGTGATGGTAATTGGAGTCGTGACTTCACTCTTGATAAAAATGATGCATTTCATAATAAAAAAATACTATTTAGTTCGAATGCATCATATAGTAGCCAAATTCATTATGGAAAAAATACCTTGAAGCTACAAACGGGTGAAAGTATCCTTTTTACCTATGATTTAGATAAAAAATGGGTTCCTATTAATCAAAATAATAAAGAAAATTTTATTAACAACTTCGAATATATCGAGAATACATGGTCTACGACAATCCCAAAAGAATATATCCATCCTGAGATAAAACTTGAATTTATTTATCAAGGTCAGAAAAGCATGTTATCTCATATTGATGTAGGTGCACCAAATGAGTTACTCATTAATACTTTTGATATTGGATTGCTGACACCACCAAGAGACACGCTTCTTTTTCTAGATAAATTTGAACTAAATCGTCAGTATTATCAAACGATCCCAGTCAAAAAACTCATCGTTTCTCGCTACGAACCCATCCATTTATTAAAAGTGGTTATGCCTGATGGTCGAGTTTTTACAGACAAAGCCCCCGATGAAGGAGGCGGCCATAGTGGTAGCATGAGAGAGTGGATCACGAAAGACTTTTACGCTAACGGCGTTAATATGGCAAATTATGGTGTCAATAGTTCGGCTCCTGATGCTGATTCTTTTGTTCCAACCTCCCAAATAACTGCCTATAACTCTGTCGGGATGTATAAAAATGGTAGAGTCGTCCACGGCTGGTCTGGTGGTGGAGGTAAAGCAACCTTAAATAGGACAGATAGTAACGAACTTAGTCATGAATTCGGCCATAATTTTGGCTTAAGTGATTACTATGGAGGAGATGAAGGCGGCTCCCATGCTACTGCCAATAAAAGAAATTCAACCTGGCTGTGGGATTCAGATAATAACTATTTTATTCCAAATACATATCAAGATGGTACATTAAATCATGATGCAATGAGTGGAGGTGAAGCTTATGATACTCGTTACAACGCTTATACGGCTTATACGCCCAGCTCTTTCATTGCAATTCAAAATAGATTGGAAAATAGCTATGTATTTAGTCCTGAATCAAAAACAGGATATAAAAAATGGGATCCAGAAATAAAGGAAATGGTAGATGCATACTTAGACCTTTCCCCATTTAATGCCATCGAGTTTACTGCAATAAATGGTTCAGATATTACAATTGACGACCTAAGCTCACTATTAGAAAAAAATAATAACGTTACTATTTATAATGGAAATGGTTATCACGCCCCAAGAATTAACGTTCCATTAGCAAATGAAAATAACAAAAATGCCGTTTTAAGAATAGAGTCAGGCGCAGATTTCGATAGTGAGCTTCATATTAACAACCAGATTGAACCAATCAAAAAAAATGATTTAATTTGCTATATTTCAGATTGTTACAATTGGAAGAGAAAAGATAATAATGAAACAATCCTCTATAAAGTTCCCTATAAACAAGGAGTACCTATTGTGACTTTAATGGGGTTCTATGACCCTAAAGATGTAATCGATAGCTATATCTACCCTTCTTTATATGGTTCTTATGGCATGGTTTATAGTCATGATAAAAAAATAGATACTCAAATGCCATATTTAGAGGTTATTTTTGAAGATGGAACAATAAGCCACTACCAACTTAATAACTTCCGTTCAAATGAAGAGATGATGAATAAGTTTCATATTAATATTGAACGAAGTTTGAATCCTATAAAAGCTAATCTTTATATTGATAATAAAATTGTTCATTCTAGAGAAATTGAAATCAAAAAGAATAAGCTCCTAACAACGATTAATGGTGATATTGCATAATATTATCTAAGTTATCACTAATTACCTAAATTAATTAGTGATAACTATATACGACATAACGAAAAATAAAATCTTCAAACGGCCTACTCTATATTGATTTAACAAGAAATAAACTCTTTTTTCTTGCAAGCAATCCAAACAAACAGCCTACCAACATAACTAATGCCAATGACATTTTTGGCGCGATAGGCAAACCGATTGCACAAAGTCCGAGAGTTGCTCCCCCTGCCATTTGAACAAACCCCACTAAGGCAGATGCGGTGCCTGCTTCATTACCAAACGGTTCTAAAGCATAGCTTGTCGCCGTTCCCATCATAAAAGCTAGCCCTGTACAAGCACAAGCGACAGGTAACATATAAACAAGCCAATGACTTTGTATTTCTATCGGCAATACGATAAAACCTAGCAATAATCCTAAGCAGCCAAGTACCATCATTAAACTACCCACTAATAAACAGGTTGGTCGCCCTATTTTATGAATAAAGTAATTAGCGATATAACTGGCAAACATGATCCAAAAACCATTAACACCAAATACTATAGAAAACTCAAGCGGGGTTAATTCGGCATCCCCCATCAGCACAGTTGGTGCAAGTGACACATATGTTAATGCCATACCCATCGTGCCTGCGTTCACTAAAGCAAAAATAATAAATTGATGATTTCCCAAAATTCGCCAATAGGTTTTCAGCGGAATAACTTTGGCTTTAGGTAAATTAACTGGACGTGTCTCCGGTAACAAAAACACAATTAGCGCTAATATGACCAATGCATACAAAGCAAGAAACCAAAACGGTGCCCGCCAGCCCCATGCTTCTGCCAGCAGACCTCCTAGTAGTGGCGCTAACGCGGGAACAATATTTAATGTCCCATTTAAGAAACCAAAGGCTCGAGCCGCTTCTGTGCCATTCATTCGGTCACGAACACAACTAAATGCCACCACCGAAGTACAACAAACGGCAACCCCTTGTAATAAACGCGAGGCAATAAATATTGTGGGTGTTGTTGCCACAATAGCAACACCTGAACCAATGATGTACAACACGATGCCCAAAATCGCGATAGGTTTTCGACCATATCTATCAACTAATGGGCCCGAAATTAACTGCCCTAACCCCAAAACTAAAATAAACAAGGCAATCGTAGACTGAATCACTGACTCACTACTTCCCAAATCCCTCGCAATATCAGGTATTGTTGGCAAATATAAATCAATCCCTAATGGACCAAGTAATACTAATAAAAGTAATAAGATAAGAAAATTACGCATAAACCATGCCTAGACTCAATAAATGTAGTTCAGAAAACATGCGATATAATCAATGAAAATAAATCAAAAATTACCACAAAATTAATAAGTTACTTATAATTATAAATTAAACATTTTACTGCTCTTCAAAGTCAAAAAAGGCGCTAAACCTAGCGCCTTTTGTGTTATCAAAAATAAATGATAACGAATTTTATTCCATCCACTCAGTATGGAAAACACCGTCTTTATCGGTACGCTTATAAGTGTGAGCACCAAAGTAGTCACGCTGCGCTTGGATTAAGTTTGCAGGCAATACTGCTGAACGGTAGCTATCATAATAAGAAATAGCGGCGGAGAATGTTGGTGTTGGAATACCATTTTGTACGCCATAGCAAACAACATCACGCAGTGCTTGCTGGTATTCGTCAGCGATTTGCTTGAAATATGGAGCTAACAGCAAGTTGGCAATTTTCGCATCTTGGTTATAGGCGTCCGTAATTTTTTGCAGGAACTGCGCACGAATAATACAACCAGCACGGAAGATTTTTGCGATTTCACCGTAGTTTAAATCCCAATTATACTCTTCTGATGCCGCTTTTAGTTGTTGGAAGCCTTGTGCATAAGACACAATTTTACCTAAATACAGCGCACGGCGAACTTTTTCAATAAAGTCTTTTTTATCACCTTCAACCGCTTTTAGGACTGGACCTGTTAATACCTTAGATGCCGCAACACGTTGATCTTTTAAGAAAGAAATATAACGCGCAAAGACAGACTCAGTAATTAAAGTCAGAGGGATGCCTAAATCCAGCGCACTTTGGCTAGTCCATTTACCAGTACCTTTATTAGCGGCTTCATCGAGGATCACATCAACGAGATATTTACCCTCTTCATCTTTTTTCTTGAAGATATCAGCTGTGATTTCAATTAAGTAGCTGCTCAGTTCACCTTTGTTCCACTCAGCAAAGATACCTGCTAATTCTTCGTTACTGAGGTTCAGTGAACCTTTTAATAATGAATAGGCTTCTGCAATTAACTGCATGTCACCATATTCGATACCATTGTGAACCATTTTCACATAGTGGCCCGCACCATCTGCACCAATATAGGTCACGCAAGGTTCGCCTTCGGCTTGTGCTGCGATTTCTTTTAAGATTGGCGCAACTAATTCATAAGCTTCTTTTTGGCCACCAGGCATAATTGAAGGACCTTTAAGTGCACCTTCTTCACCACCTGAAACACCAGTTCCGATGAAATTAAAGCCTTGCTCGGATAATTCACGATTACGACGGATAGTATCAGTGAATAAGGTATTACCACCGTCAATTAAGATATCCCCTTTGTCCAGATGAGGAGTCAGCGAGGCAATGGTTTTGTCCGTTGCTTCACCCGCTTTTACCATCAACAAGATGCGGCGAGGTTTTTCCAGAGAGTCAACAAACTCTTCAATCGTATAGTTGGGAACTAATTTTTTCCCTGGATTTTCGGCAATCACTTCGTCTGTTTTATCTTTAGAACGATTAAAGATAGACACTGAGTAACCACGGCTTTCAATATTGAGCGCAAGGTTACGCCCCATGACTGCCATTCCGACAACACCAATCTGCTGCTTTGACATGAACAACTCCTGTCTGATTAGGACTAAGTCAGCCTCGACCGTGCTGACATTCTGTTAACGGGATCACATATTAACCTAGGATTGTGTTGCATGGTAGTTATTGATGCAATCGATGACGTATACAGGGCCATTTTTGTCAAGAATTGTCCAATTAACGTGATTTTTTATTGATATTTCGTTCAACAAACCGCATTATTCACTCGTCGGTATAAGCCGTCATATCAGAAGGTAAAACAAACTGTATGGAATGGATCGCAGATCCTTCGATTTGGGCGGGCCTCGCTACCCTAATCGTTCTAGAAATCGTTCTTGGTATTGATAACCTCGTCTTCATCGCCATTCTGGCCGATAAGCTCCCGCCAAAGCTGCGTGATAGAGCCCGTGTAACTGGACTTTTATTAGCCCTGATTATGCGTGTTGCGCTTCTATTTAGCCTGTCATGGCTCATTACCCTCACGAAACCGATATTAACTCTCTTTGATCACGCCTTTAGTGCTCGAGACTTAATCATGTTAGTGGGTGGTCTATTCCTCTTGTTTAAAGCCACAATGGAGCTAAACGAGCGGTTGGAGGGGAAAGACGAACATGCCAATACCCAAAGAAAGACATCGAATTTCTGGGCTGTTGTTGCACAAATTATTGTTCTTGATGCCGTATTCTCATTGGACTCAGTGATCACCGCTGTCGGTATGGTTGACCATATCGGTGTAATGATTGCTGCTGTAACCATTGCGATGGTATTAATGATTTGGGCAAGTAAGCCGCTAACAAGCTTTGTTAACCAGCACCCAACCATTGTCATACTGTGTTTAAGCTTCTTATTAATGATTGGTTTCAGCTTAGTTGCCGAAGGTTTTGGTTATGCCATTCCTAAAGGTTATCTATATGCTGCAATTGGCTTCTCTATCATGATTGAAGTCCTAAACCAATTTGCCCAATTTAACCGTCGTAAGTTCCTAACAGGCTCTCGCCCATTACGTGAGCGTACGGCAGAAGCTGTATTACGTATTCTTAGCGGTAATAGTGAGCGTGGGGAATTAGACCCCCATACTTCTGACCTTATCGCTGATAATCAGTCGGTTTTTGATCCCCAAGAACGTTTGATGATTGCTCGCGTACTTGGCATGGCTCAGCGCAACGTTGAAAGCATCATGACTTCACGCCATGATGTGGACTATCTCGACATTAGTAAATCTTCTGCAGATTTACTGCAATTAATGGAGAAGAACCCACACTCACGTTTAGTTGTCATTGATGAAACTATCAGCGATGAACCTGTCGGTGTTGTACATGTGATGGATTTGGTTAAACAGCAATTAAAAGGCCAGCCATTAAACTTGCGTGCGTTGATTACCCAGCCGTTGATCTTCCCTGAAGGGTTATCACTGTTAAAAGCACTTGAGCAATTCCGTAAAGCCCATACTCACTTTGCTTTTGTGGTGGATGAGTTTGGCTCTATCGAAGGTATTGTCACATTGACCGACGTGATGGAAACAATCGCGGGTAATTTGCCAGTGGGTGATGAAGAAAATGACTCACGCCATGACATTCAAAAACTGGATGATGGCACCTGGATAGCCAACGGATTTATGCCACTTGAAGACCTTATCATGTTTATACCGATGGAATTGGATGATAAGCGTGAGTACGAAACGATTGCTGGTCTTTTAATGGAACACTTACAACGCGTTCCAGAAGTGGGGGAGCAGATCACCATCAATGGTTGTATCTTCCAACCATTAGAAGTAAATAGCCACCGCGTCAATAAAGTATTAATCACGCCACCAGCCCCTGAAGGGGATGGTTATGAGTATGAAGATGACTAATTAGTTTTATTTCTTTACTACAATACCGGCCTATAGAGCCGGTATTTTTTTGTCTAAAAACCGCAGATATTATCCTTTTACCCGTTAACAATAAAAACAGTAGCGTTTTATTAAAGAAAATAACATTGAAACACTGAATAATTCATAGCATTAAATACACCCAAACTTTAATAAAGGTAATATCATGCCAAAACCAATTCAGAATTCAAACATAACACAGACAATGACTCATCATGTGAGTAAAAATACAAGTAAGTCATCGAAAGGTATAAGTGGACGCGCTAACAACGTTAGTAACAATAATCAAGAATGTCCTGTGACTACATCAGAAAAAACCGTTCATAAAAAAGACATTACAAAACTGAATAATAACGTTACAGCTGGATTAAGTAAGATTAAATCAAAACTGGACGCAATTCTAAGCGACAAAATATCTGCTCCTTTCCAAAATAATGTAATCAATGAATTAAAGGTAGAACTAAAGGCGCTAACTACATCAGTCAATAACTATCAAAATAAGTTAAATAGCTCTTCATACGCACATAATAGTTCAAAGCAGAAAACAATCACCACGCTAGAAACTAAATTATCAACAGTGACTGGAAAGATGAGTAAGGCAGAAAGAAACAATCAGTTTAATGTTATTAGAGATAAGCAAGTTCTTCTTGATAATACACAAAAAGCATCTGACTTAAGTCAGGGGAAAAAAACTCCATCCAAATTTGATGACCAGTAAATAAACACGACAAAGTAAGCCACCTATGTTAGGTGGCTACATGATGACATGAACCAAAGATACATCGATCATTACAATACGTTCAATAGATCATTCAGACCTTTATTTTCTTCTTTCTTTAAGAAATTACCAATGGCTTCTTTAGCTTGGGTCCGTAACTCATCACGCAGTAATTTTTCCACATCTAATTGGTATTTTAAATTATTCCAACCACCATAAATTCGCAATGGAATAGTCATTGCTTGCAATTGCTGGACTAAACGTGAATCCCCACCCCAGCCATTAGCAATATTCACCCCTAAATTGACATTAATGGTTTCATTAGGAATATTTATCCGACCTTGCCCGCTAATATTAACTAAAGCTGAGGTTGCATTCATGGAGGAAATATTCAAATTACCTTTATTCAATTTACCGGCCACAGTGAATAAATCAACTTCCGTGAAATTTCCAGAATTGACTGGTGCATTAATCTTGCTGGTTACTCTAGAAACGGATTGCTGAATTAATAGCGGGATATTCAGTCCCTGTAATTTTGCATTTCTTAACTCAAAATTAACAGGCCCTTGCCACTGGTTTTTCACTGCATTGTCATCATAACCCACACCTGATAACGCCGCATTTAACGAAATAACCCCACTCAATTTTTGTGGCATATTGAAGGCATTTAATAACGGTGTTAGGTCGATATTTTTTAAATCTGGTTTTGCTGAAACATAGGCAGGCGTTGAGCTGTAATTAAATGTCACGGGTAATGAAAATTCACCACCAAAGGCTTTACCTTGTAATTTTGAAACAGTTAAACGCGGGGTTTGGTTCTGCGCTTCAAAAATGACGTCATTTACTGTCATTCCACGATAAATCAAATGATTTATTCCTAAGCGAATATTCGCGGTAAAAGCCTTTAACCCTGATAAGTCATACTGTTGAGGATTAGAGCCTGAAATAACAGGTTTAACACCTACACGGTTATTATTCGTTTCTGTTTCTGAACCAACATTTACCGAAGTCGTGCCTAATAAGTTATCTAAATCCAGTTTATCTGCGGCTAGTTCAATCACAATTTGCGGTGTATCGGTTAATTGGATACTGACATCCCCTGATAAAGCGCTTTGATTGGCCGTTATTGCCAGCTTGCTTAAACTCGCACTTTCCACCTTCCCTTTGGTGTATAGAAAATCACTGGTTATTTGCCCTTCAATACCACTTTCTGGCAAATCGACACCACTCAGTTTATAGTCAAACTGTGTTAACTCTCCGCTAATCTTTTGATTAATATCTGATAAATCGATATCCGCACGTAAATTAAATGCGAATTCTTGTTGGTTTTTATTTAGATTTCCACTGAATTTAACAGCGACCTGATTTTTATCACTTTTCTTCAGTGATAAATCAATGTTCCGCAGGTTAAATTCATCTTTAGATGTTTGCCAAATAACTAAGCTATTAGAAATATTAATTTTTTCTATATCTAATAACCAGCTATTTTTTTCTTGTGAAGCCGTTGATGCCGGTGCTCCGCCAGGTGCTACAGGAGCGTTATGGTGAGTTTGGATTTCGCTATCTGGCGTTTTGCGGATAACAGCGCCATCGATAACAATTTGCTCAACAGAAAGCTTATGGGAAATGAGTGGCCATAACTCAACATCTAAACGCATATTATCGGCACTTAGAATAGGCTTAGCGGCATTCGGTGCGGTAAGGGAAATAGGCCCAGTAATAATGCTTAAAGTTGGCCATACATGCCAACGCATATCACCGTTGAATTCAAGTTGATAACCACTTTTGTTCTCTACTTGTTCAACAATATAATGACGAAAATCGTTCGGGTTCACTAGCATTACAAGTGTTGTTAGCCCGGCTACAATCACCACAAGTAAAATAATCAGTGTCGTCAAAAAACGTTTCATCCTTCCCTCTCTTAAATTCCGCTTGCGCTCGCCACAAAATGAACTCAAACCTATCCTTGAAAATGGGCGGAAATTACCTGTTTAATATCCATTAAACGTAACAATTTCCGCAAAGTTCAGCGATTATCAGTCTTCGCTGATACGGCTACCAACAGCACCTTGTTGGTTTTTATATTTAGCATCTTGTCGACTATTATAAGGTCGATCCGCACTGCCGGATAACGGCTCAAAGCTTAATGCGCCAATCACCATACCAGGACGCAACGCTAACGGCAATTTACCTGAATTGTAGAATTCTAGCACGATTTGCCCATGCCAACCGGGATCAATTCGGTGTGCAGTGACATGCACCATCAAACCTAACCTCGCTAATGAAGAGCGCCCATCTAACCAGCCTACAAGGTTATCAGGGAGCGTAACAGACTCTAGCGTCACTGCAAGTGCTAATTCCCCTGGATGCAGGAAAAACGGCTCATCTTCATCAAGAACAATTTCATCACTCATGACGCGATCTAATGCGGCATTAACTTCATCTTTAGGGCCACTCAGGTCAATAAATGCGGCCGTGTGTCCTCGAAAAACGCGGAATTGATTCCCCAAACGAACATCTGCAGTTGCACCATTGATTCGTTCAACTGGTGGGCGTGGACTAATCACTAATTTACCATCATCCATCCATTGAATAATATCGCGGTCACAAAGACGCATGGTTGTTTCCCCCTTCATTATTTTAATTTCTGCGCGGTCTAATCTTGACAGAATTCGCCAATTTTCGCTTTCAAGATATCAATCGCAACACGGTTTTTCCCACCGCGAGGTACAATGATATCGGCATATTGCTTTGATGGCTCAATAAACTGCAAAAACATTGGGCGAACCGTTTTATTATATTGGTCAATAACGGAATCAAGCGTTCTGCCCCTTTCATTAACATCACGTTTAATACGGCGCATCAAACAAATATCGAGCGGTGTATCAACAAAAATAGAAAAATCCATTTCACCACGTAAACGTTTATCTGTTAATAATAAAATACCTTCAATGATAATGACTTTCTTTGGTTTAAACGTGATGGTTTTTTGTTTGCGTGTATGAGCGACATAGTCGTATTGTGGAATTTCTACTGCTTTGCCACTTTTCAGTGATTTGAGATGTTCATAAAGCAAACTGTGGTCCATCGAGTTAGGATGGTCATAATTTACCTTAAGGCGTTCTTCCATTGGGATATCGGTTTGGTCTTTGTAATAACAATCTTCTGGAATAACACCGATATTATGATCACCGACCTGTTCCCTTAACTCACGGTATAACGTGCTTGCAATTAAGCTTTTGCCAGATGCAGAGGCTCCCGATATACCTACAATGGTACAGTGATGCGCTATGTCAGTCATAAAATGATAACCTGGTTGAATATTAGAAATGAAAATACACAACAGTAAAATGTCATGTTGGCGGAATTATAGGGGGTAATGGCGTGTTGTTCCAGCATACCTCAACAAAGTTCGCTAAAAAAACACCCATTTGAGAGGAAATACCGTAAATCGAAGCGGACAAAATGTCATTTATACTCTAAAACTGTTTTTTTCCTTCTAATACTGCAATTCGATTTTCAATCGAGGGATGAGTTGAAAACACAGAATCCCCTTTATTAAAAATATAAGCGGCTTTTCGGTAAGCTTGTCCAGTCGTGCTGTCATCATATTCATGGGTTTCATGGTTACCTGAGATTTTTTTCAACGCACTTATCATGGCTTGGTTATCTGAGGTCAAATCCACCGCTGCAGCATCCGCCATATATTCACGGGTACGAGATAAATAAAAATAGAGGATTTGAGTTATCCACGGTAAAACAAAATTCAGAACTAATAGGATCATTTGCGCTTTGTTCGCCGCATTATTGCGACTGCGCCCTGCTGTTCGAATAAAAATCTGACTAAATAAATTAGTCACAGTTAAAATTACGTTGGCCAGAATGCCAACATACAAGGTTAATTTCGAATCACCATGAATAATATGGCCAACTTCATGAGCAAGAACGGCTTGAACCTCTTGCCGATTAAGTGTCTGTAATAAGCCTCTTGTCACCCCCACAAGGGCATTACGATTATTCCACCCTGCGGCGAAAGCATTCGGTTCATCCGTTTCTAAAATATATAAACGGGGAATGTAGCCTAAACTGGCACTTAAACTTAATTCTTCAATAATATTGAAAAGTTGCTTTTCTTGGGGGCTGCTCGCACTTTCTTGGGTAATTTCTCTAGCATTCATCCCTGCTAACATCATTTTATGGCCTCTAAAATGAATATAAATTAGCCCAAGGAAAGTTAAGCCTAAAACAATCAATGTGGCGATAGGTAATTCATGAAATGTCACAAACATCATTGCATTATCGACTAAATCCAATTGTTCATTTGGATGCGTTGCAACATCAGCCAGTAAGCCAATAATTAGCATTAAAAAAATATAGCTCGCCACCACCAAACGTGTGCGAATATTATTTTTACGAATGACGTTTCTAAAATCCATAATGTGACCTGTTATCTACCGCTCATAAAATATCGGAACACCATAAGGCATTCCGATGATTTATCACTTCAAAGGCTAAGCGATTTTTAATCGAAATTAATACGACGTGATTCCTCAGTCTTAATGGTTTCTTCATCAAGACGCCAATATTCCTTTGAAATTTTTAAGCTAGGAATCATGCCAACAATTAGCGCTGCGGGCATAGAAGCAATATACGCATTATAAGTTTCTAATGAACGGTTATAACCACGTTTAGCAAATGACAATTTATTTTCTGAAGAAACGATTTCTTCTTGTAAATTTGCCATAATGGCATCTGATTTTAGCTCAGGATAAGCTTCAACTGCGACATTAATTGCCCCACTTGTCACCATTTTTGAAAGCGCATCTTCGGCTTCACGGGCTTTATCCCCTGTCGCATTTTGTGCTTGTGTTCGTAGCTCAGTAATTTTACTGAACACTTCGGTTTCATGGCTTAAATATTTTTTAACTGTTGCTAATAAGCTATCAAATACTTTCCCGCGACGATCTAATTGAACTGAAATCTCTGTTTCACTCGAAATAACAGCTTCTCGCAATGCAACGATACGGTTATAAAAATAAATAACGATCAGCACCACGACAACAATAAAAATTAAAAATTTCATAGTCACCTTTTCGGGTTACCCGTAGAAAGAAAACTGATTAAATAAAAGATGTGGCTATTCTACGCGAACATGACTCAATAAAGAAATGTTCCGCGAACAATTAAGAAAAATAGAAGGTTAAAGTCAACGTGTTTAGTAAAGAAAAGTATCAATAATAAATAAGGCTATCTAGTAGTAAAACTAAATAGCCTTTTTGCTTTATAACGGATTAAACTGCAATCGGTTAAACTGCACGGAAAGAAATTTCTGTTGGGATCTTGTCCCCTTCCCAATACATCAAGGCTGAAATACCTGAAGCAATTTCACGGTAGATATCTGCAAATTCACCTTCTGGATCACGCATGACAGTAGGCTGGCCACGGTCAAGGTCTTCACGTAAAGAGATATGCAGAGGCACCTGCCCCAATAATTTAGTATGGTATTTTTCGGCTAATTTCTCAGCACCACCGGTACCGAAAATTGGCTCAACATGGCCACAATTACTGCAAATATGCGCGCTCATGTTTTCAACAACCCCCAATACTGGGACATTGACCTTCTTAAACATCACGATACCTTTCATGGCATCAACCAAGGCGATATCTTGTGGTGTTGTCACCACCACCGCCCCTGTTACAGGGATGTTTTGGGAAAGTGTTAATTGGATGTCACCTGTTCCTGGTGGCATATCGATAACTAAGTAATCCAAATCAGGCCATAACGTGTCCTGTAGCATTTGCATTAATGCTTTACTTGCCATTGGGCCACGCCAAACCATGGCGTTGTCATCCGTTACTAAGTAACCGATGGAGTTGGTAGCCAAGCCATAGGCCATAATTGGCGCCATGTGCTGACCATCTGGGGAAGTTGGGCGTTCTAATGTTGTGCCTAACATGTTTGGAATTGATGGGCCGTAAATATCCGCATCCAAGATACCGACTTTTGCCCCTTCTTGTGCCAGTGCGAGCGCTAAGTTTACAGAAGTACTGGATTTACCAACACCACCTTTACCCGAACTGACGGCTAAGATATTACGAACACCATTAATACCCGGCAAATCATTTGCACGTTTTAATGTGGTGATATCGTGGCGCAGTTTCCATTCAACAGCGTGAGCCCCTGTTTGTTGCTTTAATTCAGCGGTTTTTTCACTAATTAAAGTTTGAAACGGCCCTTTCCAAACGAATGGCATAACTAATTCGACATGCAGCACGTTGTCCAACATTGCACAATGATGTAACGCTTTGATAGAAACCAAATTACGTTGCAGTGTTGGGTGTGTAAATGAAGCCAAAACTTTGGAGACTTGTTCAGTCAGCAGTTCTGGTTTGTTCTGCTCGGGGGATTTATCGTTCATCCCGGCTCCTTTATTTATATTTTTGAACTATGTATATCCTAGAATAAGTTACAGAAAATTGGGCGGATATACTTTGACTGAGATTAATCATAACAGAGAACAGGGAGAAAGTTATTATATCGAGATAGGAAAAGCCACGAAGAGGTAAAAATTCTTTTTCAAACAAATTTCCAATTAATATTTTATACCCCTAGCAGCGATGGTTTTGATCGGTTAACATCAAAGACCCTTTTCAAATAATGGAAGTAAGAAAGTTACTATGTCTCAAGTCGCGAATAAATTACTGGTAACCTGTGCGTTACCCTATGCTAACGGTTCAATCCATCTTGGTCATATCCTGGAACACATTCAGGCTGATATTTGGGTCCGTTATCAGCGAATGCGCGGCAAAGAGGTTCACTTTATCTGTGCCGATGACGCGCACGGAACTCCAATCATGCTTAAAGCTCAACAGCTTGGCGTAACGCCAGAAGAGATGATTGCAGCAGTGAACCAAGAGCATCAGAACGATTTTGCTGGTTTCGCCATTAGTTATGATAACTACCACTCCACACACAGTGAAGAAAACAAAGTTTTATCAGAGCTGATTTATGGGAAACTGAAAAATAACGGTTTTATTAAAAACCGCACTATTTCACAGCTTTTCGACCCAGAAAAAGGCATGTTTTTACCGGATCGCTTCGTTAAAGGCACTTGTCCAAAATGTAAAGCCGAAGACCAATATGGTGATAACTGTGAAGTCTGTAGTGCAACCTATAGCCCAACAGAACTGATTAACCCACGTTCAGTGATTTCTGGCGCCACACCTGTCATGCGTGATTCAGAACACTTTTTCTTTGATCTTCCTGCATTTAGCGACATGCTTCAAGCGTGGACTCGCTCAGGCGCGCTACAAGAGCAAGTCGCTAATAAAATGCAAGAATGGTTCGAATCAGGCCTACAACAATGGGATATCACCCGTGATGCACCTTATTTCGGTTTTGAAATTCCAGATGCGCCGGGTAAATATTTCTATGTCTGGTTAGATGCCCCTATCGGTTACATGGGCTCCTTTAAAAACCTGTGTGACAAACGTGGCGACCTTGATTTCGATGAATTCTGGAATAAAGACTCGAAAACAGACCTTTACCACTTTATCGGTAAAGATATCGTGTACTTCCATAGCCTGTTCTGGCCTGCAATGTTAGAAGGTAGCCAGTACCGTAAACCAACAAACCTATTTGTGCATGGTTATGTCACCGTTAACGGTGCAAAAATGTCTAAATCTCGCGGAACATTCATCACCGCGCGTTCATATTTAGATCATTTAGATGCCGACTGCTTGCGCTATTACTACGCAGCAAAACTGTCTTCGCGTATTGATGACATCGATTTCAATTTGGAAGATTTCGTCCAGCGCGTCAACAGCGACATCGTCAATAAAGTGGTTAACTTGGCATCACGTAATGCGGGCTTTATTGCTAAACGCTTCGATGGCAAATTATCGGCAAATCTGGCTGAGCCTGAGCTATACCAACAATTTATTGATGCAGCTAAAGTTATCGGTGAGGATTATAACAACCGTGAATATAACAAAGCGATCCGTGAAATCATGGCATTAGCCGATATCGCAAACCGCTATGTTGATGAAAAAGCCCCTTGGGTTGTGGCAAAACAAGAAGGTAAAGATCAAGAACTGCAAGACATTTGCTCGATGGGCATCAACTTGTTCCGCGTTCTGATGACTTACCTGAAGCCGGTTTTACCCGGCCTCACTGAGCGTGCTGAAGCCTTCTTAAATAGTGAACTGTCATGGGATGCGATTAATACCCCGTTATTGAAGCACAGCGTCGCTCCGTTCAAAGCGCTGTTTAACCGCATTGAAATGGCAAAAGTGGATGCGATGGTTGAAGCCTCAAAAGAGAGCATCAAACCCGTACAGCAACTTACAGGGCCACTTGCCGATGACCCAATTCAAGAAACCATCACTTTTGATGATTTTGCGAAAATTGACCTGCGAATTGCATTAATCAAGCAAGCTGATTTTGTTGAAGGTTCAGACAAACTGCTGAAATTACAATTAGATATCGGTGGTGAAACGCACCAAGTATTTTCTGGTATTCGCTCCGCTTATCCAGACCCTAAAGCATTAGAAGGTCGTTTGACGGTGATGGTTGCCAACCTCGCACCTCGTAAAATGCGTTTTGGTATTTCTGAAGGTATGGTAATGGCTGCTGGCCCTGGCGGTAAAGATATCTTCTTACTCAGCCCTGACAGTGGCGCACAACCCGGTATGCAAGTTAAATAACCCATACTTGCTCTAGTCTGTTATTCATCAAAAGTGGGAAGCTAAATACTTCCCACTTTTTTATTGGCTTTTTATTGTGATCGGTAGCACAATAATAAAGTTAATTGTATGATGAATAGATATTACATTACAGGACCAGTCTCATGTCATTTAAACAGGTACTGATAACGGGATGGCAGTATTTGCGAGCTTTCGCAATACTCTACCTTTGCCTGATTATTGGAAACCTTATCTCAACACTACTTCCATTCTCCATTCCCGGCAGCATTGTCGGCATGTTAATTTTATTCATATTGCTTGCGTTACAAATTATCCCCGCAAAGTGGGCACAACCCGGTTGCAGCATTTTGTTGAAAAACATGACCATCCTGTTTGTTCCTATTGGTGTTGGCATAATGAATTACTATGAATTAATTAGCCAACAAATGGTTCCTATTATCGTTTCCTGTGTGGTTAGTACCTTAATCGTTATGGTCGTTGTCGCCATCAGCTCCAACTATATTCATAAGGAACGCCCTGTCGTTGGGGCTCAACCTGATGACGTTCCTTTACCCCCCGAAGAGCCAGTTTCTTCGGTCATTAATAATGATAAAACTAAGGGGAATGAATAATGTTAGAACATATTTGGTGGTCATTGCCGCTGACTATTGTGGTGTTTTATTTGGCTCGTAAGTTGTCGACTACATTTAAGTTACCGATTTTAAACCCACTATTAATTACTATTGCGGTATTGATTGCACTATTGGTCGTCACAAATACTTCTTATGAGCACTATTTTGCAGGTAGCAAAATACTCAATGATTTACTACAACCCGCAGTCGTTGCGCTCGCTTTTCCACTTTACGAACAAATGCACCAAATTCGAGCCCAGTGGAAATCTTTATTAAGTATTTGTTTTGCAGGTAGTTTAGTGGCCATGTTTAGCGGTGCCGCCATCGCGTTATGGTTGGGGGCAACCCCGGATATCGCGGGTTCTATTTTACCTAAATCTGTCACTACCCCTATTGCGATGGCTGTTGCTGATTCGGTTGGCGGGATCCCTGCGATTAGTGCCGCTTGCGTGTTGTTTGTTGGGATCTTAGGCGCCATGTTTGGCCATAGCTTATTTGATGTACTGCGTGTACGAACCCACGCCTCAAGAGGGCTCGCGATGGGAACCGCTTCCCACGCCCTAGGCACTGCCCGCTGTGCCGAAGTGAATTACATTGAAGGTGCTTATAGTTCTCTTGCATTAATGACCTGTGGGGTTATCACCTCACTTATTGCCCCGTTTATATTCCCTGTCATTTTACATCTTTTTAGCTAAGCTTAATTCATTAAGCCAATAACCAAATATATGGGTAAGAGGAGTTCAATAGCCTCTTGCTCATACGCACACTGATAAAATATGAGATATATCTCACAACAAAAGAATATGTTTCATGTATTACATTCAAAATAGTGACAATCATCACATATAGTTCTACGTATTATTGAATAGAATAAAAACAATTAAAATAGGGAGAGTAACTCATGCATTCAAGATTTAAGGCCGCTTGGGCCGAGCTTCCAGAAAAGTTACAGTCAGTACTTAGACCTATCATTGATAAATCTGATTTTCAAGGCATGTTAACGGCGGAACAAGTTAAACAGATTAAAGCTGAAACAAGTGTAGACGACGCTGAGTTAGCCTTTGCATTATTACCTTTTGCTGCTGCCTATGCCCTCACTCCTATTTCCCATTTTAACGTGGGTGCAATCGCACGTGGAGCAAGTGGTAACTTGTATTTTGGTGCCAATATGGAATTTAGCCATGTATCAATGGGCCAAGTGATCCATGCAGAACAGTGTGCAGTGACACACTCTTGGATGAAAGGTGAAACGCAGATTACCTCAATTACTGTGAATTACACACCTTGTGGCCACTGCCGCCAATTTATGAATGAATTACGTGAAGGTGGTAAAATTATGGTGAATTTACCAGGCCGCACACCCGCAGTACTACACCACTATTTACCCGACTCATTTGGGCCGTCTGACTTAAACATTACTACTTTACTACTCGACCCTGTTGACCATGGCTATAAAAACCAAAGCCGTGACCGGTTATTAAGTGCAGCAATTGAGGCTGCAAACCAATCCCATGCACCTTATAGCCAATCCCATTCAGGAATTGCGTTACAATTAAAAGATGGCTCACTGTTTACCGGACGCTACGCAGAAAATGCCGCATTTAACCCAAGTTTACCGCCACTACAAGCCGCTTTAATTATGATTAACCTTGCAGGTAAAGATATTCACGCCATCGACCAAGCTAAGTTTGTTGAAAAGCAAGATGCAATTATCAAACATTGGTATGTTACCGAAAATACATTACAAGCACTGGGTTGCCAAAATATTGAATTAGCTTATTTGGATTAATTTTATATTTATTTAAATATAACGGTTATTGCTGGGAGCTTGAATAAATAGCAATAACCGTATAGTTGTTATTAGAACTTTAATCTTGTTCACAAAACCATTTACCTGCAAAGTGGCCATCCATAATAGGACTCACTAGTTTTGATTAATATATGCCCTAGTAAGTGAATTCATTAAACAATTTCTCTGTTTCATTTATCGTCTCTTCTAATGTAATAACTAAAGGGATCTTTCGCATTTTATCTAGCCAAGCTTGGCTTTGTTGCTGTTTTATCGATGCAGATTGCGCGGCTTCTTCTTTCATGTCTAGCCAAATGCTAGCAAATAACGCTGATTCACCATTAAGTGATTTATTAGAAAAGCTATTTAATAGTTTCCCTATAATTTTATTCTGTTTATCTATAGATAATACTTCAAATACATCTTTAAACAACCAACCTTCATAAGGAATTCCTGAATTTAACATCGCTTCTTTTTTTATTTTAATAAATTCTTGATGTGTAATATCACCAATTGGGATGTTATCACTTTCTTTGCGATTTTTCATAATTCGTCCGTATGCTAATTTGACTTCTTTTTGATACCGACTCCGTTTTTCACTGGTGAATGATTCACCCTGTGCCTTCATATAATTATTTAAAAACTCTTTTTCTAGATAAATAAAAATACTGAAATATTTATCACTTGAATCATTTACCTTTTGAGGGTTATATTTTTCATTAAAAGAGTAACCTTTATTTATGAGAATTAAACATGATAAAATTATAAAAATTAATTTAGGAATAATAGATTTAGAAACCATCATTAGAACTCCTTTTATTCTTATTAAAGTTCATTGAATCATTAATCATTTCTTCAAACATAAAGTCTAATTCTTTTTCTATATTTTTAACTAAAGTAATCCGCCTCATTTTTTCCAGCCATTTTTTACTTTTAATTTGCTTGTCTGATAATGGTTTAGCGGCTTCCCTTACCATTGCATACCAGAGCATTATGAATAATTTAGCTTCTTTCTCAGGATCGTTGTTATTCATCACAAAAACGAACTGTTGCCATAGTGCCTCTCGGTTTCTCTCATTAATAACATCTAAAACATCTGCTAAAATCCAAGCATGATAAGACATTCCCATTTCATTTAAATTCTCACGATAAAAATCCATTGCCTGTTCATGGCTTAATTTTTTAATAAATGCTTCTTTTGGATACTTTAAAAATTCTAACATTGGGTTATTATCTTTTTCACCCTTAAAAATGACTAATTTTTTTCTATCAAATATTAAATCCTTAGATTCAGAAAAGTATAACATCTGTAGCATAAAGAAAAGACGTGGCGTTTTAACACCTTTTGTTTCACAAAAACTAATTATATTCTTTTTATTATATTTTACATTATTTCCTTGAGGATTTTGGCAAGCACTGAGAAGAAAAACTGAAAGCAAAAATATTAATTTATAATTCATATACATCCTTGTTATTCATAAAGTTAGAAACCAATAATATTAAAAACAATTATGTAAAAAAACATTGCCCACATACAAAAAAACATCAGCAATCACCATTAGATTACTAATAACTGAAATAATTTATTTTATTATAAGCGGACTTTTTAAATATTAATTAAAACTAAAAGATCCTCCAGAAGAATAACCACTATAACTAAATTCAGGTATACTTGGCATTGAGGGTATTGAGTATTTATCATCAAATGAGTCCATTGAATTGTTCATTGATGACATATTGTCTCTTAACTGGCCAATCATATTTTCAAAATGATGGTTATTTCTTATGGTATCTGTAGGGAAGTCTTTAAATCCTGGCGTTCCCGGAAGAACAACACTCGGGCGTTCTAGATAATAATTTGTTGGTGTTTCATTATCCTTAAACCTATCAAGTAGGTTTGTTGTACGAGGTGCTAATTGCCTATTCGGTTCGGATTTTGGATAAGTGCTTTCCAATATCGATTTATCTACCATATTATGTGGATACTTAATTGGAGGTGTTGGCTTGTTGTTTATTGATGGCATATTTCCCCTTAAATCATCAATCATACGATCATAATGAGCAACATCTGGTTGATAATTAACTGATGGTGAATCAAATAAGCCTGTTTCTGGTAATATATAGTCAGGTCTTTCTAAATAATATTCAGACAATAGATTTTTATGTGTAAATTCCGTTTGGCCACGCCAATCTGTTTGTACTTGAAATGATTCTAAATGTTGTGAAGGATAATCCCAAAATGAAAAACGCTCTGTTCCTCTATCAATTAAAGGGTTTCCTGTATTATAAATAATTGTATTTATTCTATCCATATTATCTTCTTCTATATGAGATATAATATTTTGATAAGATTTCTTGGCTGTAACCACCACGCCATCTACTACATTATCAATATCCAGAACTCGTTTAGTCCAACTATGTATTTTAGGCTGCATATGCGCTGGAGCTTCATATAATGCTCTAAACATTATATCTTTAGTATTTATACTTAATAATGTTTCACTTTCTATATCACCTACAGAATTTAAAGCTCTCTGCCAATAACTCTCTCTTTGTTCTCTAGGTAACACAAAAAATACAGGTTCTAAAGTCCATGCATCAGAAGGAAGATTATAATAAGAAAATACACTACTATGAAATAATTTAGCCTCTATGTGATTTATATCACCATAGATTACATCCATTCCATCTTCAAATCTATTTTTTAGGGTTTGAACATAAGCTATTGCCATATCATAGCGAATAAGCTCAATTATAAACTCATCTTGCTAAAATAGCTTCATCTAAATAATTAAGCGCAAAAGCACCTGAAAGAGAATCACCTTTAACCACACTATTAGCTAATTTAGCATATCGGTCTCCTTTACTTTCCAAATATTCATACATCAACTTTGGTTCTTTGGTTACGTATAAAATTTTAATTGCATTAGAAACATCACTACGAGTTAACTTTAAATCACCCTTTCTAATTTCTTGATTTCTTGATTTCTTGATTTCTTGATTTCTCATATCATCTCCTAATTTTTAACATGGTCGAGTAAAAAAATTCGTATTTTTTCCCTCATTATATTGCTATTAGATAATTCTTTAGCATCAAAATAAAATTTAACCTTAGTTCCTATTTCTGGAATCAAAAAATATTGAAAACACTTATGATACTTCTCATCAATTGGTAACCATTCACACTCAATTAAAAAAAACACTTCATTATTAATTTCCTTCCAATAATATCCTTTTTTATTAAAATACATATCATCTTTATGACCAATACTTCTTCGTATTGTTACAGTCACTTCAGTAAAATAAAGATCCAACTCTTCATCATAATATAACTCCCCCTTTCTTTTGAGGTACCCCATATCTAAATACAGGTGTTTTCTATAACTCAAATATTTTTCAGGGTTTCCTTTTAATGGTTCAGCATAAACCTCTATAATTTTAACATCATTACTTACCTCATTAGATGGTTTCAAATCAGACCAAGACATTCGCATTGGCAGCACTCTAAAATTAGCCTCACACCCTTTTTTATTTTCAATAAACCTTGGGTCAAAATAGCTATACCCTTCATATTCCGCAAATGGAAAAACATACTCGCCAGGAACTTCTATAATATTCTTATTAAACTGCCCACAGACAAAACCGGGGCGATTATCAGCGAAACTATTTATGGAAATCAATAAAACAAGACAATTAACTGTAAATTTAATTAGATAATTAATTATCATTTCAAATTTCATACTGCACCTGTTTAAATAAATCAATATATTTTAAATTATAAAAATATCCTCACTAGGTATACTTGAAACATTTTCTTCGCCCATAGAATTTGCAAATTTACTTTCTAATAAAATAACATTTAAACTTGCGATATCATTATAATTAATTGAAAAACTAGCCATACCTTTACTCATAATATTCATCCTTAATAAAACCGAAGACAAAAACCTTAACTTCATTCATTATATCCCTCCATTGATTATACTTATCAAAACCAAATTTAATCTCTGCAAGTATACCTTTTTCTAATATTGAAAAACTCATATTACAACTTGAATATTTATTTTCCAATGGTAGCCATAAGCATTCTAAGATAGCAATAACTTCATTTTCTTTTTCGAACCAAAAAAAAGATCTTTTCTTTTGAGTTTTTTTTCCACTATATAGTTTTTCAGATACATTATATTCATCAAAATAGTCAACATATTGAAGTTCGGAATCATCGTCATAAAATATTTGACTTCGCTTTCCTAAATATGATGCATTTAGATAATTTTTCATTTTTTGTGTTAATGAATAATCTTTCTCTCTAATTGGTCTCAATATAATTCTTATCGTTTTTTCATCTATTTCAAGATGAAATTTTTTTTGGGGATCAACACTTGTCATATAAGGCCAATGCGTTATTAATGTTAATTCTCTAAAATTAGCATCACATCCTTCTTTATTTTCAACAAACCTTGGGTCAAAATAGCTATACCCTTCATATTCAGCAAATGGAAAAACATACTTGTCAGGAACTTCTATAACTGTTCCGTTAAACTGCCCACAGACAAAACCGGGACGATTATCAGCGTAACTATTTATTGAGATTAATAGCATAAGACAATTAACTGTAAATTTAATTATATAACTAATTATTAGTTTAAGTCTCATATTTATACCTATTAAAATAAACTAATCATACATAATCTCTAGATTCTTACTAACCATTAAAATTCGGGTAACATTAGATAAATCTGTTGATATTAATTCTAAGTTTCCCTGCCTACGGTCGCGACCATTCATATTTTTACCCCCTAATTTTTAATATATTCAGATAAAAATAGCCTTACCTTGTTTTGAATAGTCTCCCAATTAACAAGATTTGAAAATTCAAAT
Source organism: Providencia rettgeri (assembly GCF_023205015.1). Taxonomy (NCBI): domain Bacteria; kingdom Pseudomonadati; phylum Pseudomonadota; class Gammaproteobacteria; order Enterobacterales; family Morganellaceae; genus Providencia; species Providencia rettgeri. The sequence continues at coordinate 1,381,056 of NZ_CP096258.1, read as the reverse complement.
GAAACACTATATTTAAGACCAAACTCAGGCATTAATGATAATAATTTACAACGCCGATAACTATCATCTAACTGTCTCCATGAACACTCCATTAAAACATTGACTTCACCATTATCTTCATCCCAATAGTAACCATACTTTATTATATTGACATCCACTTTATTACCATTAATATGTTTAAACTCAATAGAAACCTCATTAAAATAAAGTTCTAATTCCTCATCATAATATAGTTCACCCTTTCTTTTAAGCCTCCCCATATTTAGGTATATATTTTTTTTATGACTGAAATATTTTTCAGGGTCACTATTTAATGGCTCAATATAGACTTCTATCATTTTAACATCATGGCTGACTTCACTAAATGGCTTTAAATCTGGCCATGACATCCTCATTGGCAGAATTCTAAAATTAGCCTCACACCCTTTTTTATTTTCAATAAACCTTGGGTCAAAATAACTATACCCTTCATATTCAGCAAATAAAAAAACATACTCGCTAGGAATTTCTATAATATTCTTATTAAACTGCCCACAAACAAAGCCCGGTCTATTTTCTGCATAAACATTTATAGAAATTAATAATAGAAATACATTAATAATTAACTTAAATATATAGTTGACAAAAACACCAAATTCCATAACTTCACCTATTGAACTAATTTAATAATAATTAAATTATAAAAACTAGAATAATAAAATATAATTTCCAATCATGATTTAAATGATATAATTACGCGCTCAAGTCTATTAAGCCATCTTTTGCTTTTTTCGATCTTATCTAAATCCGATACATTTTTCATTTTATTCCAAAGAAATAAAAATACTTTTTTTTCACTTTCATGGGAATCATTCGCCAATGCATTTAGCATGTCATCCCAAATTTTTTGATTAGTTTCATGATCTAAGACATCAAAAACATCTGCAAAGAACCAAGCATCAAAGGGCATGTCACAGGCTGCAAATGCTTTTTTATTTATTTCAGCAGCCTCTTGATAACTAATATCCCTGCGAGTCGTAGTACTGCCATTTTCAAAACGTTTTAAAAGCACTTCTAGATGAGCTAATGCGTGTTCATAATGGTATTTATTAAAATCTTTATTTGATAATGGTTTATTATATTCAACCATCACTTGCTTCATATATTCTCTAATCAAAATAATAAAAATACCTATTTCTTTCTTACTATTATAAGAATTTTCAATATTATCTGATTTTACTTTCTCTTTTTTGTTTGTTAAAAAGCCATTTCCATATGACAGATTGCAAAGAGAAATAATCAATAATATGAATATTATTAATATGTTTTTAATTTTCATCTATGATTTACCCCAAGATTGAAATATAAATTAATAACCCTAAGCTAAAACAGTTAAAAACATGCAGCAATATATGATATTTGAAAATATAATTTCGCTTACAGTAAACTAATTTTTTCACTCACTAACTCATTAAAAATAGAGAAAAAAACATTAAGAAAATTTATCCATAAGGAAGTTAAACCATTGTTTAAAAACCCGCTGAGATAAAAAGAATTCATTCATACTTGGCTAACCGTGATCTACCTACCGTAATGCGTATGCCGTTATCGGCTTTCATTTCCTTTCGCGCTTAAACTCCTTATCATATGCACAATATTTTTCAGTAAATTTTTTAACGCTTTTTTATCATTATTTACTGTACATATTTGCTGTTTAGCTTAGGATCTACCCTGACTTTGTTGATTAATCGTCCGAAGAGTGATATTTCATGGAACATGAGTACGAAACAAAACGCCCTCTCTATATACCCTACGCTGGCCCAATTTTGCTTGAATTCCCTTTGCTGAATAAAGGAAGCGCCTTCACCGAAGAAGAGCGTGCAAATTTTAACTTGCATGGTTTACTTCCTGAACAAGTTGAAACCATCGAAGAACAAGTTGAACGTGCCTACCGTCAATTAATTGATTTTAAATCAGATATTGATAAACACATTTATTTGCGAAATATTCAAGATACCAACGAAACCTTATTTTATCGCCTTATAGATGCCCACCTGACAGAAGTAATGCCAATTATCTATACCCCAACCGTGGGTGAAGCTTGTGAGCATTTCTCTGACATTTATCGTCGTGCACGTGGTTTATTTATTTCTTATCCAAACCGTGAATATATCGACGACATGCTACAAAACGCCACCAAACAAAATGTGAAAGTGATTGTTGTTACCGATGGCGAACGTATTTTAGGCCTTGGTGACCAAGGTATCGGCGGTATGGGTATCCCAATTGGGAAACTCTCTCTCTATACCGCTTGTGGGGGTATCAGCCCTGCTTATACTTTGCCTATTGTTATTGATGTAGGAACCAACAACCCACAGCGTCTGAATGACCCTCTGTATATGGGATGGCGTCACCCACGTATTACGGGTGATGAATACAACGAGTTCATTGATGAATTTGTTCAAGCAGTAAAACGCCGTTGGCCAAACGTATTACTGCAATTTGAAGATTTCGCCCAGAAAAATGCGATGCCTTTATTAACCCGTTACCGTGATGAGCTATGCTGTTTCAATGATGATATTCAAGGCACCGCATCGGTTGCATTAGGTAGTTTAATTGCCGCCAGCCATGCCGCAGGCAGTAAGCTAAGTGACCAACGCGTGACTTTCTTAGGTGCAGGCTCAGCGGGTTGCGGTATCGCAGAACAAATTATCGCTCAAATGAAATCTGAAGGGTTAAGCGACGAAGAAGCGCGTTCACGTATTTATATGGTTGACCGCTTTGGTTTATTAACCGATAAACTGCCTAATTTACTCGATTTCCAAGCTAAGTTAACGCAAAACAGTGAGAATTTAGCCAGCTGGGATGTTAACAGTGACTCAATTTCACTGTTAGATGTCGTACGCAATGCCAAACCAACCATATTGATTGGTGTGTCTGGCCAAGCTGGGTTATTCACAGAAGAAATCATTAAAGAGATGCATAAACACTGTGAACGCCCTATCGTGATGCCGTTATCTAACCCAACGTCACGTGTTGAAGCTCGCCCTGAAGATATTATCAATTGGACTGATGGCAAAGCATTGGTCGCAACAGGCAGTCCATTTAGCCCAGTATCTTACAAAGACCAAGTGTTCCCAATTGCACAATGTAACAACTCCTATATCTTCCCGGGTATCGGTCTTGGTGTGATTGCCTCTGGTGCTAAACGCGTTACTGATGGCATGTTAATGGCTGCCAGCCGTGCGCTTGCCAGCTGTTCACCTCTTGCTAAAAATGGTGAAGGTGCGCTATTGCCTCTGCTATCTGATATCCAAGATGTTTCTCGCATTATTGCTAAACAAGTGGCCAAAGAAGCACAAGTTCAAGGTGTGGCAACGGTCACCTCTGATAGCGCATTGGATGAAGCCATTGAACGGAATTTCTGGAAGCCTGAGTACCGTACTTATAAACGGACTTCGTTTTAATCACACGTAATTCCATCGAAAGGGGCTCTTTAGAGCTCCTTTTTTGTTTTTTTATGTTCCTCCCCCGACAGAATGATATCTGCATTCTCAGATAATGATAAATTGCGCTAAACAAATCACTTATTTAAGATAACGACCATGACTGATTAATAGGATATTGACATGACTGGCGACCTCAATGCTGCTATTCCACAGAAACCTAAGTTTTCCCTATGGGCAATAGCTCTAACACTTTTTATTGCAGCGCTGAATATTGTTGTTTATTCTTACCAGCTCAATTATGCCGCCCCACTCGATTCCCAAGAAAATAACTTATTGTTATTTGGTGCCAATGTTTACCAACTTTCATTAACGGGGGATTGGTGGCGCTATCCAGTCAGTATGGTATTGCACTCAGGTGGTATGCACCTTGCTTTGAATACGTTGGCTTTGTTTGTTATTGGGATTGAATGCGAACGTACCTATGGAAAATTTAGGATGCTCGCGATATACCTATTTTCAGGTATTGGCGCGGCATTTTTTAGTGCTTATTGGCAATACAGTGAAGCCATTAATGCAGTAGCGAACCGAGCATCAATGAATGCGTGGAATAGTTTATATTTACCTGATAACACGGTATATATTACCGTGGGTATTGGCGCATCTGGCGCTATTATGGGGTTAGCTGCCGCTTCTGTAATTGATTTATTAAAAAGAATTAATAACCCGAGTCTCTCTCTTGAAGAACTCAACCAATTAAAACGCCCGCTATATAATATTATTGGGATGATTGCACTAACTCTCATCAATGGTTTGCAGTCAGGTATTGATAACGCTGCTCATATTGGTGGCGCTGTACTTGGTGCGGTTATTAGCGGTGCTTTTGTGCTTGCGCCACAAGCAACATTTCGGGCAAAACTGCTGTCTAGTGGCTTAATTGTACTTATAGCTGCCACCTTACTGGCCATGACACTCAGCCAGTTTTCTTCCTTACAAGACGAAGACCTAAACTATGAGCGCCAGTTTATTTACCAAGAAATGGCAAAAGAACTTAATCAGCGATAAAAAATACCGTTTTTTGGTAAGAGAGCAGTCCTATTATTGATACCGTCAATAATAGGACGCGTAAATCTAGAAAGTGAATAAATTCATTGTCATCATAACTGCGCTACAGGTAATTAATAACAATGTAATGTATTGGAAAGTGCGTTCGGATAAACGGATCAGTAAATATTTAGCCAGTGGCATCACAATCAATGCCCCCGCACACAGTATCAGCGCCAATTTTAAATCGGTATAACCGTCTTGCGCATAGGCCAAAGCAGAAGAGCCAGACAACACAGTTGTTACAAAAATCGATGTGCCAATTGCTTGCTTAATATTCAGTTGCATATAGCGCAACAACATTGGGAGAACAACCACCCCACCACCAACTCCAGTTGCACCAAGTACAACACCCGCTAGAACAGCTGGCACAGCCATGGATTTTAGCTGATCTCCTTTTGCCGCTTCTTGTTTGATGATCGAAACAAAAAACATTCGCTGAACAAATAAATAGAGCGAAAATATAATGGCAGCAGCCACTAACAGGTTAATACCCCACTCGACTTGTTTTTCATACCCCGGTAATCCCCCCAGCAATGTCACAAACAGACTTGAGAGAAAGGTGCTCGGCAACATAATCGCTAATACAATGAGTGCACCTTTAAAGGGGATATTGCCTAAGCGAAAATGCATATAAGAAGAAGAAACCTTCATTAGCATCGAAAGGAAATTGGCCGTGGCGACTGCCGCTAATGCATTCAGCCCAAAAAAATAGGTCAGTATCGGTAATACAATCACACCACCACCGACACCCGTTGTGCTAATAATCAGCCCAATAAGTGCACCTATCGCTAACTCCGTTACAATCATTAACTCTTGCCTTGTATCAGTGCGCGTCGCCCTTTTTGTAATGCTTCATTTGCATCACTATCTGCTAACGTGAGGTATTTAAAAAATAATGTATCGAAAGTAATCATCTGTAATACTTGTGGGGTGATGATGCCTAATTGGGAATGTTGCTCATCATAAAAATAAGGCAAAGCGAAGTCCGCTAACTTTATTGCTTCATCTTGACCAAAACGTGTCAGTGCGACTGTCGAGCAACCTGTTTCTTTTGCAGCACGAAGCATGCTATTGATTTCTTGAGTGTTTCCACGCGCCGTTACTGCAATAGCAAGGTCCTCCGGCCCTAAGTTTGCCGAGTAACTTAGCTGAACATGCAAATCATAACTAAACAGTGCGTGTTTATTAATGCGAATTAATTTATGGAAAATATCACTGGCAACAATGGCTGAAGACCCGACACCAAACAGCACGATACGTTTGGCCTGAAACATTTTTTGCGCGATGGTATCTACGACAGAGGGCTCAAGTAAATCCAGTGATTTTTCAATAGCCGAAATAAACATTTGCCCTGTTTTGGCGATAATCTGAGAGGTATCATCGTGACGACTCAGATTACCGTATAAACTTTCTGCTTTGTGTTGCTTCTCATCAGACAAATAATCAACTTTAAATTCAGGATAGCCACGGTACCCCATTTGGCGTGAAAAGCGGATAACAGATGCACTACTGACCCCAGCCGCCTGTGCCAATTCCGCTGCATTCATCGCGATAAGACTTTCGCGGTTATCCAGCAAAAATGTGGCAATACGTTGTTCTGTGCCTTTACCGCGTGTCTGCAAGCTTTCCAGTTTTACCGTCAGTGTCGACATGGCTTTTCCTTCTAATTATTTTTCTGGATCAGTGAAGCCTATTATCATACTGGCAATGAACCCGACAATCCATGCACCCGCAACTGCAATTAAGAAATCCAAGATTTGGCCATCACCCACTAATGGAATTAATGATAACCCAGCAGTACCAAAAGGAATGATGATCCCGACATGGAAGAATGCCATTAATGCCCCGCCAGCCGCTCCACCAATACAACCTGCAATGAATGGTTTTCCTAATGGTAATGACACACCGAATAATAACGGTTCGCCGACACCAAAAATACCCACAGGTAACGCACCGACTAAGGTTTTCTTCAAACGTTGGTTTTTGGTTTTTAAATAAACCCAGAAACATGAACCCACTTGCCCCATTCCACCCATAGCTAAAATTGGGAACAAGTAATTCAGACCAAAGGTTTGTAAAATTTCAGCATGAATTGGGATCAAGCCTTGGTGTAAACCCGTTAATAATAAGAATAAGAAACTGCCGCCTAAAATACCGCCCGTCGCCACGGCGGCACCACCGCTGTTTAACAGCGCAACAGAAACGCCTTGCGCTAAAATTTGGTTTAAGTAATGCCCCGCAGGTTGGAACACCACAATTGCGACCATCGCAGAGACTAAAATGGTCACAAATGGCGTCACGATAAGATCTAGGCTTTCTTTAATGATACTTCTAAACCACACTTCAAATTTAGAAGAGAAAACGACTACCATCAGTACCGCAAAAATCCCCCCACTACCTGGGACTAATTTCGAACCAAATAAGGTGATATCCGCTAAACCTGGCATCGAAAGTAGCCCAGCCATGACCGCACCAATTGAGGTGGAAGCACCAAGCTCTTTCGCGGTATTCACCCCAATCATAATTGAAAGATAAACAAAGACTGCGCTACCAATCAATTTTAATAACTTAAATAACTCAGGGAATTGGTCGACAACACCCGGAGCAACCAAGCGGACGATATTGATTAACCCCATAATCAAACCACAACCAATCAAAGCTGGAATGGTTGGGACAAATATAGCCGCTAACGTATTTAAAGTACGACGAATTGAAAACGCTTTTTTCTCTGCCTGTGCTACGCTCTCTGTTGCCGTAGAGGTGCTACCTTGCATTCGTTTGTTCATCACCGAAAAGACTTTCGCTGCCGTGCCCATCCCAACAATCACTTGTTGTTGTTCACCATTGAAAATCACGCCTTTTACGCCTTCAATTTGCTTCAAGGCCTCAGCATCGAATTTGCTATTATCTTTTAAAACTAAACGGATACGCGTCATACAATGCGTTAATGTTGCCACGTTATCAAAGCCGCCCGCATATTTTTCTATTTCTCTGGCGAGTACATCCAGATGTTCTATCTTATTAGCCATATTATTCCCCCGGTGTTGACTGAGCCAATAAACCCGCTCTTCAACATGCTATCCCATTACTTAACGGTAATTGCTAACATGCTATCCAAGGTGGTATTTGGATGTTGTTGAACGATATCCGTCGCTTGCTGTGCATTAATTTGTAGCTCATGCATTAAAATTGCGCGTCGTGGATGATAATCCACTTGTGCCAATAACCCTGCTGCGGTGTGTTCATCAATACCGCAGACTTCACTTACAATCCGTTCTGCGCGGCGCAGTAATTTGATATTACTCGCAACAACATCAACCATTAAATTAGTATGAATACGACCTAATCTCCCCATCACACAAGTACTTAGCATGCCTAAAATCATTTTTTGCGCAGTACCGCTTTTCATGCGAGTCGAACCTGATAACACTTCAGGGCCAACATCGGGGGCAATCGCCAATTTAGCTACTTCGCTGACTAGCCCTCGGCCTCGCGTAGTAATCGCCACCGTTAACGCACCGATTTCATTGGCATATTCAATACCTGCTAAGGTAAATGGTGTGCGTCCGCTGGCTGCAATACCCACCACGACATCTTTGGCACAGAGTTGGCGTTTTTTTAGCTCTTCAATCGCTGACTCTACTGAATCCTCAATATTTTCAACCGCGTTTAGCATGGCATCTTGGCCACCCGCAATAATCGATTGCACCATTTCAGGTGAAGTACCAAATGTGGGTGGACATTCTGCACTATCTAATACGGCTAACCTACCGCTAGTACCCGCGCCAATGTAAAACAAACGTCCACCTTGCTTTAAGCACTCAGCAACAGCGTCAACCACTTGAGCAATCGCAGGTAGCACAACCTGAATGGCACCTGCAACCGTGCTATCAGCTTGGTTAATGACGTTCACCATCGATAGCGTATCCAAACGTGAAAACTGCTGCGTTTCCTGGTTGAATTCATTGTGTAGACAGTCACTCAGAGTATTTTCGGCTAGAGACATTCAAACGCCCTCATGAAATTTAATTTCACTAAAAAATACATTAAATGAATTTTTATTTCAATTTAAATCACTGCAATTTTGTACAACTTAATTGCGGGTTATGATCTTTCTCACAATAATAGGTTTGTATTGAAAAATACCGGTGACGAAAGCCACCGGCGATAGCCCTATTTTACGAACTTACAGGTTCCGAAGGCGGATGGGATGTGAAAATCAGGTTTAACGGAATCAGGTTTGATCCAGCTAATCCATTTACGCACTTGCTTAGGTTCACCCGCGCTGAACTCTCCACGCAAAATGGCACACATTAGTGTCTGCTTGTCCGCGTCTTGCCATAAATTGAGTTTGGTAAATTCATCCAAATCAATTTTTCCCGTTAATACATAACCATTTGGCGTTATTTCACCCACGGTTTGTAATGTCTCCCAGTTCCAACTTGGATCAACTTCACGGTAATAATTAGCTTTTGCATCGAAAGTACGCCCTTTCGGGTCCATTTCAGCCGTGTAATAAGGTTTTAATTCAGGGCTAGTCGCAAAAAAGAGTTCGACTCGGTCAGAATCTAACACCGCTTGGTCTTTATCTGGGTTATCACCTAACTGAATATCTTTATCGTCTGCAATAAAGCGGAAATATAATGCGTCATCACTCCATAAAGCGCGAAAATCTGTTTTAGGAGCTGCTTCCTTTTCCCATGGGTAAGTAAAATCGGTTAATACCTCTGCTTTTTCCCAAACTTCCGTACTTTTAGTCGCATCATCGAGTGATTTTAACTGAGCGGTATGATTGATTTGGTACTCTTTCGCCGCCACACCCGCGGTAACAAATACAGCGCTCACGGCTAATAATGTCGTTAGTTTCATACTTTCCTCACCTATCTAATTAAAGATCTGCTATCCACAAAAAACCATCAAAGAAACAATATTTCACTTCAGAATAAAAATATAGAATTAAAATTTCATAATATATAGCTTCATTCCATAAAAACTACCATGATGTGAAGCTACTCACTCTTTGATGAGAACGTGATTTATCTTTTTCATCCAATGTCTGATTAATTTTGATTCAATTATTAGGCTTAATATTAGTCAACTTTGATTAGTGTGTAGACATTGACATGACTTTACGTTACGCGACTTGCGTCACTAATTTAAGTCAAGTAGCCTAGAGACACAGGCCTACTGAGGCTAACAATTTCGGATTATGACTCTTTATTATCAAGGCTAGGACATGAGGAAACGTCTGTTTTTTGGTCTTATTATTCTTGCAGGGATCGCATTTACGACCATAATGTTGCTTGATCGCTGGATAAGCTGGGATACCGCCCCCTATATCTATGAAGATGTAGAAAAATTGCCTGCGCGCGATGTCGGGATGGTACTTGGTACATCCAAATATTATGCCTCTGGAGTTAATAATCTCTATTATACCTATCGCATTAAAGGTGCGGCTGAGGCATACCACAGTGGAAAAGTGAAATATTTGCTCCTCAGTGGTGATAATGGGGCTCATAATTACAATGAGCCAATCAACATGCGCAAAGATTTAATTAAAGAAGGGGTTCCAGCCTCTAAAATTGTGCTCGATTTTGCTGGCTTTAGGACATTAGACTCCGTAGTACGCACGAAAAAAGTGTTTGATACCGATAATTTTACGATTATTACCCAGCGTTTTCATTGTGAACGAGCGGTCTTTATCGCCAAACATAAAGGCATTGATGCACAATGTTTAGCGGTTCCGACACCTTCTGGGATGTATAAAGTGAGAGTACGTGAAGTGTTTGCACGGCTAGGCGCTTTAGCAGATTTATATATCTTAAAACGGGAACCTAAATTTTTAGGTGAACAAGAATCAATCCCAGCCCCGATTAAAATGCCTGCTGGAATTAAAGGCTATCCGGCGGTTTCACCGGATGAAGTCAATAAATTGAAGTAGATATATAGGTAGATGAATACTCATCTACCTATTAACTTCACTGTTAATTTGCGCCAACACCATTCAAGTGGGCCTTGCCTGAAAAATATCAACCAATAATAAGAAAACAATATATTTATTCCCCAAATAATGGGAACCAAGACAATTAATTCAAACCGTGTAAATTGACCAAAATAGCCTAATTGGTAAAACAGTGTGGTGCAAATTAGCGTTTGCAAAATATAATTACTCAGCGCCACCCGCCCCACATATTGCAGTCCATGGATTACCTTGCTATTTGTGATTTTTTCCCAAAAACCATATACCAAAGCGATATATCCTAAAGATTGGAATGGAATAACTAGCTCATTAATAATGTAACCAATGATCGACGTTGAAAAATAACTCCAATTAAATTGGCTTTGCATGTATAGCGAAAATATTTGGACTAATATCGATGGCAAGATAAATATGTAGGCTGTTTTACGATAGTGTTGAGCGCTAAATTGCCCTTGCAACCAACCATTTTTCATTAATAGTGCGCCAATAATCATCAATGCCGCTAATTGCCAGCCATATTGGATAACCAACATTTCAACCATTTTTAGCATCTCTGACGCACGATAAAGCACGCCATCCATTCCCCCCGAGGTATGCATCGCATATTCAAATGCCAGTTGCTCATCCGAGGCTTGCCAAAAACCGGAAGGGTCCACGCTACTCCCCAACATGAGCAAGATAACTAACCCAATCAAATAGATTGATAGTGCTATTTTCAATAAAAAACCATCATCATATTGATTAAGCAAATAGGTTACCAACAAGCCGGTTAATGCATAAGCCAACAGAATATCACCATCCCAAAGTCCAACCCCATGGATCACCCCGAATAGGGCTAAAACAGATAAACGGCACCGGTTCCAACGAAGAGAGCGAGACTGTAATAAAGCAAGTGTTGCTCCAAATAGGATTGAAAAAATCGCGAGAACTTTACCTTGAAAAAGGACATTGAAAACACCCCAGAGATAGGCCTCTGAATCGGATGTTGTATTGGTATAATAAGGGTTTAAATACGCTGTTTGTGGTAAAGCAAAAGCAAAAATATTCATTAAAAGAATACCTAAAATTGCTATACCACGAACAGCGTCAAGTTGGTCAATGCGGCTTGACGGTGTCGTTGCTGTCATAAATTATAAGTGACGAACTGCACGCAAAAATTCTTGCCGTGTATTTTGGCTTGATTTAAATAACCCACCAAGTGACGTTGTTGTTGTTGCACTTGTCGCGTCGCGAATACCACGTGCTTTCACGCAATAATGCACCGCATCTATACAAACTGCCACATTTGTTGTTCCTAATAATGTTTGCAAAGCAACCAAAATTTGTTGCGTTAAGCGTTCTTGCACTTGTGGGCGCTGTGAGAAAAATTGCACAATGCGATTAATTTTCGATAAACCAATCACTTTGTCTTTTGGAATATAGGCAACCGTAGCCTTTCCATCAATCGTAACAAAATGGTGTTCACAGGTACTTGTGAGCGTAATATCACGCACCGTGACCATTTCATCCACTTTCATTTTATTTTCAATTAAAGTGATTTTTGGAAAGTTTGCGTAATCAAGTCCTGAAAAAATTTCATCAACATACATTTTTGCGATACGACGAGGGGTATCAGCTAAACTGTCATCGGTTAAATCCAAATTTAGCAGCGTCATGATCTCTGTCATGTGCCCTTCAATCAGTTTCTTACGTTCGTCGCCTGACTTTGGCTGGATACGTAAAGGCGTTTCTAAGCCTCTAGCCTCCAGCGCGGCATGAACTAATTCGGCCTCTTTACTCAGAGATGACATGTGATCCTCCACAAATGGTATAACTATTTTTATAAAATGCAGGTGTGCGGTACTCTAAAACAGCAGGTACAGATAATCCAGTACAACATAGATAATTGCCGTGAAATAATTGCATTTAACCCTGCAATTCATTCACCCAATGAATGCTTTCTTTAAACGGTTTTACACCTTATATAACGTGATTTGTAGCACATTTTTTATCAATCCTTTAACCTTGAATGGTGAGAAACCAATAACCCGCCAATAAGTAACACAATAAATAACCTAAGCATTAACCATTCTGTGCATAATTTTGCCTGTAATAATGCCACCTTCTTGGTTAAATCTGACCAAAAGCTATCTGTAATCAATTTCTATTCATTCACCCATTAATGGATTTCTGCCATAATATGCATTACGAACACATTTTAAAGCCTCAAGGCAGATAACAATAATGAGGGTCATTATTTATGGATCAGTGTCATACTAACGATTTGATTTCTCTAGATGTTGCATTGGAAAAATTACTATCTCAAACGAAAACCGTCACAGATACCGAAATCATTCCACTGACCTCCTCTGCACAGCGCATCATTGCGACAGACCTAATTTCCCCTATCAATGTTCCGCCATTTGATAATTCTGCGATGGATGGTTATGGCTTACGTTTTGCCGACTGGGATGGTAAAACACCAATGCCTGTAGCGGGTAAATCTTTTGCGGGCAACCCAATGGAAGGCGAACTCAAAGCAGGTTGCTGCGTGCGTATTATGACAGGCGCACCCATTCCTCAAGGTGTGGACACCGTTGTGATGCAAGAGTCTACAGAGCAAACTGAACAAGGTATTGTATTCACCCAGCCCATTAAACAAGGCAGTAATATTCGTAAAGCAGGAGAAGATATTGCCCAAGGTAGTGCGGTATTCTCTACTGGCACTTTATTAACGACCGCTCAGTTGCCTTTAATTGCTTCACTAGGTATTGCAGATGTCACCGTATATCGTCGCCTTAAAGTTGCCGTTTTTTCAACGGGTGATGAACTGCAAGCGGTTGGCCTTCCTTTAGCAGATGGGCAAATTTATGATACTAACCGCTTTACCGTCCGTCTGATGCTGGAAAAACTTAACTGCGAAGTACTCGATTTAGGTGTGATACCGGACTCGCCAGAAAAACTCAAACAAACCTTTATCGAAGCTAACCAACACGCTGATTTAGTGATCAGTAGTGGTGGCGTTTCCGTGGGTGAAGCCGACTATACCAAACAAATTTTGGATGAATTAGGCACCATTGGTTTTTGGAAGTTAGCTATAAAACCAGGAAAACCCTTTGCATTTGGCAAGCTGAGTGACGCTTGGTTTTGTGGTCTACCGGGGAACCCTGTTTCCGCGGCGCTCACCTTCTACCAATTGGTTCAACCGCTGATTGCTCGCCTTTCAGGGCACAGCCAATGGCGCGCTCCGTTACGCTTTAAGGTTCCAGTTACTACTGCGTTGAAGAAAAGCCCAGGACGTTTAGATTTTCAACGTGGCATTCTAAGTACCAATGAACAAGGGCAGTTGCAAGTCGCCACAACGGGCCACCAAGGCTCACACGTGTTTAGTTCATTTAGTTTAGCTAACTGCTTTATTGTCCTTGAACGAGAGCGTGGGCGTGTTGAAGCCGGTGAAATGGTTGAAGTCGAAATGTTTAACTATTTATTAAAAAGTGAATAATAACTGTGCAAGAGCTTAGCGATCTGGAAATGTTGCGGTATAACCGTCAAATCATCCTCCGTGGGTTTGATTTCGATGGGCAAGAAAAACTTAAAGCTGGTAAAGTGCTGGTTATTGGCCTCGGCGGTTTAGGCTGCGCAGCAACGCAATACCTTGCCGCTGCGGGTGTCGGTCACCTGACATTGGTGGATTTCGACACCGTGTCATTATCTAACTTGCAACGGCAAGTGTTGCATCGTGATGCAACCATTGATATACCAAAAGTTGATTCTGCGAAAACACAGCTTGCTGCCATTAACCCACATATTCAAATTGACACCGTCAATGCACAGCTAGATGATGTGCAACTTGATGAATTAATCGCACATCATGATGTGATCTTAGACTGCACCGATAACGTCGCCATTCGTGAACAGCTCAATCGCTTATGTTTACCACGGAAAAAACCATTGGTTTCAGGTGCAGCCATCCGTATGGAAGGGCAATTATCTGTTTTCACTTATGAAGAAAGCACCCCTTGTTATCACTGTTTAAGCCGTTTATTTGGTGAAAATAACTTAACTTGTGTGGAAGCAGGGGTTATGTCCCCTTTAGTGGGTACCATTGGTACGCTAGAAGCGATGGAAACCATTAAATTATTAGCTAATTATGGGAAAGTTAACTCAGGAAAAGTATTGTTATTTGATGCAATGACCATGGATTTTCGCCAATTTAAACTTAGCAAAGACCCCCATTGTGAAGTCTGTGCTAAAGGCTAACGGCTAAATTTTCGAGCAAGTTGACTTTTTTCATCATTCAGGCGAGGTTTTCTCGCCTTTTACCTATTTTCACCATATCAAAATTAAGAATAATCTGAAAAAATAATTTAATTGTCCTTTCACCTTATACTATCTCTCTTTTGTGGTGCTTGATGGTTTAAATATCACCACTGTTTATTCTTTTGATAAAGTTACTGAGAGTATGAATATGCAATTCCCTCCTTGCCCGAAATGCCAGTCTGAATACACCTATACTGATAACGATATGTATATCTGCCCTGAGTGCGCGCATGAATGGAATGATGCCGAGCCTGTAGCTGATATTGATGAATTGATTGTAAAAGATGCCAATGGCAACCTGCTAGCTGATGGCGATACCATCACCGTGATTAAAGATCTCAAAGTCAAAGGTAGCTCTTCAATGCTAAAAATCGGTACCCGCGTTAAAGGTATCCGTTTGGTCGAGGGCGACCACAATATCGACTGTAAGATTGATGGTTTCGGTCAAATGAAATTGAAATCTGAGTTTGTGAAGAAAAACTAAGTTTACTTCGCCCATTAAAAAGCCCTCAAAATTGAGGGCTTTTTGTTTTTCATCCAAAAACCAGATTTAAAGAACGACACCTTGGCTTGTCAGGTATTCATCATAACTACCTTTGAAATCAATTACTTTATCTTCTTTGATTTCTAAAATACGGCTCGCTAACGAGCTAACAAACTCACGGTCATGGGAAACGAAAATTAACGTTCCTTTGTATAATTCGAGGGCTAAGTTTAATGACTCGATGGATTCCATATCCAAGTGGTTGGTTGGTTCATCCATAATCAAAATGTTTGGCTGTTGCATCATTAACTTGCCAAATAACATACGCCCTTGTTCACCACCGGATAACACTTTAACTTTCTTTTTAATGTCATCTTGAGAAAACAGTAAACGGCCTAAAATACTGCGCACCGCTTGCTCGTCATCCCCTTCATTTTTCCACTGACTCATCCAGTCAAACACGGTTAAATCTGTTTCAAAATCTTCTGCGTGGTCTTGGGCATAGTAACCAATGTTACTGTTTTCTGACCATTTAACCATTCCGCTCGTTGCAGGCTGCTCGCCCACCAACGTTTTTAAGAATGTCGTTTTACCGATACCATTAGCACCAATAACCGCCATTTTTTCGCCAACTTCCAATAATAAATTGACGTTTTTGAATAATGGCCCTTGATCATAACCATTGGTCACTGCTTCTAATTCAAGTGCATTTCGGAACAATTTTTTCTCTTGTTCAAAACGAATGAATGGGTTTTGACGGCTAGACGCTTTCACCTCATCCAATTGAATTTTATCAATTTGACGTGCACGAGAAGTCGCTTGTTTCGACTTAGAGGCATTCGCGCTAAAGCGGCTAACGAAAGACTGTAATTCAGCAATTTGCGCTTTTTTCTTCGCGTTATCCGATAATAGGCGCTCACGCGCTTGGGTTGCCGCAATCATATATTCATCATAGTTACCTGTGAATAAACGCAATTCACCGTAATCTAGGTCAGCCATGTGCGTACATACGGTATTCAAAAAGTGCCTATCATGGGAAATAATGATCATCGTGCAGTTACGATCGTTCAGCACTTGCTCTAACCAACGAATCGTATCGATATCCAAGTTGTTCGTCGGCTCATCGAGTAATAAAATATCTGGGTCAGAAAATAGGGCTTGTGCCAACAGTACACGCAGTTTCCAGCCAGGTGCAACTTCACTCATCGGCCCATAGTGTTGTTCGACAGGAATACCTACACCCAACAATAATTCACCGGCACGAGCTTCCGCGCTATAACCGTCCATTTCACCATAAGCGACCTCGAGATCAGCCACTCGGTAGCCGTCTTCTTCGCTCATTTCAGGTAAGGCGTAGATTCTATCGCGCTCTTGTTTGACGTCCCACAGCTCGCTATGACCCATAATCACGGTATCAAGTACGGTAAATTCTTCAAATGCGAACTGATCTTGGCGAAGTTTACCAATACGCTCATTTGGATCAGTCGTGCTCACATTTCCAGCTGTAGGGGTTAAATCTCCCCCTAAGATCTTCATAAATGTGGATTTACCCGCGCCATTTGCGCCGATCAAACCATAACGGTTGCCTGTGCCAAATTTAACTGAAATGTTTTCAAACAGTGGCTTACTGCCAAACTGCATAGTGATATTGTTCGTTGTTAACACTGCTATGCCTTAAATTAAACGGTGTAAAATAGCCTGCGATGATTAGAGGCCCATGACTGCGGCGTGCAAAACAACCCAAAATAGTGATTTGAGCAGCGAAATACATTCCATGCATGGTCATTAGAGTACGACAGGTATAAATAGCGGCGCATTATGCCATATTACGCCGCTTAGATCTTGTGCTGTTTTCAGCAAATTGATTAACACGGAAGGAAAGGCTGACTAAATGCCAAACTAAAGCGTGATCCCCATAGTACGGCTGATTTCTGTTAGCCCTTCTCGTTCATAAAACTTAATGGCTTTACGATTTTGCGCTAATACCGACAGCTCCAAGTGGCTAAACTGCCTACTCTTCGCCCATGCTTTCATGCCATCGAGTAATTTTTGTCCTGCTTTTTCACCACGGAAATTGGGGTCAACCACTAAGTCAAAAATATAACCAAAATTTCGAGGAACAATGCAGTTATAAGGATCTGAAACTTGTTGTTGCGCGATGCAAAAACCTTTAATCTCACCGTTAAATACAGCAACTAACAAATAAAATTTATCATCGATAATCGCATTTTCAATAAATTCCCCAGCCTGCTCTGCAGGTTGTAAGCGCTCAGGGTCAAGCAGTGCCATTTCCGAAAACAAAATTTGGTAAAGCGATAAAATGGATTCTATATCACTTTTAATAGCTTCCCTTATCAGCATGCATTCCTCTCTGTGATTTTGATATTAACGCTAGTCGTAGGTTTTAATTGGTGGGGCAACATAAGATTCAAAACTTTCTAATAACTCAGCGGAAGAATCATTCACAATCGCCATATGACGATATTTCTCATGTAGGAAACCTTCATCCGCCATTTTATTTGTCATATCTATCAATGGTTGCCAATAATTATTAATATTAAACAACGCACATGGCTTAGTATGTAAACCAATTTGGCTCCAAGTAAAGACTTCTGCGTACTCTTCAAGCGTGCCATAACCGCCAGGTAAAGCGACAAAAGCATCGGCAAGTTCAATCATTTTACTTTTACGCTGATGCATCGTTTCAACTTTATACAGCTCAGTTAAATTCTTATGAGAAATTTCACGTTCTTCTAGCAATGATGGGATCACACCAATCGCCTTACCACCTAATGACAATACGGTATCAGCAACCATTCCCATAATCCCCACACTCGCTCCACCATAGACTAACGTGATATCACGTTTAACCATTTCTTTAGCAAACTCAATGGCTTTTTGTTGATAGACCTTATTTTTTCCCATACTGGAACCACAATACACTGCAATACTTTTAATTTTTCCCATTTGTTCCTCATTTTCCATTTTTATTGTGACTTTTTAGTTAGAGCACTGAATTATACGAGCCTAATAAAGAAGCTCAAGCTTCACTCTTCGCCATAATAAAATGAGACTAATTCATGTTTATAGCACTGCTATTCACCTAAACCAACATGTTGGCAACCAATAGAGCACATTTACCCCCTTATTCTATATAGCTAAACCATAAACAAATATAAAACCGTGCTGTTTTATGAGATAATCTTTAAGAAATTATTTTTCATCACTGAATAATTATTTTCTAAATATTTATTATCAATTAAGTTACGTTTTCCGAGGTTTACTTATTTATGTCTGCCGACACTAAAAAGAGCGCATTTCCGCTATTACCTATAGGGTTATTACTGCTTGCTATGACCTCTATTCAAAGCGGAGCTTCTTTAGCTAAAACTTTATTTCCTGTTATCGGCGCTCCCGGTGTTACTGGTTTACGTTTATTGCTTGCTACGATTATATTATTTGTTATTTTTAAACCTTGGCGTTTAAAATTCAGAAGAAGCTCGTTAGTTCCACTGCTAGCCTACGGCTTATCCCTAGGTACGATGAATTATTTATTTTACCTTTCCCTTGAGCGCATTCCATTAGGAATAGCCGTTGCACTAGAGTTCACTGGCCCTTTAGCTGTTGCAATGTTCTCCTCCCGCCGCCCAATTGATTTTTTGTGGATAGCCCTTGTTATCGTTGGGTTACTATTTTTGCTTCCAATTGGCGATAATATTGAGTCCATTGATACACTCGGTGCCATCTATGCTCTCGGAGCTGGTGTCTGTTGGGGATTGTATATTATATTTGGCCAACGAGCGGGAGCCGGCTATGGTGCGGCCACCGTGGCTATCGGTTCATTTATTTCTGCGATGATTTTCTTCCCGATCGGCTTAATGCAAACCGGGGTAGAAGTGATGTTTGATCCCTCAATTTTACCCATTGCACTAGCAGTCGCGATTTTATCAACCGCATTTCCTTATACATTAGAAATGATCGCGCTAACGCGTTTGCCTGCCCGAACTTTTGGTACATTGATGAGCCTAGAACCTTGTATGGGCGCATTTTTAGGAATTGTTTTCCTAAATGAGCACTTAACGATGACTCAATGGTTAGCATTATTATGTATTGTTTGTGCTTCTATTGGTTCCACCTCTACAGCGGTGCCAAAGTCAAAAATCGAAAAAGTGACCTAGCCACGAAATCTATAACAAAGAAGACCGATTAGGTTAATAAATTCGACATGTTGATATTTATTAACCTTTTTTCGTGTAAAGATTTATTCATCAATTTGAAATAATCATTTTTTATTTTTATTTTATTATCTAATTTTGGTTATAGCACTTATTGCTAAAAATAATCAGTATTCAAGATCCACAATAAAACAACAGTTAATAAAATATATCGAATAGACCTATTATACTAATCGTTTATTACATTATGACAAAGCCGTTAGATTGTTTTATATTTATTCACAGATGAGGTTACTAGACAAATTCATATTTAAGAGAGGATGAATCATGAGCACAGCTAAATTATTTAAAGCATCTTCAACTGAACTTTTATATACCCGTAATGATATGGAAGACAGTGTAAAATTGGAAACCATTGGAATTCTTAATGTTATGGTGGTCCATTTTACCGATCTCTCTCTAATGACTAAACAAGCCCACTGGAATATGCGCGGCCGCAATTTTATCGCTGTACATGAAATGTTAGATGGCTTTAGGACTACGTTAGTAGAACACTTAGATGAATTCGCTGAACGTGCTGTTCAATTGGGTGGTGTTGCTATTGGTACAACCCAAGAGGTTAACCGCTTCACATCATTAGAAGCTTACCCAATTAATATTCACAATGTACAAGACCATTTGAAAGCATTAGCAGACCGTTATGCGGTTGTCGCGAATGATATCCGTAGAGCCATCGATGAAGTAGAAGACGAAGACACTGCAGATATGTTTACTGCGGCTTCCCGCGATATGGATAAATTCCTCTGGTTTTTAGAAGCGAATATTGAGTAATGTCGTAAATAGAGTCAATTATAATTGACCAGTGGCCACTGAAAAGTGGCCATTTTATTTTATGATAATTAACAATAAATCAAACCTTTATTGCAATTAAGTCACTTAAAAATAAAACACGTTAACTTAATGATTATTATTTACTGTTTTTTAGGTATTTCGGGTTGTTCTATCGGAAATACAGGTAATGCATTTAATAGCCTTTTACCATAATTTTTAGTTAGCAAACGTTTATCATAAATAATAATTTCACCATAACACTCATGACTACGTATTAGCCTGCCAGCTTGCTGTATTAAATTAAATGAAGCGCTTGGTAAACTTTGTACTTCAAATGGGTATCTCTTCAACGATTTCAACCAATCCCCTTCGGTGATGATTACCGGGTTTGTTACTGGTGGAAATGCAATTTTATGAATATGGACCTGAGTTAAATATTCCCCTTTTAGGTCTAACCCCTCTGCAAACGATTGTAAACCAATTAAGGCACTAGCTTGCCCTTGGTTAATTCTTTCACAATGAGTTTCAACTAATCGGTAACGAGGTTGATCTCCTTGAACTAAAAGCTGTAAACGTAAATCTTTTACGTGCTCAAGAAAACCTTCCATCGCTCTTTGGCTACTAAATAAAACCAGTACTCCGCGGTGAGTATTTTGAGTGAATTGCTCGCGGAAAAATACCGCCATTTCTGCTAAGTGTTCAGCTTCATTATTAATAGTTGGCTCATATTCCATTTTAGGAATAATAATTTTTCCTTGCTCAACATGGTTAAAAGGAGAAGACAATGTCACAAAGCGGTCATCACTTTTTTCGGATAACCCAGTAAGTTCCATAAAACGTGAATAACTGTTCAACGATCTCAGTGTTGCCGAGGTAATGACAATATGAGGCACGTTACGCCATAACAAATGTTGTAACTGTTCACTTACTCGGATCCCTGCGCAATGCATAAAGAAACGCGATTGGTTTTTCTCATAACGCCGACTTAACCATTTTGACACAGGGGCACCTGAACTTTGCTCTAATGCCGCCAACCGCCAAAGTTTCGACATGTTTTCAAAGTACCCCATTGCCCTACTAGTCACAATAATGGAGCGATGTAAGCGGACAATATCTTGCTTCGCAGTTTGTTCCGTCAAATCATTTAAGATGGCTTCCGCCAGTCCCTGTAATGCATCAGTTTGCTTAAACAAGGCTTGACAGCTCAGTTGCATAGCTTCAGGCAATACTCCAAGCGGAAATAAATATTCAGTTTCTTTTGATGTCTCTGGTAATAATGCATTCGCTAATAATGAAAAATCGCGAAATGTTTCACGCAATTTTTCTGCGTGCTGCTGTAACCGCTCAGGATTAGCTAGCTTTGGTGGCTTCACGGGACGAAATTGCCCCATATATTGCCCAACATGCTGAATAAAGCTATCAAGCTGTGCCGTTAATTGCACTAACGTAATCTCGCCTTCCACTTCAAGGGCATCCCTCGCAACGTCTGGGACATGGTGGCCTTCATCAAGCACTAATAATAAATTTTTTGGGTCCGGCAAAACCGACTCACTCTCCATTGCAGCCATAACCAATGCATGGTTAGCAACCACCACATCGGCATCTTCGATTTCCCGCCTAGCAATAAAAAATGGACACCGCTGATAAAATTGGCAATTACGCCCCAGACAATTCATTTTATCAGTACTAACTTTACGCCATAAACTATCACTAAATGCACGTTTGTGGTGATCCCTTAACCCGTCCCATGCAAAGCTCTGAAAATCATGCCTCAGTTGCTGACAAATTGCCCGCTCTTCACTATTCGCTATTTCTGTTTTATCTTCCACCAATAACATTAAATCAATTTGTTCGCCTTCTGCTGCACAAATAGCTTCTAAATTGCGCGGACAAACATAACGAGCACGCCCAAATGCCCCCGTATATTTTAGATCAGGAATAATTTTGCTTAATAACGGTAAATCTTTACTATAAATTTGGTCTTGTAGCGCCACATTTGCCGTACTGACTACTAAGGTTTTGCCTTCTTCCCTACCAACGGCAATCCCCGGTATTAAATAAGATAGCGTTTTCCCCACCCCTGTAGGGGCCTCTATGACCAAATGGCGACCATCATCATCAGCTAGATTTTTTGCGACTTGCGCGATCATCTCCCGTTGTGGGGCTCGGGAAACAAACCCATCAATTTGTATGGACAACCCTTTATACCACTGAGTTATTTGTTCTTTAGTTTTCTTTGACAGGGACATAAATTGTGCAGGTGACCAAAGTTAAGATGAAAAATAACGAAGCCGACAACAGAACGAAATATGAAAAAGACGCTTTTGCCAACCGCTTCGCAAAACTACTGTATTAATACCCATTATACATAAAAATTGGGAAGCTTTTTGCAAAACGCCCATTATGCAACAGAAAAAATAGCTTTTAACTTGTTTGCAACACTCATCCGGTTATACTTTGAGTTCATATACTATTTGGGTTTTTATCACTAGGCAGGCTATAAAAAATGAAAAAGGTTGTTATCGCACTTTGCGCATTATGTGCTTTTGGTTCTGTAGGCGGTATTGTTTTAGCGGGTATGAACATTTATACACGTTCAACAACTCCCCTTGAACAAGGGCAGCCGCAATCCCCTTCAGCACTGCCAGCACCCAATCAAATTCAGTAATTTTAAAATAATTTATCAACCCAGGATGGAGATAGCTTATGTACAACGATTATTTCGTCACCCCACAATGGTTAAATTCACATCTATTTGATGACAATATCATTGTACTTGATGCTTCGTCTCCCCCACCTACAGCACCTTATGATTGCCGCCAACAATATTTAGCAGAGCATATTCCTAATGCTCAGTTCTTTCATCAAGACGAAATTGCAGACAAAAGCTGTGATTTGCCCCATATGCTGCCAAGTGCTAATGTTTTTAGCCAAGCAGTTAGTGCTATGGGTATTGGCAATGACACCCAAGTTATTATTTATTCGCAAAATAATTTATTTTCATCTCCAAGGGCATGGTGGACATTTACCACTATGGGCTGCAAAAACGTTAAAATTCTAGCTGGTGGCATCGATGCTTGGAAAGCGGCAGGCTTTGATGTTCAGTCTGGGGAAGTCACTCCACCGGCTCCGAAGCAATTCCATGCAACACGTAAAGACGCGAACGCGCTGAATCAAGAACAAGTTCTTGATATTGTTAATCAAGGCAAGGTTCAAATTATTGATGCTCGTGCTGAGCCACGCTTTCTCGCCCAAGCGCCAGAACCTCGTCCGGGATTGCGTATGGGGCATATTCCTGGGAGCAAAAATGTCCCATGGGATCTTCTCGTTGAAAAAGGTGAATTCAAATCACCAGAACAACTTAAAGCTATCTTTACTAAGCAAGGTGTGGATATCCATGCTCCTTCTGTAACGACCTGTGGTTCAGGAATGACCGCTGCGGTGGTATTAATGGCATTAACATTATTAGGTAACCAAAACGTACGTTTGTATGATGGTTCATGGGCCCAATGGGGGCAAGATAACGGCCTGCCAATTGAGTCGTAACCTACCTTTGCCATAAAAATATAAGCCACTTGAGATTCAAGTGGCTTATAGAATAAAGATTTATCGAGTAGAGAAAATAGCTATTTACCAAATAGCCCAGCTAAGAACAGCACGACTATGGCTCCGATAACCGCGACAACAAAGCTCCCAAAGTTGAAACCATCAACTTTTCCTTTACCAAAGAAAGTGCTGATGTAACCACCCACAACAGCACCAACAATTCCCAACACGGTGGTCATAATGAACCCCATGTGGTAAGTACCTGGCATCAGCCATTTAGCTAAAACACCAGCAATTAGACCAAAAATAATCCAAGCAATTACGCCCATCTTACGCCTCCCAGACTAGGTAATTTCACTATATACATCAAAATATTCTCAGACAACAGTATAAGCTTTAAATAAATTAAATCGTTCTTACACCAATTAAGTAAAGACCCTATAAGTTAATTTCGCAAATATAAAATTTGGCTTATTAACATTATTCATAATCAATTGTTCACTATTTCAGTTATCACTTGCGAAATCTGTTGGGCATTTTTTAATGATCTAACCTGAGAAAAGAGTTCATCTGCCTGATGATATTCTTTGCGTAAATAACCTAGCCATTGCTTGATTCGAGCAGCATGGTAATGACCAGTATCTCCTTGTTTTTCAAGTTCTGTATATTTTAATAACAGCCTACCAACTTGCTCCCAAGGCATTTTAGATTCATTACATTTAACCACTCGGCTAAGGTTTGGCGTATTTAATGCGCCACGGCCAATCATCACGGCATCACATCCTGTAATTTCAAGGCAGCGCAGTGCGCTCGCATAGTCCCAAATTTCCCCATTAGCAATCACTGGGATCGATAATTTACGGCGGATCTCTCCAATAGCGGACCAATTAATACATTCTGCTTTATAACCGTCTTCTTTCGTTCTACCGTGAACAGTGAGTTCTGTTGCTCCTGCCTGTTGGACCGCATCTGCAATTTCATAAGCAAATTCAGAGCTATCCCACCCTAAACGGACTTTAACCGAAATAGGTAATTCTTTTGGAACCGCTTCACGCATTGATTTAGCAGCTCGATAAATCAAATCAGGTTGTTTCAATAACGTCGCACCACCACCATGGCCATTGACTGTTTTTGATGGACAACCACAATTTAAATCAACCCCCCAAGAGCCTAATTCGACCGCTCGGTTTGCATTTTCTGCTAACCACTGAGGATGCTGCCCTAACAGCTGTACACGGACTAATGTCCCTGAAGGAGTACGGCTCCCATGTTTTAGCTCAGGGCATAAACGGTAAAATGTTTTTGCGGGTAAAAGGGTATCAACCACACGAACAAACTCTGTTATGCACAGGTCATAGTCATTAACTTCACTTAGTAAACAACGAACTAGAGGATCTAAAACCCCCTCCATAGGAGCTAATAAAACGCGCATAAGTGACTCACAAAAAACGTAATAATTCCTGCTTATCATACCGTTTATTTAATTGATAAGCAGGAAAAATTCTAAGGTAGGAGTGACAAGAGACTAGCTTGAAATGATCTTCAAGTTAGTCTAGTCAATGCTATTAACATTAAAAAGAGCGACAAGATTATGGGAGGTTAACTGTCACTACGTCCTTGTTTGACTTTTTTCTGGGCGTTTTTCCATGGAGAACTTGCCCCTTTCACTGAACTCGACTTTGACGATGGGGCACTGCTACGACGAGGCGCTTTGCCTTGATTCCTATCACCAGCAGAACCGCCTGAACGACGTTCATTCCGTTGTGGTGTTTTTTGAATAGGCTCCGCTTTGATGGATGGGTCGGGCTCATAGCCTTCAATCGCCATCAATGGGATCGTTTTTTTCAATAATTTCTCAATATCCTTGAGTAACTTAGCCTCATCGATACATACTAAGGAAACGGCCATCCCAGTTGATTCTGCACGGCCTGTACGGCCAATACGGTGAACATAATCTTCTGCTACATTAGGTAGCTCAAAATTCACCACATAAGGAAGCTGTTCAATATCAAGACCACGAGCTGCAATATCCGTTGCCACTAAAACACGAATATCTCCAGATTTAAAGTCAGCTAGTGCACGAGTACGTGCCCCTTGGCTCTTGTTGCCATGAATAGCCGCAGCTTTAACGCCATCTTTATTTAAATGCTCAGCAAGACGGTTTGCGCCATGTTTTGTACGTGTAAAGACGAGGACTTGTTGCCAATTTTCACGGCCAATCATAAACGAAAGTAACTCTGCTTTTCGTTTTTTATCAACCAGATGTACATACTGGGTGATTTGCTCAGAGGCTGAGTTTCGCGGAGCAACTTCAATAGTCACTGGGTTATTAAGTAGTTTATTCGCCAGTTGTTTGATTTCGTCAGAAAATGTTGCTGAAAATAATAAGTTTTGGCGCTTTTTGGGTAACTTATTAATCACTCTACGAATATCATGAATGAACCCCATATCTAACATACGGTCAGCTTCATCAAGTACGAAAACTTCGACTTGAGAAAGATCTACCGCATTTTGGTGCGCTAAATCTAATAAGCGCCCCGGAGTTGCAATTAAGATATCAACGCCACCACGTAACTTCATCATCTGTGGATTAATACTTACCCCACCAAAGACGACAAAAGAACGAATACGTAAATGACGGCTATATTCTTTTACATTTTCAGCAACTTGCGCTGCAAGTTCCCTAGTTGGCGTCAAAATTAACGCACGAATAGGCTTGCGATCCTTCCCAGCTCGAGGAGTTGTAATAAGCTTTTGTAAAATTGGCAATGTAAAACCCGCTGTTTTACCCGTACCGGTTTGGGCGCTAGCTAGAAGGTCATTTCCTGCAAGCACAGCTGGAATAGCTTGTTGTTGAATAGGCGTAGGGCTTTCATAGCCTAATTCATTAATGGCAAGCAAGATTTCCTCGTTTAACGCGAGGTCTGAAAATGTAGTCAAATTAATTACTCCGGGCTTCACCGCTTCAAATTGAATGTGGCAGTTATGGGGAAGTGAGTCAGAAGAAAAGCGCAAACTGCCGTGCGACACTGTGTAAAATTCTAACATTATTTGCTGATGATAAATATATTAATTTAGTTTGGTTAATAAATTAATATAAAATCTCATCCGTATAGTATATATACTTACATGATACTATGAGATGTCGTTTTTTACTTTTTATAAACACGAAAAGCCATTAAGAGCTAATTAGATGTTATTTAATTCTGAATTTTTAAAGGAATGGTTATGAATACAAGTTCATCGTCAACATTACGTGGAGAAAATGCGAAAATGCAATTGCTTCTCACTGCTGCTGATGTATATGGAGAACAAGGGCTTGATGGCGCTACCACACGCAAAATCGCACAGGCATCAGGGCAAAACATTGCCGCAATTTCTTATTACTTTGGCTCAAAAGAAGGACTTTACTTAGCTGTAGCTCAGCTTATAACAAAAACAATCCGGGACGATTTCTATGATGTTTTTCAAGAAATTGACAACTTTCTAAATCAACCTTTATCAGTTCAAGTCACTGATGATGCACTTGATTTACTCCAAAAAACAGTCATTGCCTATAATCACTTTCAGTTGGAAAAGAAAAATTTAAGTTTTTCTCGCATCTTAGCCCGCGAACAACTCAACCCAACCGAAGCCTACACCATCATCCACGAGCAGGCTTTAGGCCCAATACATTCGCGTCTAAACCGTTTGATTGCCATTTACATTGGTGCGGATCCCAACCATTTAACAACACTGATTCACACACACGCGATCCTTGGCGAAACACTTTCATTTCGTATTGCTCGGGAAACATTATTACGTCAAACCGGCTGGAAACATATTAATGAAAATGAATTTAAAATTATTAATCAAGTTCTTATTGAACATACAAATATATTATTAGCGGGCTTGCGCCATCGCAAACAATATGAAAAGTGATATGATAAAATAATTAAAGTGATTCATTCACATTGATAATAACTAGAGGTTGGTGATTTTATTGCAGCTGGTGCCACACTTCTCCATTAAAAACAGCAGCCTCTAACAACAAATTTGTTTTCATCTCGTGGATTCTTTAAGTAAGGTTAGCTATGAGCAATAAAAACCGTTCTGTTGTTGTTTTCATTATTCTCATATTAATCGGTGCTGCAATTGGTGGTTATTACTACTATCAATCACAGCAGGACAAGACATTAACACTCTACGGCAATGTTGATGTGCGCACGGTAAATCTCGGTTTTCGAGTGTCAGGTAAGCTCAAATCCCTAAGTGTTGATGAAGGTGCAAAAATTATTGCAGGCGAGCAACTTGGTCAACTGGATGACGCTCCCTACATTAACGCATTAAATAAAGCCAAAGGGGTGCGCGACACAGCCAAAGCACAACTTGCTTTAAAAGAAAGTGGTTACCGTACTCAAGAGGTTGCGCAAGTTGAAGCTGAAGTGGCTCAAAAACAAGCGGCTTGGCAATATGCCGACAACTTCTATAAACGTCAGCAAGGGCTGGCTGCCTCCCGCGTTATTTCAGCTAATGATTTAGATAACGCGAAGAACAATAGAAACCAAGCATTTGCAGCCCTTCAAGCAGCAAAAGATAAGCTGAATCAATACCAAAGCGGCTTTCGTCAAGAAGAGATAGCTGCCGCTCGAGGCGAATGGTTACAAGCCGAAGCGGCTGTCGCTCAAGCTGAACTCGACTTACAAGACACCGTTTTAATTGCGCCTTCCTCTGGGACTATTTTAACCCGAGCAATAGAACCGGGCACAATCATCGGTACAGGTAATACCGTATTTAGCGTCACTTTAACAAACCCTGTTTGGGTCAGAGCCTATGTTAGCGAGCCACACCTTGGTGATGCCATCCCCGGTAGAGAAGTTTTACTGTATACCGATAGCCGTCCAAATCAACCCTACCATGGTACCATCGGGTTTGTTTCCCCTACCGCCGAATTTACGCCTAAAAGCGTACAAACACCGGATTTACGAACCGATTTAGTCTATCGATTACGTATCGTCGTCAATGATGCAGATGATGCGTTACGCCAAGGTATGCCTGTGACTATTCAGTTCACTGATAATAAACAGTAAGAGTTTGCTATGAGTGATGATTACAGTATTCACCTATCCAACGTTGAAAAAACTTTTGCGGGCTTGGATACACCTGCCGTTGAAAGCTTAACAATCGATATTCATGGGGGATCTGTAACTGGCCTTGTCGGCCCTGATGGCGCAGGAAAAACAACCTTAATGCGCATGATTGCAGGGCTATTAAAGCCAGATGCAGGAAAAATTAGCGTGATGGGGCTCGACCCCATCGACGACAGTATTGCTATGCGAGCTAGTCTTGGCTATATGCCCCAAAAATTTGGTTTATATGAAGATCTGACCGTACAAGAAAATTTAAATTTGTACGCAGATTTGCGTGGGGTACTCGGCGAAGAACGCCAAAAAACCTATCAGCAATTGCTTTCATTCACCAGCCTAGCCCCTTTTACCGATAGACTAGCTGGTAAATTATCGGGAGGAATGAAGCAAAAACTCGGATTGGCCTGTACATTATTAGGAAAACCCAAGGTTCTTTTACTCGACGAACCTGGTGTCGGTGTTGACCCCATCGCTCGACGCGAACTATGGCAAATGGTTCATACTCTTGCTGATGATGGAATGCTAATTCTTTGGAGTACTTCCTATTTAGATGAAGCTCAGCAATGTAAAAATGTGCTGCTATTAAATAAAGGCAAACAGCTTTATGCTGGCAAACCCGAGCTATTAACTGAAAAAATGGCGGGACGCTCGTTTTTACTTGATGTACCAGCCACACAAAAACGCACTATATTACAAAACGCACTCGTATTACCAGAAACCACCGATGGTGTGATCCAAGGCCAATATATTCGTTTAATTTTGAAGCCGAATGCATCACAGACAAATTTGTTAACCGCATTAAATATGGCAGATGGGAAACTCATTGAGGCGCAGCCTCGTTTCGAAGATGCATTTATTGACTTATTAGGTGGGGGTCCATCTCACCGTTCGGAATTAGCCGCTATCGTACCGCAAATTCCACCTAATCCTGAAGAAACTGTCATAGAAGCACGTAATTTAACCAAAAAATTTGGCCAGTTTGCCGCAACTGACAGCGTAAATTTCCAAGTTAAACGCGGAGAGATTTTTGGTTTATTGGGGCCAAATGGTGCGGGAAAATCGACAACTTTTAAAATGATGTGTGCGCTAATGAAACCCACTGATGGGCAAGCACTCGTTCTTGGGATGGATTTAAAAACGAGGTCAAACAAAGTCAGACAGCACCTTGGCTATATGGCACAAAAATTCTCGCTGTACGGCAACCTGAAGGTGGGACAAAACCTGAAATTCTTTTCAGGTGTTTATGGATTACACCATCAGCAACAAGCCCAAAAAATCCACGAAATGGTTGAGGCTTTTAATTTCAAACCGATTATCAATCAGGTTACTGAATCCCTTCCTCTGGGTTATAAACAACGTTTAGCCCTCGCCTGCTCGTTGATGCATGAGCCTGATATCTTATTTTTAGATGAACCAACCTCAGGCGTTGACCCACTAACTCGTCGGGAATTTTGGCTACATATCAACGGAATGGTTGATAAAGGCGTTACCGTTATGGTCACGACTCACTTTATGGATGAGGCAGAATATTGTGACCGTATAGGGCTGGTTTACCATGGAAAAATTATTGCGGCGGGAACCCCTGATGAACTGAAACAGCAAGTTGCAAGTGCTGAAAACCCTGACCCATCCATGGAAGATGCATTTATTGAGCTCATCATGAATTATGATAAGCAACAGGAGGCACAATGACTTACACCGCTTCTTATTTTTCATGGCGTAGGCTTAAAGCACTCTGCTGGAAAGAAAGTAAACAAATTGTGCGGGATCCTAGCAGCGCTCTTATCGCTGTACTTATTCCATTGATGTTATTATTTATTTTTGGTTATGGTATCAATTTAGACTCAAGTAAATTGCGTGTCGGTATTTTACTTGAGCAACAAAGTTCGCAAGCTCGTGAATTAGTTGATACCTTCACGGGTTCGCCATTTATCGATGCAACTATTAGTAATAACCGCCATTTATTAATCGATAAAATGCAAGCGGGTGAAATTCGCGGTATTGTCGTCATTCCTGTCAATTTTTCAGCCCAATTGCTGCAAAAACAAGGTCATGCCGCAATTCAAGTCATTACTGATGGCAGCGAACCGAATACGGCCAACTTTGTGCAAGCTTATACCCAAGGTGTGTGGCAAACCTGGCTGGTGCAGCAAGGGGTAAATCAAGGCTACCCAACAGATCCATTAATCGAGCTCAATATGCGCTATTGGTTTAATGAAGCTGCAATTAGTCAGCATTTTATTATTCCAGGGGCAATTAGTATCATTATTACTGTAGTTGGTGCTATTTTGACCTCTTTGGTTATCGCAAGAGAATGGGAACGTGGCACGATGGAAGCATTGCTTTCAACCCAAATCACTAAAACTGAATTATTACTTTCAAAATTATTGCCTTACCAAGTGCTTGGGTCTTTTGTGATGGTGTTATGCATGTTTGTCACCACTTTTGTCTTAGGAGTACCTTATCGCGGCTCTCTATTAGTATTATTTGTCATTACCAGCCTTTATTTGGCAACGGCATTGGGGATGGGGTTATTAATTTCAACAATTACTCGTAACCAATTTAATGCAGCGATGGTTGCTCTGAATGCCGCCTTCTTACCTGCCATTATGCTATCTGGGTTTATTTTTGAAATTGATAGTATGCCAGCTATTATTCAAGCTGTGACTTATTTTATCCCTGCCCGCTACTTTGTCAGCAGCTTACAAACTCTCTTTCTTGCGGGTGATATCTATATTGTTTTATTGATAGATTTCCTGTTACTAATCGCTTCTGCAATACTATTTATTGGACTGACGGCACTAAAAACTCGCCGTCGTTTGGATTGAGGTGAAGTTATGTTTTATCGCCTATACACCTTAATTATGAAAGAGCTTCAGTCATTGCTTCAAGAACCACAAACACGGGCTATTTTGATTTTACCCGTGATATTTCAGATGATTTTATTTCCCCTAGCAGCCACGCTTGAGGTCACTAACACCACCATTGCAATTTTTGACCAAGACAATGGTGAGCATTCTATCGAGTTGACTCAACGTCTCGCCAAAGCCAGTGCGTTTTCTCAGGTGTTATTATTGAAGAATGAACATGAAATTCGTGAAACGCTGGATAACCGCAAGGCTCTGCTGGTTGTCCGTTTTGGGCAAAACTTTAGTGCTGATATTGCCAGCCACCATAACGCTAATATGCTGTTACTCCTTGATGGACGTAATTCAAATAGTGCGCAAATTGCCGCAAACTATGTAGCACAAATTGTCACTCAGTACCAACACGAGCTAATACAATCACAGACTCTGCCAAACAACAGTGAATTAATCGTTCGTAATTGGTACAACCCAAATTTAGATTATAAATGGTTTATTGTGCCCTCATTGGTCGCTTTGATAACCACAATCGGGGTATTGATTGTGACGTCCCTTTCTATCGCGAGGGAAAGAGAACAAGGCACCCTGGACCAATTGCTGGTTTCTCCCCTGACCACTTGGCAAATATTTATTGGTAAGGCGGTGCCTGCATTGATAGTAGCGACTGCACAGGCAAGTTTGGTTCTCGTTATTGGGATCTTTTTCTATCAAATTCCTTTTGCGGGCTCCCTACTCCTCTTTTATGCCACCATGTTATTCTATGGATTGTCCTTGGTGGGGTTTGGGTTACTCATTTCAGCGTTGTGCTCAACTCAGCAACAAGCGTTCATTGGAGTATTTGTATTTATGATGCCAGCGGTGCTGTTATCGGGGTACATTTCCCCCGTCGAGAATATGCCAGTTTGGCTGCAACAAATTACTTGGATTAACCCAATTCGCCATTTCACTGAAATCACCAAACAGATTTACTTAAAAAATGCCGATTTTTCAGTTATCTTCCACAGTTTATGGCCATTATTTATCATTACGATAATAACCAGCTCAGTGGCTTATTATTTGTTTAGGAAGAAAATAGCGTGATAAAAAGAAATCATATTCCGCTTTAGAAGTATAATTAATGCTTTGAATAGCAAGCAATCTACTAATATCCAAATCATATTTTAGGGTAGCATTTAGATCAAAAGACCCTTGTTACCAAAGTAACAAGGGTCTTCATTTTTAACGGCTTCTATCCCCTCATTTCATCGCGTTATGAGGAGAGTCACTGAATTTAGCGACGGTCACCGAAAATACGCAGTAACATTAAGAACAGGTTAATGAAGTCTAAATACAGAGACAGTGCCCCCATAATAGAGTATTTACGCATTGTTTCTCTGTCGTCTTCATCAATTTGTGAACCCATTTCTTTCAGTTTTTGAGTGTCATAAGCGGTTAAAGCGGCAAACAGTAAAACACCACCGTAAGTGATCACCCAATACATCATGGTGCTTTGCAGCCAGATGTTAACCAAAGAAGCGACAACAATACCAATCAGTGCCATAAACAGGAAGTTACCCATACCTGTTAAGCTACGCTTAGTGGTATAGCCGTAAAAACTTAATGCACCAAACATCACCGCGGTAATGACAAATGTGCCCGCAACGGACTCACCAGTATACGCAGCAAGAATAACTGAAATTGTTAAGCCGGTGAGCAATGAATAGAGCATAAACATGCCCGTTGCTGCCATGCCACTAATTTTTTGCAGCAAAAATGAAATCCCCATCACTAAACCAAGTTCAGCAATAATCATTCCAAAAAAGAGGATTTTATTGGTTGCAATGGTGTAATACAAACCACTGCTAACTGAATACCATGCAACAAAAGCTGTCAGCAGTAGACCGACTGTCATCCAGCCGTATACTTGCGACATAAATGCCTGAACGCCAGTATTGGCACCCTGGACAAGAGAATCATTACGTTGATCAAACTGACCCATGATGGTTACCCTTTCGCTAAAAGAAAAATCGACGCAGTAAAAATACTGCAATCGGAGAAATTAACCAAAGTCTAACACATTCTTTTGACAATACCATTCAGCAAATTCGTATTTTTTAGCGGAAAAAATGCGATTACCAGCGGTTTGCAGACGCTTCATCAGTTTCTTTCGCCTCCACCCAACGTTCATTTTCAGGTAAGGTTTCTTTTTTCCAAAATGGAGCTTTAGTCTTTAAATAATCCATAATAAATTCAGCCGCTTGAAATGCAGCATTACGATGGGCACTCGTGACCCCAACAAAAACAATTTCTTCACCTGGTTGTAAGGTACCAATGCGGTGGATCACACTGACTCGCTGCAATGGCCAACGTTCTTTTGCTTCTACAACTATATTTGCTAAGGCTTTTTCGGTCATTCCTGGGTAGTGCTCGAGCGTTAATGCCGCAACACTGTCCCCTAAATTATGGTTACGCACTTTTCCTGTGAAAGTCACAACAGCGCCATCACTATCACACTGTGCAAGCCATTGATATTGTTCACCAACACTAAAATTTTCTGTTTGTACTGCAATATGAGTGTTTTCCATATTACCCCCCTGTGACCGGAGGGAAAAAGGCCACTTCATCCCCTTCTGAGAGTGGGTGGTCTAGTGAAACAAATGATTGATTAACAGCGGCAAGTAATTTGCCATCTTCAAGTGCCAACGCCCAGCGATCGCCTTTTTGTGAAAGAGCTTGACGTAAATCTTCCACTTTTTGGTAAGTCTCTGTAAGTTCTAAGCGATCCGTTCCAACTAGCTCACGGACTTGAGCAAAAAATAATACTGTGATCATTATTCCACCTTAAAATGTCCAGACTTACCGCCTGTCTTTTCTAACAAACGAACAGGGCCAATCACCATATCTTTTTGTACCGCTTTACACATGTCATAAATCGTCAAAGCAGCAACAGATGCAGCGGTTAACGCTTCCATTTCGACCCCTGTCTTTCCTGTTAGCCGGCAACACGTTTCAATACGAACACGGTGATGTTCAGATTCCGCTTTCAGGATCACTTCAACTTTAGTTAACAATAGTGGGTGACATAATGGGATAAGCTGCCAGGTGTTTTTTGCCGCTTGAATACCCGCAATACGCGCTGTGGCGAACACATCCCCTTTATGGTGGCTACCATCAACGATCATCGTTAGGGTTGCTGGGTTCATAGTGACATAAGCTTCTGCGCGAGCTTCACGGACAGTTTCAGCTTTGGCTGAAACATCAACCATATGCGCCTCGCCCGACGCATTGAGGTGAGTCAGTTGGGACATATTTTCTCCTGAAATCAAAAAAGGATTAGCCGCCTATTACGGATAAATTTGGTGTAATTCCGCTATCACCCATATGCAGAAAATGGGTTTCTCGTTTATGGTGCAAGCCTCGCTGAATACGGGCTTTTAACGCTTCGTTTTGGTCATCTGCGCCCAATAAATCACGAAGCGGAATGCCATTTTCACCAAATAAACATAAATGCAGATTTCCTAATGAGGAAACGCGTAAGCGGTTACAACTTTGGCAAAAATCTTTTTCATACGGCATGATAAGCCCGATTTCGCCTTGGTAATCTGGATGACTAAAGACTTGCGCTGGCCCATCACTACGAGAACGAGGAAGCATGTACCAACCATCTTCAATTAGACGTTCGCGAATAGTTTCGCCTGAAATATGAAAACGTTGGAAGATATCACTACCATCACCAGTTTCCATGAGTTCAATAAAACGTAATTGAATTGGACGATGTTTGATCCAATTTAGGAATGACTTCAACGCAATGTCATTGACATTTTTCATGAGCACGGCATTGACTTTTACTTTCTCAAAGCCAGCTTCAAAAGCAGCATCAATGCCTTTCATCACCTGAAAGAATTTGTCTTGCCCTGTGATGGCGGCAAATTGACGTGGATCTAAGCTATCAACACTCACATTAATCGCGCTCAGCCCTGCTGCTTTCCATTCTTGCACGTCTCTCGCCATACGATAGCCGTTAGTTGTCACGGCTATTTTTTTGATTGATTCATTTTCATTGATGGCAGCAATAATATCACTGAAGTCTTTGCGCATAGTTGGCTCTCCGCCCGTAATACGCACTTTTTCTGTGCCTAATTCTGCGAATGCCGCACTGATACGACGAATTTCATCTAATGTTAAGAATTCATGACGACCGCTTGGCTTGTAGCCATCGGGTAGGCAGTATGTGCAACGAAAGTTGCAAACATCTGTTATAGAGAGCCGAAGATAGTAAAATTTCCGGTCAAATTGATCGACAAGTTGCTGCATAATCACACCTTTCCAAGTACGGGAGATGCAGACATTTCTATCTTGCACCCTGGTGGCTCTAAGCCACGGCCAGTGCATCATATTCAGTCGTTCAAACTTAGACGCAAAGGCTAGGAGTTTTATTTGGAACCGAGTTACTGATTTTAAACTATAAAATACGTCACTCTGTTCACTTAATTTATGTAAGGATTCTAGCCGATAGAAATTGAAAAAGCGAATCGCAATTCGATATATATCATTATATACAACGACTTACAAAAGATACCATGAGTTCACCGAAGCTATTATTATCACTGACAATTTTCTGTTTTGACTCCCTATAAAACGCATAATTCCATGTTAATTGATTAACATCTCTAACTATTTAATTAAACATTTATTGATATAGATCTAAAATGGGGAGCAAGCTCCCCATCTAATTGTTTACGTTGTAAATACCAACACTTAACGCTTATCAAATCCGTTTTTTCAAATTAAATAATTGGCATATCAATTAAAAATAAATAATAAGGCGCAAAATTTATTAACCAAAACGCCACAGCGTAAAGTATGACGTGTATTTAGAAACGGTACTCTATCCCTCCCGATACCGTTCGTCCTCGGCCTAAGGTATTCGCCAAACTTTCCCCGTAACTAACGACATACGCTCGATTGGTCAAGTTCTCGACATTTCCTCGGATCGTTAAATTGTCAGTTAATGCATAACTTGCATATAAATCAATCAGTGTATATTTAGGCCAGTCGGCTAAGTAAGGGGAATTAGAGCCTGTTGAATAGTCTTGAAAACCAGGTGTAAAGCGAATGACCATTCCCCCATCGAGTTTTCTATCAAACGCTCGCCCTCCTAATGTAAAGGAACCACGGTCACCGGGTAAATTCGCAGCACTACTAAAAATGGCGCTGCTATCACAATCCACATGGTTATTTGATGCTTCATTTGGCTCAACATACCAGTTACCGGGGCCAACGTCTTCGCCATACTTCAATACGCCACCTAACCATGCGGGCCGTGAACAGAATTTATTTTTGCCGATCATGTGGGTAAAGGTCAGGTCTGCATACACAAAACCAGCATCATAATTCAGTTGGTATTCAAACCCTCTAAAACGGGTTGCAACCAAGTTATTGCTGTATGCGGCATTACCAATATTAGGGCTAACCATCCCTGGTTTTTTACGGTCAATTGCTAAATTAATGTAGTTATCCACTCGGGTATCAAAATAGGCAATTTTCGCGACAAATCGGTCTTCTTCAATGAACAATTGCGGATAATTGATGTTCATTCCCACCTCCCAAGCATTTGAACGCTCAGGTTTTAAATACGGATTCGGGAATTGGGTCGAACTACTGTGAGCACTTCCTGTGGTTAACGTTTCTGTAATGGCAGGCGGGCGCCATGATCGCCCATAGCTGGTAAATAATTCCATCCACTCAAGATTAGGGCGTACCGCTAAACGAATATGGGGTGAAAATGCCCCTTCTGAGTTATCAACGTCCCAACTCTCAGTCGTCATAACAACTTTGCAATCACGTAACCGTCTTCCTGTACATGGATTATCTTTAGTATAAGGAAGTACGCCATAACGCATACTGGTTTGTCCTTTGAGAGAATAATGGTCATAACGCATTCCCCCCTCTAATGTTAACCAATCATCGTATTCATAGGTTAAATTAGTAAATAACGAGCTCAATGAACGCTTTCCATCCGGTGTCACGCCACTCGCCGCTTCACGTGTTGAACTACTACTCGCTTTGTCTTGAAAGGTTTCCAAACCATAATGTGCTTTTAATACATTGTTATGGTTAAATTCAACTTCTGAATGGTTTTCAAGCTGTACCCCTACCGTTTTGACTCGCGTGTCCATCTGGTAGCCATTATTATAAATTTGGCTTGTGGAATAGGTGTCTGTGTTGTCTTTTGTATCAACAAAATACACTTTTCCCTTTAACTCAGTGCTCCATGGGTTATCGCTAAATTGGGTGTAATCAAGAGAATAATTTTTGGCGGTTACATCACTGAAACCGCTACTTTTCCACCCTAACTTGTAGGGCCATGTACCACCTAAGTTCGTTAATGTTCCTGCATTTGGCGTGGCCACTTTGGTTTCTAAGTAATTAAATTGCAAACGCTGCTCATCACTGATATTCCAACCGGCTTTTGCCAGATAAGAGGTCATTCTGTAATTACTGTCATTAATGCGAGTGTGCTTTAATTGGTTCGCAAGTTCATCGTAATGTCCGGCTCCATTGTTGACACGTATATTACCAATATTACCGTGAGTTCCCGGTTTATAATCCCCAAGACGCCGTTCACTTGCCGCAAACAGTAAATCCGCTTTTTCATTCCCTAATGCCAGCACACTGCTACCAATAAAGTGCGTATTATTTGACCCTGTACTCGCATGCAATTTTCCTCCAAAGGTTTTATCTTTTGATAAAAAATCAGACGCGTTGACCGTATTGAATGTCGCTACTCCCCCTAAGGTTCCACCACTCCCCATTCCACTCGTATTGCCCTTCTGTATTTCCACTCCAGAAAGCAGTTCTGAATCGATATACATAGAACCATTGCGCTGCCCGTGGCCACTTTTTTGAAAGTTTTGCCGCATACCATCGATATTCATATTCACGCGACCATAATCCTGTATCCCTCGGATATTCACAGATAAGGAAGGGTCTTGCTGGCTAACACTCGAATAGACGCCTGTCGTGAGTTCTAGCACATCGGCTATGTGCTTTGGTGGGCGGTCATCAATTTGTTTTTTACTGATCACACTGACGGACGATGGACTGTTATATACCCAGTCCCCTTGCTGGATCTGGCTTGCTGTGACGGTAATATTGTCTAACTCAATCACTGGATCACTGGTAGCAGGCGCAATACGCTCAATAGTAATCCGGTTATTTTGCCACTGATATTGCACAGGGTTTGAACCGATTAATCGGCGTAGCCCCTCCTGTGGCGTAAAGCTCCCCTTCAAGCCCTGACTTTGTAGACCATTAATTTCTCGGCTCTGAATAATAATTTCTACCTTTGCTTGCTGGGCGAACTGAAGCAAGCTGTTTTCAAGCGAGCCCGCTGCAACAGAAAAGGCGACTTCTTGTTGTGTAGGCGCTACCGCTGGGTTTGCCTGTGCTAGATTAAAGAACGAAAATGCAGGTAACGTAAATAATGCAAGGTGAACACAAAGTGTTGCTTTTTTATAGTGGTGCTTTTTTTGAGTCATTTCCCATCCCTAAAATGATAATGGTAATAAAAATCATAATCACTTAGGTTAAGACGTAGGGATTAGGAAAACCCGTAAATAAATTTTTATAAAAATTATTCATTATTTATCTACATCAATATTAATTATTTATAATCAATAAATTAAAGTAAAAAATGGAATTTCATAAACAGATAGATTGTACGATGATGCCAGATGCGTTAGCCCACTATCGAGCGTGCTAATTTGTAATACACCACTAATGTGATCTGCTCGTTTATCAGCCAACAAAATAATTTGCTTGTCTCGGTAACGATTTATTGCAGCGATAACTTCTGAAAATGTTTTCTGTTGAAAAATAATTTGCCCTTCGCGCCATACTGTAGAATGCGAGTTAACCATAGGAGTCATAGGTGTTATCTCTGACTGATATTGTGTGGCGTTTCCTGCT
Source organism: Providencia rettgeri (assembly GCF_023205015.1). Taxonomy (NCBI): domain Bacteria; kingdom Pseudomonadati; phylum Pseudomonadota; class Gammaproteobacteria; order Enterobacterales; family Morganellaceae; genus Providencia; species Providencia rettgeri. The sequence goes on along the minus strand of NZ_CP096258.1, from coordinate 1,341,269 downwards.
GGAATAACCATTTCCTGCCCTGATAATAGCGACACCTTTACACTGTGTTGGTAAACACTGACCGCCACTTCGCTATTTTCATTATCAACTGAAAATTCAGTGCCAAGCGCCTGAGTTATGCCATTTTTCGCCATAACCTGAAAAGGCCTTGGTTCCGTACTCGTTTTGGGTGCGACGGTGAAGTAAGCACGCCCCCGTAACAAATTGACTTGCCGGTACTGCGAGTTAAACGCTAATTGCAACTGTGCGCCACTGTCGAGATCTACACGGCTACCATCCGGTAAGGTGATATGCTGTATTTCACCGGTTTTCGCATAGTAATCCACTTGCTGTGTATATTGAAAATACCAAATTGACATGGATAACACACTCACTAGCACAGCCGCGGCGATCGATAAACCAACATAGCGAGGGCGTCTCTTTTTTTTCATTGCCTGTTGATTTTCTGCTGTTTGTTGTCGCGGTTTACTCGCCGTTAGTGCCCATAATTGCCGAGCACGGTAGTAAGCTGATACATGTTGTTCTGACGCATTGAGCCAAGACTGAAATGCTTCATTCTCTTGCGGCGTCAACTCGCGATGCGTTGTTTTCACAACCCACATTGCGGCTTTGTTTTCAATTTCAGATGGACTATCAGATGGCTTCATGACTAGTCTCTCCATTTATGAATTAGCATTGCCAATGCATTGGCTAAATGTTTTTCGACTGTACTTAATGAAATATTTAAATGCTGCGCCACTTCCGTTTGGGTTAATCCTTCTTCTCGATGCAAGCGAAATATCTCCTGAGTCCTGAATGGCAAAGTTTGAATAATTTTCTGAATTTGTTCTAGTTGTTGATCATAAATAACGGTAGCTTCAAGGCCTTTCACCCGCGATGGGATCTCTTCCCACTGTTGGTCACTGATCGCCATTAATCGTTGTTTTTTCTGTAGGCGGAAATGGTCGACCATCAGGTTTTTCGCAATTCGATACAAATAAGCCTCAAAATCTTGAATGGCGGGATTTTTCATCAACTCGGCCAACCGAGCAAAGCTTTCCTGCGTGATATCCATACTTAAACTATGGTCTTTAAGGTAGATGTTCAGATAACGGCATAACGACGACGAATGGCGAGCAAACAGACGCTGTAATTCTGAATCAGACATATTGATCCACAAAATAAACAATGAAAATGAGAATTATTTACATAATATAGATAATAATTTAAAATGAAAACTCTCGCGCGTATTTTTCCGTCTAAGGGCAACATCAATACAGAATCCTCTCTTTTATTGTTTTTTGTCACAGTACTTAAGCTAAGAATGATGTTTTATGATAGATTAACGCCCAATTTATTTTAGTCGCTATAAAACGGGCTTTAGTGTAAAAAACACATTTCGTAACTCGCTGGTTTACTTGCTTTTATAAGTACTGGAAATTAACTGATATAGGAACACTATGCCGAATTGCAGTCTGGCGGATCTTAGGCATGTTGTCGCTCTTGGGGGCGGGCATGGACTTGGTCGCGTGATGTCTTCACTTTCTTCTTTAGGTTCTCGTTTAACGGGTATTGTCACCACAACCGATAATGGAGGCTCTACAGGTCGTATTCGTCGTTCCGAAGGCGGGATCGCTTGGGGAGATATGCGTAACTGTTTGAATCAGCTAATTACTGAGCCATCTATTGCTTCAGCGATGTTTGAATACCGTTTCAGCGGTAATGGCGAACTTTCAGGCCATAATTTAGGTAATTTAATGTTAAAATCATTAGACCACCTAAGTGTACGCCCGCTAGAAGCCATAAATCTTATCCGCAATATGCTAAAAGTTGATGCGCAGTTGATCCCAATGTCGGAGTCTCCTGTTGATTTAATGGCTATCGATGAAATGGGCAATGAAGTATACGGTGAGGTGAATGTTGATGCCTTACATGAAATCCCACAAGAGTTACGTTTGTACCCGACCGTCAAGGCAACGAAAGAAGCCTTACAAGCCATCCACCAAGCAGATTTAATTATTATCGGCCCTGGCAGTTTTTTTACCAGTTTAATGCCATTACTGCTTTTGGATGAAATTGCGGCTGCACTGCGCGAATGTAAAGCCCCAATGATTTATATTGGCAATTTAGCAAAAGAAATCAGTTCCCCAGCTGCAAAACTGTCTTTGCCTGAAAAACTAAAAATGATGGAACATTATATTGGCTGCCAAAAAATAGATGCGTTGATCTTAGGTCCTCGCACACAAACAAGCAATATCAGCCCTGAGCGTAAAATAATCCAACGGGTACTCGAAGCTGACGATATTCCCTATCGCCATGATAGAAAGCTGTTACTACAAGCCATCGAAGAAACCATCAACTTGCTATAATTTTTCTTATTCCGCTGCTAAATACCCGCAGCGGAAAACCTTCCCTAAAATTAGCCCTATGTTTCCCATGTTTCCCATATTTCCACTAAATCTATTTTCAAAATACTTTGCGTTGTGGGTAGGCGGCAAGTGAAGGCAGCTCGGGGAGCATACATAAATATGTGACCCGAGTGACTGAACGAAACCAACCCCCTACAGCGTGAAGTATGAAGAAAATGATGAAAATTAGGAATTAGCGATAAACTGGGAGCGTATCTCCTGCAATTCATCTCGGACTCGCGCTGCCGCTTCAAATTCAAGGTCTTGAGCATGCTTATACATTTGCGCTTCAAGCTGCGAAATCCGTTGCTCCAACTCTTTTGTCGACAGTGATTGGATATCAACCGAGTTATTATTTTTGCCATTGTCTTTCGTACGGCTTTTTCCTTTACCGCCCACTTTATGGCCAATCTGTAGGATATCACCGATTTTCTTATTCAAACCTTGTGGAATGATGCCATGTTCTTCATTGAACGCCATTTGTTTCGCTCGGCGACGTTCTGTTTCTGTGATCGCTTTTTGCATGGAGTTGGTGATCCTGTCTCCATAGAGGATTGCCTTACCATTTAAGTTACGAGCCGCACGCCCTATGGTTTGAATTAGCGAACGTTCTGAACGCAAGAAACCTTCTTTGTCCGCATCCAAAATAGCCACCAGCGATACCTCTGGCATGTCTAAACCTTCTCTTAACAAGTTGATCCCGACTAATACATCAAACTCACCCAATCGCAGGTCGCGAATAATTTCCACGCGCTCAACGGTATCGATATCGGAGTGAAGATAGCGTACTCGCTCCCCGTGCTCTTCAAGATATTCCGTTAAATCCTCTGCCATGCGTTTAGTTAATGTGGTGACTAATACACGTTCATTTTTCTGCACACGTATACGAATTTCAGAAAGTAAATCATCCACTTGTGTCGAAACTGGGCGAACTTCAATAATTGGGTCAAGTAAGCCTGTTGGCCTAACAACTTGTTCAATCACTTCATTGCCTGACTTATCGAGCTCATAGTTACCCGGTGTTGCCGACACGTAAATAGTTTGCGGTGCTAAAGCCTCGAATTCTTCAAAGCGCATTGGACGGTTATCTAATGCAGAAGGGAGACGAAACCCATATTCCACTAAGGTCTCTTTTCTTGAACGATCCCCTTTATACATCGCACCTATTTGCGGAATGGTAACGTGGGACTCATCCACCACCAATAAGCCATCTGCAGGCAAATAATCAAATAATGTCGGCGGTGGCTCGCCGGGAGCACGACCGGATAAGTAGCGTGAATAGTTTTCGATTCCTGAACAATAACCGAGCTCATTCATCATTTCTAAGTCAAATTGTGTTCGTTGAGTAATGCGTTGTTCTTCAAGTAATTTATTGTTTTCCAGTAAGACTTTTCGCCTATCTGCCAATTCAACCTTAATCTGTTCCATGGCTTCAAGAATACGTTCTCTTGGTGTGACATAGTGCGTTTTTGGATAAACGGTAAAGCGAGGAACACGATGCTGTATTTGCCCTGTCAATGGGTCAAATAATGACAACCGTTCAACTTCGTCATCAAATAACTCAACACGTAAGGCATATTCGTCTGATTCTGCAGGAAAAATATCGATGACCTCACCACGGACACGGAAAGTCCCTCGTGTAAAAGCTTGGTCATTACGCGAATATTGCAAGTCCGCTAAACGCCTTAAAATTGAGCGTTGGTCGATGATCATGCCATCGGTGAGGTGCAACATCATTTTTAAGTAGCTATCTGGGTCACCCAAACCGTAAATAGCGGACACAGAAGCCACCACAATCACATCTCGGCGTTCGAGTAAGGCTTTGGTCGCAGATAGGCGCATTTGCTCAATGTGTTCGTTTACAGAGGCATCTTTTTCAATAAAAGTATCTGAGCTTGGGACGTATGCTTCAGGCTGATAATAGTCATAGTAAGAAACGAAATATTCCACCGCGTTGTCTGGAAAGAAAGCTTTCATTTCGCTATAAAGCTGTGCGGCTAAGGTTTTATTATGCGCCATTAACATGGTAGGGCGGTTCTCTTGCGCGATAACGTTGGCAATCGTGAACGTCTTACCGGACCCGGTTACACCTAATAGAGTTTGATGAGCGAGTCCATCTTGTAGCCCTTCCCTTAGTTTATGGATGGCTTCCGGCTGGTCCCCTCTCGGCTGGAAATCAGAATACAGCTTAAAATCCTTACTCATATTAACGCCCCTTAACTAGTTTCTTCCATTATGATACTGGATAAAAAACCAGCTTCAAGTATTGAAGCTAAATTTTCTGTTATTCTCCGTTCTGATATGTTTATAAAAATGTTATCCCCAAAAAAGTACTTGACCTTTTTGAAACTTTATATTTTATGCTATTGCCTTTTTATGCCGTATCTCAAATACTAATTGAAGTCTTGATTTTATTTAACCATTTGTATTTATTATAGATTAATTTAAAGTCCAGAATCACATCAAATAAAGTCAAAGCCGCTTGCCACCTAGCATAGAACTTGTTTTATAACGTTAATGCACAAGGTTATCCACAGAAATGGTGGATAACTCTTGAAGCCCTTTCGGCTCATGGATTCACGAGATCTTGAAGATTTGTTCAATGAAAGCTAAATGACAAAAAGATGGCAGTTTAATGAAAAAATTTTTACGTAGTAACCGCGATGAAAAACAGATTTTATATTTTTTATTCAGATCTGAGTGGTATTTTTACTGAAAAACTTGACAGTATTTAAGTTGAGAACGTTAAAAAAGATCGGATCCTTTTTTAACAATCGAACAACCCCAAGCCATTCACGTTGCTTGGGGAAAACATGTCTATTTTGATATAATCAAATAGTTAATAAAGAAAGATCCAAATAGCGTCCTAATTGACCACTGAGTATTTTTTGGTGCGGGATCACGCCTAAACAAGGTGCTTTAATCATTCGACTAAGTGTCGACAAATATTGCGATTGGAAAACGCCTGCAGGTTCAACTTCATTGGCTACCCAGCCTACTACTGATAAACCTGAAGCTTTGATAGATTCCATGGTTAACAGTGCATGATTTATACAACCTAACTTAACCCCAACGACCAAAATAACGGGTAACTGCTGTTCAATCACCCAATCTGCATAAGTTTTTTCTCTGGATAACGGGGTATACCAGCCACCAGCACCTTCCACTAATAGCCAATCTGCTTGGGACTTCAAATAAGCCAAACCTTTATTTATCACTGAAAATTCAATAGGTTGATTTAATTCTTCACTGATAATATGCGGTGAAGTTGGCGCCTCAAATACGATCGGGTTAATCGCCTCATAGGGTAATTTAACCTGGCTATTGGCTTGTAATAATAACGCATCACTATTACGTAGCCCCTCTGCCGTGCGTTCACTTCCTGATGCGACAGGTTTATAACCCACTGTTTTCCAACCTTGTTTCCCTGCAGCTTGCAACAAAGCACAGCTCACCACCGTTTTTCCGACTTCAGTATCTGTTCCGGTTACAAAATACACTTTAGTCACGATAAATCACTCCAAACACCGTATGATAAGTTAAAGGTAAGCCTTGCGCTTTTATTGGGTAAGCTAAGGCGAGTTGTTGCAAACGTTGGCGCGTCATCAAGCCGGCTTTACGCCCCGTAGTTAAATGTGTCGCACCAATGCCTTTAAGTGAATGTAGTAATTCTGTCAACCCAGAGAAATAGAGCGTATCTTGTTGTAAAGTAAGTTCATTTCTCCATGACTGACAACTATTTTGTATCTGCTGAGCACTGAGAAAGGTATTCACATGCGAATATCCGTCAAGTGAATACCAAGCTGAGGATAATTCAGCGAGAGAATCCTCTGCAAGTGTGGTAAATACCACAACTCCCCCCGGTTTTGTCACTCGATATAATTCACTTAATGCTTTATTGAGATCTCGGCACCATTGAACCGATAAATTGGAAAAAACCACGTCAAAGAGTTGTGGATCCAATGGAATGGATTCTATATCCGCACATAAATAATGATCGGCAACCGCTTTCGTTTGCGCCATTTCGAGCATCCCCGCAGAAAGATCTAACGCCGTGACACGATGTCCCTTCTCTTTCAGCTTATGACTAAAATACCCCGTACCGCACCCAGCATCTAAAATATCCAATGGCGCTGTTGACGATGAATGGTTTAAGACCGAAGTCAGTTGGCCAAGTAGCTGTGTTCCTGTTGATCGTTGATAACTTGCTACAGAATCATAACTCTTAGCTGCGCGGCCAAATGCCGCTGCAATTTTATGCTTTTCACGACTGAGCGATAAAGTCATGTAAAGCCTCCAATAATTGATCGATATCTTGACGTTGGTGTGCAGCGCTTAATGTGATCCGTAACCTAGCACTCCCTGGTGGAACCGTTGGCGGTCGGATCGCTTGCACCCAAATATTTTTTTGGCGTAAAAAATTGGCTAACTGTTGGCTCGCTTGGTTTTCACCAACAATTAGTGGCTGAATAGCCGTCGTTGAATTAGCCAATCTCATTCCTGAGAATTCAGCATTTTCTCTAAAATATTCAATATGTTGATTTAGATCAGCGCGCAATTCATCCGCTTGTTTAATTTGCTCAACGGCTGCTAGCAGCGCGACAGCCTGAGCAGGTGGCATTGACGTGCTATAAATTAAATGACGTGCGGATTGTACAAAAAAGTCCGCCGTAGGCTCATCACACAGTACCGCTGCGCCACTTAAACCAAATGCTTTGCCAAAGGTGACGACTAAAATTTCAGGTTTAATTCCGCTCGCAAAACAGCTGCCACGGCCTTGCTCTCCGGTAACGCCAACACCGTGAGCATCATCAACCATCAACCAAGCTTGCTGATTTCTAGCGATTTCCTGCAATTGTTGAAGGGGGGCGCTATCGCCATCCATACTAAAAACCCCTTCCGTGATGACAAGCGTTTTTCCTACAACGGGTTTTTGAATTAACTTATTTAGTGATAGAGGGTTATTATGCTGAAAGCGCCTTAATTGAGCCCCCGAATGAATCGAGGCCTCCATTATCGATGCGTGGCTGAGTTTATCAGCCAAAATACGATCATTTGCCGTCATTAATGCCGTGATCACCGCATGGTTCGCAGCAAAACCTGAAATAAACAATAAGGCTTTCGGGTAGCCTAACCAATCAGCGAGCGCTTGCTCTAATTTATCATGTGCTTTGGTGAACCCGGTAATATGCCCCGATCCCCCACTTCCCACACCATATTCATCAGCCCCACGTTGCCACGCGGCAACCACTTGAGGATGATGGGCTAATCCCAAATAATCATTGGATGAAAAATTAAGAAATTCTTTTCCAGCTAGAAAAAGCGAACGACCATTGGCACTATCAATACACTGCCGTTGACGCCAGATAGAAGCCTGCTTACGCTGCGCTATCTGGTTTTGTATAAATGATTGCCAACTCATTATACTGCTGCGTTATAAAATTGAGGGTTATCAGCGGTTAACAGCGTTTCAGCTAACTTAGCGGCGTGATGGTTATCCCCTTCGTCGGTTTCAATACGCTCAGGGTTAATATTCAGTTTTCTAAATAGTGCCAAGTCTTTATTTTCATCTGGGTTCGGCGTCGTCAGCAATTTACACCCATAGAATACGGAGTTTGCACCGGCCATAAAGCACAATGCCTGAGTTTGCTCATTCATATATTCACGACCTGCCGATAGCCTAACGTATGACGTTGGCATCATGATACGTGCAACGGCAATCGTGCGAATAAAATCAAATGCATCGACATCTTCGTTATCCGCCATTGGGGTTCCTTCAACTTTCATCAACATGTTGATCGGCACACTTTCTGGTGGCTTTGGTAAATTTGCCAATTGCACTAATAATGCCGCTCGGTCACTGATTTTTTCGCCTAAGCCTAAAATCCCACCAGAGCAGACTTTGATCCCTGCATCTCGGACATTTTCGAGTGTATTCAAGCGGTCTTGATAACTGCGAGTCGTAATAATATTGCCGTAGTATTCTGGAGAGGTATCAAGGTTATGGTTATAATAATCTAATCCTGCTTCTGCTAAGCGTTGAGCTTGGGAATTATCAATCATCCCTAATGTCATACAGGTTTCCATCCCTAATGACTTCACTTCTTTTACCATCATCTCAAGATAAGGCATATCGCGTTCTTTCGGATTCCGCCACGCAGCCCCCATACAAAAGCGGGTTGAGCCTGCTTGCTTCGCTTTTTTCGCGGATTCCAGAACTTGCTGAACTTCCATTAACTTTTCAGTTTCTAGCCCTGTTTTATAGCGCGCACTTTGCGCACAATATTTGCAATCTTCAGGGCAAGCCCCGGTTTTAATCGATAACAACGTACTCACTTGCACTTGCTGCGGGTCGAAATGTTGGCGATGAATTTGCTGTGCCTGAAATAATAATTCAAAAAAAGGCATTGAAAACAGTTCATTAGCTTGTTTTATTGTCCACTGTTTTAATTGGCTCACGGAAACTCTCCAGTTGAAAAAGTTGTTGCCAGTTTAAATATTGCGACTATCATGTCAACTAAAATGATCTAAAAAAGTTGACGATAATAGCAAATGGATAATGTAGATATTCAGTTTGATGCCAAACATATTTGGCACCCTTATACCTCGATGAGCCAACCAATTCCGGCTTACCCGATAGTTGAAGCCCATGGCGCTGAGCTAATCATGGCCGATGGAAAAAAATTAATTGATGGTATGTCTTCATGGTGGGCTGCTATTCATGGTTATAATCATCCTGTATTAAACCAAGCGGTAACAACGCAATTAGCGAAAATGTCCCATGTGATGTTTGGTGGGATCACCCACCCACCTGCTGTGAACCTATGTAAGCAATTGGTTTCTATCACACCAGAGCCGCTAGAATGTGTATTTCTTGCCGATTCCGGCTCTGTGGCGGTTGAAGTTGCTCTGAAAATGGCATTGCAATATTGGCAAGCCAAAGGGGAAAAACGTCAGCGCATCCTCACATTACGCCATGGGTATCACGGTGATACTTTCGGTGCAATGGCCGTTTGTGACCCTGATAATTCAATGCATGGCCTATATAAGGGGTATTTACCTCCGCATATTTTTGTGGAAGCGTCTCAGTGTGGTTTTTACGACGAATGGCACAGCGCCGATTTGCATCCTCTTGAGATACAACTTGCTGAGAATAGCGATGAAATTGCGGCGATCATCCTTGAACCGATCGTTCAAGGGGCTGGTGGCATGCGTATCTATCACCCTGAATATTTAAAGGGAGTCCGCCATTTGTGCGATCAGTATGGTTTGCTATTGATTGCTGATGAAATTGCGACTGGTTTTGGTCGTACAGGGAAACTATTCGCTTGTGAGCATGCTGATATATCACCCGACATTATGTGTTTGGGTAAAGCATTAACCGGTGGTTATATGACCCTTTCGGCAACAATTACAACCCGCCATGTGGCAGAAACCATTAGCAATGGGGAAGCGGGTTGTTTTATGCATGGCCCAACCTTTATGGGAAATCCTCTTGCCTGTGCTGTGGCCGATGCCAGTTTGACCTTATTACTCAATAGCCCTTGGCAGGAAACCGTTGCGACTATCGAACAACAACTTAAAGCTGAACTGATGCCTTTAATCTCCCACCCAAGCGTGGCAGATGTGCGCGTTTTGGGTGCCATTGGCGTGGTTGAAATGAAGCAGCCTGTCAACACAGCGGCTTTACAAAAAGTATTTGTAGAAAATGGCGTTTGGGTTCGCCCATTCGGCAAACTGATTTATGTGATGCCACCGTATATCATCACCCCCGAGCAACTCAGTAAAGTGACAAATACAATGGCAAACGTGTTGAGATAACGCAATAAATTCAATCTTAATCTAAGTCGATTTTTTACTGAATTTTTAACTAGAGAATCTTCTAAATAATTCGAGTTATAGCAAGGCGGCAATCGAGGATATCTTGGGGAGCATACACAAGTATGTGACCCAAGTAGCCGAGTGAAGCCAACACCGCTATAGCTCGAAGTATGACGAAGATTAAAGGATAGTGATCCACATAGGACCTTTCCCTACCCCATAACGTGCTAACAAACGCAATTTCCCCGTAATTGGGTCAATTTCAGAGACTGAAATATGGTCTGATTTTTGCCCACTGGAAATTAAGAAACGCCCTGTTGCATCAATATTAAAGCCCCTTGGGTGCGTCTCTGTTGGGTAGCGTGCTTCTAATGTTAGCTCGCAACCGTCATCAGAAACCAGATAGTGGCTAAGGTAGCTTTCTGAGCGCTCACTAACATATAAATGGCGGCCATCTGGCGTAATATGGATATCGGCAGCCCAGCGCTGGCTTTCGTTACCTAATGGGTAATTTGCCAAAGTTTGCATGTTACGATAGCGAGTAAATTTACGATACACGCCTACCGTTGAATCTAGCTCATTCACACAATAAATAACTTTTTCAGTTGGATGGAAGGCTAAGTGACGAGGACCCGATTGCGCAGCCGTGGTAATCTGATCTGCGGTGGCTTCAGTTAAATAACCATTTTCATGTAAATTGAATAAACGGATATGGTCTTCGCCCAAGCAAGGAACCCAAAGCTGTTGATTATCCACATCAACATGGGAAGAATGTGGATTACGTAAGCCTTCAATCACCTGAACAACGCGATCTGGAACGCCTTCTTCATTAATGGTTAACACTGATAAGTTATGTTGATGGTATGAAGGAACAAATAGATATTTGCCAGTATTATCAAGGGATAAATGAACCGGTGTACCAGGAATTGATGTCTCCGCTTTTAAACGTAGTAACCCTTTTTTTTCAATCTCATAGGTTACAACACGGAAATTTGGGCGTACACCAATATAAAGGTGTTTTTTATCATGGCTCAGTACCATAGGCTGCACTTGGCCTGGTGTATTTACCGTTTGCAGAAGAGTAAGCTCCCCTACCTCATTCATCGACCACACGTGAATTTGCTGACTTTCGGGACTCGCAATATAAACAACCTGATTCATCCTGACTCCTTAATTCATGATAAAAATACAAAACCGTATCTATCGTCCACTATATTGACTGCACTATACTCTATATGAGGTAAATTACGTTGGGTAAATAGCGCCATTGCGGCTGTTATATATCGTATCAAGAAAAAATAATAATGATACTAAAACGGTTCAGTTAACGTTATGATGATAAATCATATCAAGTTGACTATTTTTATAGCAATAATTTCTCGTTACTATTAAAAATTCATCCTCTGCCTATCTCTGCCTCTTTAGGCAGATAGGTCATTACTAAATCACGTGGAGCCGTTTATGTCATACCGCGTTATTGCGCTCGATCTTGATGGAACACTGCTTGATCACCAAAAGAAAATTCTGCCAGAATCTTTAGCCGCCTTACAAGAAGCACGTCGCCAAGGCGTTAAAGTGATCATCGTCACTGGCCGCCATCATGTTGCGATTCACCCGTTTTATCAAACTTTAGATCTTGATACCCCCGCCATTTGCTGTAACGGAACCTACCTATACGACTATTTAGGTAAAAAAGTTCTAAAATCAGACCCTATGACCCTCGATTCCGTCACGCAAATGATCGACAAGCTGCGTGGAACGGATATTCAGCATTTAATGTATGTTGATAACGCTATGTTATACAACGCAAAAACAGAGGGAATCCAGCGTACACTTAATTGGGCGGAATCATTACCTGCTGCACAGCGTCCTACTATCGAGTTCGTAGAAGACTATGCAAATGTGATGCATGATTATGATTTTATTTGGAAATTTGCCGTTAGCTCACCGAATATTGATCAGCTCCATCAGGTCGTTAGCGAAATTGAAAATGACTTTGGTTTAGATTGTGAATGGTCTTGGGCAGATCAAGTGGATGTCGGCCGCAAAGGCAATAGCAAAGGCCAACGCTTAAAGGAATGGGTTGAATCTCAAGGGATGACAATGAATGATGTTGTCGCTTTTGGAGATAATTTCAATGATTTAAGCATGCTAACCACCGCTGGTCTCGGTGTCGCAATGGGCAATGCCGTGGATGAAATCAAACAGCAGGCTAAATTAGTCACTCGCATCAACACAGAGCCGGGTATTGCTGAAGTTATCCGCAAATACGTTCTGTAATCTACTCATTAATTATCAATTCAAGGAAAGCTCAGCTTTCCTTTTTGTTTTGATAAAATTTTAACCCTCGAGGTAGTTTATACTACAGCTGAATGTAGCCAACAACGCGGTAGCATGAGCTATAACGGGGATTTAGAGGTGGCGAGAAAGCGACACCGCCTTCACCTGCGCGTAGACTTTACGTCCTTTGCGAATAGAAAGCTCATCCCTTGCCCAGCGAGTGATCCGCGCCCATAAATAATGTTCTTCGCCTAAATCGAGTTTCACATCCACTTGTTCAGCATCTTCAATCCATTCAACCACTTCTGCGGCTAAAATATTGCGAATGCTGCTCACTTGTGGTTTTTCGAGTACCAAAGATACATCCGATGCATCAATACGTATCCGAACGTTAGTGCCTTGTCGTGCGTCAACTCTAGGGATCCACAGTTTTTGATGACCAACAGTCACGGCGGTCATCTCATAATCAGGGTGCTGACTATGTACGGTTGCACTGACCACACTGCTCAGTGTTTCTTGCTGTAACCAAGGGCGCAATGCACTACTTGCCCAAACCTCTTCCAAGGCGCCAAACGCTTTAACTTTTCCTTGCGCCATCACAATGACTTTGTCAGCCAGACGTAAAATCTCATCCAAGCTATGACTGACATACAAAATGGGGATTTTAACGTCTTGGGACAGTTTCTCTAGGTAGGGCAATAATTCGCGTTTTCGAGGTAAATCTAAAGAGGCTAACGGCTCATCCATCAGCAAAATCTCAGGGGCTGTCAATAGCGCTCGCCCAATAGCGACACGCTGTTTTTCACCGCCAGATAGTGTGATGGGATAACGATTGAGCAGTTTTTCTATACCCAGTAAGCCCACAATATCATCAAAGCGGTCTTTCATTACGGGGGACATGCCATAACGCAAATTGTTTTTCACTCGATAATGAGGAAATAACCGTGCATCTTGAAATACATAGCCGATATGGCGCTGCTCAGGCGGTAAACAAATGCCTTTTTCGATATCCACCAATGTGCGACCATTTAAAACAACGCGCCCTGTATTGGGTTTTGTTAACCCACCTATCACATTGATAAGCGAGGTTTTACCTGCACCTGAAAGCCCAAAAACCGCGGTAATACTTTCCGTTGGCAATTGTGTTGTGACTTCAAGCTGTAAGTCCCCTAGTTTTTGAGAAAAATCGAGTTCTAACATGCTAAGCCACCCCCAAACGCTTTTTACCCCAACGGGTGAGCCACTCTGAAATCAATAATGAAATCAAGGCTAAAATAATTGCGATCACACATAAGCGTGCCGCGTCTACCTCAGCTCCCGGCGTTTCAATTAAGGTGTACATCGCTAATGGGATGGTTTGTGTTTCACCAGGTATATTCGATACAAACGTGATTGTTGCACCAAATTCACCCAGTGAGCGTGCAAATGCTAATACCGTTCCGACAATAATACCGGGAAGAGAAAGCGGAATAGTGATCGTAAAAAAGACACGTAGCGGTGTTGCGCCTAGTGTCCTCGCGGCTAGTTCTAATTTTTGGTCAACAGCCTCAAGCGCTAGACGGATAGCACGCACCATCAGTGGAAATGCAACCACCGCAGATGCAAGTGCAGCACCACGCCAACTAAAAGTAAAACTAAAGCCAAACCAGTTATATAACCACTCACCGATAAAACCGCGTTTACCCATACTGATCAACAGTAAATAACCCACGACCACTGGCGGCAGCACCAGTGGTAGATGGATAATACTATCGAGCAGTGTTTTTCCAGGAAAATTACAGCGAACTAGCACCCATGCTACTAAAATACCTAATGGCAAACTAAAAATGACTGCCACACTGGATACTTTTAGGCTTAGGTAAATCGCTTCCCATTCATAAGGACTTAACATCTGCAAAAAAATGCTCTCTTAACGTTTATTGAGTACGAGGTTCAAAACCGTAGCGTTTGAATACTTCTGAAGCCGCTGGAGTTTTTAAGTATTCATAATAATCACGCGTTGCTTGGTTATCTTGATCTTTAACAATTGCCATTGGGTATTCAACAGGTTTATGAGTATCCGCAGGGAATACACCGACCACTTTGACTTTTTGGCTTGCTACGGCATCAGAACCATAAACAATCCCTAAAGGGGCTTCTTGACGTTCAACTAATGCCATACCGCTACGCACGTTATTTGTACGTGCTAATAGTGGATTAACCGTTTCCCATGCACCTAAGTTGCTTAATGCCTCTTTTGCATAGATACCAACTGGAACGTGGTCAGGGTCACCAACAGCTAAACGGCCACCGTCTAACAGTTTTTTCCAGTCCGTTTGTTTATTAATTTCAACTTTATCGATTTTTGCATCTTTCGGTGCGATTAGCACCAACTCATTACCTAATAATGTATAGCGCGTATCTTCCACCATCAACTTTTTATCGATAGCGTAATCCATCCATTGCTGATCAGCAGAAATGAACAAGTTAGCGGGTGCACCTTGCTCAATTTGACGCGCTAATGTTGAAGAAGACGCATAAGAAGCAACAACGTCAACTTTTGTGTCTTTCTTATACTGCTCTGAAATTTCGTTCAATGCATTTGTCAAAGAAGCCGCTGCAAAAACCGTAATTTTATCAGCTGCAAAGCTATTGCTAGCCATCGCTAACGTCAATGTTGCGCCAGCAAGAAGTGATACCAAACCTTTTTTCATTTTTATCTACCCTAGTATTTATCGACACGTTATATATAACAGGACACAGCGATAACTTAAAGTCAAACTCGTGATAAAAGTGTGCTGGCGCAAGAAATGATGCAATTTTGTTGTATCTTATCTCTAAAATCTCACGAATGATGAAAAATTCCCTACCCATAAAATCGTTTTTATATAGAGAACAATTTATATCCTTTGTAACTTTATCGGCACAAATTGTGCACATTTCAGTATTTCATTCCATTTTTATAAACCACATAGCAAAGGTAATGATATGGTGATGTTTCCAGCAAAACTAACTACTCATCTTATGGCCGAGTTAACAGTCGAACAATTTAATGGGTTGTTTGATAAAAAAATAGCGCCTGAAACCTTAGATTCTTTAGCAGAATCAGCGGGTAATGGGAACTTAGAGAGCATTGATTTACTACACAATATCGCTCTACGGCACGACAGCGAAGGAAGAAAAGCAGAAAATATTCTGTTTGATTTATTTAGTGGAAAGCTACCCGCAAAGAAAGGTATAGATAAAGAAATACAAGAAACGAGCAAAAAATTATATCAATTACACCTTAATACAAAAATCAAAAAACACCTAACAGACTCGAAACTAACGACCCCTTCTAAACTCCTCTATATTGTCGGATCTGCAATAGAAAAAGTTATTGATAAAATTAGTTTAACAAAACTATTGATGAAAAATGAACCCAAGGGATCCACTCTTTGGGATAATAACAGGATGACAACAAGTGATGAGATTGATGCAAGCAATAAAAATAACCCAACGTTGCCATCAAACATGACCATCAATTGCTCAATAGGACTTATGCAAAATGGCTACAATTTATTAGCCGATGTAATTGAACAAAAAATTTTAAATAACAAAACATTAGATAAATGTGAGTTATTTCCTATCAATATCAATGATAATCATTGGATCTTAGCTGTGTTCTATCAGCCAGAACATAAGCAAGATATGAAATGTGTCGTCTTTAATTCATACCAAAATGTCAGCCTTGAAATTACTAATGAAATAGCAAAAGCCGCAGAAAAGGCAGGTATCATAGAAAAAGAT
This sequence comes from Providencia rettgeri, assembly GCF_023205015.1. Taxonomy (NCBI): domain Bacteria; kingdom Pseudomonadati; phylum Pseudomonadota; class Gammaproteobacteria; order Enterobacterales; family Morganellaceae; genus Providencia; species Providencia rettgeri. Next base: position 1,325,013 of record NZ_CP096258.1, on the reverse strand, counting down.
ATAACCTATATTGAAGGGAATATCCAACAACAAGTCCCTAACGGATGTGGATTATTTGTTGTTGAAGCTATTAAGCAACTCACTGAAAATAATCAGCAAGATCCTTATGATACATTAAAAGAATTTCAAGAAAATTTTATAAAAAAGACGATGGCTGAACAAAAAGAGTTTAATATTCAAAACCGCAGACAGCTATATTCAAATTACCATGATAGCAAATATCTATCATTATAATGCCCACTGCTATATGAAAAACCCCCTGACAGCATTTACCATCAAGGGGTCTATAATTAATTCGAATAGTATTCGCTAAACGTTACTTATTCTCAGTATTGTGATGATGAGGTACGTGCGCTTTAGACAGTAAGTTAAAGAACGCACCAAGACCATAAATCAAGCCCATGATCAAAAACATCACGACAGGAACCATCATCAGGGCAAAACCCAAACTTTTAATTAGTTCAAACATAGGAAAAAACCTCTTCAGTGATACTGTACCCACCAGCCTACAAGATACGCTGACGAGGGAAAACTTGACTCTCAATATATTGAGTATAAATCAAATCAAAATAATAACGCACAATTACGTTATAATGGAGACTATTTTAGACAAAATATTATACTAACGACATACTAAACGTGCTTTTTACGTCTGTCATCACCAGCCACACCGGAAGGGAGGAATTTATGCAGGCCGAAATTTTACTCACATTGAAACTACAGGGCAGTTTATTTGCTGATCCTCGCCGTATCGCGCTACTAAAACAAATTAAAGCGACAGGGTCAATCAGCCAAGGTGCCAAACTTGCAGGGATCAGCTATAAAAGTGCTTGGGATGCCATCAATGAAATGAATCAGCTTACTGATGATATCCTTGTTGACCGTGCAACTGGGGGTAAAGGCGGTGGCGGTACAACACTCACTCACTATGGTGAGCGATTACTTCAACTATATGATCTACTAGCACAAATTCAGCAAAAAGCCTTTGATGTACTCAAAGAAGATAATCTCCCTTTAGACAGCTTATTAGCAGCTATTTCGCGTTTTTCACTGCAAACTAGTGCCCGCAACCAGTTTTTTGGGACTTTAATTGCACGCGACCACATGCAAGTTCAGCAACATGTGCAAATTCGCTTGTCAGATAACAGTACGGTGATTAATGCCGCACTAACAGAGCAGAGTGCTAACCGTTTAGGGTTAACGGAAGGTAAAGAAGTGCTCGCATTAATTAAAGCACCTTGGGTCAAAATTACTAAACAGCCTAACCCAACAGGCTTTGATAACCATCTTGAAGGGAAAATTACCACCTTAGAGCGGGGTGATGAGAACAGTGAAGTGATTGTGACACTCACAGGTGGTGAAACATTATGTTCAACCATGCCAAACAGTGAAATTGATAATCAATCGTTGAAAGTGAATAATAGCGTTACCGCATTATTCAATGCGGACCAAGTAATTGTTGCCACACTTTGTTAGTTTGCCTTGCTTACTTACAATAAAAGTAAGTAAGCATTCACCTTTTTTCCTTATCATATCGTTCTGTTGTTGACTTTAGCTTCAATCCTGATTATTTGTGATAGATGACTCGGTAAATAATCATGATAAGGAAGCTTGATGGGCACAATAACAATACAACATGGCAACTTTAAGCTCAGTGAAATACAAACTTTAGACATTCAACAACTTAACATCGAAAAAGGGGAAAGTTGGGCTTTTATTGGTGCTAATGGCAGCGGTAAATCTTCACTTGCTCGGGTACTTTCCAATGAGCTCCCACCACTTTCTGGCGTAGTAAAAAATACATTCACCTCTCCGGTTCGTCTATCATTTGAACAATTACAAAAAATCATCAATGAAGAGTGGCAGCGCAATAACACTGATCTGCTCAGTGATGATGAAGATGACACAGGGTATACCGCCGCTGAAATCATCCAATTTAACCATAAAGACAATGAATATTGCCTCGAGCTTGCCGCTCGCTTCGGTATCAGTGACTTGTTGTCTCGTCGGTTTAAATACCTATCCACAGGAGAAACACGCAAGGTACTATTATGCCAAACATTAATGGGCAACCCTGACCTACTGATCCTCGATGAGCCATTTGATGGTCTAGATGTCTATTCCAGAGGCCATCTTAGCGAGCTGCTATCCAGTTTGTCTGAAAAAGGCTTAACTTTAATATTAGTTCTAAACCGCTTCGATGAGCTCCCAGACTTTATTGAAAACATCGGTGTCGTCGCTGACTGCAAGTTAACCATGGCAGGAGATAGAGAGTCAGTACTCGCTAACACGCTAATAACGCAATTACAACACAGCGAGAAAATTAAGCGGCTTTCCATCCCTGAAACAGAGGACCCCACCACAGACGAAAAACTGGATGACACGACACCTCGTATTATTTTGAAAAATGGAACTGTTAGCTACAATGACAAACCGATATTGCACGGGTTAAATTGGCAGGTAAACCCAAACGAACACTGGCAAATTATCGGTGAAAATGGGGCTGGAAAATCAACGTTACTGAGCCTGATCACAGGGGATCACCCTCAAGGTTATAGTAATGACTTAACCTTATTTGGTCACCGTCGTGGAACAGGAGAAACCATATGGGATATCAAGCGTCATATTGGTTACGTCAGCAATAGCATTCACCAAGAATACCGTGTCGCAACCAGCGTACTCAATGTGATTATTTCCGGTTTTCATGATTCTATTGGCTTGTACCAAACCCCTTCCGACCGCCAAATCCAATTAGCGTATGAATGGTTAGCTTTGTTAGGTTTTTCAACGCAAATAGCTCAGAACCCTTTCCACAGTCTTTCGTGGGGGCAACAGCGCTTAGTTCTAATAGCCAGAGCTCTGGTTAAACACCCTGCCATGCTAATTTTAGATGAGCCATTGCAAGGGCTCGATGGCCTTAATAGGTTGTTAGTTCTGCGGTTTATTGATGTCATGCTAAGCCAAGGTAACACACAGCTCTTGTTTGTCAGCCATCATCAAGAAGACGCTCCTGCTTGTATTACACATCGGCTCACTTTTGTCCCTGACAATGGGACATACCGTTACGATATTGAAGAACTTTAATTTTTAACTTATTTGCCAATAGATACGATAAAACTATTGGCAAATTCAATCTACTGTTTAATAGATAGCGACGAAATCACATGTTTACAATTAATTGATTTTATTTAATTTGTCATTTTTTTGATTATTTTAAATTAGAAAGTTCACACAAAACCATTACACTGCGCCCCTTCTAATAATTTAGACATCTTAATGGGTATTTTTATGGCTTGGTTAATGTTAGCCTCTTCACTCACAGCGCTTGCAACACATCGTTTAATTGCACTTTTTTTACTCGTATGCACAATTATTACCGCAGCACTTACACAGCTTATTGATTGGCAAGCAATTCTGTTATTGATTTGTATTACAATAATTGCCATTATTCGTTTGCGTTTCCAACACTATCTATCCATCAAAATTATCAGTGAAATCACCTTACTAACATGTACGATTGGGTTATTTATTCACTTATTCCCTGGGTTTAATAACCTGAGATATCTCGATAAAGTTACCGTAGGGGAACATAGTGCTCCTTTCACAATGTATTTTAATTTTGATAAAGCACTGGTTCCTTTTATTTTACTCGCCTGCTTACCCACATTATTTGTTTGCCGGCCAGCCAAACATGCAACTAAAGTTCAGTGGGCTCTGCTGGTTGTTTCTGTGCCACTTTTATTACTGATTGCGACAGCCGCCGGTGGATTAGCCTTTGAATGGCATTTTCCAAGTTGGTTACCTGCTTTTGTGCTCTGTAATCTATTTTTTGTTTCATTAGCTGAAGAAGCACTATTTCGAGGTTATTTTCAGCAACGTTTAACCCTTTGGTTTAAATCCCCATACCTCGCATTAGTGATTGCTTCGCTATTATTTGGCGCCGTGCATTTTGCAGGTGGGCCGTTGCTAATTCTTTTCGCTACGTTAGCGGGTTTGATTTATGGCCTAGCTTGGATGTGGAGCGGTAAATTATGGCTTGCTGTATCGATTCACTTCGGGTTAAATTTGGGGCATCTGTTATTTTTTACTTATCCTGTAAAAATGGTGATGAGTCAATAAAAAGGCAAGTCAACGAATTTTAAACTGAGTTTCACATGAAAGTTTCTTTGATCGTGACTTTTTTGATTTGGTTTAGATAAAACGTAAGTTGCTACTGGCGTTCGAGTTGACTATCCCTATAATGTAGGTCAGCAATAATTCATTTTTAATTTGAGTGTACTGATAGGAGTTTTAGCTATGGCTGTAACTAAACTGGTTTTAGTAAGACACGGTGAAAGTGAGTGGAACAAAGAGAACCGCTTCACCGGTTGGACTGATGTAGAACTGTCTGATAAAGGCCGCGAAGAAGCAAAAATTGCAGGCCAACTGCTAAAAGACGAAGGTTTTGTTTTTGATTTTGCTTACACTTCCGTTCTGAAACGCGCTATCCATACTTTATGGAATATCCTTGATCAAGTTGAACAACAATGGTTGCCTGTTGAAAAAAGCTGGAAACTGAATGAACGCCATTACGGTGCACTGCAAGGTTTGGACAAATCAGAAACTGCGGCAAAATACGGTGACGAACAAGTTAAATTATGGCGTCGTGGTTTTGCCATCACCCCTCCTGAATTGACTAAAGATGATGAGCGTTTCCCTGGCCATGACCCTCGCTATGCGAAACTGTCAGAAAAAGAGCTACCTGTCACTGAAAGCTTAGCAACTACGATCGAACGTGTTATCCCTTATTGGGAAGAAGTGATTAAACCTCGCGTTGCTAGCGGTGAAAAAGTCATCATTGCAGCTCACGGTAACTCTTTACGCGCCTTAGTTAAATATTTAGATAACATGGGTGAAGATGAAATTCTAAACCTGAATATCCCAACTGCGGTTCCAATGGTTTATGAATTCGATGAAAACATGAAACCAATCAAACGTTACTATTTAGGTAACCAAGATGAAATCGCAGCTAAACAAGCTGCTGTAGCAAACCAAGGTAAAGCGAAGTAAGCACTTACGGTTATTATCAATAGAGGGTTAAGCGAAAGCTTAGCCCTTTTTTGTTATGATTATCTTCCTTTCCCACAAAATTCATTAACTCAAGGTGTAAGAAATCACAATAACCGATTATCATAGGGAAAACAGATTGAAAGGTTGATAAAACAGTAAAATGAATAAATTTAATATGTATGTTTGGGTTGGTCTTGTACTTAGTGCCAGTATATTAGGTTCTCTGTTATATATGATCCAAGGCGGTGAACTCGTCGTTGATGGTTCAAATGGTGCTGCTAATGCCGAACTGATGAAAACCTTAATGATCATTGCTTGTGTCAGTTTTCCAGTACAAATTATTAGTATGATGGTGATGACTTATAAACCTAGGTTATCCATTGTTCTTGCCGTATTAAGTAGCCTCGCATTAATGCCAATCACCATTGTGTTTACCATGGGCATGATTTTCTCTGCGATCCGTTGGCGTTATCACCAGTTAACCCAATTTGATACCTCTTTAAATGTTCAATTTGACCAACGCGTTGAGTTTAACAAACGCAATAACCGTATTTTAGTCGTTGCACTTGGTTTAATCAGTGTCACTTTTATTATATTGAGCCAAAGTTTGGGGATGTTCCTCTTTGTTTTCACCATTTTCCTTGGTTACTTTGGCAAAAAAGCGAGTGATGGTGTCTATTTAGCGACTAAAGATTCCTATTTCTATATTCGCCCAAATATTTTTGCCTACTGCTATCGTATTCCATTAAAAGAGGTGAAATATGTTAAAGGCGAGAAAGGTAAAGTACACTTTGATGTTCAGACCGATAATGGAGTACTACAATTAACGGCAACACCAGCGAATGCAACACCGGAAGAAAAAACAAAATTGGATACCTTCCTTCGCCAAATTCCCCAAAATCAGTAACTGGTTGATAAAATGGCTGCTGGCTTACAAGCCTGCAGCCATTATGATTAATATGCGTAAGGTATACTAGGCAGTGCAGGTGGAGTAAGGTTAATAATATTCACTTCACTTGGAGATCCTATACTAATAAAGTTGTTATCGATGAATGAAACGGTCCATTCCCCTAAAATATCCACTGGAGAAAAACCACTGTTCCCACTTAAATGAATTGTACTATTTGGATTTTCAACTCCATATTCTTTAATAGCTTCATTAATAATAGAAACTATTCTTTTATTTTCTTTAACTTCATTTTTTAAACTTGATATGAAATCATTATAATATTCAACACTGTGAAATAAATTCTCCGCCGCTGCATAATCTGCCTCATACTCTAAAATAGATGCCTCCATACGAGAAATCCCTTCACGAATATATCGAATATCCTCCATATAGCTATAAATATTATTAGAAATATAATCGTTATTGTAATCTATTTCTGCATTCATTAAATTAAATATGTTTTCAACTTCATACTTGAAATCATTATTTAATCTAGGTCTAGAGATATTTGCTTTCAAGTCGTACCAAATTGCTGAATCCATTGTTGGATAATCATTTCGAGACAAAATGGATGCATCATTTAATTGACTCACCTTTTCCGCAAGAGGACGGATTTTCGCTAAGATAGCCGTTCTTTTATCTGGGTTTTCAATGTACTCATCTATTAACTCAGATAACTTAATATTATCCTTATATTCACTAGCTCTTTTGTTTAGATATTCATTTAACGAATCAGCATATTTAAATGAATCTATTCTATCTTTCTCACTTCCCCAGCCAGCTGCAATGCTAACATCCAAATCATTAATCAGTTTTTTCGTGTCTTCCTCTAGCTCTTCCCTAGCGTTCATAATACTTTCTTGCATTATTTCAGCATCTTTCTTCAGCTTAGCAGAAAGTACTCTAAGATTGATTTCATAATTAATTCTTGATTTATCAGTTAATACCATTTTATATACTCCTTTATATTAAAACTTAACTAACTTTAAAGAATACCATTAATAAAAATGACAAAAAAATAATAATGCAGCTTAGAATAAAAAACTAATTTATTTTTTGTATAATAAAAAATATAAAACTCCATCGTGCTGTATATATATAAAAAAAGCCAGATATTAAAATATCTGGCTTGATATATTTATTATTATTAAATTATTTATTACGGCGGGCAATTACTGCATCCGATAATTGACGTAATACTTTTTCAGTATCACTCCAACCAATACACGCATCCGTCACGCTTTTACCGTAAACGAGTGGCTCATCAGATTCGAGGTTTTGGTTACCTTCAATAAGATTACTTTCAATCATAATTCCTGTAATCGAGCGGTCGCCTTGGCTAATTTGCTCGCTAACATCCGTTGCTACTTCCATTTGTTTTTCGAATTTTTTACAGCTATTCGCATGGCTAAAATCAATCATGATGCTAGGCACAAGCCCTGCTTTCTCTAGCCCTTCACGGACTTCTTTCACGTGCTTAGCACTGTAATTTGGTTCTTTACCACCACGTAAAATAATATGGCAATCTGGGTTTCCGCTGGTGTTCACTATCGCAGAGTGTCCCCACTTGGTCACTGACAAGAAACAGTGGGCTGAACGCGCAGAGTTAATTGCATCAATGGCAATTTTAATTGTGCCATCTGTACCATTTTTAAAACCAACAGGGCAAGATAAACCAGACGCTAGCTCACGGTGAATTTGTGATTCAGTGGTTCGAGCACCGATTGCCCCCCAACTCATCAAATCTGCCACGTATTGTGGGCTGATGACATCTAAGAACTCACCCGCAGTTGGTAAGCCTTGGTTATTGATTGTCAGCAATAATTCACGAGCAATACGTAAACCTTCGTTAATATCAAAGCTACAATCCATTTTAGGATCATTAATTAGCCCTTTCCAGCCTACTGTTGTGCGCGGCTTTTCAAAATACACCCGCATCACGATTTCCAATGAGCCTTTTAATTCCTCACGTAATTTACCCAAGCGCTCAGCATATTCTAAAGCCGCTTTAGTATCATGAATTGAACAAGGGCCAATGACGACCACTAAACGGTCATCTTTACCGGCTAAAATATTGTGGATTGCCAGGCGTGCTTCATGAACGGTAAACGCAGCTTTGTCGGTTGCTGGAAATTTTTCGAGCAGAGCAATTGGTGGTAATAATTCTTTAATTTGTTTTATTCTGACGTCATCGTTCTGATAATTCATACCCGTATATCCAATGTTTATTATTTTTTACTGTAGTTGATTTACATGCCAAATTTATCCACGTTAGTTTCGCTCGAACAAAGCGCAGAGTAGACAGCTGAGTTTCTTCGCTGTACCCAAAGGATAAAAGATAATTAGCATCGAAATTTTAATCTAACCGTTCAACAGACATCTGTAAACAGCCAAGCGCACGATAAAACCAGGAGTTTATTAGTCGCCAATTATAAAATGAGGTGAAATGTTGAAATTCAGCACAATAAGTCAGCAAGAATAGCATTTTACAGAGCAAATAATAGCTAAAACAGCTAAATGACGATAATGTCACTTTCGCTGTTTTAGTCGATTTTTTCTCTCTAAGTACGGGAAATAGGCAAAGAGCCGTTTTCTTTTGCTGATTTTATCCAAAGTCTAGAGCCATTTAGGGCGATACCTAATAAAATTAAGTATTCTAATGACATGGCATAAACGCCTTGAATAAAGAAAATCACAATACTGATGACGTTAATAATGACCCACAATAACCAGTTTTCAACATACTTACGCGTCATTAAAATCATTGCGACAACAGAAAGAATGGTCATTGCTGAATCCCAGAATGGGAATGCGTCAGGTTCTATCGTAGGCATCGCAAGGTTGGCACCAAATAGGTTTAATAACTCGACAGCCCATCTCGCCAGCACACCAAATACCGCATCAATATTAAATGTCAGATAAATAATAGCGATGACTGAAATAACGAGTGTGATAGCGGCCTTTGGTAAGCTTAACCAACGAATTTTTAGCTCTGCTTGTTGCGAACTGGAGACTCTGCTCCATGCATACCAACCATAGATATTGGCAACGAAGAAAAATATTTGTAGCAATAAGTTTGCATACAGCTGAATTTGAAAAAAAATAACTGCGAAGAGAGAAACATTAATTAGCCCAAACAGGTAATTAATCGTTTTTTCTAAGCTAGCAAGCAAAATACAAAGTAAACCAGCAACCGTCCCCACCGCTTCAATGTAAGACAAATCATAAACTGAACCCCAGAGTGGGATCTGCACTAACGTATTGGCTGTACTAAAGAAATCCATCCCAAAATCCTTTATAAGTGATCGTTAATCTTGTATTGCTCAGTACTTCATTTAAAGGGTATTTTATTATTTTAGACTCTCTGCGAAATCTAGCATCTTATTTAATGGCCGTAATGCTTTTTCTCGTAATATTTCACTAACTTGAATTTGGTGGCCTTGGGCACTCCCTTCTAAAGCTTCAGCAATCGCTTTTAAGCCATTCATTGCCATCCAAGGGCAATGTGCACAAGTTCGACATGTTGCGCCCTCACCCGCTGTCGGAGCGATGTAAAGCGTCTTCTCCGGGCAAGCTTGCTGCATTTTGTAAAAAATACCTTTATCCGTCGCCACTATCATCGATGGGTTAGGTAAATTTTGTGCGGCTTTAATTAACTGGCTTGTAGAACCCACCGCATCCGCAAGGTCGACAATCGCTTGTGGTGACTCAGGGTGAACCAATACCGCAGCTTCGGGGTACAACGCTTTCATTTTTTCTAATGATTGGGTTTTAAACTCATCATGAACAATACAAGCCCCTTCCCAACAAAGAATATCAGCACCTGTTTGCTGTTGAACATAACGCCCAAGATGACGGTCTGGTGCCCAAATGATTTTTTCACCCAAGCTGTCAAGGTGCTCGATTAACTCAACAGCAATACTGGATGTCACTACCCAATCAGCCCGCGCTTTTACTGCTGCTGATGTATTCGCATACACCACAACAGTCCTATCAGGGTGCTCATCACAAAAACGAATAAACGCCTCTTCAGGACAGCCTATATCCAGAGAACATTGGGCTTCTAATGTTGGCATTAATACTTGCTTTTCTGGGCTGAGAATTTTTGCGGTTTCGCCCATAAATTTCACTCCAGCAACAACTAATGTAGATGCTGAATGTTTAGCCCCAAAACGCGCCATTTCCAGAGAGTCTGCAACGCAGCCTCCCGTTTCTTCAGCTAATGCTTGAATTTCAGGGTCGGTATAGTAGTGTGCAACGATTACCGCATTTTTCTCAACCAAAAGCGACTTAATCTTCTGCCGATAAAAAGCGCTTTCATCCGAGCTTAATCGTGCTGGTTTTGCTGGGAATGGATAAACTGACTGGTCAAAATCGATAAACACGCTCATTGGTTGCCTCTGTTTAGCAAAAAGCGATTTTATCACCTTATATAAGTTTAAAACCGCAAGTTTACGCACATTTTGTTTTATATACTAAACAAGATACCCCACTTAGCTTAATAAGTCTCCTTTCTTTTTACCTATCGAATGACCTTTTGAGCTCATATTTCGGCTTTCTTACACTTTTTACGTTTAAACCTTCGCTTTTATATGCCTTTATCGGTATCGTAGCAGCCATTGTTATACTTAATAGGCCAGTTATGGAATCACCTGCATCTTTAATAAATAAAATTATCTCTATTTCATTACTCGATCCAAGAATTGAAGCGGTCATATTGACGGGGTCTCGCGCTCGGGAACAAGACGCTGATAGCTATTCAGATATTGATATTGAATTGATTGGCCATGGTACAACTGAAATATTTAAGCAGAAGTCTTGGATTAATCAGTTTGGTGAACCTTTAGTTGCTCTTCATTTGCTAAATCTTGAAGAAGATGCGCCTGATTGGCCAACCTGTTTGGTCATTTTTAAAGAGGGTCGTAAAGTAGATTTTACTTTTGCTGAACCTGAGCGATTATCTAAGATGAAGCAGGAAGGTTTAGATGCCACTTTTTCTCGTGGTTTTGCTGTATTACTCGATAAAACAGGGATCACCGAAAACTTACCTGAAAGTATTAATCAACAAGTACTCACACCACCTCAATTCACTGCGGAGCAATTTACTGAAGTTGTCTCTGACTTTTGGCATGAAGCTCATCAGGTCACGGTAGCTTTAACTCGAGATGAATTATGGGTCGCATGGTCAAGAAGTGCTGATATGAAACAGTATTTTTTGACCATGATAGAGCGTCTAGTCGCCATGCAAAATAATGATGTTTGGTATAAAGGACGTAACTACCATGAATGGATGCCTAAGAAATATATCGAAGCGCTAGAAATTATCTTTAATTGTGCAACCGCACAAAGTGCCGCACTGTCTCTTCAATGCTTAATGCGTTACTTTAATGAGGCCACTACCGAGGTCGCTAGCCTTCAAGGCTTCGATAACATGCAGGCGATGGCAGAGAATATGCAAGAATTACTTATTGGTATTTTGCAGGACAATGGATTAATACCTGAAATATTTTAAGTGATCCATTTAAAATACAGCAAAGGAGTGCTGTGTTTTTAGTTACATATGTATTTTAATTCCCTTCAACCTAAACACGCTTTTTTCGTCCGTGCTCTACGCCAATATAGACGTTAGGTTCTTCAGTCCGTTTATTTTTTAGATATTTTAAGATGGTGGGTCGTGCAGGATTTAAATCCTTCGAATTTACCCTACGGGCTGAACCTGCAACCAGCTTGTCGAGGTATGGCTTAGCGACTGAGTGCTTACTTAGGTGATTATTGATTTGGATTCTTTGTTTGGGAATGGCTTAAGATGGTGGGTCGTGCAGGATTTAAATCCTTCGGATTTACCTTACGGGCTGAACCTGCAACCAGCTTGTCGAGGCATGGCTTAGCGACTGAGTGCTTACTTGATTAGGGGTGTATTCGAATTTACGACTTTGAGATGGTGGGTCGTGCAGGATTCGAACCTGCGACCAATTGATTAAAAGTCAACTGCTCTACCGACTGAGCTAACGACCCATCTTGAAATTTCTGATTTTGTATTGTTTAGATGGTGGGTCGTGCAGGATTCGAACCTGCGACCAATTGATTAAAAGTCAACTGCTCTACCGACTGAGCTAACGACCCATCTAAAACAATATTTCTAACTAAATTTCTTTCTGTATCTCGAGATTTTTGGCTAACTACATTCTCGTCTCAACGGCGGCCTATATTACTGATTTCTGACGAGGGTGCAACGATTTTTTTTAAAAAAAAGTTTAAATGCGCACTTATCATACTGATAACCCCGAAATATTCGGTAATATTGCTTCGGGGCTATAAATTAAAGTGTACTCAGTTTTTTTTCGGCTAATTTTGAACCAGCACTGTTTGGATATTGTTTCAATACCTGTTGGTAAACAGCTTTCGCTTTATCTTTTTGTCCTTTATCTTGCATGATCAGCCCAACTTTATATAAGGCTTCGCTGCTTTTTTGGGATTTAGGATATTGCTTAACTACAGTGGCGAAATAAAAAGCAGCATCGTCTTTGCTACCTTTGTTGTAGTTTAACTGCCCCAACCAATAATTGGCGTTAGATTGATACCCAGACTTAGGGTAGGCTTTAATAAAACCTTGTAATGCCCCTATTGCTTGGTCAATTTGAGCTTTGGATTTGCTTTCCATAGCTAGTTTGACTGCGGCATTGTAATCATCTTTCTCATTCCCACCCGTATTGGCCGCTGCCGCAGGTGTTGTTGAGGAAGACGATGCATTCGTTCCAGTCGTTGTTGTATCGCCTGAAGCTGCTGAGTTACCACCACCTGCATTGTCTAATTGCATGTATAAATCTTTCTGACGCTCAATGACTTGATTCAATTTGTATTCACTTTCTTGAATCTGACCGCGCAACATATCGATGTCGCGTTGGTTGTCAGCGAGTTGCTGTTGGATTTGATACAGAATTTGACCTTGAGAGCTAACTGCTGTCTCAAGTTGGGTAAGGCGGTCTGTTGTTGAACCAGATCCGACATTGTTGATTGGCGCTTGGGCAATAGCGGCCCAAGGGGCCGCTACGCCAACCAATAACGACAGACCGACTAGTAAGTGTCTGAAGTTACTGTTCATAATAGATAATTTCGCTTATCTATTAGTATGCAATGACTGCACGACGGTTTTTCGCGTAGTCTGCTTCAGTGTGACCTAACACAGCTGGTTTTTCTTTACCGTAAGAAACCAGTGAAACTTGGTCACCAGAAACACCTTTGCTTTGCAGGTACATTTTAACTGCATTAGCACGACGCTCGCCCAGCGCGATGTTGTATTCTGGAGTACCACGCTCATCCGCATGACCTTCAACAACAACACGTACAGATGGGTTGCTACGCAGGAATGCTGCGTGCGCATCTAACATGTCAGCGTACTCTGGAGATACGTTGTATTTGTCAAAACCAAAGTAAACAGTGTTGTTTTGTTGCAGCTGTTCCATTTGCTGACGTGCCAGCTCTTCCGCAGACAGACCAGTGTTAGTTTGGTTAGTAGAAGTATCTACGCCATCTTGGTCATTGTTTTTGTTAGAGCTACAAGCTGCGACTGCCATGATTGGTAACGCGATCATCAGCCCTTTAAGCACTTTATTCAGTTGCATCGTTTTGATCCTTAATATTTTTTGCCACACATTATTATTATGCATCACAGATACGGCGACCAGGCAGGGAATTTAACCTGTCCATCGGTAGCCGGAAGACGCGCTTTGAAACGCCCGTCGGTCGAAACTAGCTGCAATATAGTCCCCAAGCCTTGAGAGGAGCTATAAATTACCATAGTGCCGTTAGGTGCGATACTCGGCGTTTCATCTAGGAACGTTTTCGTTAAAAACTCAACGTTGTTCGTTGCCAGATCTTGTTTGGCGACATGTTGCTGACCGCCGCCGGAGCTGACCATCACTAAGAAAGTGCCATCCGGGCTAACATCAGCATCCTGATTTTGTGTTCCTTCCCAGGATACACGCTCAGGGCTGCCACCATTAATATTGATTTTATAAATCTGCGGACGTCCCGCCTGATCTGAAGTATAGACTAAAGTTTGGCCATCTGGCATCCAACTTGGTTCCGTATTGTTACTACGACCATCGGTTACCTGACGAATCTGCCCACTTGCTAAGTCCATTACATATAAGTTCAAGCTGCCAGTTTTAGACAATGCAAATGCCAATTTAGTCCCATCCGGAGAGAATGCAGGTGCCCCATTGTGACGAGGGAATGATGCGACCTGACGAACTGCTCCTGTCGATAAGGTTTGAATGACAAGTGCTGAACTACCGCTTTCAAATGTAACGTAAGCCAGTTTCTCACCATCTGGTGACCAAGCTGGCGACATCAAAGGTTCTGGTGAACGGTGAACCGTAAACTGGTTAAAACCGTCATAGTCAGAAACACGTAATTCATATGGGTATTGACCGCCTTTGTTGACAACAATATAAGCAATACGTGTACGGAATGCGCCACGAATACCCGTCAATTTTTCAAAGACTTCGTCACTTGCAGTATGCGCTGCATAGCGTAACCATTCTTTGGTTACTTTATATTGGTTCTGAGATAAAACAGCCCCTGGGTTAGCTGCGACATCGACTAACTGATAGCTAACAACAAAGCTACCATCGGCTGCAGGCTGAACCTGCCCTACAACAACGGCATTAATACCTAATGCAGTCCACGCTTCAGGGATCACTTCAGAAGCGGTACCCGGTTGTTGAGGCATACGGCTTGGTTCGATAGGGTTAAATTTCCCGCTATTACGCAAATCAGCGCCCACTATTTGGCCAACTTCTTGTGGTGGCGCACCAGCACCTGACCATTTAAACGGCACAACACCAATAGGTTGAGCTGAGTTAACACCTTCAGTGATCTCAATACGTATTTCAGCCTGAGCCACTGTCGCCCATAGCATTAGGAACCCTAAAACTACTTTAAAAGCCTGCTTCATTCTTATCTCCCTTACTGCGGATTATTTACTACCGCAATAATTCGCTGAATTTTAACAAAGGTATAATAACAAAACTAGATACCACACAAACTATTTATGCTATTGCCTTAATAATATCAATACAGACTGCTCTGAGTTATTGAAAATCAAGGCTTAAACACGACTGTGCTACCTGCTTTATTAAATGTATCATAGACTTCTCTGCTAGGTGGCTTAGGCATCGTTGCAAGTTTTGCTGCTCGGATTGCTGCATCACAAAGCGCTGCGTCATTAGCTGGACTATTTTTTGGTGTAATACTCACTAATAGCCCATCAGGTGCAAGCTTCAATTGAAGTTCACAAGTACGCCCACGGAAAGTATCCGAATCATAAAACTTACTTTGGATAGCCGCTTTTACCTTGCCCGCATAGCTGTCCACATCCGCATTGGATGCGCCCGATTTTTTACCGCCGCCTTTTCCAGCTGCAGCTTCGCCACCTTGCTTGCTAGGGCCTGATGCAGTTAAATCGCCGAGTAAATCGTCAACGGAAGCGGCATTTTTTGCTGCCTCAGCCTTAGCTTTTGCCGCTTTGGCTTTCGCTTCTTTATCTGCTTTTTCTTTGGCTTCTTTTTCCGCTTTAGCTTTCGCTTCTTTCTCAGCTTTTACTTTCGCGTCCTTTTCTGCTTTTTCCTTGGCTTCTTTTTCGGCTTTGGCTTTCGCCGCTTCTGCTTCTTTCTGAGCTTGTGCCTCAGCTTTCGCCTTTTCAGCGGCTTGCTCTTTAATTAATTTTTCTTTTTCTGCTTTCGCTTTCGCGGCAGCTTCTTCGGCTATTTTTTGCTCTTCCTTCGCTTTTTTAGCCGCTTCTAATGCTATTTTCTGTTGTTCTTCAGCTTGCTTTTGTTGCTCTGCCGTTGCCCGTTCAGTCTTTATACGCTCTTCTTCAAGTTGCTGAAGACGCTTTTGTTCCTTTTCTTGCTGCTCTCTGAGCTCAGCCTCTTGCTTTTGTTCCTGCTCTTTGCGCTCTTTCGCCGCTTGTCTGACGTTATTTTGCTGCCTTTGCATTTCTTCATATTGCTCAACAACCACGCCCGGGTCAACCATCACCGCATCGATGACAGTTCCCTCTTCCCCGCCACCACCAAGTTTGACGACGGAAACTAAAGAGCCTATAACAATCAACCCAATCAATAGGATGTGCAATACGATTGACATCACTAATGATCGATTTAAGTTATCTTTTTTCTCTTTTGTCTTTCCCACTCTGGTATCCAAAAAAAGAATTGTGACTTATTCAAACGACAATAACCCAGCCTAAATAGGCTGAGTCATCAAGCCAACCGATTTTATCCCTGCGCTGTGTAATATATTCAGCGCCTTAATCACTTCTTCATAAGGGACTTCTTTTGCTCCACCAATCAAGAAAACTGCTTTGGGGTTTTTCTCTAATTGAGATTTTGCCTCTGCCGCAATTTGCTCTGGTGGTAGCAATTCTAAAACCTCACCATCAAGACGCATATTATATTGGCCAACCCCCGACACTTCTAAAATAATCGGTGGGTTATCACTTGATGATACGGTTTGTGTATCTGTTGCATCCGGCAGCTCAACTTCCACACTTTGAGAAATAATCGGTGCTGTTGCCATAAATATCAGCAACAGTACCAACAATACGTCCAGTAATGGAACTATGTTGATTTCGGATTTCAGCTCACGTCTGCGACTTGTGCGCGCCATTCGCTTATCTCCCCGTCTTATTTCTTATCAGCAGAGAAGGCTTGACGATGCAAGATGGCCAAAAACTCTTCCATAAAGTTATCGTAGTTTTGCTCTAATTTGCTAACACGTAAGTTCAAACGGTTGAATGCCATAACGGCAGGGATCGCTGCAAATAAGCCAATTGCGGTTGCAATAAGTGCTTCGGCAATACCCGGTGCAACCATTTGTAATGTTGCTTGTTTTACCGCGCCCAATGCAATAAACGCATGCATAATCCCCCAAACGGTACCAAATAAACCAATATATGGGCTAATTGAACCTACAGTACCTAAAAATGGGATGTGCGCTTCAACTGATTCAAGCTCACGATTCATTGAAATACGCATTGCACGAGAAGCGCCTGTTACGACCGCATCGGGTGCATGAATATTCGCTTGGTGTAAACGAACGAACTCTTTAAAACCAGAGTGGAAAATCTGTTCGGCACCACTTAATTCATCACGGCGAGCTTGGCTTTCTTTATATAAGCGCGATAGCTCGATACCTGACCAGAACTTATCTTCAAATGCTTCCGCTTCTCGCGTTGCCGCATTTAAAATTTTTGTTCTTTGAATAATGATCGCCCATGATGCGATAGAAAAACCGATCAAAACGAACATAATGAGCTGAACCAAAAGGCTCGCTTTAAGGAATAAATCCAGGATATTCATGTCAGTCACTGTTTAAACTCCGCGACAATAGACTTAGGAAGCGCAATCGGCTTCATTTTTGATGTGTCCACACAAGCAATAAGGGCATTAGCCCCACAAAGCAGGTTACCTTGCGAATCAACTAACCTTTGCTGAAAAGTGAGTGAAGCACGTTTCATTTCAATAATTTGTGTTTCAACTTCCAGCAGGTCATCCAGCTTCGCCCCTTTAACAAAATCAATTGTCATGCTTCGCACAACAAAGCCAAGGTTCTCAGCAAGCATACTTTGTTGATTGATACCTTTATTTCGCAGCATCTCAGTTCTTGCTCGCTCAAAAAAGGCTAAATAGCGTGCATGATAAACAACACCGCCCGCATCTGTATCTTCATAATACACGCGAACAGGCCAGCGAAATAACATAACAATCACTCCGTCTTAGGTTAAATTAATTAACGGTGCCACTATACGCAAGACAGTGCCAGTTTGGAATCACTTTGAAAGTAAAGATATCAAAAATAATTATGGGTCCATTGACCCATAATTAGCAATTAGAATTATCTAAAGACCTGAAAAAGTCCCCAAATAAGAATGATGGCAGCAGGCAATGGATGAAAAATTGCACGAAAGATAACTTTTTTAGGTTTAAAACCCACACCAAAAATCATCGCGGTACACGTTGCCCATATTAACAACAGCCCTTGCCATATTTGAAATGAACTGGTTTTTGCAGCAAATAGGGTTGGATCCCACATGACTGCACCTGCAGTAACTAAAGCTAAAATAAGGATAAGGGCCCTTATCGGCCCCTTATCCAATAGCTGATAGGTTTTATCCACCAGCATTTTTATTACTCACCATCTTTAGCGGCTTTAGAGTCTTCAGAGTGCTCTAACGCTAATGCTGCAATCACTGCAAAACTACAAGCTAACAGCGTGCCGAGGATCCAGGCGAAATACCACATAGTTATGCTCCTTAATACAGTGAGTGCTTGTTGCCTTCGATGAAGTTTTTGTCCAAACGACCGAACATTTTGTAGTAACACCATGCGGTGTATGCCAGTACGATTGGTACAAAGATAATAGCAACAACAGTCATTACTTGCAGTGTGAACAAGCTAGATGTTGCATCCCACATGGTCAAACTTGCGTTTGGCATAATGCTTGAAGGCATGATGAATGGGAACATTGCTACACCACAGGTTAAAATGATACAAGCGATAGTTAATGAAGAACTCACAAACGCCCAACCATTTTTGTCTGCTTTACTAAACAGCATTGTGATTAACGGTAATCCTACACCCAGAGCAGGCAATGCCCACAGGATTGGGTAAGTATTAAAATTAGTCAACCAAGCACCTGATTCAACAGCGACTGTTTTGTTCAGTGGGTTTGACACAGCCATAGTATCAATAGTTGAAGTGATAACATAACCATCAATGCCCATGACTAACCAAACACCCGCACCCGCAAATGTTAACAATGTGACTAACGCACAGATATAGGTTGCTTTACGCACACGTAGATACAGTTCGCCAGTGGTACGCATTTGCAGATAAGTTGCACCTTGGGTAACAATCATCATTAAACCAACGACACCCGCCAACAGGCCATATGGGTTTAGCAGACCAAACAGGTTACCTGTGTAGGTCAAATACTGTTGGTTATCAATTTGCAGTGGAACACCTAATAACAGGTTACCAAACGCAACACCGATAACTAATGGTGGAACGAAACCACCAATAAACAGACCCCAGTCCCACATATTACGCCATTTTTGGTTCTCCAGTTTTGAACGGTAATCGAAACCAACCGGACGGAAGAACAATGCTGCTAGCACTAAAATCATCGCGATATAGAAACCGGAGAATGATGCAGCATAAACCTGAGGCCATGCAGCAAACATCGCACCACCCGCTGTGATTAACCAAACTTGGTTACCATCCCAGTGCGGTGCAACGGCGTTAATCATGATACGGCGTTCAGTATCTGTTTTACCTAAAATAGGTAATAAGAAGCCAACGCCCATGTCAAAGCCATCCGTGACAGCAAACCCAATCAGTAATACACCGATAAGGATCCACCACACAAATCGAAGAACTTCATAATCAAACATAAGTGGCTCCTATTTACTGAACGTCGTGTGTAGAAGTGTTTTTCTGTTCAAAGTGGTAGCGACCGGTTTTCAGGCTACTAGGCCCTTTACGAGCGAATTTGAACATTAAGAACATTTCTGCAATTAAGAACAGTGTGTACAGACCACAAATCAATACCATAGAGAAGATCAGGTCATGAGTCGTCAAGTTGGAGTGTGCAACCGAAACAGGTAACACTTCACCGATTGCCCATGGCTGGCGACCATACTCTGCAACAAACCAACCTGATTCAATTGCAATCCATGGTAGTGGAATACCGAATAGTGCAATACGTAGCAACAGTTTATTTTGACCAATACGGTTACGAACTACTGACAGGAATGCCCAGCCAATAATCAATAGTAACAGGAGGCCAACGCCAACCATGATACGGAATGCCCAGAACAGAGGCCCAACGTTAGGAATACTATCTTTCACTGCTTTTTGGATTTGAGCTTCAGTTGCATCAACAACATTTGGTGCATATTGTTTTAACAGAAGACCATATCCAAGATCTTTTTTGTTTATTTCAAATGCTGAGCGCAGTTCAGGGTCTTTATTACCTGCAAGAAGCTCTTGTAACTGACCGTATGCAATCATACCGTTACGAATACGAACTTCGTGTTGTTTCATTAAGTCTTTCAGACCTAATACAGGCGTATCGATTGAACGGGTTGTAATAATACCCATCGCCCAAGGAATCGAGATAGCAAATTTATTTTCTTGCTTTTCAGTGTCCGGCCAAGCGATTAAGTTAAACGCAGCTGGTGGAGCATGGGTTTCCCACTCTGCTTCAACAGCAGCCAATTTGGTTTTTTGAACGTCCCCCATTTCGTAACCTGATTCATCACCAAGAACGATAACAGACAGTACGGCAGCAATACCAAAGCTTGCAGCAATTGCAAAAGAACGTTTAGCAAAAGCAACATCACGACCTTTAAGTAGGTAGTAAGAGCTAATACCAAGGACAAACATTGCACCGGTACAATAACCCGCAGCAACTGTGTGGACGAACTTAACCTGCGCAACTGGGTTTAAGACTAGCTCTGAGAAGCTAACCATTTCCATACGCATTGTTTCAAAGTTGAAATCAGCAGCGATTGGGTTTTGCATCCAACCGTTCGCAACTAAGATCCACAAAGCAGAGAAGTTAGAACCTAAAGCAACTAACCATGTTACAGCTAGGTGTTGTTTTTTGCTTAAACGATCCCAACCAAAGAAGAATAAACCGACGAACGTTGATTCTAAGAAGAACGCCATCAGACCTTCGATTGCAAGAGGTGCACCGAAGATATCTCCAACATAGTGCGCGTAGTAAGACCAGTTAGTACCGAATTGGAACTCCATGGTCAGACCCGTTGCAACACCCAGAGCAAAGTTAATACCAAATAACTTACCCCAGAACTTAGTCATATCTTTATAAATTTGCTTGCCTGACAGTACATATACCGTTTCCATGATCGCAAGCAAAAACGCCATACCTAGCGTTAATGGTACGAACAGGAAGTGATACATCGCAGTTAAGGCAAACTGTAATCGTGACAGTTCGACAATATCAAACATCTTGACTCCTTGCTCCTAGCAGGAAGACACCGACTTGCGGCAACCCAGCTTCCAGTTTTAAATACTTAGAAAGCCTCTTAACTACCAGCAAAAAATGCCTCAAAACAACAAAAAATTAACAAAATTAAAAGAACAAACGTTACTATAATAATAGTACGCTTATCTTCACACACAATAAACTTCTTTTACGTGATTCAGATTTGAATTCTGAATTTACATCAATAATTATACCCTTTAATAGAAAATCGAGTATTTGATCGAGCACCAATTTAAGCAATTTGAACAAATAAAGCCAGAGGCAATGAATTGATTTGCGTCAATTTTTTTCCTGTTGTTAATTGCTATACCTGTCAGTCAATTAATGGTTATTTACTTGTTAAATTGCTGTTATTGATAATGACATAAATGTTCTTAATTTTTCTAAAGATTAACAAAAAATATAATCATTGAATTAACGACTCGAAAAAAGAATATTTAATTTGTAATAGTATCTTATTTTAAACTTATTATGAATTTTATTAATATAGCCGTTTTTCTCAACAAAACTGTTATATTGGCCAAATTGAATAACCGACAATATTTTAAATATTGATATGCCGCAATTTCTCTCTTTTTTGCATAAAGTGCGATTAACATCGCCCATGCTTACCTAAATTGCCTTTTTATAATCTATTTGCCTTCATATAAGCCTATAGAACGTATTTTTAAGTATAGGCATACTTTTCAAAAAACCGCATAACCCTATAAAAATTATTTGGATAATTTTTTAAAGAGATAAAAAAACCCGCGCTCACTGAGCACGGGCTTTCGTCTCTTACTCTTGCTAGTTACCTAGCGAATTACTTATTTGTTCAACAGTGATTTGACTGCATCACCGATGTCTGCAAGGCTGCGAACGGTTTTCACGCCAGCAGCTTCTAGTGCAGCAAATTTCTCATCTGCAGTCCCTTTACCGCCTGCAATGATTGCACCTGCGTGGCCCATACGTTTGCCTTTTGGTGCAGTAACACCAGCAATATAACCGACAACAGGCTTAGTCACATGCTTTTTAATATAATCAGCCGCTTCTTCTTCTGCGTTACCACCGATTTCACCGATCATCACGATAGCTTCAGTTTGTGGATCCTCTTGGAACAACTTCAGAATATCAATGAAGTTTGAACCTGGAATTGGGTCACCACCGATACCTACGCAAGTTGATTGACCTAAGCCTGCATCTGTTGTTTGTTTAACAGCTTCATAAGTCAACGTACCTGAACGTGAAACGATACCGACTTTACCTGGCATATGGATATGGCCTGGTTGGATACCAATTTTACATTCACCCGGCGTGATAACACCTGGGCAGTTAGGACCAATCATACGAACGCCTGCTTCGTCTAATTTCACTTTAACTGTCAGCATATCCAGTGTTGGAATACCTTCAGTAATAGTGATGATCAGTTTGATGCCAGCATCAATAGCTTCTAAGATAGAATCTTTACAAAATGGTGCTGGAACATAAATAACAGAGGCTGTTGCGCCCGTAGCTTCTACGGCTTCACGAACGGTGTTAAATACAGGTAAACCTAAGTGAACAGTGCCACCTTTACCTGGTGTTACACCACCGACCATTTGCGTGCCATAAGCAATCGCTTGTTCTGAATGGAATGTACCTTGACCACCAGTGAAACCTTGGCAAATTACTTTAGTGTTTTTATCGATTAAAATAGACATTATTTAGCCTCCGCTGCTGCTACTGCTTTCTTAGCTGCATCTGTCAGGCTGTTTGCAGCGATAATGTTCAAGCCGCTATCTGCCAGTTTTTTAGCACCTAACTCTGCATTATTACCTTCTAAACGCACAACGACTGGTACATTTACGCCAACTTCTTCAACTGCACCAATGATGCCGTCTGCAATCAGGTCGCAGCGAACGATACCACCAAAGATGTTAACAAAAACCGCTTTCACGTTTTCATCAGAAAGAATGATTTTAAATGCTTCAGTTACACGCTCTTTTGTTGCGCCGCCGCCAACATCTAAGAAGTTAGCCGGTGCACCACCGTGTAGTTTAACGATGTCCATAGTACCCATAGCAAGGCCCGCACCGTTAACCATACAACCGATATTACCGTCTAATGCTACGTAATTCAGTTCCCACTGAGCAGCTTGTGCTTCACGTGCATCTTCTTGTGATTCATCACGCAGTTCACGAATTTCTGGCTGACGATATAACGCGTTGCTATCGATACCTAATTTACCATCTAAGCAAACTAAATCACCTGCAGTACTGATAACCAATGGGTTGATTTCCGCTAATGCTAAATCGCGTTCTAAGAATAATGTAGCCAGACCCATGAAAATTTTCGCGAATTGGCTAACTTGTTTGCCAGTTAAGCCTAATTTAAATGCTAACTCACGACCTTGGAAAGGCATTGGGCCAGTCAGTGGGTCGATAATCGCTTTGTGAATTAACTCTGGAGTCTCTTCTGCGACTTTCTCAATTTCCACGCCACCTTCGGTAGATGCCATGAATACAACGCGACGAGTACTACGATCTACAACCGCACCTAAATAGAGTTCTTTCGCAATATCAGTTGCCGTTTCAACCAAAATTTGGTTAACCGGTTGGCCATTTGCATCTGTTTGATAAGTGACTAAGTTTTTACCTAACCAGTGTTCTGCAAACGCTTTAACTTCATTGATATCACTAGTGACTTTTACGCCGCCAGCTTTACCGCGTCCACCTGCGTGAACTTGGCATTTAATTACCCATGGGCCGTCGCCAATTTTTTTAGCAGCATCGACGGTTTCAGCGACTGATGAACAGGCATAACCTGTCGGTGCAGGCATCCCATAACGTGCAAACAACTGTTTTGCCTGGTACTCGTGTAAATTCATGATGTTCTATCCATAATTGAGTCTGAAGAGGCGTTTATTCGCCTCCTGCAATTGTTACTGATTTAGCAACCCGCGAACGGGTTGCATCGGTTACTTCAGACCGGGCAAGTTGTATCCTGCCCTGTTATGTTGCTATACGTCCAGCAGTAAACGAGTTGGATCTTCCAGCATATCTTTGATAGCGACTAAGAAGCCAACTGACTCACTACCATCGATTAAACGGTGGTCGTAAGACAGTGCTAAATACATCATAGGAAGAATCTCTACCTTACCATTTACAGCCATAGGGCGGTCTTTAATGGCATGCATGCCTAAAATCGCGCTCTGTGGTGGGTTAATGATAGGTGTAGACATCAGAGAACCGAATACGCCACCATTAGTGATAGTGAAGTTACCACCACTTAAGTCTTCGACAGTTAATTTACCGTCACGACCTTTAACAGCCAGTTCTTTAATTTTTTTCTCGATATCCGCCATACTCATTGCATCGACATCACGCAGAACTGGCGTTACCAGACCACGTGGTGTTGAAACCGCAATGCTGATATCGAAATAGTTATGGTAAACCACATCATCGCCATCAATAGAAGCATTCACTTCTGGGTAGCGCTTCAGTGCTTCAACCGCAGCTTTCACATAGAAAGACATAAAGCCTAAACGAACACCATGACGTTTTTCGAATACTTCGCCATATTGTTTACGTAAGTCTTTGATTGGTTGCATATTGACTTCGTTAAAGGTCGTCAACATTGCAGTGGTGTTTTTCGCTTCTAACAGGCGCTCAGCAATACGTTTACGTAAACGCGTCATTGGAACACGTTTTTCGCTACGGTGTGCTAAAGGCGCTTGTGGAGCCGCTGGTGCTTTCGCCGCTGGCGCCGCAGATTTATTTGCAGCTAAATGTTTTTCAACATCTTCACGCGTTAAACGACCACCAACACCCGTACCTTTGATATCTGCAGGGTTTAAGTCATGCTCAGCAATTAAACGACGAATAGCTGGCGTCAGCGCATCGTTGCTTTCTGTTTCTAAGCTTGCAGTTTGACGTTGGGCAGGTGTTGATTCTTGTGCTTCTTTTACTTCAGCAGGAATACCTGTGCTATCGCCTAAACGAATGCGCCCCAGTAACTGCTTAGACAACACCGTTGCACCTTCATCTTCAACGATAGCTTCTAATACACCAGCTTCACTTGCAGGAACTTCTAATACGACTTTATCTGTTTCGATCTCAACCAGTACTTCGTCACGCTGAACACTGTCACCTGGTTTTTTATGCCATGTGGCAACCGTAGCATCTGCAACGGACTCAGGAAGATCGGGAACAAGAATTTCTACGCTACTCATTTTCTATCCTTTAATTATTCAATGTTCAAAGCGTCATTAACCAGGGCTTTTTGTTGTTCCTGGTGTACGGACGTATAGCCAACTGCTGGAGATGAAGAAGCAGCTCGACCTGCATAACGTAAAGTTGCCCCTGCTGGGATAGCTTCACGGAAATTATGTTGACTGCAATACCAAGCACCTTGGTTTAATGGCTCTTCTTGACACCATACAAAGTCTTTTACATCAGTAAATTGCGCCAACGCTTTTTGGATGTCTTCGTGTGGGAACGGATATAACTGCTCGATACGCACGATAGCAACGTCAGTTTGTTCATTTTTACGACGTTGTTCTAACAGATCGTAATAGACTTTCCCTGAACACAGAATGACGCGTTTCACATTTTTCGGATTGATTTCATCGATTTCACCGATAACTGGCTCAAACTTACCGTTTGCCAATTCTTCCATGCTAGAGACCGCTAATGGATGACGTAGCAGAGATTTTGGTGACATCACAATCAGAGGACGACGCATGCCACGTAAGGCTTGGCGACGTAACATGTGATAAACCTGAGCCGGTGTTGACGGCACACACACTTGCATGTTTTGGTCAGCACATAGTTGCAGGTAACGTTCTAAACGTGCAGATGAGTGCTCTGGACCCTGACCTTCATAACCATGAGGCAGTAGCATTACCAGACCACACATACGACCCCATTTTTGCTCACCAGAGCTAATAAATTGGTCGATAACCACTTGCGCACAGTTAGCGAAGTCACCGAATTGGGCTTCCCAAATAGTCAGTGCACGAGGCTCAGTAGTGGCATAGCCATATTCGAATGCTAATACCGCGTTTTCAGTCAGAACAGAGTCCCAAACATTAAAGACGCCTTGACCGTTATGGATATTTTGCAGCGGAACGTAAACTGAGCCATTCGTTTGGTTGTGAACAACGGCATGACGGTGGAAGAATGTACCACGACCCGCGTCTTCACCCGATAAACGCACTGGAATACCTTCATCAACTAACGTTGCATACGCTAAAGTTTCAGCAGCGCCCCAGTCGAGTAATTTTTCACCTTTCGCCATTTCGGCACGGTCTGCGTAGATTTTCTCAACGCGTGATTGCGCAACCACACCTTCAGGGATTGTGCTAACTTTGGTTGCTAGCTCAGTTAGGCGTTTGATATCAACAGTTGATTTATACGACTCATCCCATTCATGGTTTAAATATGGAGCCCACGTGTATGAGTTCAGGCCCATTTCACGGTATTCTTCAACCACACAGTCACCCGCATCTAATGCATCACGATACAGATTAACCATTTCAGTGACATCATTGGCACTTAATACGTTTTCAGCAATTAAACGGTCTGCATAAATTTTACGTGGCGTTGGATGCTGTTTGATTTTTTGATACATCACTGGCTGAGTTGCACTTGGCTCATCCGCTTCGTTATGGCCATGGCGGCGATAACACACTAAATCAATCATGACATCACGCTTGAACGTATTACGGAAATCCAATGCCAAACGCGTTACAAATGCCACGGCTTCTGGATCATCCGCATTCACGTGGAAAATTGGTGCCTGTACCATCTTCACAACGTCTGTACAGTACTCTGTAGAACGGGTGTCTTTCGGATTTGAAGTTGTGAAACCAATTTGGTTGTTAATCACGATACGTACAGTACCACCAACTTCATAACCACGAGCTTGAGACATGTTCAATGTTTCTTGCACAACGCCTTGGCCAGTGACTGCTGAGTCACCATGAATGGTAATTGGCAGAACCATGTTACTGCGGCCTTCGTCCAGGCGGTCACGGCGTGCACGTACGGAACCAATAACCACTGGGCTAACAATTTCAAGGTGAGACGGGTTAAATGCTAATGCTAAGTGAACACGAGAGCCTGCGGTTTCAAAGTCAGAGGAGAAACCTTGGTGATATTTAACGTCACCCGCACTAGAGTGGTCTTTATGTTTGCCCGCGAACTCATCAAATAATTCGCCCGGTTTTTTACCTAAGATATTAACAAGAACGTTTAAACGACCACGGTGAGCCATTCCCAAAACAACTTCACGGGTATCTTGTTTGCCTGCGTGGTGGATTAAATCTTTCAACATTGGGATCAGTGAATCACCACCTTCCAATGAGAAACGTTTTGCACCTGGGAATTTAGCCCCGATGTAACGCTCAAGCCCCTCAGCTGCTGTTAATTCTGCTAAGAAGCGTTTCTTCTCTTCTACTGAGAAGATTTTAGAAACGTCAACAGACTCAAGGCGCTGTTGGATCCAACGTTTTTCTTCTGTATTAGTGATATGCATATATTCTGCACCGATAGAACCGCAATAAATACGTTTCAGGTGGTCATATAGCTCACTCAGCTTCATGGTTTCTTTGCCAATCGCAAATGAACCCACGTTGAAGGTTTCGTTGAAGTCTTCTTTCGTCAGGTTATGGAATGCTGGGTCTAAATCTGGAACAGATTCACGTTTCCAAAGACCTAACGGATCAAGATTCGCATTTTGGTGCCCGCGGAAGCGGAACGCATTGATTAATTGCAAAACTTTAACTTGTTTTGCGTCGATAGCTGGATCGCTAACAGAAGTGTGATAACGTGTAGAGTCTTTTGCTAAGCGGCGGAAGTAATCGCGCGCTTGGGAGTGGAATTGCTCACCGCTAGTGCCGAGTGCTGCACCAGGAAGTTGCTCAAAAATTGCTTTCCACTCGGCATCGACAGAGTTAGGGTCAGTCAGATAATCTTCATAGAGCTGTTCTATATAAGTCTGGTTCGCGCCTGCCAGAAAGCTTGAATCCAGCCAGTCCTTCATTACGCCGTTCTGCATTGTGATCCCTTAAGCTTTTAAAGCTTTAGTTTTCGCCGTGGTTAACTAATTGCCGCATTTAAGCGACCTCGATAAAGGTTCTCTTGGACGTGCTTTATGCATGTTCTCTCTTTGGGAGGCCCTTTATCAGTAAGGGTTTCCCTTTTAAGGAACCTTTAAAAACTGGCTGCGGTTTTTAAAGGCCCCTATGCGTGGGCTGTCGTCTTCATCTTTTGCAGTTGGCTATTTTTTCTACTTGTTACTGTTACTTTCTTTGCTTTCACTTTTTTACGCTTTTGTAATGACAACGTTTTAATAAGTACTACTTTTTATGGGTGACAATGTTACTTTCTGATGCTCTTTGTTGGTATTTCGTTTTCGCGCTTTTGTGAGCTTCCGCGCATTAAACTCCTAATATTGTTTTTACTTTACGCGATTCTTTTAACTTATGTTTTTATTTTGTGCTATTCCTATTTTAACCCACAGCACCTAAGCACTGTGGGTTAAATATTCATAATTAAGCGCTATGTTTTAGCAACATAGATTTAATATGACCGATAGCTTTCGTTGGATTTAGCCCTTTAGGGCATACATTGACACAATTCATGATGCTATGACAGCGGAAGACACTAAAAGCGTCGTTCAGATCATCTAATCGTGAATCAGTTTCAGTATCGCGGCTATCAATTAAGAAGCGATACGCTGCCAACAAGCCTGCAGGCCCGATAAACTTGTCTGGATTCCACCAGAACGATGGGCAAGAAGTCGAACAACAAGCACACAAAATACACTCATATAAACCATCGAGTTTTTCACGTTGTGCAGGAGTTTGTAAATTCTCACGCGCTGGTGGATTTTTGTTATCATTAATCAAATATGGACGAATTTTTTCGTATTGGGTATAGAACTGAGTCATATCGATAATCAGGTCACGCACAACAGGCAGACCCGGTAATGGGCGAATGACAATTTTCTTCCCACCACGGATTAACGCGGATAATGGCGTAATACACGCCAACCCGTTTTTACCGTTCATATTCAGGCCATCGGAACCACATACCCCTTCACGACAAGAACGACGGAAAGAGAGTGTTGGGTCTTGCTCTTTGATTTGGATTAACGCATCCAGTAACATCATGTCACGCCCTTCAGGAACTTCTAGCGTGTAATCTTGCATACGTGGTGCGTTGTCCACATCAGGATTGTAGCGATAAATCGAAAATTGTAATTTCATAGTTTATTTCTCCGCAACTGGATTAACACCACGCATTAGTAGGTACGAATTTTCGGTGGGAAGGCTTCACGCAATTTTGGCTGCATGTTGACTTCACGACGCGTCATCGTTTCAGATTGCGGTAAATATAATGAGTGACATAACCAATTCGCATCATCTCGCTCAGGGTAGTCAAAGCGGCTATGCGCACCACGACTTTCTGTACGGAAGTTTGCAGCTTGTGCCGTTGCATAAGCCGTTTCCATCAGGTTATCCAGTTCTAAACATTCGATACGCTGCGTATTAAACTCAGTCGAAGTATCATCAAGGCGTGCATTTTGCAAACGCTCACGGATCACTTTCAGCTCTTCTAAACCTTTCGCCATTGCATCACCTTCACGGAATACCGAGAAGTTATGCTGCATGCAGGTTTGCAGTGCTTTACGGATTTCAGTTGGATCTTCACCCGTGCGAGCACCTTCCCAACGGTTAAAACGTGTCATTGCTGCATCAATATCAGATTCAGATGCATCACGCATTGAACCTTGCTCCATGATGGATTCTTTCAGATGCAGACCCGCTGAGCGACCAAATACCACTAAGTCGAGCAGTGAATTACCGCCTAATCGGTTAGCGCCGTGTACTGATACACAGGCAATTTCGCCGACTGCAAACAAGCCAGGAATGACTTCATCTTCACCTTTTTCGTTATAACGAATGGCTTGGCCTGTAACTTTAGTCGGAATACCGCCCATCATGTAGTGGCAAGTCGGGATAACAGGGATTGGCTCTTTGATTGGGTCAACGTGAGCAAAGGTACGAGATAACTCAAGGATACCCGGTAAACGAGATTCCAGAACTTCTTTTCCTAAGTGGTCCAATTTCAGTTTAGCATGTGGACCCCATGGGCCATCACAACCACGACCTTCACGAATTTCAATCATGATTGAACGCGCAACAACGTCACGACCCGCAAGGTCTTTCGCGTTCGGCGCATAACGCTCCATGAAACGCTCGCCGTCTTTATTCAACAGGTAACCACCTTCACCACGGCAACCTTCTGTCACGAGAACACCCGCGCCAGCGATCCCCGTAGGGTGGAATTGCCACATTTCCATATCTTGCAGTGGTACTCCTGCACGAGCAGCCATTCCCACGCCATCACCCGTATTGATGTGCGCGTTAGTGGTTGATTGGTAAATACGACCCGCACCACCCGTTGCTAAAATAGTTGCTTTCGCTTTGAAATAAACCAGTTCGCCGGTTTCCATACAAATTGCTGTACAACCTACAATATCGGCGTCTTGGTTTTTAACTAAATCAAGGGCATACCATTCAGAAAAAATGGTTGTGTGGTTTTTTAAGTTCTGCTGATACAAGGTATGTAACAGTGCATGGCCAGTACGGTCAGCTGCGGCTGCAGTACGCGCAGCTTGCTCACCACCGAAGTTTTTAGACTGACCACCAAATGGACGTTGATAAATACTTCCATCATCAAGGCGAGAGAATGGCAACCCCATGTGTTCTAATTCGAGGATAGCCTCTGGCCCTGTTTGACACATATATTCGATAGCGTCTTGGTCACCGATGTAGTCGGAACCTTTAACAGTGTCATACATGTGCCATTCCCAGTTATCAGGATGCGTGTTACCTAAAGCAACCGTGATACCACCTTGCGCTGATACAGTATGAGAACGGGTTGGAAAAACTTTTGACAGAAGCGCACAAGATAGGCCCATCTGTGAAATTTGAAGTGCTGCGCGCATACCTGCGCCACCCGCACCGATAACAATAGCGTCAAACTCTCTGATTGGCAGATTCATTTATGCACCCCACACAACAATTGTTCCGTAAATTAAATAAGCCAACAGACCTACAACGATAGCCAGTTGCAATACTAAACGAATTGCTAAAGGTTTAACGTAGTCAGTCAGCACTTGCCACATGCCAATCCACGCATGAACAAGAATCGAGAACAACGTGAGGATAGTGAATACTTTCGTCACAGAAGAAGCAAAAAAGCCACGCCAGACGTCATAGGTAATGTCGTTAATAGCAACAAAACCAACAATGTAGAGTACGTAGAGCGCGATAACAATCGCAGAACCACGGATTAATAGCCAGTCCTGGATACCAGTACGGCCTAAAGCAGAAGCATTACTTACCATACTAAAATCCCCGCCAGAATTGCTAAAATCACGGTAATGACAAATGTAATTTTTGCAGATGAGTTACCAGCAGCAAGCGTTTCATCAACACAACCGAAATCCATTAGCATATGACGAATACCACCACAGATGTGGTAAGCCAAAGCTGTCAAGATGCCCCAAAGAATGAACTTAGCAAAAAAGCCAGTCATTATTTCAGACGCGTATTGAAAACCTTCTGGAGAGGAGAGAGATGTCCCTAACAACCAAAGCAGAATACCAACTGCGATGAGAGTAATGACGCCAGAGACACGGTGCAAGATCGAAGATATTGCAGTGATCGGGAAATGAATCGTCTGCAAATCAAGGTTGACAGGTCTTTGTTTTTTCACAATTTTGCCCACACAGCTCTTTATTATTTTCCATCCTCCGGACCTGGGGTGGAAATCAGACAGCGACAGGGGTACAAAATGCAACTTAACACAAACTCTAATCCATCATGTTTAAATAAAGTTGCATACTGATCACGCTGGGAGCTCCTACTACAGGGTAATCCGGAGACCTGCCGCTAGTATAAAGTCTTCACAATGCCATTACAATTCCCACACAAAATGTTTGGAGACATTTAGCCCGAACAGTGAGAGGGATCACGATTTAAACATTTTGTATAAATGTGCTTATCTTATTTGACAATGATTCAACATTTATCTTACATATAGGTCTGGCAGAATTATCTTAACGGTGCTGTTGACACTTCATCGTAAAAGAAAAAAACGTGAATGTTGCAATGTTAAATACTCTTCAATTTGAACTATGATGGGTATTAATAACAAAAGTTATGAAAGTTGTTCCTCTTACCACAAATAATGATATTGTAGGGAAAACAACAAAAAGAACATAACATCTACACACTCATAAACAACCTAACTACATTGTCGTCGGTCTCAGATTTCAGGTTTTATGTGATAGCGAGCTGATTTCCAAAGCATACCGGTAGAACAATGCACGAAGACACAGTATAACGCTGGGCTTCTGGGTTGTTGGGTGTCGATTATCAAGCGCTAAGGAGACCGTAATGGCTGATAACAAAGCTAAGCTAACGACTGGTAGTAAGGGTGATATTGACCTAGATATTTTAAGCCCAACGATTGGTCAAGACGTTATCGATGTCCGAACTTTAGGTTCTAAAGGGTTTTTTACCTACGACCCTGGTTTTACTTCTACTGCATCCTGTGAATCAAAAATCACCTATATCGATGGTGATCAAGGCATCCTGTTGCACCGTGGTTTCCCTATCGATCAACTCGCCACTGAAGCCTCTTATCTCGAAGTTTGTTATATCCTGCTATACGGTGAAGCACCAACTCAAGAACAATATGACGTATTTAAAAATACGGTGACTCGCCATACCATGATCCATGAGCAAATTACTCGCATGCTTAATGGTTTCCGCCGTGACTCACACCCAATGGCTGTATTATGTGGTGTTACTGGCGCACTAGCAGCCTTCTATCACGATGCATTGGATGTTAATAACCCTCGCCATCGTGAAATTACGGCTTATCGTCTGCTGTCGAAAATGCCAACAGTCGCAGCGATGTGTTACAAATATTCAATTGGCCAACCTTTTGTTTATCCACGTAATGACCTGTCATACGCGGGTAATTTCTTGCATATGATGTTCTCGACACCATGTGAAGAATACACAGTTAATCCTGTTTTAGAGCGCGCAATGGATCGTATTTTGATTCTGCACGCTGACCACGAGCAAAACGCCTCAACATCGACAGTTCGTACTGCAGGTTCATCCGGTGCAAACCCATTTGCTTGTATCGCGGCAGGTATTGCTTCACTGTGGGGGCCTGCTCACGGTGGGGCTAACGAAGCTTGCTTACGTATGTTGGAAGAGATCCAAACCGTTGAGCACATCCCAGCATTTATCGAGCGCGCTAAAGACAAAAATGACTCTTTCCGCTTAATGGGCTTCGGTCACCGTGTTTATAAGAACCACGACCCACGTGCAACCGTAATGCGTGAAACTTGCCATGAAGTTCTGAACGAACTGGGCTTGAATGACAGCCTGCTGGAAGTTGCAATGGAGCTAGAACGCATCGCATTGAACGACCCGTATTTCATTGAGAAAAAACTGTACCCGAACGTTGACTTCTACTCAGGTATCATCTTGAAAGCAATGGGTATTCCATCTTCAATGTTCACAGTTATCTTCGCCATCGCACGTACCATTGGCTGGATTGCACATTGGAATGAAATGCACGATGACGGCCTGAAAATTGCCCGCCCTCGCCAGCTATATACCGGCTATGACAAACGTGAATTCAACTCTGAATTAGCAAAAAAATAATATTTAATTAAATCTGAACCCCTACATATGCTAAAGCCTCGAATTTTCGGGGCTTTTTCTTTTTTACGAGGATCATTCAGCTTACTGCTGTTGATATTCCCTTGGTGTCATCCCGCTCATTTTTCGGAAAAAACTAATAAACGCGCTATCACTTGTCAGACCAAGTTCTTGAGT
This sequence comes from Providencia rettgeri, assembly GCF_023205015.1. Taxonomy (NCBI): domain Bacteria; kingdom Pseudomonadati; phylum Pseudomonadota; class Gammaproteobacteria; order Enterobacterales; family Morganellaceae; genus Providencia; species Providencia rettgeri. Next base: position 1,291,045 of record NZ_CP096258.1, on the reverse strand, counting down.
AATATAGTGATAAGGTTTTTCTTGTGCGAGTAATTCAATCGCTTTAATAAACCGCCATTGTTGTCGCCATGTTTGAAATGTCATGCCTGTTTCTTTCAAGAAAATACGCGTGATTGTTTTCTCACTCGCACCGATAGTCTGCGCTAACTGATTTAAATTCGGTGGTAATTGCTCGATATCAATCCCTTTAAAGCGTCTATCTTGCGGTAATGGCAACAGTGTTGGCTCTAAAGCTGCACTTTGTAATTCATCGATAAATACCGGTAATAAGTTGGCCAAACGCCCCCGCAGCCAATCACTCTCAAACGGCGCAATCGCAATACGTTCTAACACTTCCCTTAGCAATGGGGAAATATTCAAAATAACCACATCGTTTCCAATTTCTTTGGCATATTCTTCTGATAAATAAACCGAACGATACCCCACGGATGCCTGCATTTGTGCCCGATGAAGGACAAATGGTGGGATCCAAGCCACCCGACCAGGAGGAAGCAAAGAGAGGCGATTTTCCAGTGAAATTCGTATACACCCTTGTTGTGTAAACAAAAGTTGTCCCATTTCATGTTTATGAAAACCAGAGTCATGCTGCCCCATTTTTGCTGCAATGCCCAATACTGGGGCGCTGTACCAATGCGTTTGAAACTCATCTGTTTGATTTAACCAAGCCATAATGTCTCTTTTTTGATATTTATAGTCTTTATTATTGTAATAAGACAATAAAAATAACACTAAACTGCCTGCCATTGAATCGTTGTGTCTGATTAGACCCTTTCTTTTTAGTAGATTGGTAGGAAAAAGTATGAAACATCCTCTTTCATTATGGCTTGCTGTTGCCTTAATGATGTTTCCTCAAATTGTGGAAACCATATACAGCCCCGCTCTCACTGATATTGCCAGCGCTTTCTCAGTAAATGCGGAACAAGCTTCACAAACACTGTCGCTTTATTTCTTTGCTTTTGCATTGGGCGTGGTGTTTTGGGGACGTATGTGTGACACCTTAGGGCGTCGCCCGACTATTTTGGCGGGTTTATTGATTTACGGCATTGCGTCTATTGGTGCGTTATTTGTCACACATTTTTATTTATTATTATTAATGAGAATGTTGTCAGCATTTGGCGCTGCCGTCGGTTCAATCGGAACACAAACCGCTATGCGTGATAGCTACCAAGGCCATGAATTAGCGAAAGTTTTTTCTATCATGGGTGTTGCTTTGGCAATCAGTCCCGCCTTGGGAATGTTATCGGGTGCTGGACTCGTCAGCTTTGGCAGTTATCGAACTGTTTTTATCGGCTTAGCTATTTTAGCTGTGGTGCTTTTTCTCTGGTCAGCCTGTCGTTTACCTGAGACTAAGCCTGAAAACGTGACCCAAGTCTCATTTACTGAGACATTTTTACGCATGATCGCTGATAAAGAAATTGCTAGAAATGTGATCTTGATTGCATTTTTCAACATTAATTTATTTAGCTATTATCAGCTGGCTCCATTCAGTTTTGAACAATTAATGCTCACTCAACAACAGTTTGGATTAACCGGGATATTATTAGCGCTTGGGGTTGGTTTAGGTTCGATAGCAAATCGCTATTTATTGGCTAAAAAACACACATCTGAGCAGCTTGTAAAACTGTCTAGCGCGATTTCCTTAGTGAGTGGCTGTTTGGTTTTTGTGCTAATGGATTCAATTTGGTTCGTTTTACCCGTTATCGGAGTCGTTATTGGTTACGGAATTGCGATCCCGAACATACTTGCCCATGCATTAAACCGTTATGGTGACAGAAAAGGCACCGCTGGCGCAATTTTAGGTTTATTTTACTACATCGGACTCGCCATCGGTCTAATGGTCGCTGGCTGGAGCCAACACTTAGGCTTAGTACTCACTGTTTCGGGTTTGGTATTGGTTTTTGCATCACTAAGATGGAGTAGCCAAGTACACTAAATAGATTTAGAGAACCCCTTTTATGTCGCTATCAGTTCAAAAATGCCTGTTTGAGCCTATGGTCGGCCCATAATTCAGAGACACGGATAACTTTTCTTCAGTTTTTAGAGGAGTAACGTTACCGTGTCCCCACAATAACCTTAAAAGTGCTTTTTATAGAATATAAATTAACCGTAGCCTCAGGATAAACAAGCATTCAAAACCTAGTTAACAAATGCTAAAAATATCAAAAAAGTTACCAATTAACCAAATAACAAGTAAAACCGCAACAATACCGGCTAAGCCTGTCGCTGCGTATAATAAAAGTGAGATAGCCAGTACACTGCCATTGAGCGCCAAAGCTATCCGACCTGAATTTTTATTCTCACCACGGATAAATGAAATGGCTGCAAAAATAATCCCAAATACGCCAAGAGTGATACTGAGCTGTTTTGCTAATTCAATTTTATCGAGCAAAATCTGTCGCTGTTCTTTGGCTTCGTCTACAGGTGGCTCCTGATATTTTTTTCCTTTAATGGCATCAATTGTTGCTTTTTTAATGCTGCTTACCTTTTCATGAACTATTTGCTCTATCTTAGGTTTAGATTGAGCGTATTCGCGTTCAAAGCTTTGACTAGCAAGTATGACAAGAATGCTAAACGCGCCAATGATGGTAGCAATCAAGCTGAATCGGTTATGAACCATAGACATAGTAATTAATGTTCCTTATTAAATTAGCTGCCAATGATAGCAGAGTGAAAAATAATATCTCCAGACTGACTTTACTATCTTAAATACCACATTTAAAACAAGTCTGAATAATCCATTTAGACAATTCGCCCAAAATTTATCGCTAACTTGACAGCGAGAACGATTATGAGGATAAGCCATCCCAATAAAAACATAACAGTAGGTCAATTCTGTCCTATTATTAGTTTTTTAACAAAATAAACTTTGTTTGGGAACTAATCGTTAATCCCCCCTTTATTATCGAACTATGATGACTTTTCCATCGATAATCGACAGGTAGAAATTATAGTGAAATGCTCGACTTTCAGGAATAACTAATTTTATTGGTGATAGCCGACTAAAATTAATTTCATAACGGAAAGTACGATTATCTTCATATGAACTAAATGTGTATCTACTCCAATCGATTCCAGCAGGTTCATATCCTTTATTTAGTTTTAATATGAGTTCCCCCTCCTTAACAGCAATATAAAACTTATTAAAAAGCCAAGTCCAGATACTTTACCAATGGCCAGAAGCACCGCCACCCCCGCTAGAGCCGCCTCCCCCACCGCTTGATGAACTTGATGAACTTGATGAACTTGATGAGCTTGATGAACTTGATGAGCTCGATGTACTCGATGAACTGAAATCGTGACTGGAAGTAAAATTAGAAGCGTGTTTATGGGATGTGTTTACTGAATATGAAGGTTGATAAAAAGGCGAACCCAATCGACTGAACTCACAAATCGCTTTCCATTCTTTTCTCTGCTGTCGATAAATCGGAAATAAGATATTAATGCCAATAAACAGCACGGTTAATGAAATAAGGTTAAAGAATAATGATAACACCACCATCAGTAACAAGATAAAAGGGTTAACAATACCATTAAAAATTATTTGTGTATAAAAAATGACAACGACTGAACAAAACACTACAGGGAAATACAGCGAAAATGATGTTGGAAAATAGAATGAGTAATTCAGATAATTTTTTAACCGTTTTAGCTGATTTGCACCTAACTTATATCCCCGCTTTTCTGAATCTTTCTTTTTTTTACCTGACTGTGCTATCACGTGATTAATTTTTCTTTTCAGTTTTTTCGTTGAAAATACAAGCTGAAAACAATAAATTAGCCCTAATATTACCATATAAATTAAAATAAAATGTGTTTGTAATATTTTAAGGGGAATAAGATCTATCAGAGAATTCGTTGAGCTTATTGGTCTATCATTAGCTACATGAATGGCATTTATAATCCCTTGCTCAATACCCTTATAATAGTTTTCTGCTCTAAAATACGGCAACATATTTTTTCGAATAATTCGCCCAGCAAGAACATCGGTAAATGTCTCCTCATAGCCGTACCCGACTTCAAAGCGAACACTGCGGTCACTTATTGCCACAACAAGCAATAATCCATTATCAAGCCCCTTTTTACCTATCCCCCATTGATTAAAAACACGATTTGCGAAAATTTCGATATTTTCACTCCCAGTAGTCGGAACGATATAAACAACAAATTGTGAACCATCATTTCGATTATTTTCAAAATTAATCAATAAATTGTTTAGCGTTTTAAATTGCTGCGCCGTCAATAAATTTGCACGATCAATGACCCGATCCATTTTCAATGGAGGTATATTATTCACTGATGCGCTCGCAATGACACTCAATAATAGTAAAGAGAATAAAAATAAAATATTGCGTATCATGAGCTAAAATCCACCATTGGTGTTTTTTTGATTTCATGCACATTCTCAACGTTAAAATTAATTTTTTTATCGTACCCCATAAATTTCGCAATGAAGTTATAAGGGAACAGCCTGATTTGAGTATTATAATTTCGTACTGCTTCGATATATCGCCCTCTTGCAACTGAAATACGATTTTCAGCCCCCTCCAACTGTACCATCAGGTCTTGATAGAGTGAGTTTGCTTTCAATTCAGGGTAATTTTCTGAAATGACTAACAGACGTGATAGAGATTGCCCTAAATTATCTTGAGCTTTTTGATAGCTCGCAGAAATTTCAGGATCATCAAACACGCGACTATCCGCATTAATTTTTCCGACAGACGCTCTCGCCTTTACAATTTCTTGTAACACATTGCTTTCATGACTTGAATATCCCTTAACTGTATTGACCAGATTAGGGATCAAATCAAATCGACGCTGATATTGGTTTAATAATTCTGACGCTGCCGCAGAGACTAACTCATCATTTTTTTGGATTGTATTGTAGGAATTAACTAACAGAGTAAAAATTACAACTATCACTAATACCAAACCGATCGCTAACTTGCGCATTAAATATCCTTATATTAACCACTTAATGTTAATATTGACTATCTGGTGTAGCACTAATTTCTTTACTATCATCAATCCTAGCGAACTCAATCATTATCCGTCATAACATCGTATTTTCTAACCAATTTTTACCGTTGAATTACCCATTAATACGCCACCGCAACTTACTGTATCACCTGTTCTGGCCGCAGGTTTACCATCAATAAATACACGACTTGAACCACCAACGATAGTTCTTGAATGCCCACCGTGAGGCGCTAACGCATCTCCTTGCCGAGCAACCGCTTTACCATCGACTTTTACTGTTGATGAACCTGTAATTACTTGAGTAGGGCCATGTTTTCCATGGCCTGTATCAGAATCACCAATAAGAATAATGTTTGGCATATAATAGTACCCGACTATATGACTGGAATGAATTTTCCATTTACTAAGGAAAATATAGGTGCGTAGAATCCAGTTACCTTATCATTTTCATTATCGATATAACTGTATGATAACGGGGAATAATCAAAATCTTCTTTATAAACTAACCTCACCATTTTTCCATTATTCATAATTAAAGGTTCAAAATTATCCCAATTAAGCGGGATCATTGCGAAATCCTTTTGATTAAATGCTTCTGCTAATTCATGCGATTCAAATTGTTCATGGATTGTACCTCCAGTTGTTTCCGCCCAAACTTTAAGTGAGGGAGTCAATATTTGTTCTATTTTTGATAAGTTTTTTTGATTAAAAGCCGCCCATAATTCTGAATACGCTATTTGTAATAGTTTCCGTTGCTCCACGGTATCTTGATACCTGTCAGAGTTCACCCATTCCCATTCAGGTAACCCCGCCATACTTATCTTTTTATCAAATTGGAATACAGTCATATCGCGTGGGTATTTATTCGGTCGAATATTCTGGCGTATTCTATTCTGATGCACTTTTTCTATATTGGGAGCTTTAATCAATTTTTTCTCTACTTGTCTGTCCAGAGCATCACCTTGATACGCTTCTGGCTCACCTTTTTCATTAATTTTAACCAGTAGAGTTGTTAATGGGATAATATCGCCATTATCTGTTATTTTATTAACCGTAATCTCACATTTTGCATTTGGATTAAATTGATTGAGTTTGTCTGCGGATATACCTTTAGTTGAAAACCAATTTGGCGAAGCCATCTCAATGGTAATAGTATTCTCACCATTACGCATCATTATCATCGAGTTTGTGCTTGTCGTACCAAAACCTAATCCGCCACTTACAAGACCTGAGCGGTTATTAGTTCCACTTACCCCATTGGTTTTAACATCACAAAATGCGTATTTCATATCGACAGAAGTACGAATAAGAAAGTCATTATCATCGGCATAACTCATAGACATATTTCCTAATATTAAGATTGTCGTCATACACAGTAAGTTGCTTAGTTTCATCATTAACCTTTTTCAAAAGTATTTTTTATAGCCGCGCCTGCTATAGATGTCGGTACGGCATTGACTGCTGAAGTAAGTGTGGCTAATTCCGGTCGTTGTCTTTCAGGCACTTTTCTAACTTGCCCCGCTAAATTAAAACGAATATCTGACTCGGTAAGTGCTAAAGGGTCTGCAAATTGGTAGATAGTCCAATCTGCGTCGAGTGGAGCACCCTCATAAAAAGCACTATCATCTTTTTTGGTTCGAAGAGAAACATCCGCCGTAAATTGAAATTTCAGCACAATACCATCATGGCAAAGCACTAAGTCTATTCCATCGTCATGGGCATCTAAAGCAAGCGCACCTTTTGTTTCGAATCGTAGATGAAATTCAAAACACGCCTCTAAAAAAAGGACATTAGCTTTGATATAAGCCCCCGCATCGGCTTTAAAGCCTACCTCAAACTTATTATTGCCATCAAATGCAAACTCTTGTTGCTTGTCAGGAGTTTGCGCCATCCCCACAAAACAGTGAACAGCAAAAGAGAAAGTAATATCAATATTAATACCCGCACTAAATTTATCTTTACCTTTTTTCCTTTCTTCTAAAGCTTCACGTAACT